>JBDTOO010000021.1:0-56626 GCA_039933215.1 Acidobacteriota bacterium
GAATCGAACCCGCTTCGACCCGCGGATTTCTACGCACGGCACGCGATCGACGTGAGGCTCGGGGCCCGCGTCGCGTCCATCGACACCGCGAACCGCAGCGTCGCGCTCGTCAACGGGAACGTGCACGAGTTCGACGCGCTCCTGCTGGCGACGGGCGCCGAGCCGATCCGGCTCGAGGTGCCTGGCGCGCAGCTCCCGCACGTCCACTATCTGCGGACGCTCGCCGACAGCCGATCGATCGTCGACGGGGCGATGGCTTCCCGGCGCGCCGTGGTGATCGGAGCGAGCTTCATCGGGCTCGAGGTCGCGTCGTCTCTACGAGCAAGGAACGTCGAAGTGGACGTGGTCGCTCGCGAGACGCGCCTGATGGAGAAGATCCTGGGACCGAAAGTCGGCGATTTTCTCCGCCGGCTCCACGAGAAACATGGCGTGACGTTCCATCTCGGGACGGAGGCCGCATCGATTGGCCCGCGCAGCGTCACCTTGCAGAGCGGAGAAGAGCTCCCGGCGGATTTCGTGGTCGTCGGGATCGGCGTGCGTCCGGCGATCGCCCTGGCGCAGGAGGCGGGTCTCGCCATCGACCGGGGAATCAGCGTCGACGAGTACCTCGAGACCAGCTCGCCGCGCATCTTCGCCGCGGGCGACATCGCGCGCTGGCCCGACCGGCTGACCGGCGAGAGCATCCGCGTCGAGCACTGGGTCGTCGCGGAGCGCCAGGGCCAGACCGCGGCTCGCAACATCCTCGGCCGGCGGGAACGGTTCGACACCGTCCCGTTTTTTTGGACGGAACAGTATGACTTCGGTCTCGCGTATGTCGGACACGCCGAGCGCTGGGACAGTGCGGATATCGAGGGTGACCTCGACGAGCGTGACTGCACGATCACCTACCAGCGGGGCGGCCGAAAGCTTGCGGTAGCGGTCGTCCACCGGGACCTCGAAGGTCTTCGAGCGGAAGTCGAGTTCGAGAGAAGGATTGCCGCTGGTGTGACCCGGCCTTCGAAGGGAGAGCGTTCGGAATCATGAACGAGGGAAGCGCGAGCCGCCCACTGCAGGCCGTGGGCCCGTTTCATCTTCAGGCGACCGTGCGCGTTCTGCAGCGCCGGCCCACGAACCGCGTAGATATCTGGGAGGACGGGTGCCATCGACGGGCGCTGTCCACCCCGGATGGCGTGCTTCTCGTGGAGACCCGAAACCTCGGATCGGTCGACGATCCGCAGGTTCGCTTCGCCATCCTGAACGGCAAGCCGTCGCGGGCGACGCAGGGATTTGTCGCGGCCTCACTACGGAGAATGCTGGGGCTCGACGTGGATCCGACCTCTGTCCAACGGCTGGCGGAGCGGGTGAGAGGGCTCCGACCGACTGCGCTCGCGCTCCGCGGCATGCGGCCACCGCGTTTTCCGAGCCTCTTCGAGGCCTTCGGGAGCGTCATCCCGTTTCAGCAGCTCAGCCTCGACGCGGGCGTATCGATCGTGGGACGGATGGTCGATCGCTTCGGAGCAACCCTCGATCTCGGAGGGGAGAGGTGGCACGCGTTTCCGGAACCGGCGGTCGTCGCCGAGGCCGGCATCGAAGCGCTGAAGTCCGGCGGCTTGAGCTTGCAGAAGGCCGAGACGCTCCGGCGCGTCGCGGGACAAATCGCCTCGCGGGAGTTGACGGAGGAGAGGCTAGCGGCGCTGTCCACGCGTGACGCGCTTGCGGAGCTCATGAGCATTCCTGGCGTCGGCCCCTGGACCGCGGCGGTCGTTCTGCTCCGGGGGCTCGGCCGAACGGACGTGTTCCCGCCGAATGACACCGGCGTCGCTCGCGGCCTCGGAGCGCTCTTGGAACGGAAGCCGGGCCCAACGCCAGCCGCCGTGATCGGCCGCTTCGGCGAGCAAAGAGGCTATCTGTATTTCTACTCTCTCGGCGCCCAGCTCATAAGCCGCGGGCTCATCGATCCAGCGCCGAGAGTGCGCCATCTCTTCTCGGGAAGGCTTCCATTGGAGGCCGGCCGTCGAAAAAAAGGTTCTTCTCAACAAGGTGTGGACGGTAGTCATCCGATTGCGGGACGGGTCGGGGGAAGGAAGAGCAGCAGAGGAAGATCATGGCAGTGAGCGTATGTGCAGATTTGGAGCCTGTCATTCAAGTTCCAGGGAGCTTTGAGCAGAGCGAAGCGGGTGTTCCTGAGTGCCCGGCAGTCGGCGTGAGGTCGCTGAGCGACTTGCTGCCGGAGGACCGGGTCGACGGCGTCAGGAAGGAGACGTTCGGGAGGTGTCCGATGTTTTGTGTAACTGAAGTTTGGAGATGGTGCTGGCCGTGGCCGTGTGATTTGGCCGGTGAACGCCGGCCGGCGTGATTGGAGATCGACGTCTGGATCCTGGCTTGGCCGTCGACCGGGAAGGCGAGGGGCGCGATAACATCGTCTTGCAGTCGAATTTCGCAGTCGATAGCCTGCCCATGTACCGAACCGGAGGTCCCATGTCAGAAAATCCCGCAGAGCTCCCGGGACTCGAAGGCGCCGTGGTCGCCTCGGATCTCGTCGCCTTCCAGTCCGGAACGGTGGTCAGTCGGACGGTCGTACGAAAGCCGGCGGGTACGATAACCGCCTTCGCGTTCGACGCCGGAGAGGGATTGAGCGAGCATACGGCGCCTTATGATGCTGTAGCCATCAACCTCGAGGGTGAAGCCGACATCTCCATCTCCGGCACGCCTCACCGTCTCGGCGCGGGTCAGCTTCTCAGGCTCCCTGCCGGAAAGCCGCACTCGGTGAAGGCGATCGCCCCCTTCAAGATGCTGCTCATCATGATCAGGGCCTGAGCGGGGCGATGTCACCCGAAACCAGCCGCTGGGACGAGGCGGCGACGGTCGGAAGCTTCTCGACCGCCGGCCCCAACACGGTTCTCATGGAATTCGTCCGCATCGAGCTTGCTCGTTGCCCGCGGTTACGGATCCTCGATGTGGGCTGCGGCGCGGCCCGCAACGCCGCGCCGATGGCGGCGCTCGGCGGCACCGTGATCGGCACGGACGTGTCCTGGCCCATGCTCGCAGGCGCACGCCGGCGGGTCGCATCCGAAGACGTCGCCGGGCGGGTCGGCCTCGTGCGCGCGTCCATGGACTACCTGCCGATGCAGGACGGGAGCGCCGACCTCGTGGTTGCGCACGGGATCTGGAACCTCGCGCGTTCCGCGGCCGAGTTTCGTCGCGCGGTCGCCGAGGCGGCTCGCATCGCCCGGCCGGGCGCGGGTCTCTTCCTTTTCACTTTTTCACGCAACACCCTCGCCTCCGAGGCCCCGCCCGTCCCGGGCGAGTCTTTCGTGTTCACCCAGTTCGCCGGCGAGCCCCAGTGCTTCCTGACCGAGGCGCAGGTGACCGACGAGCTGCTCGCAGCCGGATGGGAGAGGGACCCGCCGGGGCCTCTCACCGAGTACAACCGCCCCGCCGCAGGAACGATCCGGCCGGGCGGTCCCGTCATTTACGAGGGAACCTTCCGCCGGCGCGGTCGTTAGGCCCGTCTGGTGGATGCTAGAGAATTCTTTTCAAGGAGGATGGTCTTGAGCAACGTCAACTTGAGGGTCATCGTTCCGCTCGAGACCGCGGGCGCGGACCTGGGCGACAGCTTCGCGTTCGGGGGAGCCGATGCGAAGCGACGGGCCGGAATTTCTACAGCGGACAGGCGTTTCCGCGGAGCCTTCTCGAAACGCCGGACTGGAGGGGCCAGGTTCACTGCCCCTTCTGCAAGGACTTCCACGACATGACCCGCTCCGACCAGACCACCCGGCACGCTCCGATCGCAGCCGAGGTCAGCGAGGAGCGCGACAGTCGCGGCGAATCATCATGACCAAGAGATTCAAAGTCGGTGACCACGTGACGTGGAACTCGGAGGCCGGTCACGTGAGCGGCAGGATCGTCAAGGTGCACACGAAGGACACCGGTTACAAGGGGTATACGCACCACGCGAACAAGGACGATCCGCAGTACGAGATCCAGAGCGACAAGACCGACCACATCGCGATGCACAAAGGCTCGGCGTTGAGCAAGTCGAGCGACTGAATGTTCTCCCCGGGAAAGTGTAACTCGTGATCCAGCTGAAAAGAGTTTACGAAAAGCCGTCGCGAAAGGACGGCCTGCGAATTCTGGTCGACCGCTTGTGGCCGCGCGGCTTGAGCAAAGAGCGGGCGGCGGTTAACCTGTGGCTGAAGGACGTGGCTCCGAGCACGGAGTTGCGCAAGTGGTTCGGTCACGATCCAGCCAGGTGGAAGCAGTTTCAGGCGCGTTACCGTTTGGAGCTCCGAGAGAAGAAGGACGCTCTCGAGATGCTGAAGAAGAGAGCGGCGTCCCACACCGTCACCCTGGTCTACGGCGCGCGAGATGAGGAACATAACGAGGCGCTGGTCCTGAAACGAATCCTGGAAAGCCGCAGGCGCTGATGCCCGCTGGGTTCCCATGGGGCATGTCCCCGGAAACGGCTGTGGAACGCCGGACGCCGTGGCCGATTGGCTTCAACCGGCGGCCGGCTTCGAACGGAATCTGTGGCCATGCACGTTCGGCCTAAGACACTCCTGCTCCTCGTCTCGCCGCTGCTGCTCCTGGTTGCCGCGGCTTACGCGCAGTGGGGCGCGGTCGGTCTCCCGGTGCTGACGCCCAGCCTCCCGCTGACCCCCGAAATGGCGACGGCTCCTTACGGGTTCCCGGCCTGGCTTCGCGTCACCCACTACGTCAACTTCCTGTTTCTGATCCTGCTCATCCGCAGCGGCCTGCAGATTCTGATGGACCATCCCCGGCTGTACGGCAACGTCCACTGCACCCCCGGCACGGAGTGGCTCCGGCTCACCCCGGTCGAGGTGCCCAGGGACCGCGTCTGGACGGCCAAGGACGATTCCCGGCACCTCTCGCCCTGGATCGGCCTGCCCGGCTACCGCCACACGGTCGGCATGGCCCGACACTGGCACTTCCTCAGTGTCCTGTTCTGGGTGGGCAACGGGCTCGTCTTCGTGGCGCTCCTGTTCGGAACCGGCCAATGGAAGCGCCTCGTGCCGACGACCTGGCGGATCGTGCCCGATGCCTGGGGCGTCTTCGTCCACTACGCGACCTTCCACATGCCTCCGGAGCCAAACGGTTTCTACCACTACAACGCGCTGCAGCAACTGTCGTACTTTGCGGTGGTTTTCATTTTGGCGCCTATGGCGATCCTGACCGGCCCCTCGATGTCGCCGGCCCTGACCAACCGGTTCAAGTGGTATCCGTTCCTCCCCGGCAACCGGCAGATCGGGCGATCGATCCACTTTCTCGTCATGTGCGCCTTCGTGGTTTTCATCGTCGGCCACGTCGCGCTGGTCGCCATCACCGGACTGGTTCGGAACATGAACCACATCGTGCGAGGGATCGATGACGCGAGCTCGGCCGGCGTGTATCTCGGCCTCGGGGGGATCGCTGTCATCGTCGTGCTCAATGCGCTCGCCAACTGGGCGGCCTGGAGACGGCCGCGGTCGGTCCAGCACGCCGCCAGGGCGATCGTCTCGCCAGTCATGCGGCTCGCTCTCGACCACGCCGCCCCGGTGGCCGAGTTCTCCCGCGAAGACGTATCTCCCTTCTTCTGGATCAACGGCAAGATGCCCACCTGCGAGGAGTGGAAGACGCTGGCCACCGACGGTTTCACGGACTACCGGCTCCGGGTGTACGGGCTGGTGGAGAACCCCGTCGACCTGTCATTGGACGACCTCCGGGCCCAGGGCAAGAAGACGCAGATCACGCTGCACCACTGCATCCAGGGCTGGTCGGGCGTCGCCGCGTGGGGAGGGCTGCCTCTGACAGAACTGGTCCGGCTCGTCCGGCCGACATCGCGCGCGCGGGCCGTCATCTTCTATTCTTTCGGCGAGGGAGCCGAGGGCGGCCAGTTCTACGACAGTCTTTCGATCGAGAACGCGCTGCACCCGCACACGCTTCTCGCCTACGAGATGAACGACGAGCCGCTCGGGCACCTGCACGGGGCGCCGCTGCGGCTGCGGGTCGAGAATCAGCTCGGATTCAAGATGGTCAAGTGGATCCAGGCGATCGAGTTCGTCGAGAGCGCCCGGTCGATCAACCAGGGCGAAGGCGGTTACAACGAAGACCACGAATACTTCGGTGAGCTGGCCAACATCTGACGACTCGTTGGGCGCGTCTCCAGGAATGCGACAGGATACCGATGACGACTGCGACGTCGAGGACGATCAGCCGATGATGCAGGCAAGATTGATGGATTGGTCGTGTTTTCGAACTCCAATGATCAACCTGAGCCAGGCGGCGCGAGATAGGAGACCATGACACCAGTGAGACACCGTTCGCGCCGGGCGGATCCAGAGATCTTGAGAATATGCGAAATTGTGAGCATGGTCAGAACGGACACAACGCTCAGGGCTCTCTTCGAGAGACCGATCGGTGGCGCCGGCGCGTGGTCCCCTGTGGACTGCGACCAGGAGTAATTCGCGGAGACCGCCGGCTGCGGCCGGGCCTCACAGTTGCGAACCCGGAGGACGTGAATGGGAAGAGGCGTCCGAGATCCGGATGGTACGATCCCGGGATCATGGCGGATGACGATCCCGCGTTGAAGGTCGACCGGCGGGTCTTGCCGGTACCCACGGCCACTCTATTCTCCGAAGGAGCGGCAGGCGCGGAGGCTGTGATCCCGAGGCAGAGACCTCCAAACGAGCGCATGATCGACCGCACGCTCGAAGATTCGTTTCCGGCGAGCGATCCGCCGAGCTGGACTCTCGGCATTTGAGGTCGCGCAGGCTTCAGGGAAAGATTCCCAGCTCCAGGTAGCTGCGGGCGATCTTCTCGATTGCGAGAGCGAGCGCCGCGGTGCGCATGTCCGGAATCTTCGAGTTGCCCGTCTGGACGACTCGGATCTGTTGCAGCGCGGCGCTCATGGTCTCTTCGAGGCCGGAGTTCACGAGGTCCTCTTCGTCCGCGCCTCGGACGAGTATTTTCCGGTCCGCGTCGGACAGCAACTTGCCGGTCGAGCTCTCGATGGCGTGGACCATCCCGCGGGCGCTCACTTCCTCGAACCGCTTGCCCATGCGTCCGAACCGCACGTGGGAGAGGTTCTTCAGCCACTCGAAGTACGAAACGGTGACTCCGCCGGCGTTCAGGTAGATGTCGGGAATCACCAGGATCCCCCGCTCGCGGAGGATCTCTTCCGCGTCGGCGGTCGTCGGCCCGTTGGCGGCCTCGCCGATGCAGCGCGCCCGGATCCGCCCGGCGTTCTCCCCGGTGATCACATTCTCGAGCGCCGCCGGGACGAGGACGTCGCAGTCGAGCTCGAGGGCCGCGGCGCTGGAGGGAAGGTCCCTCGCGCCGGGAAACCCCGTGATGCGGCCGGAGTCCTTGCGGTGCCGGACGACGGATTCGAGGTCGAGGCCGTCGGGATTCGAGATGGCGCCCTCGAACTCGGCGAGGCCGACGATGACGGCGCCTCCCTGGGCAAGAAACTTCGCCGCGTTGTACCCGACATTGCCGAGGCCCTGGATCACGACGCGTTTGCCGGCGAGGCCCGGCGAGAGCGCGTGGTTGCGCGCGAGATCGGCGTCCGCAAGAGCGTCCCGGATCCCGAAGAACACGCCCCGTCCCGTGGCTTCGCTCCGTCCTCGGATTCCTCCCTGGCTGACGGGCTTCCCGGTCACGCAGCCGATCGCGTCGATCTCGCCGGGATGAAATTGAACGTACGTATCCGCAATCCACGCCATCTCCCTGGGGCCGCTGCCGTAGTCCGGAGCGGGAACGTCGATCGCGGGCCCGATGAAGTTTTTTTTGATGAGCTCCGCGGCGTATCGCCGGGTGATCCGCTCGAGCTGCTCGGGGCTTCTCTTGCGGGGGTCGATGCGGATGGCTCCCTTGGCGCCCCCGAAAGGCACGTCCACGATCGCGCACTTGTAGGTCATGAGGGCCGCGAGGGCCTGAACCTCGTCCGCGTCCACATCCGGCGAGAATCGAATCCCGCCCTTGACCGGGAGCTTGTGATGGCTGTGCTCCGCCCGCCAGGCCTCGATCACTTCGAACCCGCCGCCTTCCTTGCGAACGGGGTAATGGAACCGGTAAACGCTGTTGCACATTTTGATCTGTTCCACGAGCCCGGACGGATACTCGCCGTACGCCGCCGCGGCGTCGAGATTGCGATTGACCGTTTCGAGGAGGTTGCCTGTTGCAGCCATTTTCACTCCGTTTCACGCAAAGGGACCTGGACGAGCCCCCGCGACGACGCTCCCCGAATGTTCCGCCGCGCTAGGGACGCACCACGATACCGATGACGACCGCGAGATCCAAAATGATCCAGCCGATGCATGCGAGATAGATCGATCTGTCGCGTTTTCGGAGGCCATGGATGAACCAGAGGGTTGCGGCAACGAGATAGGAGACCCACGACACCAGTGAGACGCCCGTCGCCCCGGGGCCGGTCCAGACCTTGAAGACCTGCGGAATGGTGAAAAGCATGGTCACCACGGACACGATGCTCAATGTCTTCTCCAGGAGACCGGCCGGCGGAGTTCGCATGGTCGGCAGGGAGGACGGTGCAGTGGGAGGCAGAACAACCACAGTGACCCTCCTTAGAGAGATGCGGGTTCCGAGCGTCCCCCCGCTAAGGCTCGAACCGCGTGAACACCGGGAGCCATCCCCGCGTCATGAAGTCCGAGAGCGTCAAAGCGAGCAGGATCACGAGCCAGAAAAGGCCGCCGCCGATGACAATCGCGGTCAACGGCCGGCTGTACTTGACGTGCATGAAGAACAGCACGACGAGCGTCGCCTTGAAAACGGCGATCGCGAGGGCGACGACGGTGTTCCACGGACCGAGGTCCACGAAGGAGACGGCGGTCGTCGTCGCGGTCATCAGGATGAGGATGCCGAAGATGGCGAGGTAGGTCCTCGGGGAGACGATGTGCCCCGTCGTCATCGCGGCGTTTCCCGTGTCCGGTCCGGTCATTTCAGGTGCCGTCCGATGAGATACAGGAGCGGGAACAGGAAGATCCAGACGATGTCCACGAAGTGCCAGTAGAGTCCGGACACCTCGACGGGGCTGTAGTACTGGGGAGTGAAGCGCCCGCGGTACGACATGACGAGCAGGGTCGTCACGATTCCGAGCCCGATGATCATGTGCAGGGCGTGCAATCCCGTCATCCCGAAGTAGAGCGAGAAGAACATCTCCGCCGCCGGGCCGTCGGGGCCCGGATACCGGAAGCCGGGGCCCGGGAAGAGGTGGTGCCGGATGTGGTCGGTGTACTCCACGGCCTTGATCCCAAGGAACGCGAACCCCAGGACGATCGTCGCCGAGAGAAAGCCCATCAGGGGCCGTCGGCGGCCCGTGGCCGCGCTGTGGACCGCCATCGCCATCGTCAGGCTGCTCACGATGAGGACGGCCGTATTGATGGTCCCGAGCAGGATGTCCATGTGAAGGCTCGCGTGAGCGAACCCCCGGGGAAACTGCCAGCGGTAGACGGTGTAGGCGAGGAAGAACCCGCCGAAGAAGAGGATCTCCGTGACGAGGAAGACCCACATCGCGAGGGTCGAAGCGTCCCTCTGCTGATCCATCGTCCGGAAGTGATGTTGCAGCCGCGACGGACCGTGCGGTTCGACGGGCTGGCGCTCGGGCTCAGCCAATGACCTTCGCCTCCTCTCGCGGACGATATTCGTAGGCTTCCCACGTGACCACGGGGGTCACGGGAAAGTTCTCCGCCGGCGGCGGCGACGGCGTTCGCCATTCGAGTCCCGTCGCGCGCCACGGATTCGCGACGGCGTTCTTGCCGTATCGCATCGACCAGATCAGATAGGCGAGCGGCAGCACGTATCCGACTCCCAGGATGGATGCGCCGGCCGTCGACATGACGTTTAAGACCTGGAACTCCGGCGGATAGGCGTGGTACCGGCGCGGCATCCCGAGATAGCCGAGGATGAACTGGGGAAAAAATGTCAGGTTGAAGCCGATGAAGACGATCAGGGCGGCGAACTTCGCGAGCCCCTCGGGATACATCTTCCCCGAGATCTTGGGCCACCAGTAGTGGATGCCGCCGAGGTAACCCATGATCGCCCCTCCCACCATGATGTAGTGGAAGTGCGCGATGATGAAGTAGGTGTCGTGCACGTGCACGTCGATTCCGAGCGACGCCAGGAAGAGTCCCGTCAGGCCGCCGATCGTGAACAGCCCCACGAATCCCATCGCGTAGAGCATCGGCGTCTGCCAGGAGATCGATCCCTTGTACATCGTCGCCGTCCAGTTGAAAACCTTCACGGCGGAGGGAATGGCCACGAGAAACGAGAGAAACGAGAAGATCAGCCCCGCGTAGACGGACTGGCCGGACACGAAGAGATGGTGCCCCCAGACGAGGAAGCTCAGCACCGCGATCGCGATCGAGGCGAAGGCGACGAACCGGTAGCCGAAGATGCGTTTCCTCGAGAACGTGGGCACGATCTCCGAGACGACGCCCATCGCCGGCAGGACCATGATGTAGACGGCGGGGTGCGAGTAGAACCAGAAGAGGTGCTGAAACAGCACCGGATCTCCGCCGATCGCCGGATCGAAGAATCCGAGGTGGAAGATCCGTTCGAGGGCGACGAGCAGGATGGTCGCCGCGATGACGGGAGTGCCGAGCACGAAGATCATGCTCGTCGCGTAGTGGGACCATACGAAGAGGGGAAGGCGGAACCAGGTCATGCCGGGCGCCCGCATCGTGTGGATCGTCACGATGAAGTTGAGACCCGTCAAAATGGATGAGAACCCCGTTATGAAGATTCCGAGCGCCGCGGGAATCACGCGGGTGCTCGCGAACGCGGTGCTGTAGGGCGTGTAGAACGTCCAGCCCGTATCGACGCCCCCGTGCACGATGGCCCAGAGCGTGAAGAGGCCTCCCACGACGAAGACGTACCAGGACAGAAGGTTCAGGCGGGGAAACGCGAGGTCCTTCGCCCCGATCATCATCGGGATGAAGAAGTTTCCGAGCACCGCAGGAATCGACGGGATCAGAAAGAAGAACACCATCACGATCCCGTGCATCGTGAAGAGCTTGTTGTACGTCTCCGCCTGGACGAAATCGCCCTCCGGCGTCAGGAGCTCGAGACGGATGAGCAGCGCGAAGAGCCCCCCCAGGAAGAAGAAGAACGTGATGGAGATCATGTACAGCAGCGCGATTCGTTTGTGGTCGCGCGTCAGCAGCCACGACTTCACTCCGTAGCCCGCGTTCAGGTAGGAGGCGCGCGGCGGAGACGGCTCGGTCGAGGGGATGAGCTCGGCGGACATGTCAGGGCTTCCTTTCGTGGCCGGGGCGAGGCTCCGTGCCGGGCTGGTTCGGCGCCGCCATTCGATTGTTCGGAGGGAGCATCTCAGTGCCGGCCGCGGGATTGCCGTTCGAGACAGACTTCACGTAGGCGATGAGCTGAAGGATCCCTTCTTCACCGATGAGCCCCTTGTACGTGGGCATGATCGGCTGGAAGCCCTCGACGACTTTCGCCGCCGGATTCAGGATCGACTCCCGGATGTAGGTCTCATCGGCGACCAGCGTCCGGCCGTCCGCGAGGTTCACGTGGCGCCCGAAGAGACCCTGCAGATTCGGACCGCGTGCCAGTGAGTCCGGCCGGTGGCAACTGTTGCACGCGTGCTGCTGAAAGAGCTTCGAGCCCTCAGACGCCAGCGATTCGGAGCCTCCGCCCCCCGATATCCAGCTCTCATAGGCGATCGGCTCCATGACCTCGACCCATCCGATCATCTTCGCGTGGTTCGTGCCGCAGTACTGGGTGCAGAAAAGATGGAAACGGCCCGGCCGGGTCGCCTCGAACCAGACGGTGGAGTATCGGCCAGGGACGACGTCCCGTTTCATCCGGAACGCGGGCACGAAGAAACTGTGAATGACGTCCTCCGACGTCATGGTGAGCTGGACGGGGCGTCCGACGGGCACGTGGAGCTCGTTGATTTCCCGCATTCCATCGGCGTGCTGCAGCTTCCACATCCACTGCTTGCCCACGACGTAGATTTGAAGCGCATTGTCCGGCGGCCGGTTCATGCGGAAGAAGATCTTCGCGCCCCATAAGAAAAACGTCATCGAGATGCAGAACGGGATGACGGTCCAGGCGATCTCGAGGAGCATTCCACCGCGAGTCCCGGGCGGCACCTCTTCCTCCGAACGCCGCCGGTATCGGATCGCGAAGTAGATCACGAGGATCGCGATCAGGAGCGCAAAAAACGCGCTGACGGCGATCAGATAGAAATAGAGCGCGTCGACCTGGGACGCCATCGTCGAGGCTCGTTCCGGAAAGAGCGGGAAGTCCGTTCTCATGCCGGCCGCCCCTCGGAGTTCGCGGTGACGCTCCTGGCCGCCTGCGTTCGCCTGCGCTCGCGCCTCCACATCGCCAGCAGGAATCCGAGCATCACGAGGACCGTGCCCGCTCCGGCCACGCGGACGACGTTCATCACGACGGCGCCGTAGCGGCCCACTTTCGGGTCGTAGTGGTAGCAGTAGAGCAGGATCTGGTCGACGGGGTTGCCGATTCTCTTTGCGGACGCCTCGATCAGGCCGAGCCGCAGATCGCGGGGCGCATAGTCGATCCCATAGAAGTAACGCGAAAGCCGTCCGTCGGGAGTCGCGACGTAGAGGGCGGCGGCGTGGGCGAACTGACCCACGCTCTCGTCGTACTTGTAACGGAACCCGACGGCGGCCGTGAGCCGGTCGATGGACCCCGAACCGCCCGTCAGAAAGTGCCACCCTTCCGCGGCCCCGGGACGCTTGTACGCCTCGATGTACGGCTTCTTCTTCGCCGCCGCGTCCGCCGGTTTCTCGCGCGGATCGAAGCTCACGGTGACGACCTCGAACTCCTTGCCGACGTCAAACGACAGCGTCCTCAGGGAGGAGAGCAGGCCGTTCAGGACTTCCGTGCAGAGCATCGGACAGTCGTAGTACGCGAGGACGAGAACGACAGGACGCTTTCCGAAGTACTGCCCGAGACGGACCGCCCGGCCCGCCTCGTCCTGGAAGATGGCGTCGAGGGGGAGAGGCTGGCCGAGACGCTGGACGACTCCGACTTCCCTGAGGATCGCGGGCCGAGTGTCGGCCGTCCTGGCGGGCGCGGCGGGCGCCGGCTGCGCGGCCGAGGGGCCCGGCGCGATGACCGCCAGCGCCGAGATCCAGAGCGGAAGGAGCCGCCCCCGGTTCATCGAGGAGCGGCTCCGACCGGCGCGGAAGACGGCGCCGCGGGGGACGACGGCGCGGGAGAGGATGAAGCGGGAGAGGAGCCCGCCGGTACTGGCGCCTCGCCCGGCGGGAACGGACTTCCACCCGGAACGCCCCTGGCGACGATGAGCTCCATCGCGCGGTCGATGGGAATGCGCGCGATCCCCGCGGACCGGTCGATCCAGCCGTAGCTCGAGAGCCGCGCGTCTTCGGAAGCCCGGAGCTGCGCCCGAAGCCGGAGGGGAAGCGCCTCCAGCCTCGGCTCCGACGGCGTTCGCCTCAGGCTCGCCGAGACGCCGGCCGCCAGAGCGCGTTGATGGCTCCGTTCCTGCGCCGCGAACAGACGGAAAAGTCCCCAGAGCGCGAGGAGAGCCACCGTCAGCACGACCGTCAGCCAGAAACCGAACTTGAGAAGCGCGGAAATCCGGACGTCCCTCTCCTCCCGCGCCACGGCGGTGTTCACGGGCGGCGCGCCGGGGTCAGTGGGCCGCATGTTCGAGGGCCTCCGCGAATTCCGGGTCGTTGCGGGGCAGGAGCGGACGCTCGAGCAGCTGCCACAGGAGAACGGAGAGCCAGACGCCACCGAGCCCCACGAACGCCGCGAGGTCGAGCCAGTGGACCTGGAATCGCCCCGGCGAAAAGACCGGCCGGATGAGCCAGAAGAGATCCACGGCGCGCATCACCACGACGAGGACGGCGACGTTCGCCAGCAGCCGCGAGTTGCGATTGGCGTCCGCGCTCAGGAGCAGGAGGAAGGGAAGGGCGAAGTGCAAGACGATGAGCGCGATCCCGAACCACCCCCAGCCTCCCTGGAGACGACGCAGGTACCAGGGAATCTCCTCCGGGAGATTTCCGGACCAGATGATGAGGTACTGAGAGAAGGACACGTAGGCCCAGAACATGACGAAAGCGAGCAGAAGCTTGCCGAGGTCGTGGAGGTGCTCCGGGGAGAGAACGCCGGAGAGCGGCTCGAATCGCGAGAGCAGGATCGTCAGGGCAATGACGAAGGCCAGCGCGGAGAGTCCCTGGCCGGCGATCAAGAGGACGCCGTACATCGTCGAGAACCACCGCGGCTCGAGCGACATCAACCAGTCGATGGACCAGAACGTGATCGTGAGCCCGTAGGCGACGAGCCCCCCCGACGAGAGAAGCTGCAGCCGGCGCGTGAGAGCGGGACTGCCGGAACGGTCCTCGTCCGCCGACCACCGGTTCAGGAAGAAGGCGAGCAGGAGCCACACCGCGACGTAGAAGAGGCCCCGGCCGAGGAAAAAGGGGAAGTTCAGGTACGCGGCCTTGTGATGGAGGAGCGGGTCGCGGGCGACTTCCTCCGGGCGGGCCCACACATAGAGCTCCTTGACGCCGAAGAGTAGCGGCACGAAGAAGACCGCCACGAGCGGCAGTGTCCGCGTGGCGGCCTCGAGCGGCCGGCGGATCGGAACCCCCCATGCGCCGCCCGTGACGTAGCGAAGCATCAGGACCGCGAGCGACCCGAGCGCGAGCCCGCTCCAGAACACGCAGGCGAAGAGATACGACCGGTAGAACTGCACGGGCACGGAGAAGGCGCCGAAAGCGCACGCGGCGAGACCGGCAATTCCGGCGATGAGACACGGCCTCCGGAGACGTGCGACGGCCGCCGCCAGATTCGCGTTCACGCTCACCTCGCGTCCGTCGATGTCATGCCGTCCGCCGCGATCGGAAAGGGCGCGGGTTGCGGGGTCGGCGTCGGGGCGTTCTGCGATGGGGGGGCGCTCTGGATGCGCTCCCGGTCGGGCGACGACATCGAGCTCATCGGGGCGTTCTGCGACAGCTGGAGGGCGCGGATGTAGGCCACGATCGCCCACCGGTCGGAGACGTCGATCTGGGCGGCGTAGTCGGGCATCGCTCCGAATCCGTTCGTCATCACGTCAAAGAAGTGGCCGACCGGGGCGTTCCTCAACCTGTCGGCGTGGAGGGAGGGCGGAGCGCGGTAGCCGCGCCGGACCACCATGCCGCTGCCGCTGCCCGTCCGATCGTGACAGGGCGAGCAGAAGATGTCGTACCGCTCGCGCCCTCTCGCGAGGAGCGCCGCGTCCACAGGGACGGGAAACTGGGTCACGAGGAAGTTCCCCGACCGGCCCGTCGAGACTCGCGCGTCGGCGGCGAGAGAGCCCCGCGCCACGGTCCCTTCCGGGAGGGGCCGCGCCTGCCGGTGATCGGCGAAGAACTCGCTCCGGCGGAGGTCCTTGTACTTCGGCTGGTCGTACATCTCCTGTCGACAACCGGCCGCTGCGGAGAGCGCAAGCAAGGCTGTCAGCGCGAGCGCGGCCAGGCCGCCGGGGTGACAGGTGGCAGGTGACCGGTGACAGGAAGAACCGTGTGCGGCTGACACCCGACACCCGACATCTGTCACCTGAGGTGCTGCCGACACCCGACACCTGTCACCGGACACCTGAGGAGCCGCTGACACCTGACACCTGTCACCTGTCACCCCCGTCTGACACCTGTCACCTGACACCTGACGAGTCATTCCTCCACCTCGGCGATATCGTGCGCTCCGAGGCTCTCGAGAAAGCGGCGTGTGGCCTCGAGGTCGAACTGCGGGTCCTTCGACTCGATGCAGAGGAAGAACCGGTCCCGTGACGCGAGCGCGAACCGCGGCGCGTTGAAGACCGGGTGATACGGCATCGGCAGGCCGTTCATACCCAGCATCCCGAAGACGGCGGCGAAGGACGCAAAAAGGATCGTGAGCTCGAACGTGATGGGGACGAACATCGGCCAGCTCGCCAGCGGCCGCCCTCCGACGTTGATCGGATAGTGCACGGCGGACGCGAACCACTGCATGAGGAGCGCCGTTGCGCAACCGATGAGACCTCCGGCGAGGACGACGAGCGGAAGCTTCGTGCGCTTCATGCCGAGGGCGGCCGTCAGCTCGTGGATGGGGAACGGGCTGTACGCGTCCATGCGCCGGTAGCCGGCGTCGCGTGCCGTGCGGGCCGCGGCGACGACGTCCGCCGGGGTGTCGAACTCGGCGATCAGCCCGTAGAGCGGAGCCGGAGGCTGTACGACCGGCTCGGTCGCAGCCGGCAGCGGGCTCATACCTCACCCTCGATTCGCCCGGGCGCGGGCGGCGGCTCTCCATCCACGTCCGCGGCCGGCACGAGCGTCCGCATCTCGAAGATCGAGATCATGGGAAGGAAGCGGATGAACAGGAATATCAGCGCGATGAAGAAGCCGATCGTCCCGATGAAGATCGACCAGTCCCACACCGTGCCCTGGTACATGCCCCACGAGGACGGGAGGAAATCGCGGTGGAGGCTCGTCACGACGATGACGAAGCGCTCGAGCCACATCCCCGCGTTGACGACCATGGCGATGCACCAGAGGATCCACGGCGTCGATCGGATGCGCTTGAACCAGAGAAGCTGGGGCGTCAGGATGTTGCAGAGCATCAGGGCCCAGTAGTAGTGCGCGTAGGGGCCGGTCAGCCGGTTGAACACCGTGTAGCCCTCGAACGTGTTCCCGCTGTACCAGCCCATGAAGTTTTCGATCATGTAGCCGTACGCGACGATCAGGCCCGTCGCGAGCATGATCTTCGCCATGTTCTGGAGGTGGCGGAGCGTGATGAATCCCTCGAGCCCGTAAACGGCGCGAAGCGGAATCGCGAGCGTCAGCACCATCGCGAAACCATCGTAGATGGCGCCCGCGACGAAGTAGGGGGGAAAGATCGTCGAGTGCCAGCCCGGGATGATCCCGATCGTGAAGTCGAAGCTCACGACCGTGTGGACGGAGATCACGAGCGGCGTCGCCAGTCCGGCCAGAAGGAGATAGGCCGTCTCGTAGCGGTGCCAGTGGGTCGCGGAGCCGCGCCAGCCGAGCGAGCCCATGCCGTAGAGAACCTGGAAGAACTTCCGTCGCGCGCGATCGCGCAGAGTCGCGAGATCGGGGATGAGCCCGACGTACCAGAAGAGGAGCGATACCGTCGCGTACGTCGAAACCGCGAACACGTCCCAGACGAGGGGGCTGCGGAACTGCGGCCAGAGCGCCATCGTGTTCGGATAGGGGATCAGCCAGTACGCCAGCCAGGGGCGGCCGAGGTGGAGAAGCGGAAAGAGCCCGGCTTGAGCGACGGCGAAGAGGGTCATCGCCTCGGCGAACCGGTTGATGGACGTCCGCCACTCCTGGTGGAGGAGAAGGAGGATCGCCGATATCAGCGTGCCCGCGTGCCCGATTCCGATCCACCAGACGAAGTTCACGATCGCGAAGCCCCAGCCCACCGGGATGTTCACGCCCCACACGCCGATGCCGCGAACGAGGAGATATCCGATCGCCGCAAAGAGCCACATCGTGAGCGAGAACGCCGCGAGAAAACCGACCCACCAGAACCTCGGCGTCCGTCGGGACAAAACGATCGAGGAGATCTTGTCCGTGACCGACGCGAACGTGTGGCCGGGCTCCAGGATCGCCGAGGAGCGCGGGTCTTGAACGGGGGGATCGGTGTCGTTCACTTCTGCCCTGTTTCGGTGTCGAGCTCCGTGTGGGGAAAGTCCGTCTGGACCTCCCGCGAGAGAGCAGGGTTCAGGTTCCGCACCGAGCCCAAATAGGTCGTCCGCGGCCGCGTGCCGAGCTCCGACAGGAGGCCGTAGTTGCGGGGGTTCTCTCGAAGCTTCGCGACGCGGCTGTTCTTGTCGGCGAGGTCTCCGAAGACGATCGCCTCCGCAGGACAGGCCTGCGCGCACGCCGTCGTGATTTCCCCGTCCTTCACGCGGCGGTCGGCGAGCTCCGAATCGATTTTCGCCCCGTTGATCCGCTGCACGCAGTACGTGCACTTCTCCATGACGCCTCGCCACCGGACGGTCACGTCCGGGTTGGCGAGCATGCGCATGCTGGGCGCCCGGAACTGTGTCGAGTAGTGGTAGAAGTTGAAGCGCCGCACCTTGTAGGGGCAGTTGTTCGAGCAGTACCGCGTGCCCACGCACCGGTTGTAGACCATGTCGTTCAAGCCCTCGGCGCTGTGTACCGTCGCGCCGACGGGGCACACGAGCTCGCAGGGCGCTTTCTCGCAGTGCATGCAGGGGACCGGCTCGAAGAAGTGGGTTGGATTTGCCGGAGCGCCTCCGTAGTAGTGATCGATTCTCAGCCAGTGCATCTCGCGGCCGCGGCGCACCTGGTCCTTGCCGACGACCGGGATGTTGTTCTCGGACTGGCAGGCGAGCACGCACGCGTTGCACCCGACGCACGCCGAGAGGTCGATCGCCATCGCCCAGGCATAGGTGTCGGAGGGGTACTGGGGATACAGGGAGAGCGACGGCTCCGGCTCCTTTTCCTTCTCGTGCACGAAAGCGGGATTTTTTTGGTACTCCTCGAGGCTCGCGGCGCGCACGATCTCCCGACCTTCCATGTTCTGGTGGAGCTGTGCGGACGCCAGCGGATGGCTGACGCCCGTGTTGCGGACTTCGAGCCCGCGCGCCGACCAGAGCGCGTCCGAGCAACGCAACGCATAGGCGTTCGAGCCGGTCCCGGTGCCGAGCCGTCCCCCTCGGGTGCGGCCGTGCCCGAGGTTCAACACGACCGTTCCGTCGGGAAGCCCGGGCTCGATCCACGCCGCGGCCTTCAGCGAGCGCCCGCGAAGCTTGAGCTCGACGACGTCTTCCTTCCGGATACCGAGCCGCTTCGCGGTCTCAATGGAAAAAAGGGCGGCGTTGTCCCAGGTGAGGCGCGTGATGGGATCCGGCAGCTCCTGGAGCCAGCCATTGTTCGCGAACCGTCCGTCGAGGAGCTTCGGGTCGGGCCGGAACACGAGCTCCAGCTCCGGAGACGCCGGATCGCCGGCCGGGGGGCTGGAAGCGGATGCTCCGCCCGGCGCGACGCCGCTCGGACCGGAGCCGCCGGGAGATTCCGCCATTCGCACAGGTTTATCCGGGAAAGCCGTTCCCTCGATGACCCCGTCGTGGAGCGCCCGAGTCCAGCGCGTCTCGAAATCCGTTCCGAGCTCTCCCCGCCAGAAAGCGCGGACGATCTCGTAACCCGACGCTTCGGGAGCGCCCTGCAGAGCGGCGAGCACCTCGTGTGCGGATCTTCCCTGGTAGAGGGTCGCGATGAGGGGCTGGACGATCGACGCCGTGCCGTCGAAGCAGCGGGCATCGCTCCAGGCCTCGAGAAAATGGGCCTGCGGAATGTGCCACTGGCACGCCGCCGATGTTTCATCCACGTGCGGCGAGAGGTGGATGCGGTGCTTGACCTTCGCGAGACCGGCCGAAAACTCCAGATCGGCCGGCGCCGTGAAAACGGGGTTTCCGCCGAGAATGACGAGCGTGGACACCTTCCCCGCCGCCATGTCCCGCGTCAGCTCGACGAGCCCGGTCAGCTGATTGCTCGGGCGCGCGTCGACGGGCTCGATCGCGCGCACGGTCTTTCCGAAGTTGCCGAGCGTCTGGTTCATCGCGTGGCCCAGGGCATGGACCGCCGGCGCCTGTTCGGGGCCGACGAGCACGACGCACCGGCCGGCGTGCGCCTTCAGGTCCGCCGCGACGGCCGCCTCGAACGGATTCGGCGACGAAGCGACGGAGCCGTTTGCCCCGCTCCCGGCGACGCCGAGGGCTTTCGCGATGCCCCGGACGACGTCCTCGACGCGGCTCGCGGGAACGGGAAGCCGGTGGTCGGCGTTCGCGCCCGTCACGGTGGAAGCCGTCTCGACGACATAGAGGCGGTTCATCGGGCCGTGTTCGCCCTCCGGCCGGCGGCGCCTCGAAAAATGCCGCGTCATCGCGAGGTTGCCGGGCCCGCAGGAAAGAAAATCCGATCCGATCGAGAAAATCACGTCGGCTTTCGCGAGATCCGCGACGACGTCCGCGTACTCTCCGAACGCCAGCCGCGCCCCCTCCCGGACGTTGTCGCGACCGGCGGGCTCCCACTCGATCCAGCGCGCGCCCGGAAAATCGCGCAGCAGGGACGCGAGCTGCGACGCGAGGGTGGGAGAGCAGACGCTCTCGGTCAGAAAACGCAGGCCCGCGCCGCCGGTCGCGCGCTCCTCGCCGGCCGCTTTCCGGGCGGCGCCGAGAAACGCCGCCCACGGGCGGATCTCGTCGAGATACTGGAGCGTCTGCGATCGATCCGGATCGTAGAGGTCGTACAGCGAGGCCTGGCCGAAGAGATCCGTGGCGCCGAGGCTCGCCGGGTGCATCGGGTTGCCCTCCGCCTTCGTCGGACGGCCGAGCTGGCTCTCGACGAGAAGCCCGGTCGCGAACCCCGAGACGGTCATCGCGGTCGCGAAGTAGAGAGGCTTACCGCCGGGGATCACCTGCTCCGGCTGCCGCACGTACGGGACGATCTTCTCGGCCGGCTGGCGCGTGCACGCCGTCAGGCCCGCGAGGGCGAACGACACACCCATGAACTTCAAGAGGTCCCGCCGGTCGAAACCTTCCTCGAGGTTCCGGCCGTTGTCGATCTCCCTCAAGGCGGCGGCGAACTCCGGGGTCTTCGCCAGCTCCTCGAGGCTCCGCCAGTAGCCGGCGCCCCGCTCGCCGTCGAGGCGCTTCTTCAAGCCGTCGAAATCCAGCGGCTCGGGCTCGGCGGGGGCGGCCGTTCGGCCCGGCGTGAAGACGGGAAGCGGCAACCCTTGCCCGCTCATCGGTGGCACGTCGAGCAGCTTTCGAGCACCGCGCGGCTCCTCAGGTGATAGCGCTGGACGAGCTCGGGTCCGAGCGTCGCCTGGTCGACGGGAGGGACGTACCCCATCGTGAAGACCTGGTCCTTCGGCCGAATCTGTTTCTCGGGGTGGCGATGGCAGTCGAGGCACCACGACATTTGCAGCCGCGCGGCCTGGTACACGAGGGGCATCTGATCGATCCGCCCGTGGCAGCTCTCGCAGCCGATTCCCTTATTCACGTGAATCGCGTGATTGAAGTAGACGAAGTCCGGAAGGTCGTGCACGCGCGTCCACTCGAGCGACTTGTCCGTCCGGAAGCTCTCCCGCACCGGCTCGAGATACGGGCTCTGCGCCCAGATCTGGGAGTGGCAGTTCATGCAGGTCTTGGTCGGCGGGATGCCGGCGAACGCGGCCTTCTCGACCGAGGTGTGGCAGTAGCGGCAGTCGATGCCGATCGCGCCGGCGTGATGGGCGTGAGAGAACTGAACCGGCTGCTCGCGGGCGACATTCTGCTGGGTTGTCCATGGCGAGGCTTCGAGGTCGTAGAAGATCCAGAGGGACAGGCCGACGAAGAACACCGCGCCGAAGAGCGACACCCGCGAAATCGTGTTGGTGCTTCGATGGAAGATCTGCATGATCGTTGGGCGCCGTCGCCTCCTCTTCGAAACGGGCCGTATCCTATTCCAACCCGGCGGCTTCCCGCGAACTGTCCAGAACCGTACGGCGCGCGCTACCGGAGCTTGCGGCGAGAGCGCGATGCACGACTTCGGCCACGTGAAAAGAGGGCCGGCCGGCGAGCTGTGAGACCTGCTCGCGGCAGCTGAATCCGTCCGCCACGACGATCGCGTCGGGCGCCCCCGCCAGGGCGGGCAGGAGCGCATGTTCGGCGATCGCGACCGAGACGTCGCGGTGCGCGCTCTCGAACCCGAAGGCGCCGGCCATCCCGCAGCAGCCGGCGTCGAGGACGTGGACGGAGAGGCCCGTCCGGGCGAGCAGCGCCGCTTCCGCCTCCATCGAGGACAGCGCTTTCTGGTGGCAGTGCCCCTGGACGAGGGCGCTGCCGGAGAGCGAAGCCGGCGGGGACCATTCCGGCGCCTCCGTCTCCAGAAGCTCCGCGAAGAGGCGCGTCTGGCGGGCCAGGCGCGCGGCGTCGGGATCGCCCGGGAAGAGCCCGAGCAGCTCGTCCTGGAAGACCGAGGCGCACGAGGGTTCGAGCACCACGACGGGCAGACCCGCCCGCAGCGCCGGGCGGAGCGCGTCGAGGATTTCCGCGAGGAGCTCGCGGGCGTCGTCGAGCAGGCCCGCGTCGTAGAGCGGCCGGCCGCAGCACAGGCGCCGCCGCCCCGCAGGCAGCGAGACGGCGAAGCCGGCGGCGCCGAGGACGGACACGGCGGCCTCCGCCGCCTGCGGGTGGAAGAACTCCGTGAACGTGTCCGGAAAGAGAAGGACGGGGCGCCGCGCGCCGCCGCGCGCTTCCGAACCGTCCGCGGCCGCCCGGCGGAACCCCGCGCGGGCGGCGCGCCCCGCAAACCGCGGGATCCGCCGCTTCGGCGAGATGCCCGCGGCCGCCTTGACGAGCGCGGCGAGTCCCGGCGTCTGGGTGAAGAAGTTCGCGAGGCCCGGCACGCGCGCGGCGAGCGGCGCCCACTGGTGGATCCGATTCAGCGCGAAGGCGGAGCGCGGCCGCCGGCGCCCCTCGTAATAGTGGGACAGGAACTCCGCCTTGTAGGTCGCCATGTCCACGCCCACGGGACAGTCTTTCCGACACGCCTTGCACGAGAGGCAGAGGTCCAGGGCTTCCTTGACGCGCTCGTCCTTCCAGCCGCCCGCGACGGTCTCGCCCCGCAGCATCTCGAAGAGGAGCCGCGCGCGTCCGCGGGTCGTGTGCGCCTCTTCGCGCGTCGCACGGAAGCTCGGGCACATCGTCCCGCCCTCCGTCCGGCGGCAGAGCCCGACCCCCACGCATCGCAGCACGGCGCGCGAGAAGTCGCCGCCATCTTCGGCGTACGCGAAGCGGGTGACGGGCTTCGCGGCGGCTCCCGAGCCCGCGAGCCGGAGGTCGGCGTCGAGCGGCCGCGCGTCGACGAGCTTGCCGGGGTTCATCAGGCCTTCGGGGTCCCAGATCCTCTTGAAGTCGCGGAAGGCTCCGACGAGCTCCTCGCCGAACATCTTCGGGAGGAGCTCCGCGCGCGCCTGCCCGTCGCCGTGCTCGCCGGAGAGCGAGCCGCCGCAAGAGACCACCAGGTCCGCCGCCTCGCCGACGTAGGCGCGGAACCGGCGGACGCCGTCCGGCGAGCCGAGATCGAAGTCGTTGCGTGTGTGGACGCACGCCTGGCCGAAGTGGCCGTAGAAGTGGCCGCCGTACCCGTGGCGGGTCATGAGCGCGCGGAGATCGCGCAGGTACGCGCCGAGCTTCGCGGGATGGACGGCGGAGTCCTCCCATCCCTCCCAGGTCAGGGGCGCGCCCGGCGCGTGGGAGGTCGAGCCGAGCGCGGCCTCGCGCACGCGCCAGATCTCGCGCTGGTCGGCCTCCGACTCGAAGACGCGCGAAGACGGCGGCACGGCCCCGGAGGCGAGGCTCGCGGCGAGCGCGTGCGCCGCGGCGGCCGCCTCGCCGGCGGTCTTCGCGCCGAGCTCGACCAAGAGCCATCCGCCGCCCGGCGGAAGGAGATCGAGGCCGTCCGAAACGAGCCCCGCGCGCCGCGTGGCGGACGCGAGGCCCTCGTCGAACCCTTCGAGGCCGATGGGGCCGTGCGCGAGGATCTCGGGCACGCGGTCCGCCGCGGCGTACACGTCGGGAAATCCCAGGACCAGAAGGACGCGCGCGGGCGGGCTCCAGACGAGCCGCAGGGTCGCCTCGAGGACGAACGCGCAGGTGCCCTCCGAGCCCACGAGCGCCTTCGCGACGTCGAAGCCGTTCTCCGGCAGGAGCGCGGGCAGGTTGTAGCCCGAGACGCGGCGGGGGATGTCCGGGAATCGCGCGCGGATCGCCGCGGCGTGCCGGTCGCGCAGCGCGGCGAGCGCCCCGTAGATCTCCGCCCGGCGTCCGCCCGCGGCGACAATGGCGGCGAGCTCCCCGGGCGTCGCCCGGCCGGCCGTGACGATCGCGCCGTCTCCCGTCACCACTTCGAGCGCCTCGACGTTTTCGTCCGTCTTGCCGGCGTAGACGGAGTGCACGCCGCACGAGTTGTTCCCGATCATCCCGCCGAGCGTGCACGAGCGGTGCGACGCGGGGTCGGGTCCGAACGTCAGGCCGTGCTTCTCCGCCTCGCGGCGCAGGTCGTCCAGCACGACGCCGGGCTCGACGCGCGCGAGGCGGCGCTCCGGGTCGATCTCGAGAATGCGGCGGAAGTGCTTGGAGGTGTCGAGGACGACCGCGACGTTGCAGCACTGCCCGGCGAGGCTGGTGCCTCCGCCCCGCGCGAGGATCGGCGCCCGGTGCCGCCGGCAGACCTCGAGCGCCGCGAGGACGTCCGCGCGGTCGAGCGGGACGACCACGCCGATGGGGACCTGGCGGTAGTTGGAGGCGTCCGTCGCGTACATCGCGCGGCTCCCGGCGTCGAACCGGACCTCCCCGCGGACGGCGAGGCGGAGATCCCTTTCGAGAGAGGCGGCGCCGCGTTCCGCGTCCGGCCGCGCCCGGGCCTCCGCGGCGGGGTTCGGGAGGGTGGCCAAGGGGGCATCGTAGCCGCACCGGCGCGCCTGCGCGAGAACTAGAATCATCCTCTTCCAGGGGGTGACCCATGAGGCGCATCGCCGCTGCCGCTCTCGCCGTCCTCTTCGCGGGGCTCCTCGCTCCGCGCGCGTCGATCGCCTCCGAGGAGACCCGCGCCGGCTTTCAGAAAGCCAAGCAGCAGGTGAAGTCGGCCGCGTACGCCGACGCCCTGAAGACGATCGAGGGGCTCGAGGCGGAGCTCGGCAAGCCCGGCAACGAGGAGGAGCGGAAGATGGCGGGTCCGCCGCTCCTCTTCTACCGCGGCGTCTGCGAGGCCGCCCTCGGTCGGGGCGACGCCGCGCGCGCCACCTTCCGCACGTTCCTCGCGACCATGCCGAACGCGTCGATCGACCCCGGCATGTACCCGAAGGCGGTCCTCGCGGCGTTCGACGACGCAAAGAAAGGCAGCGGCGCCGCACCCGCGCCGCCCGCGGGCGGCCGGTCCTCGTCGATCGGGGAGCAGTACGCGCGCTTCCATCCCGCGGCGCCGCCCGCGGGGCTCGAGGGCGACGGGTGGGGCACGGGACCCACGCGATTCCTGATGACCCCGGAGGAGTCCCGCCAGTGGACGGCGGAGTCCGACGCGCAGGGACGGTCGGAGTTCATCACGAAGTTCTGGGCTTCGCGCGATCCGGACCCCAACACCCCGGAGAACGAGTTCCGCAGCGAGTTCGAGCGGCGCGTCGCCTTCGCCGACGCCGCCCTCGCCCAGGGCGAGAAGCGGGGGAGCCTCACGGACCGCGGTATGGTCTTCGTGCTCCTGGGGCCGCCGACCTTTTTGACGCAGCGCAAGCTCGCCGTCAACGAGGACGCGATGGGAAGCCAGTCGGTCTTCTCGAGCCGCTCCGTCGACACGACGAACAACCTGAAGGAGACGTGGCAGTACCGCCGCGACCGACTTCCCCCCGGCGTTCCGTACCAGCAGGTCGACTTCACCTTCATCACGCGCCAGGGCTACGGAGAGAACGTCATGCAGCGGGAGCCCGACGCCCTGACGACTCTGGATGCGGCCAAAAAGCCGCGGCCCGCGGGTTAATAGACCAAAAACCTCTACTTGCGGAGGCGCGCCTTCAGGCGGTCCCAGAAGAGGCGCAGGCCGCCGTACTTCCGGCCGTGCTCGCCCTGGTCGTTCAAGCCCCAGTCGTACTTCATGTAGTGGATCTTCGTGCCGGGATCGAGCACGAAGGCGCGCGCCGGGTCCGGCGCGTAGAGCGAGAGGACGCCGCGGAGCCCGCCCTTTTCCTTCTCGAAATCCTCGCCGTACCAGTCGAAGAGGCTGGAGATCTCCGCGCGGCGTCCCGCGACGTCGAAGCGGTTGAGATCCTCCCGGGCGAGCCAGCGCAACATCGCGTAGGAGGTCTGCCCGACGAAGCGGTCCGTCCGCATGGCCTCGCGCCCGAGGGGCGGGCAGCTGCGCGCCGCGCAGACGAGGACCGAGTGCACGAGAAATCCGAACTCGGGGCGGAGCGTCTCGTGCTCGATCCGGTCGAGCGACACGTCGTGACCGCCGATCCGATGCCGCGCCCCGCGGAACGACGCGGGGAGGCTCTGGATGCTCTCGACGGGGTAGTGGTCGAGGATCCAGGAGATCGTGAAGGCGTTGTAGGCGTTGGCGAGCGACGCGCCCTTCTCGTTTCTCTCGGCGGGGCGCGCGCCGGCGGGCGGAGCGAACTGCGCGAGGTAGTCCCGGAGCGCCTTCCGGTCCGGCTCGGACGCCTTCCACTTCGCGTAGTCGACGAGGCCGCGGCCGTCGACGTACGTCTGGAGGAGGCGCGTCCAGGCGGAATGATCGATCCCGGACGGGACCTCGATTGCGACCGTCGTCTTCTCGCCCCCGCCGCACGCGAGCGTCAGGCCGAGGAGGACCGCGGCGAGAGACGCGAAGAGCGCAGCGGGGAGCCGCGCGGCTTTCACGACGCGGACACCGCGGCGGCGCTCACGCGGTCCTTCGCGAGCTCGGCCCGCGCCAGGGACGCGACCCAGACCGTGGCGGCGGCGGTGGCGAAGAGCCCGACGCCGAGCGCCGCCCACTCCCAGGCGGAACGCGCGCGGGACGCCCCGACCGCCGCCTGGCCCGCCGCGCCGAGGTACACATACAGCACGGTGACAGGCAGCATGCCCGCCCAGCTCGCGAGGAGATAAGGACCGAAGGGGACGGCGGTCACGCCGTAAAGATAGTTCGACGCCGTGAACGGCACGACGGGGGAGAGTCGGAGGAGGAAGACGATCCGCCATCCCTTCCGCGCGACGGCCCGGTCGATCGCCGCGAACGTCGCGTTGCGGCGCGCGAACGCCTCGACCCGCGCCCGCGCGAAGTGGCGCGCGACGAGAAACGCGATCGCGGCGGTCGCGGTGGAGACCACGGAGACGAGCGGCACGGCGACGGCGAGCCCCCACGTGAGCCCCGCGACGAGCGTCAGCAGCCACGTGGGCCCGAGGAGCAGCCCCGCGGCGACGTACACGCCGGCGAAGAGCGCCATCCCGAGGACGCCCAGCCCGGCGATCCACCCCTGAAACGCCAGGACGCTCTCCCGCAGCGGGAGGAGGCGGCCGACGGCGAAGAGACCGGCGATGGCGGCCGCCGCGGCGATCCAGGTCCATGCGGCGCGCTGCGACCGATGAGGCACGTGGAGATTGTAGGGGAGCGATCGGAGGATGGGTGATCCGGCGGATCCTGCTATCGTTCGCGTTCGCATGAACGAATACCGCGACCGTCTCCTCGCCCTCGTCGCCGGGGAGGACCCTTACGTCGTGCTCGAGGCGACTCCGCGCCGGCTGGTCGACCTGCACGCCGAGCTCGGAGAGTGGCGGATCGGGCAGCCCTGGGCGCCCGGAAAGTGGACGGGGCGGCAGATTTTCGGGCATCTCGCGGACGTCGAGCAGAGCGTCGGCTTCCGCGTCCGACAGGTCGTGACCTCGCCCCCGGGGCACGTCATCCAGCCCTTCGATCAGGACCTCTGGGCGAAGCCGTATCCGCGCCTCGCCTCGCGCGCCGCCGTGCGGGCCCTCGTCGCGCTGCGCGCGTGGAACCTCTCTTACTTCCGGACTCTCGGCCCGGACGACCTTCGCCGCGCGGGGACGCATCCGGAGCGCGGCGAGGAGAGCGTCGACATGCTCCTCCGCATGCAGGCGGGCCACGACCGGAACCACCTCGCGCAGCTCGAAGCGCTGGGCGCGATCCCGGAGCCCGTCGTCCCCGACGAAGACGACGAGTAGGGACGCCGGCCGCCGCTCGGCCCGGACACTTCCGCGATGACGAGGTAGGGGGTTTCCCCCTCTCCCCCCGCCAGCGCGGGGGGAGAGGGTTGGGGTGAGGGGGGCGGTTGTCTCGCCGTGCCAGGGGCTCGAGGCGCGACGCGTGATCTACGAGGTGAAGGTCCGTTCCCGTCGCGGCGAGCTCACTTGCTCGCTGGAACACCGCCCCCTCACCCTGACCCTCTCCCCCGGTGCGCGGGGGAGAGGGGAAACGTCGCGTCCACCGGAGGTGCGGCCCGGGCATCGGTGCGGCCGGATGAGAAAGGGTTCACGGAACGCTTCCTTCCCCCTCTCCCCCCGCCAGCGCGGGGGGAGAGGGTTGGGGTGAGGGGGGCGGTTGTCTCGCCGTGCCAGGGCTCGAGGCGCGACGCGTGATCTATGAGGTGAACGTCCGTTCCCGTCTCGGCGAGCTCTTGCTCGCTGGGACATCGCCCCCTCACCCTGCCCTCTCCCCCGGTGCGCGGGGGAGAGGGGAAAAACCGCTTTCCAGAAACTTCGGAGGATTCGAGCAAAAAAGAAGCCCCGCTTGCGCGGGGCCAAATCAGCAGTTAACGAGGCCGAGGCTTCTCTTCAGGCGTTGAACGATTTCCCGCACCCGCAGCCGCCGGAGGCGTTCGGGTTCTCGACGGAAAAGCCGGCTCCGCGGAAATCTTCCACGTAGTTGACCTTCGCGTCCTTCAGATACATCGCGCTCTGCGGATCCACCAACACGGTGATGCCGCCCTGCTCGAGAACGTTGTCGTCTTCCTTTTTCTCGTCGAAGGTGAACCCGTACTGGAAACCGGAGCAGCCGCCGCCCTGAACGAAGACCCGCAGGGGCTTGTTCATGGAGTCCGGCATCGTCTCGGCGAAGTACTTAACCTTCGCGATCGCCGCATCCGTGAGGGTCAGGAGCGGCTGCGATCCGCCGGGCGCGGTCATCGGAGTCAGCGGACTGTCGAGGGTCGAGGACATCGGAATCTCCTTCTGTGGGCCATATCGAAACGGCGACATGCGGCCGTTTCTTCCCTGCCATTATCTAAGGCGCACGCGAGCCGCGTCAAACCGGATTGGGCAGGTGACACGTTTGGGTGACGTCAGGACGCTTTACGGACTCTTTCCGTCGCCGTGGCGGGCGCCGCCGCCTCGGCCAGAAGGCGGTCGATGGCCTTCCAGGCGATCGGCACGTTCTCCGCCGGCGTGACGAACGAAATGCGCTCTGTGCCGAGCTCGTATTCCGCGAAACCGGGCATCGGATCGCATTGCCAGGCCTGCCGGAAGCGCCTCGCCTCGGTATCGAGGAGAGGCCTCGAAAAAACCCCGATCGCGAGGCGGGAATCGTCCACTTCGAACACCGACTTTTCCCTCACCGTCAGGGCGCTGCGGGTCGATTTTTTCCTGTTCACGCCGACTCAAACAGCAAGGCCCGTGCCACCATTCCCAGCGCCTTTTTCCCGGTCAGCCACTACATGTAGTGTTTTTACTTGACTCGACTTCAGCCGAGTTTTACTCTGACTTCCAATCGATTCGTTGTCCGCGAAATAACCGAAAAACACTCGGAAATCCGCAACGGCAGGTGGGGTGCTTGGATTCGGGCGGGAGCATTTCCCTCGCAAAAAACGAGGGGTAAAAGGGCAAAAAGGGGGAGCGAGGATGAGTGCGACGGAAAAGGACACTCGGGCGGTGACTAGTGAGAGAGTCCCGGGTCGTGAGGACGCTTCCAGTCCTCCGCGAGGTTTGAAGGGCTTGACGATCCGCCGGGTCTATTCCGACGCCTCGGTCTCTCCGTTCGACGCGCTCGAATGGGAGCTGCGCACCGCTTCGATCACCTCCGAAAAGGGCGAGGTGATCTTCGAGCAGAAGAACGTCGAGGTCCCCAAGACCTGGTCGCAGACCGCCACGAACATCGTCGTCCAGAAGTATTTCCACGGACGCATGGGCTCCCCCGAGCGCGAGACGTCCGTCCGCCAGCTGATCAGCCGCGTCGCGAACACGATCACGGGCTACGGCGAGAAGGGCGGCTATTTCAAGACGTCCGCCGACCGCGACGCCTTCAACGACGAGCTCACGGCGATCCTGGTCAACCAGGTCGCTTCCTTCAACTCCCCCGTGTGGTTCAACGTCGGGATCGAGCCGCGCCCCCAGGGCTCCGCCTGCTTCATCAACAGCTGCGGCGACTCGATGGACTCGATCCTCTCGCTCGCGAAGACCGAGGGCATGCTCTTCAAGTACGGCTCGGGCACGGGCTCGAACCTCTCCTCGATCCGCGGCTCCCGGGAAGGCCTCTCCGCGGGCGGCACCGCCTCCGGTCCGCTCTCCTTCATGAAGGGCTTCGACTCCTTCGCCGGCGCGATCAAGTCGGGCGGCAAGACGCGCCGCGCCGCGAAGATGGTGATCCTGAACATCGATCACCCGGACATCGAAGACTTCATCATGGCGAAGGCGAACGAGGAGAAGAAGGCGTGGGCGCTGATCGACGCCGGCTACGACGGCTCGTTCAACGGCGAGGCGTACGGCTCGATCTTCTACCAGAACGCGAACCACTCGATCCGCGTGACCGACGAGTTCATGCGCGCGGTCGAGAACGACGACGAATGGCAGACGAAGGAAGTCCTGACGGGCCGCCCGTCGAGCACGCACCGCGCGAAGGACCTGATGGCGAAGATCTCCGACGCCGCGTGGATCTGCGGCGATCCGGGCATGCAGTACGACACCACCATCAACAAGTGGAACCCGGTCAAGACGACCAACCGGATCAACGCTTCGAACCCGTGCAGCGAGTACATGTTCGTCGACGACTCCGCGTGCAACCTGGCGTCGCTCAACCTGATGAAGTTCTTCAACGAGGACGCCTCGTTCGACGTCGAGAGCTTCCGGCACGCCTGCGACATCGTGATCACCGCGCAGGAGATGCTCGTCGACTTCTGTTCGTACCCGACCGAGCCGATCGCGAAGAACTCGCACCGGTTCCGGCCGCTCGGGCTCGGCTACGCGAACCTCGGCGCGCTCCTGATGGCGACCGGCCACGCGTACGACTCCGAGGAAGGGCGCGCCTACGCGGCCGCCATCACGTCGATGATGTGCGGCGAGGCGTACCTGCAGTCCTCGCGGATCGCGGCGCAGCTCGGGCCCTTCGACGGCTACGAGCCGAACAAGGACGCGTTCTTGAACGTCATCGAGATGCACCGCGAAGCGGCGTACAAGGTCCCGACGAAGAGCGGCGTCCCGTCCGAGCTGCTCAAGGCGCAGCGCGCCGTCTGGGACTCGGCCCTCGAGTGGGGCCGCCACAACGGCTTCCGCAACGGCCAGGTGACGGTGCTCGCGCCGACCGGCACGATCGGCTTCATGATGGATTGCGACACGACCGGCGTCGAGCCGGACCTCGCGCTCGTCAAGTACAAGAAGCTCGTCGGCGGCGGCACGATCAAGATCGTCAACCAGACCGTTCCGCTGGCGCTCCGGCGCCTCGGCTACTCCGAGGACGAGGTCAACGCGATCGTGTCCTACGTCGACGCGAAGGGGACGATCGAGGGCTCGCCGGACTTCAAGCCCGAGCACCTGCCGGTCTTCGACTGCGCGTTCCGGGCGTTGAACGGCACGCGGTCGATCCACTACATGGGCCACGTCAACATGATGGGAGCCGTGCAGCCGTTTCTCTCCGGCGCCATCTCGAAGACGGTGAACCTGCCGCCGGACGCCACGCCCGAGGAGATCGCCAAGGTCTACATGGAAGGCTGGAAGCAGGGGCTGAAGGCCATCGCCATCTACCGCGACGGCTGCAAGCGCACGCAGCCGCTGAACACGGGCGCTTCCAAGAGCGACAGCCGGTCTCCCGTCAAGCGCGGTCCCGGATCGTCTTCCTCCTCGACGACCGAGGCGGAGATCCTGAAGGGCCTCGAGGCGCTCGAGTACGTCGGCAAGGCCGTCGCGCCCGCCGGCGCCCCGTTCCGCCGCAAGCTTCCCGACGAGCGCCGCTCGATCACGCACAAGTTCAACGTCGCCGGGCACGAGGGCTACGTGACGTGCGGTCTCTTCGAGGACGGCAAGCCGGGCGAGATCTTCCTGCGCATGTCGAAGGAAGGCTCGACGATCTCGGGTCTCATGGACTCCTTCGCGACGGCGATCTCCCTGACGCTCCAGTACGGCGTGCCCCTCGAGGCGCTCGTGAACAAGTTCACGCACATGCGCTTCGAGCCGGCGGGCTTCACGAAGAACCCGGAGATTCCGATCGCGAAGAGCCTCGTCGACTACATCTTCAAGTGGATGGGCTCGAAGTTCCTGACCGAGAAGGAAAAGGAAGCGATCGGCGTCATCTCACGCGACATGCCGAGCCAGGCTCCCGCTCCGGTGACCGAGCAGTCGGTGGCGGCGCGCAGCACGCCGGGCACGAAGGGCCCCTCGGAGAACTCGCTCGTGACCTTCGAAACCAGCACGGACGCGCCGGCCTGCCACGAGTGCGGGAGTATCATGGTGCGCAGCGCGGCCTGCTACAAATGCATGAACTGCGGAGCCACTTCGGGCTGCAGCTAGAAGAGACGAAGATTCCATTGGGCGGCGGGCGGGGGATTCCCGCCCGATCGCCGGTGAGCCAAACCAGGGTGGGTAAATACATGGCCGACAGATTGACGGATGGCAGCATTCCCGTGGGCAAGCCGGACCGCAAGGCCCCCGTCGGGGTCTTCGAGCTCGAGTGCCCGGATTGCCATGCGCTCGAGACGCTGACGATCGCCGGGTCGAAGCGCCGGGCGAAGACGTTTCCCGTGCAGTGCGACCCCTGCCGCGACCGCGACGACGATCTGCCCGAGGTCGTCGGCTGGTGATCCCGGGCGCCCGCGGCGCCCTTCGGGGGCGGGGTTGAATCCCGTCCCGTCCCGAGACCGTCCCCTTTCGCGCCCTACCGTTTCCTTTTGTCCCTCGATCTCCGCCGGTTCCCCTGCAGCACCCGCACGCCGCGGGCGCGGATTCCTCGCCTCGTTCGATTGAGGAGGAGCAGCATGGAAGCCAAGGGCCTCGACTTCAAGTTCGCCGATGAGCCAGAATCCGATATGAGTCTCGCCCCCATCAAGCCCTGGTACGCCGTCGGCCGGGCGGTCTTCGACGGCACCGGCGAGGCGGTCGCCGCCGTCGCCACCGTCGACGAGGCTCGGCGCATCGCCGCGGCCTTGAACGCCGTCGTCGGGATGCCCACCGAAGCCCTCGAAGCCTGGACGCTCGGCTCGATCCAGGACCCCATGAACGATCTGCTGGCCGATCTCGAGTCGGTCCTGGCGCCCGCGCCCGAAGACGAGCGCCGCCAGTCCGAGCGCCGCCAGACCGACCGACGCCGCGCGATGACCGAGGTCCGCGTCCAGAACTCCTGATCCGGACGCTCGCGGCCGGACGTCGGAAGAAACGAGAGAGGCCGCCATGTCCGACGCGAACGTCACGCCGCAGCGCATCATCCAGGTTTCGACGGGCGGCTGGGCCACGGCCATACTCGCCACCGGAGCCGCGTACTCGATCTTCACGCTCGTCGACGGCGGCGTGAACACGGTCGAGGCGATCGCGAAGACGGCCTCCCTGTCGCGGCGCGGCACGGGCGCCCTCCTCGACGGGCTCGTGGGGCTCGGGTTCCTGACGGTGTCGGACGGAGTCTACGCGAATGCGCCCGACGCGGCGGCGTTCCTCGTGGAGGGGCGCCCGACCTTCTTCGGCGCGTTCCCGCGCTACCACTACGCGGCGTTCCCGGAATGGTCGCACCTGCCGGAGGTCGTCAAGGCCGGCCAGCCGCGGGAGATGACGGCCGTCGCCGAGAACCCTCTGTGGGAGCAGCTCGTGCCCGCGATCGCCGGCCTCTCGATGCCCGTCATCCACGCGGCGGCCGCGAAGCTCGGCATCGCGAAAGCCGGCGCGATCTCGATCCTCGACGTCGGCGGCGGCTCCGGCATCTACTCCGCGATCTGGCTCGGCATGAACCGGGAGGCGCGCTCGACCCAGATCGACTGGGCGAACGTCAACCGGCTGGCGCGAGACTTCGTCGGGCGTTCGGGCGCGGCCGACCGGCTGCGCACCGTCGACGGCGACTTCCATGATCTCGACTTCGGCACGGCGGAGCACGACGTCGCCGTGTATTCACACATCGCCCACCAGGAATCGCCGTCCCAGAACGTGGCGATCTTCCGGAAGTTCCGCAAGGCGCTGAAGCCCGGCGGCACCCTTATCGTCTCCGACTTCGTCGTCGCCGACGACCGCTCGGGGCCGCCGTTCGCGCTGATCTTCGCCAACGAGATGCTGCTGCACTCGAAGGAGGGCTCGACGTGGCGCCGTGCGGATTATCGGAAATGGGTCCTCGAAGCGGGATTCGATAAGGTCGCCTTCGAGGCGACGGATTCGCCGGCGACGCTCGTCTACGCGTCGTAACGGAGCGGCTCGGGGGAGCGTCCTGAGGATGCGGGGCGCCCGTCGGAAGCCATGACAAACACGGGTGCCGAAACAAGGAGAGATCCATGAACCATCTTCGCCACTTCCGCTTCTTTTCCGCCGCGGCTTCGACCGGCGCGATGTTCCTGGCCTGCGCCGTGTTCTTCGCGTGCGCGACGACCGCCGCCGGGTCCGCCATGGACCTCGACGTCGAACAGCAGCCCGCCCCGGCGAGCACGCCCTCGGCGCAGGCGCCCGCACCGGCGGCGCCCTCCGGCACCCCGGCGGCACCGGCGGGCACGCCCTCCGACTTCCAGAGGCGCTACGAGCCGCCCTCGGGACCGGGCGCCGGCCAGACTTACTTCAAGACGTACGAGGGCGAGTGGGTCGTGCAGCGCAACTTCTACCCGCCGAACGGCGGGCCGGTGAGCCGCGCGACGGGGGAGTGCACGCAGAAGATGGTCCAGGACGGGCGCTTCCTCCAGTCGGACTTCACGTTCCACTCGGCGGACGGCAAGACGACGACGGGGGAGGGGATCAGCGGCTTCGATCCGCAGACCGGCCTCTTCACGACTTTCTGGTTCGACTCGCGCTCGACGCGGGTGTCGATCCGCCAGAGCCGCGAGCCGTTCGACGGCAAGCAGGTGGTCCTCTACAGCGTGTCGATCGGAGGCAGCCACGGCCAGGAGCACGTCTCCCGCACCGTCTCCCACCTCGAGGACAACGGCCGAAAGCTCATCCACCAGCAGTTCAACGCCGACGCCACGGGCAAGGAGCGTCTGCTGATGGAGCTCATCATGACGAAGAAGGGCGCATAGGCGAGCGGATGTTGCTTGACCGCGAAACCGTCGCCTCGCTCTTCTGGGGGTCAGTCCGAAGGAGTCCGAAGGGGGTCAGTCCGAAGGGGTCAGGCACGCATTTCGACATTGTTTGAGAGGCTGCGGGAGGCTGCGGGGTCAGGCACGCATTTCGACATTGTGGCGGTCGCACCCGCAGCGGATGGGCTGCTGACAGTCCTTCGAGCGCGGGAAGGAACCGTTGCTTTTTCTCCTCCCGTCGGCTCGGAACGCCTACCGCCAGGTTGCCCCGGCTGAAACGGCCGCGGGACAGGGCGATTCCTCGTACGGCTCGATAATGACGAAATACGTGCCTGACCCCGAGGGCCCCGAGGGCCGGCCAATAATGACGAAATGCGTGCCTGACCCCCAGGTCGCCGCGGGCACCGATCCGCGTCGATCCGACTCTGCCGAGACTTCAGGGGGTAGCTATCCGCCCCGAAACGCGTGAGGATCGCCCCAACCCATCCTCGGATCGATTCCCTGAGCCTCTTTTCCCCCGGCTTACGCATGACTCCATGGACACACTTCTCCAGTCTTCCAAGGAGCTCCTCAATGAGACGCGCCGCCGCCATCGGGCTTTTCCTGGCCGCTTCGACGCTCTGCGCCGCGCCCTGCACGCCCTCGGCGACGCGCCTCTGTTTGAACGGCGGGCGCTTCTCGGCCCAGGTCTCCTGGCGCGACTTCCAGGGGAACACCGGGTCGGGGCAGGCGATCTCGCTCACCGGCGACACCGGCTATTTCTGGTTCTTCAGCGCGAACAACGTCGAGCTGATCGTCAAGGTCCTCGACGGCCGCGCGCTCAACTCGCATTTCTGGGTCTTTTACGGCGCGCTCTCGAACGTCGAGTACACGCTGACGGTGACCGACAGCGTGACGGGGACCGTCAAGAGCTACGTCAACCCCTCCGCGCGATTCGGAAGCGTCGGCGACACGGAGGCTTTTTCCTCCTCCGGGGCCGCGAGCCCGTCGCGCCGCGCCTCGGCCCGCGAGGTCGACACCGAGTCCGCGTCGAACCTCCTCGCCCTCCAGGAGGCGCTCCTGGGCGAGCACGGCCTCGCCCGCGACGCCGCCGGCACGAGCGTCTCCTCGCAGGACCCGACCGCTGTCCGCGAGGCCGACACCCCCGACGCCGCGTCCGCCTGCGTCGCGACATCGAGCAGCCTCTGCCTGAACAACTCGCGCTTCCGCGTCTCCGTGACCTGGCGGGACTTCGCCGGCAACACCGGCGCCGGCACCGCCGTGACGCTCACGGGCGACACGGGCTACTTCTGGTTCTTCAGCAGCAACAACGTGGAGCTCGCCGTCAAGGTGCTCGACGCGCGCGTTTTGAACGACGCGTTCTGGGTCTTCTACGGCGCGCTCTCGAACGTCCAGTACACGATCACCGTGACCGACACCTCGGGCGGCACCGTGAAGACCTACACGAACCCCTCCGGCAACTTCGGCAGCGTCGGCGACACGAGCGCGTTCCCGCAGCACGTGCCGCTCGTCAAGTCGAGCGAGCAGCTGGTCGACGAGGACCGCAAGGCCGGAGCGATCACGGAGGAGCAGGCGCTCGTCTACCGCGTCTACACGGCCTTCGGCTCGCCGAGCCTCCCCGCGAAATACCGGAGCACGGCCCCCGTCGGCATCGATCTCCCGATCGCCACCGCGGTCGCGAAGCGCTATCCCACGCTCTCGGCGGGGGCGCAGGCTGCGATCCGCCCCTATCTCTTTCCGCCGGTCTATGCGGGGAGCTGGGGCGACCCGGCCTTCGTGACGTCCATCCAGCCGCACAGCACGGCCGCCGAGTCCGCCTCCGTCTCCGTCTCGCTCCCGGCCGTCCGGGCGCCGGAGCGCGCCACCGACGTCTGCTCCGGACCGCAGGCGGGGCCGCTCCCCGGCTGGGCGAAGATCCACACGCAGCACTTCAACGTCTGGTATCGGACGGTGATCCCGCCCGGGTACCAGTACTCGCTCGTCGAGACGTCGTCCGCCGCCACGAACGTGGCCGCCGTGGCCGACGCGGTCTTCGACAAGATCACGGGCAACTTCCAGGTTCCTCTCACCGACATGAACGAATCGTGCAACGGAGGCGACGCCGCCCTGGACGTCTACATGGACAAGCTGGGGTTCGGCGCTCTCGCGCAGACGATGGTCTACGGACCCGGCTGCGCCGGGCGCCCGACCTGGATGTGGATCAATCCCCTCGCGATCCAGGACGCCACGAAGGCCCGGGACGTCTTCGCTCACGAGTTCATGCACATGGTCGAGTGCGCCTATTCCCGCGGGACCGACTGCGAGGACTACGTCTGGCTCGAGGAGGCCGCCGCGAACTGGGCGATCGACTTCGTCTACCCGGCGGACCAGTACGAGCACAACGCCGCGGGGCTGTACTACGCGACCGAGTTTCGCGAACGGATCGAGAAGGGGCTGACGTACGCCGCAAACGGCTACTCCGACTACGTCTTTCTCTTCTTCCTGTCGCACAAGCTCGGGCCGGCCCAGGGGCCCCTGGCCATCAAGCACATCTGGGAAGACGCGCAGCTCTACAACTCGCTCGACTCCCTGGAGCAGGCGACGTCGGCTTTCGGAGGGCTGAAGGTCCTCTGGCCGCAGTTCGTCACCGCCGGCTGGAACGACGCCCAGGCGCACGTCGCGGACGACCTCACGAAGTGGGACTCGATCGAGTTCGGCGAGAAGAAGAGTTTCGACGACCATCCCGCCGATGCCACGCCCGTCGACATGAGGGGCCTCTCGGAGAAGACGTTCGACGATCTCGGAGACTTCGGCACCCACACGATCGAGCCGCTCGCGGCCCGGTACGTGTATCTGAAGTTCCCGGATGCGAGCGCCCGCTACCTGATCCTCCACAACAAGCCCGCCGAGCTCGCTGCCACGAAGCCGCACCTCCACATCCGAGCGCTCCAGAAGATCAACGGGCAGTGGCGCGCGGAGGAGGACTGGACCAACGCGCCGATCAAGACGTTCTGCCGGGACGCGAAGGCCGAGCGCATCGAAGAGCTCGTGCTCATGTACAGCAACAGCAATCCGGATCGGCCCGCCGTCGATTCCGCCGGCAACGAGGCCAGCCGAATCTATCTCGACGACCAGGTTTCGGGCCAGCCCATCTACATGCCGACGCTCGAGGTCTCCAACATCGGATGCTTCCGCTGGACCGGCACGGCGAGCGTGACCACGGCGGCGGCCGGCGGCGGTTTCTCGACGATCGAAAGCGCCACGGCGACGTTCGATCGGTTCCGCTTCCCCGGGACGGGCCCGGAAGACAGCGTCGGCTTCGACGCGTTCAAGTCGACGAACACCGGCACCGCGACGTACCAGGTCAGCGGTTCGATCCCCGGAACCTCGTGCACGATCTCCGGCAGCGCGACCGGCGCCCTGCAGGGGGACGGGGAGCTCCTCGCCGATGCGGGCTTCATCGCGACTTTCCTGCAGCCGGGATCGGCGCTCAACCGCAAGGCCATCGGCTCGGGAACGACGCTCATCCCGAACGTGCACACGACGATCACCTGCCCGGGTTCGAATCCGGAGGTCACGATCGGGGACAAAGACGTGCGCTGGTTCCTGCTGCCCGACGAGGGCGCGGTGATCAGCCAGGACGGCCAGATCATGGTGGGCAACAAAAACTGGACCGACTCGGACGGCGACAAGCAGTCCTCCTGGATCTTCCGCTCGCAACGGGAGGAGTGAAGGGTCCGGGGGTCGCCCGTTCTTCCGGGGCGGGGGAGAGAGACGGCCCTCACGCTCTCATCTTTCCTGGACTCGAAAGAGCGACTCCCGCCTTCCTCCCTCTCCACCCGCGCATCGGGGGGAGAGGGTCGGGGTGAGGGGGGCGGTGATCGAGCCGCACTGCGACCTCTCCAGGAACCCCCTCACCCTGACCCTCTCCCCCGGTGCGCGGGGGAGAGGGGAAATCCCCTCCCCGGGGACAAACCAAAATATTTCGAAATAAAGTGTCCCTGTTTCACCTCGTTTTGGACACTTCACAGGTAGCACGGAGGCAATGACCTCCCGGGGTCCGGCCGAAACGCCGTTCCGCGGGGGAGAGGAGCGGCCGATGAGGGACATCCGCAGAAGCCCGCAAAGACGAATTGGCCCGGCCTTGGTCCTCCCGGTTGTGGCGCTCCTCGCCAACTTTCTTTTTCCGAGTAGCGCCTCAGCCACCGTCCGCTTCGTGAAATGGGACAAACCGCACGCGGGCAGCCGTGCCAACGTCGCGGCCATCGACCTGTCCGCCCACAAGGTCGTCTGGCAGGCAGCCCCGGGCAAGTCGGTCAATTTCGTCGTCGAAACGCAGACCGGCATCCTGGTCGGAACCGACGAGGGAACCCTCGTTCTTCTGAACCCGGCGGACGGCGCGGTGGTCTGGAAAACCGTCGTCGACAAGGCCGAGGTCACCCGGTTTTACGGGGACACGGAGGAGGGATTTTTCGTCTCGAGCGGAGACGAGCGGTTCTGGCTCGTCGACCACGGTGGAAAGGTCGTCATGCGCTGCGCTGATCAGTGTTTCGAGCCCAGGCGCTGAGAGCGGCGGAAAGGAGGACCCGGGTGAGCAGAGGTCCGACTGCTGGAAGGAAATCTACGGTTTCGACGGCCGTGCTCCTCCTCTGCGCCTCCGCCCGCCTCCTCGCCCAGGCGTCCAGTCCCACCCCCACCCCGACTCCCACGCCGACCCCCATCCCCACCCCGCCGGCCGTGCGGGAAAACCTCGCCATCAAGTACGTGCGGGACTCGGAGGAGTACGCCACCCTCGTGCGGGAGGTCTACCGGGCCGCCCGCTCCGCCGTGGAGGCGAGCCCCAGGTCCGAGGGATGGGCCGTCGTCCTCGACGTCGACGAGACCGCGCTCGACAACTCGGTCTACCAGCTCGAGAGGGCCGCCTACGGCGTCCCGTTCGCCGTTCCGAGCTGGACGTCCTGGGTCCAGCGCGCGCAGGCGCCGGCCGTCCCGGGCGTCCAGGATTTCGTCGCCTTCGTCCACAGCGGCGAGCCCCATGGGCGCGTCGCCTGGATCACCGACCGGGAAGGGAGCACCGAACCCGCGCGCGATCAGGAGGCCGCGACACGCGCAAACCTGAAGGTCGCCGGCCTCTGGGCGGACGGCGACCTCCTGTGCGTCCGGCGCGGCGACCGCAAGCCCGACCGCCGCAAGGAGCTCCTCGCGGGCTCGGGCGCCTGCTCGTGGGGGACGCCGGCCCGCGTCGTCGCGTGGGTCGGGGACCAGATGGGCGACTTCCCCGCGGCCGCAGAGCCGTATGCCGACCGGAAGGAAGAGAAGTGGGACGAGGAGTTCGGCCGCCGCTTCTTCCTCCTTCCGAACCCGATGTACGGAAGGCCCTGGGAGCAATCCGTCACGAGGACCGACTTCCGATGATCCGGTGGACGAGATGCCGCCCCGGCGCCGGAGTCGGCATCTCCATGCGGATCGGCGCCCTCGCCGTGACCCTCGCCTTCATGCTGGCGCTGGCACCCGGCTGCACCAATCCTCCTCCGCCCGGCGGAGCCACGACGCCGTCCGCCGCTCCCCTCGGCTCCGTCACCGGAAGCTACGTGCGCCCGCCCGCGCACAGCCGCGTCATCGTCTTCGTCAACGGCATCTTCGGCGACGGGACCGGCACGTGGACCAACGGCACGACCGGGAAATACTGGCCCTCGCTCCTCGCCGCCGACCCGGACTTCGCCGACGTGGATGTTTACGTCCACAGCTTCGTCTCGCCCCACCTCTCGAACGCCCAGCAGATCCTGGAGCTCGCCGGGCGCATGAAGGACCTCCTCGAGACCGACGGCGTGATCCGAAGCCACACCGAGCTCGTGTTCCTGTGCCACAGCATGGGCGGCCTGGTGACGCGCGCCTTCCTCCTGAACGCCCGGCTGCCCGCGTCGAAGACGCCGATGATCTATTTCTTCGCGACTCCGACGGCGGGCGCCAACGTCGCGGGCATCGTCGCCCACCTCTCCGCCAACCCGCAGCTCGTGGACATGAAGCCCTTAGACGACGGCGGCTACGTGAAGAACCTCCGCGAGCAGTGGCTCCTGACGAGCAACGAGCCGGCCCTCGACTACCCGAACAAGATCGCGTCGTACTGCGCCTACGAGCTGAAGGACACCTGGGCCTTCCGGGTCGTGCCGGAGGTCAGCGCGACCTACCTCTGCAACCACGAGACGCGCGGCGTCCTCGGCGACCACCTGGAGATCGTGAAGCCCGCCGACGAGAGGGCCGACCAGTACCGGTTCTTCAAGGCCGCCTACGAGCGCCAGTTCAGCCCGGAAGCCGCCCCGATCCGTAACGCGCTGGCGATGCGGACGCTGTCGCCTCTCACCGTCTCGAGACGCGAGATGGCCCTGGGCCGCTTCAAGACCGCGACCGTCGTCCTTAAACAGGTCAAGGCAACGACCCGGTCCATCGAAGTCGGCTGCGACGCCGAACAGAAAGGCCGGCTCGAGGCGAAGGTGGACCTGGCCCCGGGCGAGACCGTGAGCGAGGTGAAGGCGGATATCGCCAACGCGACCAACCTGAAGTCCTCCAGCGCCGCCGTCGTCCGCGCCAGCAGCGGCACCGCGACCGTGAGCTACACGCTTCGAGGGCGGGACCGCGTCCTGACGAACTGCCCGGGCGGCGGACGTGCGGACGTGGTCGTCAATTTCGTGGTCACGAAAGAGCCGCGGACCGTGAGGCCCGGGATCGACGTTCCGGTCCGCCGCGTATCACCCGCGCGGCCGACGAGAGAACTGGTCATCCAAACGCCCGCGCGGTCCGCGAGGGTACGCCTCGCACGGACACCGGAACCGCCGAACCGATGAACTGCTGCCCTAGTGTGTTTTAAAGAGCGGTGGGCGCAATCATCGGCCATCTCAGATCGAAAGGCCGGGATCGCCCTCGATGACTTGCTGGCGCAGCAAAGGCCGCGCGCCCGGTTTCCAGAGCGATGCCGTGTGGACGACCCGGTAGCGAAGAGGGCCGCCATCGGGACGATCGCTGCGCGTGATCGGGCGTGGAATGCAGACGAACTCGGTCCGCATTTCATCGCTGGTGAGCCGCACCGTCGCATAGCCGTGACCGCCCAGATCCACGAACTCGAGGTGCGGGGCAAGTTTCGGATTGGAAACGGCGTGAGCGCGCTTCAGGTCGAAATTCTTTGCGTATTCGAGGCATGAGCGGACGCCGTGCTTCAAGAGCATGTTGAAGGTCCATTCGGGCTTGCCGTCCGGCCGGTCGGCCAGGAACAGCGGACGGAGCGGGTGATCCTTGGGAAGACCGTGCTCGGTGGCCTCCATCGTCCCGGGGCTCGTCAGCGAGGCGCCGACGAAACTGATCCCGACCGGCTCGAACCTGGCGGGTGGCAATGAAGAGGTGGCATAGCCCGCCCAAAAGCTGTGGCGGTCGCCCGACACGATTGCAAATCCGGTGATCTTCGAATCGCGGACGAGGTCATAGATCTCGCCACGCTCGTGGTAGGCGTTGCCATAGTCGCCGCTGCCCATCGACGCGAAGGTGTCGGCCGGCCACTTCTTCTTGGTCAGCCCATCGGGAAGGTTCTCCGGGTCGGCCCGCTCATCGACGGCACCCTGCGAATTGCCCCAGACCTTCCAGGTGGCCGTGGAGCGGCGAAGCGCGTCCATGAACCACTTCTTCTGAGTGGCCCCGAGGATCGTGCGCGGCGGTGAGTCCTTTCGCGGATTGGGGATGCTCGTGTCGCCAAAGCGGAGCTCGGCGGGCGGCTTGCCGCCGTTGAAGGTGCGGCCCGCGTCGAGCGCGATCCAAGCCGGTTCCGAGAACATCCCGTTGAAACTCGGATCGAAGATCTTCTCAACGCCCGGCGCATCGGTCGGGTCGTCGCCGGAGAAGCTGTGCTGGTCGGTGAGGATGAGATCGAGGTGCCGGCCGTAGCGATAGGTCCGATAGCCGATCAGGCTGTTGATGGCCTTCAGATTGTTGGGCTCGATCCCGAGGCCGCTGTCGTCCCACTCTTTGATGGGCACGTTCTTCACGTCCACCGTGCCGAACGTGTCGAGCGATCCGCTCGGCGCCTTGACGCGCGCGGGGATATATTCGAACCATGCCTGGTTGGCGGCGACCTTGATCGTCTGGCCCGGTCGCGACACGCCCCCCGCCCCCTGGATGCTCTGCCGGCCCTGCCAGGAGAATTCGTGATTGTCCCAGATGCAGACGAACGGCCAACGCGCTCGCGCGTCCTGAAGGTCGGGATCGGCGAGGTAGCCCTTGTAGACGACGCGATAGCCCTCGACCGTCAGCGGGAAGTGGAACTTGCCGGCTAGACCGCCATCGGGAATCCGGCAGACTTCGTAGATCGTGCGGTCGTACCGCTTCGGCTGCTCTTCGGGATATTCGACGACTTCGTAGATGAAATCACCGAGGTGGAGAACGAAACCGAGCTGGTCGGCGGGCGCCGCGCGCTCATCCTCGTAGATCATCCGGCGATAGCCGTTCAACTTGCCTTCATTCACGTCCTGGCAGCTGACGAAGGCGAAATGGACCGGCCGCGGATCGTTCGCCAGCGGCGCGGTGATCGTCCGGCCGACGCGGCTGCCGTTGCCCTCTTCATCGGTGAAGCGGTACCAGTAGACGCGCGCGGGCTTGAGATGACCGACCAGCACGCGCGTCGTCCAATCCGATTCCGCCGAGACCGGCGCGGACGCCTTGGCGACGACCCGCCGGAACGCGGCATCCTCGGCAACCTCCACCGTGAGCGCACGCCGGCCGCCCGACTCGAACGGGCGCCGGGTCCAGAGGATGACGCTGCTGGGATCGGGATCGCCGGATGCGACGCCCTCCGGATAAAGATCGCGCCGCTCATGCCAGGCGGTGGTTGACGCGAGAGCCGAGCCGCCCCACGCCAGCGAGGCCCCAATCCCCGCGGCCAACCGAACGAACTCGCGTCGACTGAGCGTCATCGTCTGTCCCCTTCACAGTCTTTCCGCATGCCAGGCAACGTGATCGGGCATGAATGTTTCGCATCCGGGTTCGGCCTCGAGTCGTCGTGCATCTCTTCTGTTACGGACCGCCCGCGATTGCGTTTCAGCTATCTTGATCCCATGCGATCTCTCTTTCGACGGCTGCTCCCCTTTGTCCCCGTCCTGTGCCTGTTCGTCGCAGGCGTGCCGATGGCCGCGGCACGAGCGCCGCGGTCCTACCTCGCCACGATCACGGACACGGAGTGCGGCCCCAGTCACGCCCGCATGCTCGCGACCGGAAAGATGGGCACGACGGATGCCGAGTGCACCGTGGCGTGCGTCAAACGCGGCGCGACGTACGGCGCGATCGTGAGAGTCGGAGGCAAGCCGAAGTTCCTCCAGCTCGACGATCAGGAGCGGCCGGCTCCGTTCGCCGGCAAGAGGGTCCGAATCTGGGGGCGGATCGACGGCGATACCCTCCTCGTCGACCACATCGAGCCCGCCCGATAGGCGGAGAGGGAGCTGGGGTCAGTCTTGATTTGATGTCTCGGGGCGAGTGGCCGAGGGTGAGAATGTGGTGTTCCGCAGGAGAGTGACGACATCTTCGACCTGTCGGCGGAGCTCGGGATCTTGTTGCAGCCGCGCCTCGAGACGGTGGACAGGCCGTGCGAGCGAGGAGTCATCGCGGTGGAATCGCCGGGCCATTCGGCGCCGCGAGATTCCGGCGTATCTGACGGCGACGAAGGCAGCCATGCAGCGCGCCGCGGCGATCGCGCCACCCTTGCAGGGACCGACGAGATCCGCGACCGGGATGTGTGTCAGACGGGATACGGCCGCGATGACGCCGGCTTCGGACAAGCCTCTCAGCGGCGGATCGAGTTGTCCGGCTTCGCCTAGCCTGGTCAGAGCGAAGAGTTCGTTCCCTTTGACCACCTGATCGAGCGCCGGGAGATTCTCGTACTCCGATGAGGGATCGATGGTCCCGTCCGTTAGCTGCAGGTAGCGGCGCAGGGCGGACCGGCGGGTCGGCCCGAACGACGGGAGGGCCTCATCGATGTCCAGCCAGGGAGGGGCTCCGCCGCGCCGGTAGAAGCGCTCGCTCGACCACCGGTAGTCGCATGGCCGTTCGACCATTCTGGCGCGTACCGGATTGAGATGGATGTACCGGACGAGGGCCTGCAGATACCGGTCCTCCTGGACGAGAAACGCCTTGTAGCGCCCCTGAAACAGATGACCGACACGACGGTGTCGACGGTTGAACGACTGCGTGTACGAAGAGTGGAGTCCGGCCATGACGCGAGAGAGGGGAGCCGGTCCCCTGCGAATCGCCAGGTGCAGGTGATTCGACATGAGGCAGTAAGCGAGCAGCCGGAATCCAAACTTGGTGCGGTAGTGATCCAGGCGGGCGAGATAGTCGAGCCGATCCTCATCATCGGTGAAGATCAGGCGGCGCTCGTTGCCGCGGGCCGTCACATGGTAGACGGCACCTGGAAATTCGAGGCGTAGGGGCCTCGCCATCAGCAGCGAGCGGAGAAGCGAGAAGTCTTCACCTATCCAGGATTGTCGCGACCCCGGTGCCGCGACCGCGGGGGGCATCAAATCAAGACTGACCCCCTCTCCGGATGTCCTTGACGCCCGCATTCAGCCGGCGGCGGAGGAGCGTTCGCAGGGTCGCGGCATCGGCGTAACCCACGCGCGCCGCCACGTCGTCGACGCTCGCGGGGCTGGTTTTCAACAGATGCACCGCGCGCTCGACGCGCAAATCCTGGACGTACCCGAGCGGCGTCTTCCCCAGGACGCTCTGCATCCGGCGGGCGAGTGTGCGTTTGCTCGCGCCGACGGCCCTCGCTGCCGTATCGAGTGAAAACGCACGGGCGAGGTGGCTGCGGGCATATCCTTCGAACCGCTGCACGATCGGGTCGGCATGTACGAGGTGATCGGTCAGCGCGTAGGCGGACTGCGACGGCCGCGAATCGACGATGAGGTACCGAGCGGTCAAGGACGCGAGCTCCGGACTGACACGTCGCACCAACCACAACGCGAGATCCATGTGGCTCAGGGCGGCCCCGGCGGTCACGAACTGCCCCGACTTGACGATCATGCTCGAATCGCTCAGCGCGACACTCGGATATCGCTTCCGAAAGAGCGGCGCCAGCCACCACGTCGTCGTCGCCTGTCGATGATCGAGGAGGCCGGACTCGGCCATCACGAACGTGCCGATGCACGCGGCGGTCATGGTCGCGCCCTGGCCTGCCCATTGTCGCAGCAGGATTGCGGCATCCCGCACGTCCGGACGCGTCAGGGCCGTTTCGAGCGGGCCCGGCATCTTGAATCCGATGGCCGGCACGACGACGCAGTCGGGCGTTCGCTTGCCGGCGGCATGAACCGGGACGCGCAGGCCCTGTGACGTGTGGACGCTTCGTCGGACCCCCACGATCCGAACGTCAAAACGCGGCACGGCCATCTTCGTGATGGCGATCAGCTCGTTGGCCGTCTGAAACGCATCCAATACGGCCGCCAATCCGAGATCGAAGACGTCGTGGAGAGCGAGCACATCGATCCGCATGGCAAGAACCATATCAAAGTTGGCGTTCTTGCCTCTCGCGCCGGATGTCGCCCGTGCGTAGGCTGTGATCCATGGCGTCGCCACACATTTTGGGGATGGTCGGTCACACGGCCGGTGTCCAGCACGCCGGCAGGTGATCGTATGTCTGACGTTCTTCGCGACCTGAAACACTCGCTCCGCATGTTCCGGCAGAGGCCGGGCTTCACCCTGGCGGCACTCGCCGCGCTGACTCTCGGCATCGGCGCCAACACCGCCATATTCTCGGTCGTCAACAGCGTTCTCCTGAAGCCGCTGCCCTTTCCGGATCCGGATCGGTTGGTGCTGTTTTTGAACGTCGGGTCAAACGGCGGCGGTTCTGACGTGTCGGTGACGAAGTTCAATGTCTGGCGCCAGCAGACGCGGGCCTTCCAGGACGCCGCCGCCTACGCGTTCGGCGTGATGAACCTCACCGAGGGCAAGAGCCCCGAGCAGCTGCCGTCGGCGCGGGTGACCGCGGAGTTCTTCCGGCTTTTCGGCGCACGGACCGCCATCGGCCGCACATTCACCGCCGACGAGGACCGGCCCAACGGCGGCCGCGTGGTGGTCTTGAGCTACGGCCTCTGGCAGCGCCGGTTCGGCGGCGATCCGCAGGTGGTCGGCCGCACGCTGCGGCTCAGCGGCGACTCGTACGTCGTCATCGGCGTGCTGGCCCCGTCGTTCAACAGCGCGTGGTTCGATCCCTTCGCCGACGTGTGGACGCCGTTTCAGATGGATCCCGCCAGTACGGACCAGGCGCACTATTTCACCGCCGCCGCGCGGCTGAAGCCCGGCGTCTCGATGGCGATGGCCGATACGCAGATGCGAGCCGCGGCCGAGCAGTTCCGCGCGAAGTTTCCGGCGGCGATCGCCCCGAAGGCCACCTTCGGCGTGCAGCGGCTGCAGGAGCGCATGGTGCGCAACGTCCGGACGTCGCTGCGGGTGCTGGTCGGCGCCGTCAGCTGCGTGCTGCTGATCGCCTGCGCGAATGTCGCGAACCTGCTGCTGGTGCGCGCAACCAGCCGGAAGCCGGAGATTGCCATCCGCGCCGCGATGGGCGCCGCGCGCGGCCGCATCGTCCGGCAGCTGCTCACCGAAAACCTGCTGCTCTCGCTCGCCGGCGGAGCTCTGGGACTCGGCCTGGGCATGGCCGGCATCCGCGCGCTGCTGGCCGTGAACCCCGGCGACATCCCCCGCATCGGCGTCGACGGCTCCGGCGTGACGGCCGACTGGCGCGTCGTCGCGTTCACGGCGGCGGTGTCGCTCGCGACCGGCCTGGTCTTCGGGCTGTTCCCCGCGCTCGAGGCGTCGCGGGCGGACCTGAACCTGACGCTCAAGGAAAACAGCAGCCGGTCGGGCAGCGGGTTCCGTCAGAACAAGGCGCGGTCGATCCTGGTGATCGTCGAAATGGCCCTCGCGCTGGTCCTGCTCGTCGGCGCGTCGTTGCTGATCCGATCGTTCATGGCGCTTCGCGCGGTCAATCCCGGTTTCGTCTCGCGGAACGTCCTGACGATGCGGATGTCGATGACCGAGCCGAAGTACACGAAGGCCGCGGGCGTCGATCAGCTGATCCGCGCCGGTCTCGAGCGGCTGCGTAACCTGCCTGGCGTCGACGCGGTCAGCGCGACGTGCTGCGTGCCGCTCGAAGATGGATACCACCTGCCGTTCGAAATCGTCGGACGGCCGAGCGAGGCGGCGGCGAACAACGGCGCCGGCTGGTACACGATCTCGTCTGGCTACTTCGACGTGTTCAGAATTCCGATGCTGCGAGGTCGCGACTTCACCGACCGCGACTCCGGCGCCGCCGGCGGGGTCGTCATCATCAACCAGGCGATGGCGAAGCGATTCTGGCCGAAGGGCGATCCGCTGACCGATCAGATCGCTATCGGGAAGGGCGTCGGGCCGGCCTTCGCGGAAGGGCCGCGGCAGATCGTCGGGATCGTCGGCGACGCGCGGGACGGGGGGCTGAACCAGGATCCTCAGCCGGCGATGTACGTGCCGTTCGCGCAGGTGTCCGACGGCGTCACCGCGCTCACCTCGAAGGTGACCGCGCTCGGCTGGGTCGTGCGCACGCGCGGCGAGCCGCACGGGCGGTACGGGCGCAATCTGGCGATCCAGAAGGCGCTTCAAGAAGCGAGCGGCGGCCTGCCGGTGGCGCGGATCCAGTCGATGGACGAGATCGTCGTGAAGTCGACGGCGCGCTCCGATTTCAACATGCTGCTGTTGACGGTCTTCGGCTGCGTCGCGCTGCTGCTCGCGGCAATCGGCATTTACGGCTCGATGGCCTACTCGGTGGAGCAGCGCACGAAGGAGATCGGCATCCGTCTGGCGCTCGGCGCGTCGGTCGGTCGGGTGCGCAACATGGTGATCGCTCAGGGGATGACGCTGGCGCTCGCCGGGGTCGTGCTCGGACTGTTCGGGGCGTTCGCGCTCTCGAAGCCCATCGAGAGTCTGCTCTTCGGCGTCACCGCGCGGGATCCAATGGTCTTCGTGGCGGTGCCGGTGGCTCTCGCCGCGGTCGCGCTGATCGCGGTCTGGCTCCCGGCATTGCGAGCGACGCGGATCGATCCGATCGACGCGCTCCGGTGCGCGTAACGCGCCGTTCTGGCAGACCGCGAAACGCCCCGCGCTTCGGGCCCCACGGGGACCAGCGGCACGCCGGTCCGGATCCGCCGCACGGAGTCGCGCATCCCGTTACCAGACAGAGCCGATCGCATGGGGGCCTCCCTTATGAGGAGAGGCGGAAAAGAGCGCTGGAAACCGGCAGGCTGGCGGGACGTAGAGTCCGTCCCGATTCGCTGATTGCACCCTGAAAAAGGAGGAGGGGCTCCGCGGTTGCGAAGCCCCTCCGATTGAGACCTACGGGCAGGGAGGCTGCGGGACCAGGGACGTGAACGGGGTGTTGGTAATCCCCGTGATGGCGATGTCGTCGATGTCCCAGCCGGGAGCTCCGGTGGAATCATCGGAGCCGATGCGAAACCGGATCCGCACGTCCTGATTGGCGAAGGTGGTGCCGAGGTTGAGCGCGACGTTCGCGAAGTTCGGCCAGCCCGTCATGCGGTTGACGAACGCCGGATGGCTGGCGCCGAGGGGCGAGGACGTGAACGCGTTCGTAGCGCCGTTGTAGGCGGAGGTGCCGATGTCGGTCCAGGTCGCTCCGCCGTCCGTGCTGAGCTCGACGAGGCCGCCGTCCCAGCCCCCGCCCTCGAATGAGAACCGGTGCCGGAGGGAGATCACGAGCGGATCGGTCCCCACGTGCATCGACGCAGAGGTGAGCGACTGCTCGTCGGGAAGGCTCGGCTTCACATCGTCGATCTGGCCGTTGTTGTCCGGGCCCCAGAAAACGTGATCGGTGGGCGAGAGCGCGCGGCGCTGCCACGACGTGATGTTTGGATTCTCAATCGGGTCGCCCGAGCTCGACCAGCCCGGATTCCCGGCCTCGAATGTCTCCGTCGCCGAGGACTGAGACGCTTCGTTGTAATTCAGACGGTGCGTGGACTCGAAGGTAAAAGGTGAGATCTGCCCGAGCTCCGGCGCCTGGAAAGCGATATGGAATGTCGTCTCCTCGATTCCGACCGCGTTGTTCAAGGAAACTCGAATCGAGCCGGTCCTCTGGCCGTTCTTCTGGAGAGGCGGAAACTGGACGGCGTTTCCCTGCGGGAAGAAGACATGGGGGTTGCTCGATGTGACGGTCAGCGTGCCCTGGTTCACGTTGTTCGGCCCCTGATTGACGAGCGTGACCGTCAGCTTGCCCGTCTCCCCGTTGTCGAGGACCCCGTCGGAATCGCAGGAGGTGACGTTGTCGGCCAGGGTTGCGCTCCCGAGCTCGATCTGCGTGAGCTCCCAGATGCCGCGGCCGTAGGTCGCGATCCGCATGAACCCGCCGTCGGGCGGCATATAGATGTCGTTGACCCGCACCGTCGGAAGCCCGATACCGAACGGCGCCCAGTTCGCGCCGCCGTCCGTCGTGCTGTAGATGCCGACGTGGGTCGCCGCGTAGAGCGTATTGCCGCTGGCGTCGCGCGGGTCGACGTAAACGCGCGTGATCGGCAGGTCCGGCAAGCCGTTCTGTTTCGCGGCGAAGGTTGCGGTCGACCAGCTGTCCGTCGGATTGGCGATCGACGCCTTGATCACACGGATGGCGCCGCTCGACTGAGCCACGGACGTGATCCAGAGGTTCTGGTTGTTCTGCCAGGTCACGTTCGTGACGAAGCCCTGGTAACCGGGTACTCTGGCGATGAGGTCGATGTCCGTCCAGCTTGCGCCGCCGTCGGTCGTGATGTCGAGGAATCCTCCCGCGGCCCCAACGGCGATGCGGTTCAGGTCAGTCGGGCTGACGCCCAGATCGTAAGGGCTCGAGCGGAACCGGCGGGTGGGCGGAAGACCAGGCGACGGGATGCCGACGGCGGAACCGATCAGGATCCAATTCAAGCCGCCGTTGTTGGTTCTCCACACGCGCGCGCTGGAGAAATGGAAGAAGACGCGACCGGTGGCGTCCAGGCCCGGGGGCGCGGGCACGATACAGGTGAAGAACCCGAAGCCCACGTCCGAGAGCCCGGCCGTGGCCGAAGCCCAGTTCTGAAACCTGTCGGGGGGATTGTTGCTGAAGTTCGTGCGCATGTTCGAGCCCTGCGAGCTGCCCAGGACCGTGTTCGTGTTGTCTGCGCTGTAAGCCGCACCCATCCCGTCGCCGCCGATCACCTGGTTGTGGGTGCCGCCGTTGTCGGTGCGCAGGCGCGTGCCGTTGTCCTGCAGGCCTCCGATGGCGAGATTCGAGAACTTCGCATTCCCCGCCACCGTGTAGTAGAGGTGCGAGGCGAGCCCGTTGTTCTTGTCGCTGCTGAAGGTCGTACCGTTGTCCACACTCACGTTCAACCCGCCGTCGTTGCCGAGGATGAGGGTCGGGGTGCCCGTCGTCTTGAAGACGGCCGCATGGTGATCGGCGTGCGCATAGGGGAGCGACGGCACCTCGCTGTAGAGCCACCAGGTCTTGAGCGTCCAGGAGCCTCCGCCGTCCGTAGTTCGCGCCGTGGCGAGGTTGCCGCCGATCCAGACCGTGTTGCGCGAAGGATCGAAGGGATCGACGACGATCGACTGGTTGTACCAGCACTGGCCGCCGCAGATGTTCATGTTCGGCTGGCTCGGGTTCGCGTTCGTCGGCGTCTTCGTCGCGTTGACGCCGTTGGCCACCCACGTCTGTCCGCCGTCCGCCGAGCGGTAGACGTCTCTCATCGCCGCATCGCTCTGGGTGCTCGAATAGGCGTAGACGACCGCCTCGCCGGGCGCGGCGACGGCCAGCGTCGTCCGGCCGTTGGCGGAGAAGACGCCGCCCGCGTTCGAGATCGGCGCCCAGGTCGCGCCGCGGTCCGTCGAGCGGAAGAGCGTCGTCGCGCCCCCGCACTGCAATCCGACGTTCGCAGCCGGGCACGGTTGCGCGGAGGCGAGCCAGCCCGCGCTGGTCCGCGCGATGCTCCACACCGACATTCCGGCGAACGTCCCGACCGACGAGTACGAGCTGCCTTCATCGGCAGAGCGGAAGAGGCCGTTGTCCGTCGCCACGAGAACGACTTCCTTATTCGTGCTCGTGTCGACCTTCAGGTCCCGGACGGAAACGGCGTTGCCGAGCTCGATCAGCGAACCCCAGGTATTGCCGCCGTTCTTCGACTTAACGACCGCTCCGCCGACGAGGATCTGGTCGTACGGGTCGCCGAGACCGAGGTAGATCGTGTTCGGGTTGGCGCCGAACGCGACCGAGCCGCCGCCCGTCGTCGGCACGTCGTCGGTCAGAGGCGTCCAGGTCGTGTTGGCGGAGCTCCAGTTGTCCGTGCGCCACAGACCGCCGCCCGAGGTCAGGAAGTAAACGGTATTCGGGTCCTTCGGATGCGGAAGGATCACTCGCGCCCGCCCGCTGTCGCGCACGTGGCCGGTGAAGCTGCCGTTCTGCTCGTAGTCGGATCCCGTTGGCCCGATGTTGATCCATTTCGGTCCCCTGGCATTCTTCTTGGTCGAATGTTTCGCGCCCTCTTTCAGCTCGAGCCGGCGAAACGCCGGGGTGACCAGGCCCCAGGCTTCCCGCTGCGCCTCGAGACGCGCCGTCGCGTCGTCCCGATCGGCGGCGCCCTCCGTCTTCGCTTCCGGCTCCTGTCCCTGCGCCTTCGCCGCCGGCGTCATCAGTGTGGCCGCGAACGCGACCGCCAATGCGGGTACGACCCTGCTCCACAAAGAAGCTTTCATGAGTCCTCCTAGAATGGTTTCGGCCCCATGCCGGCCGCCTGGCAAGGAATCAATCAGGGATGTAGGTGGCTGGAAGATACCACCAGCTCGACAGAACGCCGGCGCCAAAATTTGACAAGAATCGAAGGCCGGAAAGATCCAATCCTCACCCGCCGGTGAACTCCTCGGTCCAGGGCCAACCGAAGACATCAAATCAAGACTGACCCCAGGTTGGAGTGGCTCGCCCTTTGCTGATGACGATATCCGCGTGAAGCGCAAGAGCAAGCCGGGTTTCTTCCGGGCACACTCCCTGACATTGATCGCCGCCGCCGTTCTGTCTCTCTGGATCGTCCTCTATCGCGCCGGGGACCCGAAGACGCACGCGGGATCGTTCTTCGGCAACGCGATCGCGGATTGGTCGGGCGTCGTCGTGACCGTGCTCGCGACGAAGTACTTCTATGAACGTGACTCCGCGGAGAGCAAACGGCCCCCGCGCAAGCGGGTCTCGAAGATTCCTGGCTGGGTCTTCGACCACTCTTTGACGATCGTTCTGGTCGTCACGGGGGTCGGGTGGCTCGTGGCATACCTTCGGACGGATCCGGAATCGAAGTGGGGGCAGGTCGTCGGCAACGTCCTTTCAGAATGGGTCCAGCTGATCGGAGTCGTGTTTCTCACGAAGCGGTTCTTCGAGGTTGGCTCCGCGGAGTCGAAGGGAAAATGAAAGCGACGAGGCGTCGGTCCTGATTCGCTGATTGCGCCTGCAAAAACGCCGTCGGGCGGCGACGGCTGAGCCAGAGATCGGGCGACAGAGTCCCCTGACCTGGGAGCCCTGGCCTTCCCGCCTCGAACTACTTGATAGGCGGCGGTGGCGGCGGGGTCGGGGGCAGTACGACCGGCGCGACGATTTTGCTGACGCCTCCCAGGCCATGCGATATGGAGAAACCACCGCCCTTGACGGTCTTCGCTTTGGCATCGGAGAGCGGCTTCGTCGGGAGAGCCTTGATCTTCTTTCCTGTTTTCTTTCTTGTGACCATGGCCAGCCTCCTTTTCAAGACGATCTCGATTAGACCATCATCTCGGCGACGAATTCTCCACCCTTGCGGGCCAGGCGATCCGAAAAGGGCCTCTCGGCCGCCGTGCCGCCGGCCTCGGGCTCGAGAGTGCCTTCCGTCCGTCGGCGACCTCACGCTCCCGCCCGGATTAGTCCCCGGGCGCTTTCTTAGCCGTCCCATCACCCTTCAAGTGGCGATCGAACCACGCGATGGAACGGGTGAGCGAGTCGAGCTGGTTCGCGGTGCCCCACGTGCCCTCCCAGTGCCCCTCGCCCTCGTAGCGTGCGTAGGTCACTTCCTTGCCGAGGCGGCGGAGGCCCGAGAAGACTTCGTCCGCCAGGTAAGGCGGCACGGCGTCGTCCTTGCCGCCATGGATGATGAGCAGGGGTGTCTTCACGCGGTCGAGATAGAGGTACGGCGAGTTCTCGAGGTACCGGTCGCGGAACTCCCAGGGGGATCCGCCCATGCGTCCCTGACCGCTCTCGGCCCACGCGAGCCCGTAGTTTGTCCCGTCCGGCGCGAGCTGACCGTACTGTCCGATCATGTTGCCCATCCCCGCCCGCATCACCGCGGCCTTGAAGCGGGTGGACTGCGCGATCAGGCACAGCGTGCTGTAACCGCCGTAGCTGTGGCCGGTGACGCCGACGCGGTCCGGATCGGCGACGCCCGCCTCGACCGCCTTGTCGATGCCGGGAAGCACGCTCTTCATCAGGTCCACCATCGGCGTGCCGACGTGGAGATTCGAGTCGGCGAGGAGGAGCGCATAGCCGCGCGTCGCATACACCTGGAGGTTCTCGACGGCAGCCGTCGCGTATCCGAATCGATTCAGGTCGTTCGAGATCGAGGCGCCCCCGTACACCTTGACGATGAGGGGGTACCGCTTCCCCTTCTCGTAGCCGGCGGGGTAGACGAGAGCCCCACGCTGCGTGTCGCCGTCGACGCTCTTCCACTCGATCACCTCGGCGCGGCCGAAGGGCCGTTTCGCGAGCGCGGGCGCGACCTCGCTCGCCTGCTTCGGCTGCGCCAGATCGCCGCTGCGGACGTAAAGATCCGGCGGGTGAAGGGGATCCTCGGCCACGTAAGCGACGCTCGATCCGTCGGGCGAGACGGTGGGCTCGGTGCCGTACCCTCCGTACCGCTTGTCCTCCTCGAAGATCGGCGTGACGGCGCCCGACGCGAGATCGAGGCGGGCAAACCCGGTTCGCTTGGTCGCCGAATTCGTGGCGATGACGGCGGCGGAACGTCCGCCGTCGGGAGAGAAAAGAGCCTGCCGGCGCGCGTCGATGAGCTCGAGCTCGATGTTCTTCGGAGCCGCGAAGGACGCGGCGCCCGATCCATCGGCTGCCGCACGCCATAACGCCCCATCGCGAAGGAAGAGCACGTTCTTTCCGGCGGGATCCCAGACCGGCGGGCCGAACTCGAACCGCGAGCGCATGTGCTCCGTCACCGTGGTGTGGGCGATCCGTTTGGGCGCGCCGCCGCTGATCGAAGCGACCCAGAGGTCGTCGTCGGCGAGAGGGCCTTCCGTGCGCCACGCGATCCGGTCGCCGGACGGCGAGAAGCGAAACGAGTCGCCGTACAGATTGAACCGGACCGCCGGCGCGATCGTCCGCGGCGAGCCCCCCGGCAGATCCTGGACGATCACGTCGTAGAGGTATTGCCCCGCGCCCGCCTTCTCCGCTTTCGTCTCGACCGTGTACGCGACCCGACGGCGGTCCGACGAGAGATACGCCCAGCCGATACGCTTCGACGTCGCGAGCCGATGAATCTCTCCACTGCGCACGTCGATCGTGGCGAGGTCCCGGCGCCAGAAGTCGAGGTTCACCTGATCCGTCATGGGAGTCGCACCCGGAGCGGTGGGATCGAACTCGAAGACCTTCGCGGTGACGGTGCCGGGGGCGGGGGGCTTGTCGGGATCGACTCCGGCCTTCCGGCCTTCCATCGCCGCCGCGTATCCCTCGCGGCCGAGATCGCTCGGGAAGAGAGAGACGATCAGGGAATGATCGTTGGTCCAGAGGAGACCGGTGAACCCTTCGCGGATCTCCGCCTGGCTCTCGACCTCGTGCAGCTTTCCGCTCGCGCGCTCCCAGATCCAGAGGCGGGCGGGACCGAGCTTCGGGCCACCGCTCCGGTCGGCGAGGAAGGCGAGCATCTGCCCGTCCGGCGACCATGACGGAGACCAGTTGTGCCCCGTCGAGCCGGTGATGTTCCGGCGTTCGCCGGTCGTGAGGTCGGTGATCCAGATGTCCGCGGCGACGCCGAACCATCCGAGGCCGGTCCGCGCCACTTCCTTGCTGTCGATCGCATCGTGGCGCCGCGTGTTGTCGGTGACGACATAGGCGAGAAGCTTCCCGTCGGGAGAGAACGCGGGCGGCGAGTAGGCGGCGAGGGTCGGCGCCATGAGGACGTCCTGGACCGCGAGCGGCGCCGGGGGAGCGTCCGCGGCGACGGCGAGGCCGGCGACGCACAGGGACATCGCAACGGCGGCTAGCGACCGGCGAAGAATCATCTGGGCTCCTTCGGTCACGCATTTCTCAAAACGCGACCATCGTGTGTGAAATCGGGCCATCTCGAGCTCTCCTCGGAACCGGCGAAACGTCTGGATCGTTCGCTAGTCTATGTGGTGCCGGTCGGAGTGAGTGGAGCCATGGGGCAGTCCCGAACACTGATTTCGCGGACCGGAGCTTGCGGATGATCTCATCCCGTCGCGCGGCGATCACGGAAGGTAGCCAGGGAACTTCTGCGACCTGCGGAAAGGGCGAGGTCAGCGAGATCTGGATTTCGGATCTGACCCCTTTGGCTTGCGTTTGGTGCCGCCGCCTTCGACCGTGTAGAGGATGTCCGCGCCGTTTTCGGCGCCGGTCTCCGCGGAGATGGTCCAGTGTCTCGAC
>JBDTOO010000022.1:0-55339 GCA_039933215.1 Acidobacteriota bacterium
CGGATGCCGCAACTTCCGCGTCGTGACCGCTCCCGTGTCGAATCCGGACCGCGCGAGCTGGAAGGAGCTTTTTCCCTGCCGCGACGCCGTGATGGTCTCGAACGTTCAGGTCTTCGCCAGCCACGCGGTGATCTCGGAGCGCGAGGAAGGGCTGCCGCGGATCCGTGTCATGGACCTCGCCACCGGCGCCTCTCACCGCGTCGAGTTCCCCGAGACCGCCTACGCGCTTCTGAGCGAGACGAACGCGGAGTTCGCGGCGGACAAGTTCCGATTCAGCTACCAGTCGCTCACCACGCCGCCGACGGTCTACGACTACGACATGGCGACCAAAGAGCGCCTGATCCTGAAGCGCACCGAGGTCCTCGGCGGCTACGACGCCGCGCGGTACCGCACGGAGCGGATTTACGCGACGGCCGCCGACGGGACGCGCGTCCCGATCAGCCTCGTGTACCGCAAGGGGCTCGTGAAGGACGGGTCGAACCCGACGCTCCTCATGGGCTATGGGTCCTACGGCTCCGCGACGTTTCCGACCTTCAACTCGAACCGCGTCTCGCTTCTCGACCGCGGCTTCGTGTACGCCATCGCGCACATTCGCGGCGGCGGCGAGATGGGCAAGAAGTGGCACGAGCAGGGGCGGATGCTGTCGAAGAAGAACACCTTTACCGATTTCATCGCGGCCGCCGAGACCCTGATCGCGCAGAAGTACACGTCGAAGGAGAAGCTCGCGATCGAGGGCGGCAGCGCGGGTGGACTGCTCATGGGCGCGGTCGTCAATCTCCGACCGGACCTCTTCCACGCCGTCATCGCCCGCGTGCCGTTCGTCGACGTCATCGGGACCATGCTCGACGAGTCGCTCCCCCTGACCGTCGGCGAGTTCGAGGAATGGGGCAACCCGAAGATCCGGGAGCAGTACGACTACATGGCCTCGTACAGCCCCTACGACAACCTCGCGGCGAAGGACTACCCGACGATGCTCGTGAAGACGTCCTTCGACGACAGCCAGGTCATGTACTGGGAGCCCGCGAAGTACGTCGCGAAGCTGAGGACCATGAAGACCGACAAGAACCCGCTGATCTTCCAGGTCAACATGGCCGGCGGCCACGGGGGATCTTCCGGGCGTTACGACAAGCTGCGGGAAGCGGCGTTCGACTACGCCTTCCTGCTGCGGACGCTCGGGCGGGATTCGTAGGAAGTCTCGGAGCGGATCTCCGGGCCGGGCGACGGTCCGGAGCGGGCCCCGGCCGGGCGCTCTCTTTCCGATTCGGGTCTGCGGCTCGAGGCGAGCGCCGACGGCGGCTCGCCTCGCCTCGCCTCGCCCGGCATAGACTTCCGCCCACTCCATGCCGCTCTCCGCCGGCGCCCGGCTCGGCCCGTACGAGATCCTGGACCTCCTCGGAGCGGGGGGCATGGGAGAGGTCTATCGGGCGAAGGACGCGCGGCTCGGCCGGGAAGTCGCGATCAAGGTGCTTCCCGCCTCGTTCTCCGCGGACGCCGACCGCCTGCGCCGGTTCGAGCAGGAGGCGCGCGCGGCCGGGATCCTGAACCATCCGAACATCACCGCCGTTCACGACATCGGTTCGGACGCATCCGGCGCGCCGTACGTCGTCACCGAGCTGCTCGAGGGTGAAACCCTCCGGTCGCGGTTGTCCGGCGGAGCCCTCTCTCCGCGCCGGGCGCTCGAGCTCGCCCTCCAGATCACGCACGGACTGGCGGCCGCACACGAGAAGGGCATCGTCCATAGGGACTTGAAACCCGAAAACCTGTTCGTCACGAAGGACGGCCGAATCAAGATTTTGGACTTCGGTTTGGCGAAGCTGACGCACACCGGGGAGAAGGGTTCAATCACGCACATGCCCACGGCGACCGCTGGCACCGAGCCTGGTGTGGTCCTTGGCACGCTCGGCTACATGTCTCCCGAGCAGGTGAGAGGACGTCCCGCCGACGCACGCTCCGACATCTTCTCCTTCGGCGCGATCCTCTACGAGATGCTCTCCGGAAAGCGGGCCTTCCACGGGGACTCCGCCGCCGACACCATGAGCGCGATCCTGCGGGAGGACCCGCCGGATCTCTCGGCCACGAACCGCAATGTCTCGCCCGGGCTCGAGCGCATCGTGCGCCACTGCCTCGAGAAGAATCCGGAGCAGCGGTTCCACTCCGCGCACGATCTCGCCTTCGATCTCGAATCGGTGTCCGGCGCGAGCGCCCCGGCGGTTGCGGGGCGCGCCAGGGCCAGGCCTTCCGCGGGAATCCGGCGTGCTCTTGCCAGTCTGGGGATCTTTCTCGCGGGCGCGGTGGCCGGCCTCATCGGTTCGAGGGCGTTCGCGCCGCCCCCGCCCGAGCCGCCCCGCGTGCGCGCTCTCACCTATTCCGGGAAGGACCACGATCCCGCCGTGTCTCCGGACGGAACGAACATGGCGTTCGTCTCCCGGCGGGACGGCCGGAGCCGGATATGGCTGAAACAGATCGCCGGAGGCGGAGAAGCGGCGCTCTCGGAAGGGCCCGAGGACGCGGAGCCGCGGTTCTCGCCGGACGGGTCGAGCGTCCTCTTCTCGCGCTGGAGCGGCAACGAGGCCGCGATCTTCCGCGTACCGGTGGTCGGAGGGGACCCCCGCAAGGTCGTCAGCGAGGGCCATCACGGAGCATGGTCCCCGGACGGGTCGAAGATCGTCTTTCTCCGGACCCACTCCCGAGCCGGCGGATTCGAAGATGCCTCGGTCCACATCGCGAATGCCGACGGAAGCTCCGAACGGACGATCGGTGCGTTTCCCGATACGTTCCTGCGGCGGCCCCGGTGGACGCCGGATGGAAGCTCCATCGTGGTGGTCGAGTCACAAATCCAGATCACGGGCCCCGGGTCGATACTTCTCCTCTCCGCGGACGGCACAAGCCGGCGCGCGATCCATCCCCCGGAGAGTCTCGGCTACCTCTCCTCCATCGCGTTCTCGGGCGACCGGCTGGTGTACCTGCAGAGCGACGTTCCGACGGGCGACGTCCGCACGAGCGCCGGCCGGGTCCTCCTCCAGCCGCAGAAGGGCGGTCGGGCGGAGGTGGTCCTCCACGTGCCGTACGCGGGCCTGAACCTGGACGTCGCCGGTCCCGGGCGCCTCGTGTTCGAGTCGGACTCGTCGCGAGAGGGTCTCAGAGAGGTGTCGATCGCGGCCGGAAGCGGCACGCCCCGCTGGCTCACGCAGGGCAACGGCACGGATCGGCAGCCCGCTTATTCCTCCGACGGGGAATGGATCGTGTTCTCGTCGGACCGCACCGGCGACTTCGAACTGTGGAAGATCTCGACGAAGACCGGGACTCTGCGCCGGCTGACGGAGCATCCGGGAGAAGACTGGGACCCGTCGCTTTCCCCGGACGGCCGGCACCTTCTCTGGAGCTCCAACCGAACGGGCCACTTCGAGGTCTGGATCGCGGACGCCGACGGGAGCGGCGCGCGCATGCTCACCCGGGACGGGGTGGACGCCGAGAATCCCACGGAAACCCGCGACGGAAAGTGGATCGTCTACACCTCCGGGAATCCGAAGGGATACGGGATCTGGAGGATCCGCCCCGACGGCTCCGGGGTGAAACAGGTCGCGGCGGGCGGGACGGTGCATCCCGAGGTCTCGCCGGACGGGCAGTACGTCCTGTTCCATTATCCCGGTGTATCGGCGCGGATCGCGCGGATCGAGGACGGCTTCATCCTGCCTCTCGTCATCCCGCTCCGGTCCGCCGTGTACCCGCTAGGACGTTCCCGCTGGATGCCGGACGGCCGCGGGATCGCCACCATCGGCACCGACGCGGAGGGCCGTTCCGGCGTTTTCGTACAGGACTTCTCGACCGAGCTCGCGGATACGTCGGCAACCCGCCGTCCGGTCGCCGGCTTCGACCCCGATCGGCCGACGGAGAGCTTCGGGATTTCGCCGGACGGAAAGCGCATCGTTCTGGCCGAAAATGAGGGCCGCAGCGACATCCTGCTCGCCGAGGGGGTCCGGGGGATCGTGGCCGCTTCGCGGCGCACCGAGGTGAAATAAGGGCCTGATCGGGAGCCTTCCTCTCCCCCGCGCAAGCGGGGCGGCAGGACGGGTCTTCTGGAGGGGAGCCGGAGCTCCGCCTGGATGAGCCGGACTCGAACCGGTGGGTCTCATTCTTGCGAGCGCCTCCCGCAGGCCCGCGAACCGCCATCCCCTCGGAGACGACCTGCCGCCGTTCGACCGCGCGACGGGACACCTCCACGCGATCGGCGACACGCCCAAAGGGAGCCGCGACAAGTTCAAGCTCGACGAGGACCTCGGCCTCTACAAGCTCTCGCCGTCGCCGCGGCGTCGAGGTCCCAGAAGAACGTCCGGGCGTTGACCGACCTGCCGGAGAACCTTCTCCACGAGATCGAGCACTTCTTCGTGTCCTACAACGCGGCCAGGGGCAAACGGTTCGAGCCGATCGGAAGGGCCGGGGCTCGGAAGGCGAAGCCCCTCGTGCAAAAGGGAGCCGCGGCCGCCGCGAAGAAGACGCGCCGGCTCTGAGTCGGGAGGCCGCTCAGCGTTCCGGACGGACCGCGGCCGCGGGCGGGGACGCCGCCGGCCGGGCCCACGTCGGATCCTGGACGTTCCATCCGCCCCCCAGGGCGCGATAGAGCGTCACGAGATTCGTCAGGCGAGCGGAGCGCGTCTGGGCGAGAGCAATCTCGGTCGGAAAGAGCTGCTGTTGCGCGTCCAGGAATTCGACGTAGCTCGAGAGCCCGGACGTGTATCGGATGTTCGCGAGTCTCACGGCCTCACGGTAGGCGGCGACGCTCCGCTTCTGCCGGACCTCGACCTCCGCGAGCCTGGCGTGCGCGACGAGAGCCGTCGAGACTTCTCCGAACGCGTTTCGGACGGCGGACTCGTACTGGACCAGCGCCTCTTCGTACAGCGCCCGGTTCACGCGGTAGCGGTTGCGAAGCCGGCCGGCCTGGAAGATCGGTCCCGCCAGATTCGCGGCGACCGACCACGCCCTGTTCCCGCCGAAGAGCTCGCCGACGTCCGCGCTCACGCCTCCGAACGCTCCCGTCAGGCTGATCGACGGAAAGAAGTCCGCGATGGCCGCTCCGACGTTGGCGTTGGCGGCGACGAGGAGAGCCTCCGACTGCCGGACGTCGGGACGGCGTTCGAGCAGCGCGCTCGGAAGACCGGACGGAACGTCCACCGGGATCGGCTGTTCGGTCAGCGCCGCCCCCCGCGGAATCGGCCCGGGGTTCCGGCCGAGCAGGAACGAGAGGAGGTTCTCCTGCGCGACGATCTGCCGTTCGAGGTCGGGGATCTGGGCGGACGCGCTTCCGAGCGCCGCCTCGGCGCGCGCGACTTCCAGCCCCGAGGCCACGCCTCCCGAGAGCCGCCGGTCGAAGAGGTCGTACGTTCCCTGGAACGCCTCGGTCGTCCGCCGCGCGATCTCGAGCCGCTCGTCGAGCTCGCGCAACTGGAAGTAGGCGGTCGCGACCTGGGAGACGACGGAGAGCATGACGGCGCGCCGCGCCTCTTCGGTCGCCAGGTATTGCGCGAGCGCCGACTCCGACAGCCGCCGGACTCGTCCCCACAGATCGATCTCCCACGAGAGCGCGGCGTTGACCGTGACTACGGTGCCGGTCGGCCCGTTCGTGTCTCCGGAGACGAGGTCCGACTGGCGGCCGTGTACCACCTGGCCCTGGTACCGGGCCTGGGGATAGAGGTCCGCTCGCACGACGCCGGCGCGGGCGCGGTACTCCTCGACGCGCCACGCGGCGACGCGGGCGTCGAAGTTGTTTCGGAGCGCCTCGTCGATCAACGAGCCGAGCGCCTCGTCTCCGAAGATCTCCCACCAGGGCCGGTCCGCGAGAGACGCCGCCGCCGCCGCGGCTTGCGCCCGCCCCTCCGGGCGCTCGTCCCGGTGCCGCTCTGGAGTCTCGAACGCCGGCCTCCTGTAGTCGGGGCCCAGGAGGCACCCGCCGGAGAGAACCAGCGCGGCGAGGAGCGCCGGGAAAACGCCGAGCCGCCGCATCGCCGTCATCCTCCCGACGGTCCTGTCTCGGGCTCGACCGCAGGCCCGGCCGACGGCGCCCGCCCCTTCCGGCGGGTCGCGAACTTCTCCACCATGACGAAGAGGGACGGGATGACGAAGATCGCGAGCCCCGTGGCCGCGAGCATGCCGACGATCACCACCGTTCCCAGAATCCGCCGGCCGAATGCTCCGGCACCCTTCGCGATCCAGAGCGGGACGCAGCCGAGGATGAAGGCAAACGACGTCATCAGGATGGGCCGCAGGCGCAGCCGCGCGCCGATGAGCGCCGCTTCCACGAGATCCCGCCCCTTTTCGTATTCGATCTTCGCGAACTCGACGATCAGGATGGCGTTCTTGGCCGACAGGCCAATCAGCATGATGAGCCCGATCTGCGCGTAGACGCCGAGGTCGTACTTGCGCAGGAAGAGCCCGGCGAAGGCGCCGAACACGGCGATCGGCACCGAGAGGAGCACGGAAAAAGGCAGCGACCAGCTCTCGTAGAGGGCCGCGAGGATCAGGAAGACGAAGACGAGCGAGAGAGCGAACACCGGCAACGCCGAGCCCGAGAACTTGCGCTCCTGGTAGGACAGGTCGGAGAAGTCGTAGCCCATCTCGGGCGGCAGGACCTGGTGGGCGACCTCCTCGAGGACGGCGAGCGCCTGGCCCGAGCTGTAGCCGGGAGCCGCGGAGCCGATTACCTGAGCGGCGCGGTAGACGTTGAATCGGTTCGTGTACTCCGGACCCGCGACCCGCCGGGTCGTCACCAGGGAGGAAAGCGGAACCATGCCCCCCTGGGCGTTGCGCACGAAATAACGGTCGATGTCCGCCGCGGACCCCCGTTGCTCGCCCTCCGCCTGCAGGAAGACGCGCCACTGGCGCCCGAATCGGTTGAACTGGTTGAGAAAGAGGCCGCCCAGGTATGCCTGCATCGTCTGGTAGACGTCCGCGACCGCGACGCCCTGCTTCAACGCCTTGTCGCGGTCGACGTCGGCGAAGACCTGAGGCACCGCGGCGTTGAACACGGAGTTCACGCCGACGAGCTCCTTGCGCTTGCGGCAGGCATCCAGAAAGGTCTGGAGGTTCCGCGCCAGGAAGTCGACGTCGCGCCCGGCCCGGTCCTGCAGCCAGAAGGAGAACCCGCCGGCACTCCCGAGCCCGGGGATCGCGGGCGGCGAGAACGCGAACGCGTTCGCCTCCGGGATCTCCCTGGCGAACCGCGCGTTCAGACTCTGGAGGATGGCATGCGCTTCGAGGTCCTTCTCCTCGCGCTGGCTCCAGGGCTTGAGGCTTACGAAGAAGAACCCGTTGTACGTGGCGGTCACGCGGGTCAGCAGGCTGAACCCGACGATGTCGGTCCCGTACTCGACGCCCTTCGTCTGGGCGAGGATCTTCTCGACCCTGCGGCAGACTTCGTCCGTGCGCTGCAGCGAGGCCGCGGGCGGGAGCTGGATGTTCAGCAGGAAGTAGCCCGCGTCCTCCTCGGGCAGAAAGCTCGTCGGCAGCTTCCGGCCGAGAACGGCATCCAGGAGAAGGAAGCCGCCGAGGATCGCGACCGTGACGAGCGCCTTGCGGATCAGGTGATGCGAAACGTTCACGTACCCGTGCGTCGCCTTCGCGAAGCCGCGGTTGAACCAGGCGAAGAAGCGCGCGAGCGGGCCGCGCCCCTCCTTGCGGGGACGAAGCAGCATGGCCGACAGGGCCGGCGAGAGCGACAGGGCGTTGAACGCGGAGATCAGCACCGAGATGGCGATCGTCACGGCGAACTGCTTGTTCAAGCGACCCTGGATCCCGCTCGTCAGCGCGATCGGGACGAAGACCGACGTCAGGACGAGCGCGATGCCGACGACGGGGCCCGAGACCTCCTTCATCGCCTGGATGGTCGCCTCGCGAGGCGCCATCCCCTCCTCGATGTGGTGCTCGACGGCTTCGACGACCACGATCGCGTCGTCCACGACGAGGCCGATCGCGAGGACCAGGCCGAAAAGCGAGAGCGTGTTGATCGAGAAGCCGAGCAGGGGGAAAACGGCGAACGTCCCGATGAGGGAGACGGGCACGGCGATCATCGGGATGAGGGTCGCCCGCCAGTTCTGCAGGAAGAGGAACACGACGAGGATCACGAGGACCATGGCCTCGAAGAGCGTCGTGGCGATCTCGCGCAGCCCCTCCGTGACGGGCCGGGAGGTGTCGAGGGAGAAAACGTAGTCGAGGTCCGGCGGGAACCGGGACTTCAGCTCCGCCATCGTCTTCTTGACGCCTTTGGCGACCGCGAGCGCGTTCGAACCGGGCGTCTGGAAGATCGCGAGGGCGCAGGCCGCTCGCCCGTTCATGCGCGCGCGCTGCCGGTACGACAGCGCGCCGAGCTCGATCCGGGCGACGTCGCCGAGCCGCACGACGGAGCCGTCGGAGTTGGACCGCACGACGATTTTCGCGAAGTCCTCCGCCGTGACGAGCCGGCCCTGAGAGCGGACGGTGTACGTCATCTCCTGGCCCGGCGGGGAGGGCTCAGCCCCGATCTGCCCCGCGGGGTTGACGGTGCTCTGCTGCTGCACGGCGCGGTTGACGTCGGGGACCGTGATCCCGAGCTTGGCGAGAAGGTCCGGCTTGACCCAGATGCGCATGGCGTAGTCGCCCGCGCCGAAGATGCGGACCTCTCCGACGCCCGGAACCCGATAGAGCGTGTCGTTGATGTTGATGTTCGCGTAGTTCGCCAGGAAGAGGGAGTTGTAGGTCCCCTTCGGCGAGTTGAGCGCGATGAGCAGCAGCGGCAGCCCGGTCGATTTGCGGATGTTGAGACCGAATTGGCTCACGTCGGTCGGGAGAAACGGCTGTGCCTGCGCGACGCGGTTCTGGGTGTTGACCTGGTCGATGCTCGGATCGGACTCGACGTCGTACGTGACCGTCAGCGACATCGAGCCGTCGTTCGCGTTCGTCGACTGCATGTAGATCATGTCGTCGACGCCGTTCATCTGCTGTTCGAGGGGCGCCGCGACGGACTGTTCGATCGTCACCGCGTCCGCGCCCGTGTAGGTCGTCGACACGATGATCTGCGGCGGAATGATCGGAGGAAACTGGGCGACCGGGAGGCCGCCCATGGCCACGAGGCCGCCGATCACCGTGATGATCGAGATGACGATGGCGACGATCGGCCGCCCGATGAAGAAGCGCGACATCGATTACTTCCCGCCCGGAGCCCCGGCGGTTTGCCCCGGGGTGACGGACGCCGGAGACACGGCCGCCACCGGGCGCGGATCCACCGTCACGCCGGCCTTCACCTTCTGGGTGCCCTCGACGACGATGCGGTCGCCCGGCACGAGTCCCTTCGTCACGACCCACAGGGTCCCGATCCGCTCGCCCATCTGCACGGCGCGGATCTCGATGCGGTTGTCGGGTCCGACGACGGCCACCTGATAACTGCCCTGGAGCTCGGAGACCGCGCGTTGCGGAACGAGGATGGCGCCCTGCACCGTCTGCGTGGACGCTCTCACTCGCGCGTACTGTCCGGGACGCAGTCGCCCCTCCGGGTTCGGAAAGACGCCCACGATCTGGATCGTGCCGGTCCGGGGATCGATATTCCGGTCCTGGAGAAGCGGGTCTCCCGGATGGGGATATTCCGAGCCGTCCGAGAGGATCAGCCGGAGCGTGCCCCTGTGGGCGGCGCCGACGAGGCCCCCTCCAGGCCCGGCGCTTCCGGGCGTGCCAGCCGACCACGCCATGTATTCGCGCTCGCTCGGGCTGAAGAAGACCTTGATCGGATCGACCTGAGAGACCGTCGTCATCAACGTCTGCGGATTGACGAGGTTGCCCACCTGCGCCTTCGCGATTCCGGCGATCCCGTCGATCAACGAGCCGACCTTCGTCCACGCGAGATTGAGACGCGCCCGCTCGACGCTCGCGCGGGAGCCCGCGGCGTTGGCCTCCGCCTGCTGCAGCGCGGTCGAGGCGTTGTCGAGCTCCTGCTGGCTGACCGCCTTCTCCGCGACGAGCGGCGTGAATCTCTGGACGTCGAGCCGGGCCCGGGCGACGGCGGCCTGGTTGCGCTCGAGGTCGCCGCGCGCCTGCTCGTAGGCCGCCTGGAACGGCCGCGCGTCGATCTCGAAGAGGACCGCGCCCTTCCGGACGAACGAGCCTTCCTGGTAGACCTGGCGGAGCAGGTAGCCTTCGACCTGCGGCCGGATCTCGGCGTTGATATAGCCGTCCAGCGTGCCGATCCACTCCGACGTCACGGGCACGTCCCGCACGATGACGGGACCGACCTGCACGGCGGGAGGAGGCGGCGCGGGCGGGGCCTTCTTCCCGCAGGCGACCGCCGCCGCGAAGATCGGCACGAGACTCAGCCGGGCCGCGATTCCCGCCCGCGTTTTCATCATCCGCGTCTCTCCGTTCCCTGGACGAAGATCTCGACGATCGTCCTCGCGACCTCGCGAGGATCGTCGGCCTTCGGATCGAGCCATACGGCGGCGCGGACCATCCCGCGGAACAACTCCGCCGCGATCCGCACGTCGAGGCTCCGCAACTCCCGGCGCTCGATGCCCTCGATCAGGCACTCGGTCACCATGCGATGGACCACGTCCCGCCGTTTCTTCAGCTCCCCGTCGCGGCGCTCGAATCGCCTCTCGTTCTGGAGAAGCGTCGCGAGGTATTGCCGCGCGGAGAAATACGCGATGACCTCGCGGGCGATTCGCTCCAGACGCGCGACGGGCGAGATTTCCGAGGCGAGCGACCTCTCGAGACCGTCCGAGAGGGTATCGAAGCCGTGGAGGATCGTCGAGAAGTAGAGGTCGTCCTTCGTGTCGAAGTAGCGGTAGATCGTCCCCTTTCCGACGCGCGCGCCGGCGGCGACGTCTTCGATGAGGACTTCGTGAAACGGCCGTTCCGCGAAGACGCGCGAGGCAGCTTCGAGGATCTCGACGCGCTTGGTTTCGGTCCGGACTCGTCCCATATCGATACTGACCAGTCAGTATCAATATCAGAAATCGACCGTAAGATCTCGCCCTTGTCGCCTTCCGCCTCCGCCCGTCTCCCGTTTTTCGCCCTCCGACATCGGGACTACCGGCGCCTCGTCGCCGCCTACCTGGTCTCCGGAATCGGCTCCCAGATGCAGAGCGTGGCGATCAACTGGCACGTGTACCTCCTGACGCGCTCGCCGCTCGCGCTGGGCCTCGTCGGCCTCGCCCGGGTGATCCCGATCGTGGCCTTCTCGCTGGTCGGCGGGGTGCTCGCCGATCGGTTCGACCGGCGGCGGCTCATGGTCGTCACGCAGAGCTTCATGGGAGTGGTGGCCGCGGTGCTCGCCCTCATGACCTTCACTCGGCACGAGACGCTCTGGCTGCTCTACGCGATGACCGCATGCTCCGCCGGCGCCGGCGCGTTCGACGCTCCCGCGCGGCAGGCGCTCATCCCCCGTCTGGTGCCGGACGAGGATCTTCCGGGCGCGCTTTCGATCACGCTCTCGGTCTACACGGCCGGACAGATCGTCGGGCCGGCCCTCGCGGGTTGGATCATCGCCGGCCACTCGCTCGTGCCGGGTCAGGCCGTCGGCGACGCCGCGCGCGCCGCCGCCGGGAGCGTGCAGACGGGAGGCCTCGCGTGGATCTACCTGATCAACGCGGTGTCCTTCGTCGCCGTCCTCTGGGCGCTCGTGACGATGCGAGCGTCGGGAAGGCCGGCCGCGCGCGAAGGAGGGCACGGCCATCCGATCGCCGCGCTGCGCGAGGGCCTGCGCTTCGTGTTTCGCACGCCGCTCATCGTCTGGACGATGGCCGTCGACTTCCTCGCGACGTTTTTCGCCGGCGCCATGACGCTGCTGCCGATCTTCGCGGACCAGGTGCTCAAGGTCGGCGCGACGGGCTACGGCTTCCTCGTCTCCGCGCCCGCCGTCGGCGCCCTCGTCGGGTCGCTCTATCTTTCGATCCGCCCGCTGCCCGCCCGGCAGGGACGCATCTTCCTGTGGGCGGTCGCGGCGTACGGCGTCGCCACGGTCGTCTTCGGGCTTTCGCGCAGCTTCCCGCTCACCCTCCTGGCGCTCGCGGCGACCGGCGCGGCGGACGCGATCTCGACCGTCATCCGGCAGACCCTGCGGCAGCTCGCGACGCCCGATGCCCTGCGGGGACGGATGACCTCCGTCAACATGATCTTCTTTCTCTGCGGCCCCCAGCTGGGAGAGCTCGAGGCGGGATACGTCGCGTCTCTCTTCGCGACGGCGGCGCTCGGGGTGACCTTCGCCGTCGTCTCCGGCGGCGTCGCGACGCTGGTCGTCGCCGTCGGCGTGGCGGCCGGGGCCCGGGTGCTGCGCGAATACGACTTCGAGAAAACGACGGGGCGGGCGAAGAGCGCTTGACCGGGCGGGCGCTGGTGGAAGATTCGGGTCCGGAGCTTGACATGGGGATCGGCTTGCTGTATTAGTACTGTAATACAGTGAGGTGACCATGAAACGCATCCGGGTCCCGGCCATTGCGGCTCTGTCCCTGTCCCTGTTCTGCATCGGCTCGAGCGCTCGCGCAGCGGAACCCTCCTCTCGCACCGTGGTGGATGACGTGGGGCGTGCCTTCCGCACGCTGATGGACATGCGCGCGATCCAGACGGTGGTCGAGGCGTACGCGATCGACTACCGAAAATATCCGGCCGCTTCGACCCTGTCCGAGCTTCGGCCTCTCGTCGAACCGGTCTATATACACACGCTGCCTCTCACCGACGCCTGGGGAACGCCGTATCGCTATCTGCCCTCCCAGGACGGGCAGAGCTATCGCCTGATCAGCGCCGGATCGGATCGAGTCTTCGACGAGGAGTCCTGGAAGCACCCCGGGCTCCTGACGTCCTCGAAGGAAGATGGCGTTCTCACGTCGAGCGGCCCGGCAGCGGACCGCGAATGGATCATCCAGAGGTAAGAGAAGCTCGCCCGTGCGTTTCCTTCGCATCGACCCGTCCGACCCGGCTCCCATCTGGAGCCAGATCGAGCGGAACCTCCGGCGGCTCGTCGCCTCCTCCGCGCTCGCGCCCGGCGAGGCGGTGCCCTCCGTCCGGGACCTGGCGAAGGATCTTCGCGTCAACCCTGCGACGGTCGCCAAGGCCTACCAGCGGCTCGCCGACGCGGGGATCCTCGCCGTGCGGCGGGGCGACGGGACCTACGTCGCGGAGAAGCCGCCTCTCCTCGCCCGCGGCGAGCGGGACCGAACGCTTCGCGATGGCGCGTCGACCTACGCCGCGCTCGCGGGATCGATCGGGGCCACCCAAGAGCAGGCCGAAAAGGAGATCGCCGCGGCCTGGCGCAACCAGGAACGGACGCTCGCCAAGGCTCCGCCGGGAAAGGAAAAGAAGGAAGAGTGATGTCCTCGACTTCCGCGAATTCCCCCGCCGCCGAAGTGGAGCGGCTGACCGTCCGCTACGGACGGACGCTCGCCTGCGACGCCGTGTCCCTCGCGGTCTCTCCGGGCTCCGTCTATGCGCTGCTCGGCCGAAACGGCGCGGGCAAGTCCTCCCTCGTCCAGTGCCTCCTCGGCGCCCGCAAGCCGTCTTCCGGATTCGCCCGCCTCTTCGGGACCGACTCGTGGAAGGAGCGCGCCCGGCTGCTCTCCCGCGTGGGGGTGGTGCCCGAGGAGCCCGACGCCCCTCCGGCGATGACCGCGCGGCAGCTCTCCGATTTCTGCCGTCGCCTCTACGCCCGGTGGGATTCCGCGGCGGTGGAAGCGCGGCTCGCTCGGTTCGGCGTCGCGCCGGACGTCGCCTTCGGGCGGCTCTCCAAGGGGCAGAAGGGTCAGGTCCTCCTGGCGCTCGCGCTCGCGTCGTCTCCCGATCTGCTCGTGCTCGACGATCCGACACTCGGCCTGGACGTCGTCGCGCGCCGCGCCTTCTGGGACGAGCTGCTCGACGATCTCTCCGACCGCGGGACGACCGTCTTTTTGACCACTCACGACCTGGCCTCCGTCGAGGGCATCGCGACGCGCGTGGGAGTTCTCAAGTCCGGCCGGCTCGTCGTCGACGAGGAGGTGGACGCGTTGAAGGCCCGGTTCCGGCGCATCCGGTACGGCAACCGGATCACCGAGACGCGCACCGCCTACGGCACCGAGCTCGACCAATTCGACGCCGTCGGCGTCAAGGTGCGGGGGTGGGGCGTCGAGGCCGTCGTCTCGAACTGGGACCCGGAGGCCTTCGAGCGGTTCCGGGGGATCGACGGGGTCGAGGACGCGGAGTCGTCCGGCCTCTCTCTCGAAGAGATCTTCATCGCGGTCGCCGGCGAATCGCCCCGGGCGGAAGCCGCGAAAGGAGAGGCGCGATGAGGAGCCTGGTGGCCGTAGCCCGTCGGGAGATCATCGAAAAGCGGTTCGTGTTCGCAGCCGCCGTGATTGCGGGGGTGATTCCAATTCTGGTGCCGATGGCGCGACAGCTGAGTGGCGACTCTGCCTTGATCGCGCGTCAGATGACCGCCCTCATTCTCGCGTCGGCGATGGGAGCGGGTCTAGCACTGATCCTGGGCGCCTCTCTGTTCAGTGCGGAGCTTTTGGGAAAAAGGATCTCCTTTTACTTTTCCAAACCGATCTCGACCTGGCAGCTGTGGTTGGGAAAACTTCTCGGAGCAACGGTCCTCGTCGTCGGAGGGATGCTTCTTCCGCTGTTGCCGACGATGGTCCTCGATCACGGCCTACCTGAGCTCGCAGATTTTTATGGCGGTGCAACCGCCGCGGTTCTCTGGGCGATCGTCGTTCTTCTCTTCGGGATGCTGTTGGCGAACGCCATTTCGATCTCGATTCGATCGCGGTCGTGGCTGGCCATGCTCGATGTCGTCGCGTGCGCGGGCTTCATGCTTCTGGGAGCGGCGCTGATCGTTCGACTGATCCCTGTCTGGATAGTTCTTTTCCGAAGGGTCCGACCCCTCTATCTACTCGGAACGGTCGTTCTGTTCATCGTGGGCGTCGTCCTTGTCGCGAGCTACCGGGCGATCGCGGCAGGTCGCACAGACCTGAAGACCGTTCACCGCCGCCAGTTCGAAACGCTTTGGGCCCCCGTCGGAGCCGTTCTTGTGGCTGTTGCTATTTACTCCGTGTGGGCGTTCTCCACCACGCCCGGCGGAGTCGCGATCCAAAGCGCCCGCGCCGCAGGCCCATCGGGCTGGCTCTGGATCGACGGCGTTGGCCGGGGTGCGTTCACCTCGTTCCTCTATGACACCCGCTCAGGTCATTCCACTCGAATACCGGGATGGAATGTGCGCAAGATGGGCTGGAGCTCCGACGGCCGGATCATTGTGTGGGCGGAGACTTTCGATACCCGCCTGATGGCCTCGCTTCTTCACGTCCGGTCGCTTCTCCGCGTCAGCAACGACGAGTCGTCAGGCTCGGGCGTTATCAAGCTGTTGAGGATGGATGCGCAAAATCCCCAAGTCATGACGACGAACATCTCGTTTCCGTCAACGGCGAAAGGGCTCTTCTTGTCTCACGATGGATCGAGGATCGCCGTCGTAGACCAGGATTTGTTATCTGTCTTCGATCAATCTGGCCACCTACTCGGGGCGTTTCATTTCTCTGCAGGCGGCAGCTTCGACGACGCCTGGTTCTCCGGCCCGGGACGGATCCGTGTACTCAGATCGCGCCGGCGTTCGGACTTACCAGAACTCTGGTTGGAATCTCATGAAATCGACGTATCGCATCGCATCATCACCAAGACGGGAAGATCGCGTATTAGCGATCATGGCTCGTATCGCCGATCCGCGGCCGGAGATCGCCTGATGTATCGGGACGAGCGAAAGGGGCTTCTCAGTTTGGTCGACGCGCGATCCTTGGTCGAGATTTCAAATTTCATGGTTACCTTCGAAAGGCTAACTGACCACGATCTTCGGGCAGACGGAGGCGTCATCCTCCTGGGAAATGACAAGACGGATTGCTACGTACAGTTGCTCTCGGCGGCGGGTGTTCCGGAGGGCCGGATACGTCTCGGTGCGAGTGCGTTCGCCCAACTCGGCGTGGAGACGACGGACGGAGCTTTTCCGGTCTTGATCTGGGGGAAACCGGGGGCGCTGTCGTCGCTGATGTTAATCGATACGCGAAGACGAACCGCCAAGCTCATCGCGAACGGGTTGCACCCTGTGACAACCTCATGGTTCTGGCTTGAATCAGAGCCCTGGCCGCCCGGATGCGAGGCAGGCAAACTCTTCATCGACGCCGAAGGGGCAGTCGTCCGTTTCGATCCGTCAACCGGGGACCGCCACACCATCTTGCGAAGTCATTAGCCGTCGAGCGAGGAAAAAACGAGGCACGGGATCCGTTCCCGCCTCTCTGAGGCGACGGTTATAGTCCCGCCGAATGCCCGGCTTCTCCCGCAATCACCGGCAGCAGCTGACCTGCGACGGCGTCGCTCTCGAGGCGATCGCCGCGGAGGTCGGGACGCCCGTCTACGTCTACAGCCGGGCGCTCGTCGAGGAGAGCTTTCGGCGCTTCGACGCGGCGTTCTCGCGGGTCCCTCACCTCGTCTGCTACGCCACGAAGGCGAACTCGAACCTCTCGCTTCTCTCGGCCATCGCCGCCCTCGGAGCCGGAGCGGACGTCGTCTCGGGAGGCGAGTTGCGCGCCGCCCTCGAGTCCGGCTTCCCTCCGGACCGCGTCGTCTTCTCCGGCGTCGGCAAGACCGAGGACGAGATCCGCTACGGCGTCGAGCGTGGGATCCTCGCCTTCAACGCGGAGTCCGACCGCGAGATCGAGAAGATCGACGCCGCGGCCTCCGCCGCCGGCCGCGTGGTCCGCGTGGCGATGCGCGTCAACCCGGACATCGATCCGCGTTCGCACCCGTACATCTCGACCGGGCTCAAGCACAACAAGTTCGGCGTCGACATCTCGCGGGCGCTCGACATCTACGAGTCCACCCGGCGCTTTCCGCATCTCAAGATGACGGGGATCCAGGCACACATCGGCAGTCAGATCTCCGATCCGCGTCCTCTGGGGGAGACAGCGCGCGAGCTCGGACTCCTCGCCCGGGAGCTCCTCTCGCGCGGGTTTCCGCTCGAGACGCTCGACGTCGGGGGCGGCATCGGGATCGCCAGCGCCGACGGTCCCGGTATGTCTCCGGAGGAGTACGCGGCGGCCGTGCTCCCTCACGTCGAGGGGCTGCCCCTTCGCCTGTTGATCGAGCCAGGGCGCGCGATCGTCGGGAAGGCGGGGGTCCTGGTTACGCGGGTTCTCTATCGGAAGCGCAATGCCGGCAAAGAATTCGTGATCACCGACGCCGCCCTGAACGACCTGATCCGCCCGGCGTTGTACGGCGCCATCCATCCGATCGAGCCGGTCGGCCCTCCCTCGGGGACTCCCATCGTCGCGGACGTCGTGGGGCCGATCTGCGAGACGAGCGACTTCTTCGCCCGCGAGCTGCCCATGGCGGGCGTCGCGGAGGGCGATCTGCTGGCGATCCGGGACGCCGGGGCGTACGGCTTCGCGATGTCTTCCAACTACAACTTCCGGGGGCGCGCGCCGGAGGTCCTCGTCCAATTTGGTGGATTTCGCGTCGTCCGGCGCCGTGAAACTTTCGAGGACCTCGTTCGTTTGGAACGAGAGTAAAATCGGCGCGAAGCTTTCACGGTCTTTTACCAGCGGTTGATTCGTAATCCGTTTCGCGGGCACTGCCCGTTTAGAAGGAGACAGGCTCATGCGTTTTCGTCACCTGTTCATCGCGATGGCGTTTCTCGCTCTCGCGGCTCCCCTAGCCTTCGCACAGACCACGGGAGCGGTCTCCGGCACGGTGCGAGACGCCCAGGGCGCGGGGCTCCCGGGCGTGTCCGTGTCGGTCACAGGCGACGTCCTGCCGAGGGCGCGCACCACGACCACGCTCGAAGACGGTTCTTTCCAGTTCTTCTCGCTTCTGCCCGGGACGTATCACTTGAAGGCCGAGCTCGCGGGTCTCGGGTCGTTCGAGCAGGACGTCATCGTCTCGGTCCAGAAGCAGACCGAGATCCGCGCGATCCTCCGCCCGAGCGCCACGGCCGAGGTGACCGTCACGGCGGCGAGTCCCGTCGTCGACACGAAGTCCTCGACCGCCTCGACGGTGACGGACCGCGCCACGTTCGAGAAGTTGCCGCTCGCGCGCACGTTCGCGGGCACGATGCAGCTCGCGCCCGGCGTCGCCGACAGCGGCGTCTCGATCTCGAACACGAACCCCGGCTTCAACGCCGGCGGGGGCCGGCAGGACAACCAGTTCCTCTATGACGGCGTCAACGTCACGAACCCCTTCTTCGCGGACCTCTTCCAGGATTTCGCGGAGCTCGACATCCAGGAAGTCAACATCACGCGCGCCGGCGTCTCCCCGGAGTACGGCCGGACGGGCGGATTCATCGTGAACGGCGTCACCAAGTCGGGGACGAACGGCTTCCACGGCGAGGCGAGGGTCGTGTACGAGCCATCGAGCCTCGAGGCGAAGAGCAAAGACCCCAACAACGCGAGCAGCCTCAAACGCGTGCGCCCCGGAGCGAGCATTGGCGGCCCCGTCCTCAAGGACGCCCTGTTCTTCTACGGCTCCGCGAACTTCTACCGGCAGACGGAGAAGGACCGTTTCAACGACTTCGACGAGAACGGCATCCCCAACGCCCTTCCGAACTCCGATCTCGACATCAACGAATACTTCGCGAAGCTCACGGCGACGCCGTTCGCAAACCAGCTTCTCGAGGGCTCGTTCCGCTACCGCGCGGTCACCCAGACGAACGCCGACATCAACCTCGACGCGCCGTCGACCGGCGACAACCCGAAGGAGCTCGACCGGATCATCGTCGGCTCCTGGTTCTGGACGGCCACCTCGAAGTTCAACCTCGAGGCGAAGTTCAACCACAACGAGAACCACAACGGCGCCTCGCCGGTGCTCGACTTCGGCTTTCAGCCCACCTTCGACCCGGCGCATCCCGAGAACGTCGGTCTCTTCAACGATCCGGTCACGGGTCACGCCATCGGCGGAACGTCTCTCGGGATCAACAACGACGACTTCTATCGCAACCAGTTCAAACTGACGACGAGCTACCTCGCGAACTTTCTCGGCGCCAGCCACGACATCCGCTTCGGTGTCGACTACAGCGCGAACCGCGAAGAGCTCGCCCGGATCGCCAACGGGTGGGGCTCGATCAGCGTTTCGACGTCGGGCAGCGGCTGCACGCCGGCAGGAAATCCCAACGGCGGTTCCCCCTGCTACCGGGCCCGTTACAGCCCCAACCAGCCCCCACAGGTCTCGAAGGCCCGCACGTGGGGGATCTTCGCGCAGGACCAGATGACGTGGAACCGGCTGACCGTCAACCTCGGGCTGCTCGTCAACCGCGACGAATACATCCCCTCGGGCGGCACGTTTGTGTTCATGAGCGGAGATTTCACGGTCCCCAACAGCGTTTCGATCCCGACGTGCTCGTCCGGGACGACCGCGGCGGCCTGCACCTACCGCGACACTCTGACGATCAACTGGGCGAAGCAGTTCCAGCCGCGCGTGGGCGTGGCGTTCGAGATCGACCAGAACGCGCACGACAAGGTGTACGCGAACTTCGCCCGGTACGACAACCTCGACAACCAGTCGATCGCGAGGTCCGCGTCGCCGATCCGGCTCTTCCGGACCGACGCCTTCTTCAACCGGACCACGGGCGCCTTCATCGGGTCCACGACCCGCTCCAACAACCAGGACAAGCGCGTGCTCCCCGGCATCGACCCGACGTTCACGGACGAGTACCTCGTCGGGTATGCCCGGCCGCTCGGCCACGGATACTCCGTCGAAGGCTACGGTATCTACCGCCGGACCCGCGACGTCATCGAAGACTTCGCCGCGAACGGAAGCAACTTCACCGACCTGGACCCGTCGGACTTCCGCTACGGAAACATTCCGGCCAAACGCCGCTACCGTGGCGTCACCCTCCAGGTCCGCAAGACCGGCACCGAGGACCGCTGGACCGCCGATCTTTCCTACACGCTCTCGCGGCTCGACGGCAACTGGGACCTCGACTACGCGACGCAGCTTTTCTATTCCTCCTCGTACCTCCAGGACGGGCCCGGGATCCTCGTCGAGGACCAGTACCGCCAGGGAATCCTCGAGGGCGACCGGACGCACGTCGCGAAGCTGTTCGGCTCCTACACGCTGCCGACCAACACGGTCATCGGCGGATACGTTCGCTTCCAGAGCGGCCGACCCTGGCAGGCCCAGCAGTTCGACCCGGTCTACGGCGTGCCCTACCAGTACGTGGAGCCGGCGGGGAGCCGCCGTCTCGGTTCCTGGACGAACTTCGACTTTCGCGTGGCGCAGGACATCCCGCTCGGCGCGTTCGGGAGTCTCCGCCTCGCGGCGAGCGTCTTGAACGTCTTCAACACGCAGCCGGCGCTCTCCGTCGACAAGGTCTTGTTCACGACCGACAGCAACACGACGCCGAATCCCTCGTTCGGGCAGGCCACGTCGTACGCGCCCCCGAGACGTCTCGTCGCGACGGGCACGTTCAGCTTCTAAGAGACGAAGCGTCGGAATCCGGAGCCGGGGGCACGAGCCCCCGGCTCTTTCATTTGGAGGGCGGTCGATCCCCCCGGGCGACGGCGAGGGAACGGGCGACTTCCGGCTGGTTCGGGTTGAGCGCGAGGGACCGTTCGAGGAGCCGCACGACGTCGGAGCGCCGTTCGAGGCAGGTCTCGACGAGAGCGAGCGTGTTGAAAGTCCGGAAGTCCGTCGAATCCTTCTCGAACGGCGCCAGCCCCGCGAGCGCGCGGTCGCAGTCGCGCGAGCGGGCGCGCAGCGAGGCGAGATCCCGCGCGATCTCCTCGCTCTTCGGGTAGAGCGCGGCGGCCTTCGTGAGCAGCGAAAGAGCGGCCGCCGGTTTTCCTCCCTGCTGGTACTCGTGGGACCAGCCGAGGACGGCCCGCTCGGGCTCCTCGTGCGACGCCGCCAGAGAGCGGAAGAGCCAGTCCTCGGCTTCCCGGGTGCGGCCGGTTCCGCGAGAGAGAACCGCGAGGTTGTACATCGGAGAGTAGTAGTCGCTCCGCAGCGCGAGCGACTTCTCGAACGCCGCGCGCGCGGCGGAAGGCTGGTTCGCGGTGTCGCGCAGGTAGACGCCGAGGTTGTTCCACGCTCCTTCGGTCATCCCCGGGCGGTCGCCTCCGATCGGCGCGAGCGGACGCGTCTCGCCGCCCGTGAGGTATCCGAGCGCCATGAGCTTCTTCGCGTACTCGCTCGCCTCCTTCTCGGACATCGGTTCGGCGGAGACGCGGCGGATCTCGGCGGCCGGCCCGTCCGCGGCGGGCGGCCGGAGCGCGATCCCCCGGAAGGCGAAGGCGGCGAGCTTGCCGGGCATCCGGCGGGACGGGGGCAGGTCCAGGAGCGCGAGGACCGTCGGAGCCACGTCGAAGAGGCTCGCGTCGGCGCGCGAGGCGGCGGGCGTCACGCGCGCGCCCCACGCGGCGATCACGCCGTCCAGGCGGTGCCAGAATGCGGCCGTCGTCCAGCTGCCCGAGGCGAGCCCGCACGGGCGGTCGGCGCCCCACTTGAACCCGTGGTCGGAATGCACGAGGAGGGTCGCGCCGTCCTCCGCGGCGCGGCGCATCCAGGCCCCGAGGAGGGCGTCGACCATGGCGTAGTAGCGCCGGACGACGTCTTGGTAGCGCGCGACGTCGGCGTCCGACGCGCACGGAAGCTTCGGCGGCGTGACCGCGGCGAAGACGTGGCCGATCTCGTCGGTGCCCTCGAGGTAGAGCGCGAGCAGGTCGGGATGCTCGCGGTCATAGAGATCGCGGGCGATGCGGTGCGAGACGCGCGTCGCGCCGATGATCCGCGCGAGCGCGACCGCCTTGTTCTCGAGTCCCCCTCCGGCGGCGCGGTCGGCCGACGCCTCCGCGGCGCTTCCGCCGAGGAATCGCGCGAGCTCCGCGTCGGCGACGTTGCCCTCTCTGGCCGCGATCTGCGCGATCCCCTCCTGGAGCGCCGGGGGATAGGCGGCGCCCGCGAGGGGAAGACGGTCGAAGAGGATGGGGCTCGCGTGGTCCGAGACGAAGAATCCATCGACGACCTCGGCGGGATGGGTCGCCCACCACCCGACGACGCCGACGCGGCGGCCCGCCGAGGACGCCAGGTTCCAGACGGCGGGGACGGCCCGCGAGAGCCCGGAGATCGGGACCTTCGCGCCCGTCTTCGGATCGGTCTCCTGAAAGTCGAGGACGCGATGGACGTCCGGAGGGACTCCGGTCGCCGCCGTCGTCCAGAGGATCGGGGAGAGGATCGGGATGAAGCTCTTCAACCGGGCGGTGGCGCCCTCGGAAGCGAGCCGCTTCCAGTTCGGCATCGTGCCGTCGGCGGCGAACCGGTCGAGGAGCTCCCAATCGAGACCGTCCATCCCGAGCCAGATGACGGGCGGGCGGCCGCCTTTCGGGCGCGGCGTCCGGGCGACGTCGGCGGCGTCGCGATCGGATGCCGTCGCGTTGGCGGCGGCCGCCGCAGGGGTCCCGCCCGCCGGAGAGCGCCCCGTCTGCTCGCCGCGCCCGCAGGCGAGAAAGAGGCAGATCGCCGCGGCCGCCGGCGCCGAAATCGCGCGTCGCATGGCGGCAAGGCTAGCAGCATGGAATGGTCCGGGCGGGCGGGACCGGGGCCCGCTCGGGGCGGCCGTCTGGTATATTTCCCGGCCCGACGGTGGGTGTAGCTCAGCCGGTTAGAGCGCCAGACTGTGGATCTGGATGTCGAGGGTTCGAATCCCTCCACTCACCCCAAGACTGTTCTTTTCTGCGCCCGTAGCTCAGTCCGGATAGAGCGTTAGCCTCCGGAGCTAAAGGTCCCGCGTTCGAATCGCGGCGGGCGCACCATTTTTCCCAAACACTTACGAGAGACGACGTCACGGGCGGGGACCCGGATTTGTCCGTGTTTTTGTGTCGTGTTCGGGCTTTTCATAAGCTTTAGCCCTCCGAACCGCCGGGGCTGACCCGTAGTCGACACGCGGGCTCACCTCCGGCGGAGGTCGCCTCTCTAGAACGCCGACGTGTCCGCGACGCTCGCGAGATGTCCCGACGTGTTCTGGTAGGTCTTCGTGGCGCCCGTCACCATGTCGCGCACCGTGATCGTGTACTCGACGTCGGAGAGCGCCCCGTAGAAGATCCAGAACTTGTCGTTGAACGCGCGGCCGTCGACGGCCTTGATCACGAGCTCGACGTTGTTGCCGGAGAAGAACCAGAAGTACCCCGTGTCGCCCGTCAGCTTGACGGCCTGCCCCACCCCATTGGTGCCCTGGGCGGGGACGCGCCACGTCACCTGAACCTGGAACCGGCTGGCATTCAGGCAGAGCGTCGTCGGGCCGTCCGTGCAGGCGGTCGCGGTCAAAAGGTCGCGTTTGGGCTCGCGCCGCGGGGGCGAAAAAAACCGCTCGACTTCCGCGAGGGTGGTCTCGCGCGCTCCCGCGGCGTCGCGGTCTTCCCTCTTGCCGGCCGGCGCGGCCTGGGGAAACGCGCTCGTGTCGGCCACGCTCGCCAGGTGCCCCGATGAATTCGCGTACGTCTTCACCGTGGAGGTCAATGTGTCGGTGACGGTGATCGTGTACTCGACGTCCGACAGCGCGCCGTAGAAGACCCAGAAGCTGTCGTTGACCACCCTGCCGTCGACGACCTTCAGCATGAGCTCCACGTTGTTCGGGGAGAAGAACCAGAAATAGCCGGTATCGGCCGTGAGCTTCACGGCCTTGCCGGCGCCGCTCGAGCCCTGCGACGGGACGTGCCACGCCACCTGGACCTTGAACCGGTTCCCGTTCAGGCACATGGTCGTCGCGTCCTGCGTGCAACCGCTCACGACGGCGTTGCCGCTCAGGTCGACGTGGACCGTGAAAGCGCGCGTCGTGTCGACGGTCAGGGTCCCCGTATGGAGCCCTTCCGCGGCGGGCGCGAACCGGACGGTAAACGTGATCGTGCCTCCCGCCGGAACGACGAGGGGCGTCGCCGGAACGCCGAGCAGGCTGAAATCGGTCCCGGTCGAGGTGATCGAGCTCACGGTGATCGCCGAGATGTCCGTGTTCTGACACGAGGCGGTCAAAGACGCGATCGAGCCGACCTGCACGTTGCCGAACGCGATCGGGAAGTTGCAGAAAAACGGGTCCTCGTGGAGCACCAGCGCGCGCGTGCCCGCCGGGTTGACCGCGATCGAGTAGGGGGTCGCCCCGTGTCGTCCGGGGTGGCGGATCGTCGCCGAGACGGCCGTGTAGGGAGGCGGGAGCACCGCGACGCCGTCGTCGCCGGCGATCAAGGCAGTCCCGGTGACCGGGTTGAACGCCACGGCGCTCGGCGCCGCGAGTGTCGGGAGGAAAACGATGTTGGCGATGGATGGCGTCCCCGTGAGGTCGACCACGTTGGCCTCGCGGGCCGGCGTCGACTGGTCGACGTAGATCGCGCGCGTGCCGTCGTCGGACATCCCGATCCCGAGGGTGTCGCTCTCCGACCCCACCGCGGCCCCGACGAGGCTCGGCGGGTTCGTCGTCAGGTCGACGGCCTGCGCCCCCCCGGAGGCGAGGCTCACGACGGCGAGGGTTCCCGCCGCGTTGACCGCCACCGCGATGCCCTCGGCTCCGAGCGCGATCGAGGTGATGGTCGCGGGAACCGTCGACAGGTTGACGCTGCGAAAAATCGCCTGGTTCACGATGATGGCCCGCGCGCCGTCGGCGTAGAAGGCGACGCCGCCCGCGTCGGCGGTGACCGAGAGCGCGTCGACGATCGAGAAGGGCTCCGCCGCGACGTTGATGAGATAGGCGAAGTTGCCGTCGCCGGCGACGAGAACGCGGGTTCCGGCCGGGTTCACCGCGACCGCGTGCGGCCGGAATCCCTGGGGGAGCTGGAAGAGGGCCGTGACGGACGGCGAGGCCGACGACAGGTCGATCCGCACGAGCGTGTTGTCGTCCCGGTTGACGGCGTAGGCCAGCAAATTTCCGGCCCAGGCCACCGCCTGCGGGCCGCGACCCACGAAGAAATTGGTGATGGGCGCGTTCGTCGAGAGGTCGAGGAGCGTGGCCGTCTGCGCCTGAACCGCGAGGGCGGCCAAGGAGAGGACGATCGCGGCGAAGAGCGTCCGCCGTATCGTTTTCATGAGGAGAATCCTAGCATCGCAGCCCTCATCCCACTCTCAGGCGCCCCGAAGAGAGGTTCATTTCGACGAGCTCGCCCGTCCCCTCGCAGCTGAGGAGTTCCCGATGCGAAGAGGGAGGAACCCTGCGCTGCGGGGGCCCGAGCGGCGGCAAAGGCGACGTGTCCCGATCGTCGCGAAGGGTGGCGCCCCGCTGCGGGAGCCGTGGCGTTCGCGGAGGCGTCGTTCTACTTTCTAGCCTCTCCATGTACTGGATCGCCGTTCCGCGATACTTCGCCGCTTCTTCCGTCCGCGAAGGTGGCGGGTGGGGCCGGCGCGAGCGGGGGTCCGCCCGGCGGCGGGAGCCGTCCGCCACGTTGACGGGCTCGGCCCGCAAAACCTTACGCGCCGCGAGGTTCGCCGAAACCGCGGCCCTGCGCGGGCCGTATAGTTCACTGATGACGCGCTGGCGGCGGCCGCTCTCGTTTCTCGGGCTCGCCCTGGTGGCCGGCGTCGCTCTGGCGAAGATGGCCGTCGTGCGGCTGCCGTTTGACGAGTACGCGGACGCGCTGACGGCGATCGAGAGCTGGGCACCGGAGCCGATCCCCGCCGAGAAGTTCATCTACTCCTCCATCCACGGGATGCTCGCGCGTCTCGACCCCCACACGTCCTTCCTCGAGCCGGACGATTACGCGGACCTGCGCGAGAAGCAGCAGGGCTCCTACTACGGGATCGGGCTCGTCATCCAGAACCGCGCCGGCAAGACGGTCGTGATCACCGCGATGGACGGCACGCCGGCCTTCCGTATGGGCGTGCGCGCGGGCGACGTCCTCACCCGGATCGGCGGCGAAGAGATCCGCGAGGACACGAGCACCGACGAGATCTCCGCGCGGCTGCGCGGCTCGCTCGGAACCTCCGTGCGCGTCACCCTCCGCCGACCCGGAATGGCCGACCCGATCCATCTCGTGATCCCCCGGGCCGAGATTCCGACTCTATCGGTGCCGTACGCCTTCATGCTGAACGCCGACACGGGCTACATCCTGCTGCGGGACTTCACGCAGACGTCGGGACGCGAGGTGACCGCCGCGCTCGAGAAGCTCCAGAAGTTGGGGATGAAGAAGCTCGTCTTCGACCTGCGCGGGAACCCGGGCGGCGTGCTCGACCAGGCGGTCAACGTTGCGGACGTCTTTCTCTCCCGCGGCGAGCGCGTCGTCTACACGCGGGGTCGGACGCCGTCGTCGGCGCAGGATTTCTACGCGCCGGGCGAGGGGGCGCATTTCGACCGGCCGCTGGTGGTGTTGATCAACCGGGGGTCGGCGTCGGCTTCGGAGATCGTGGCGGGAGCGATCCAGGACCACGACCGGGGGCTGATTCTGGGGCAGAGGAGCTGGGGCAAGGGGCTGGTTCAGAGCGTGTACACGCTGCCGTACGGAGCGGGGCTGGCGTTGACGACGGCGCGGTATTACACGCCTTCGGGGCGTTGGATCCAGAGGGACTACAGCGACCTGCTGGCGTACGTGAACCCGGAGGATCCGGACGCGGGGACGGTCGGGGACGCGGCGGCGGCGGCGGAAGCGCCGCGGCAGGCAGGTCAGACGTTCTACACGGAGGCGGGGCGGACGGTGTACGCGGCGGGAGGGATCACGCCGGACGTGATGGTCAAGAGCGCGTGGGGGGACTCGAAGCTGTTGTCGCAGCTTCTGGCGCGGCAGTTGTTCTTCAACTTCGCGGTGGATTACCTGGCGCGCCATCCGGAGGTGAAGGCGGACGTGGCTGTGACGGAGGGGATGAGGGAGGAGTTTTTCCGGTTCGCGGAGAAGTCGAAGTTTTCGACGGCGGAGGAGCTGTCGCGGCAGTGGCAGGAGGACGCGAACCGGCGGCTGGTGGATCTGGCGATGCAGACGGAGCTGGTGAATGCGAAGTTCGGGCTGGAGGCGGGCCGCAAGGTGCAGGCTTCCGGCGACGCCCAGCTTCAGAAGGCGCTGGCGGAGTTCGACGAGGCCGCCCGCATCGCCGCACTGCCCAAGAAACCCAGCCCCGCCCGCGCCGCCCGCCAGGGAAGCTAGGGACTCTCCCGATCGAGCGAAAAAAGGGCGCCGCGGGGCGCCCGTTTTCGTTTCGTGGCAACGGCAACGCCGGCCGGACGGGTCAGCCGCGTGGACGCGGGCGGCCAGCCCCGAGGACGCGGCGACGTCCGGGCGCCGCCGCGCGCATCCGATTGTTCGCGGCGAGCACGAGCTCGATGAACTCGCGGACCGCGCCGCGTCCGCCCGAGCGTCGGAGCACGACGTCCGCGGCCTTCCTGGCGGGGGGAGCCCCGTCGGCGGGACTCGCGGAAAACGCCGCCGCCCGAAGGAGAGGGACGTCCGGCTCGTCGTCCCCCATCGCCGCCGTCTCCGCGGGTGTCACGCGCCAGCGGCGGCAGAGCGCCTCGTACCGTTCGAGCTTCCCGTCGTGGGCGACGCCCTGGACGCAGGCATGGACGCCGAGCTCCTTCGCTCGCCGGGCGGTCGCCCGCGACGTCCGCCCCGAGATCCACGCGATCTTCAGGCCCGCCGCGATCGCCATCTTGATCCCGTGACCGTCCTTGGTGTCGAACACCTTGAAATCATTGCCGTCGTCGGCCAGGTAGACCCGGCCGTCGGTCAGGACTCCGTCCACGTCGAAGAAGATCGCCCGAATCGGAGACGCGAGGGACCGAGCCCGCGTCATCGCTCGATTCCGGACGGAAGCAGGTCGTGGAGGTGAACGGCCCCGGTCAGGCGCTGCCCGGAATCGACGACGAAGAGGGTCGTGATCCTGGACGCCTCCATGCGGGCGAGCGCGGTGGAAGCGAACTCTTCCGCGTCGACGGTCCTCGGGTTCGGATGCAGGCACGCGCCGGCGGTTCGGGAGAGCAGAGTCGGGTCGCCCTCCAGCAGGCGCCTCAGGTCGCCGTCGGAAATGACGCCGGCGAGACGTCCGTCCGCATCGACGACCGCCGTGATGCCCATCATCTTCCGGGTCATCTCGTGGATGGCCTCGGTCATGGGGGTCTCGACCGTCACGCGGGGAACCCGTTCGCCGGAGCGCATCAGGTCCTTGACCTTCAGAAATCTCCGGCCCAGGTTCCCGCCCGGGTGGAGGGCGGCGAAGTCCTCCGGTCCGAATCCTCGCTCTTCGGCGAGCGCCATCGCAAGGGCGTCGCCGAGCGCCAGCATCGCGGTGGTCGAAGCGGTCGGAGCGAGATTGAGAGGGCAGGCTTCCCGGGAGACCGTCACCGTGAGCGCCACGTCCGCCCCCCGGGACACGGACGAGTCCGGAGTGCCGGTCAGGGAGATCGTCCGAAGACCCCTGGCCCGGGCGAACTCGAGGAGACGGACGATCTCCGGCGTCTCGCCGGAATGCGACAGGGCGAAGACCACGTCGCCCGTCATCAGCATTCCGAGGTCGCCGTGGCTCGCTTCCGCGGCGTGGAGAAAATAGGCCGGCGTTCCCGTCGAGGCGAGGGTCGCCGCGATCTTCTGACCCACGATTCCGGACTTTCCGAGGCCGCTGACGCAGATCCGGCCCTTCGACTGCGAGATCTCCCGGGCGGCGCGAAGAAAAGGCTCTCCAAGAAGGGCGATCTGCTCCCGGACGGTGTCCGCTTCGATCTGGAGGACCCGGCGGGCGGCTTCGAGGATCACGGCGACGTATCTTAGCGTTGCGGACCGCCAAAACCCGGGGGCGGGTCGTTTCGTATCAGGGTGCGAAAACAGCCCGATTCCCCGGCCCCCACGAAAGGAGTCGCCGTGCCACTCTTCCGAACCCGCTCGCTCTCCGTTCTGCTGCTCGCGGCCGCCGCAGCGGCGTCCGCCCAGACCCCCGCGACGCCCGCGCGCAAAGCCCCCTCGGCGCACAAGGCGCCCGCTCCGGCGGCATCCGAGACCCCGAAGATCGACTTCGAAAAGTACACGCTTCCGAACGGTCTCGAGGTCATCCTTCACGTCGACCGGAAGCTGCCGATCGTCAACGTCAACCAGTGGTTCCACGTGGGCTCGAAGAACGAGCGGCCCGGCCGCACGGGCTTTGCCCATCTCTTCGAGCACATGATGTTTCAGGGCTCCAAGAACACCGGCGACTACTTCGTCACCGCGGAATCGGCGGGCGCGAACCTGCAGGAGGGCGGCGTCAACGGGACGACGAACACCGACCGGACGAACTACTTCGCGACCGTCCCCTCCGGGAACCTCGAAAAGATCCTCTGGCTCGAGTCAGACCGCCTGGCGACGCTCGCCGACGCCCTGACGAAAGAGAAGCTCGACAACCAGCGCGACGTGGTCAAGAACGAGCGGCGCCAGGGTCTCGAGAACACCCCCTACGGCCGCTGGCTGAAGCTCACGGTCGAGAACCTCCACCCCGCGGGCCACCCCTACTCCTGGACCGTCATCGGAAGCCACGAAGACCTGACCGCCGCGTCACCGGAGGACGTCAAGGACTTTTTCCGCACCTATTACACGCCGAACAACCTCTCGCTGGTGATCGCCGGCGATTTCGACCCGGCCGAGGCGAAGCGGCTCATCGAGAAGTATTTCGGCGGCATCCCCGCCGGTCCGCCCCTCGACCGACCGACGCGGTGGATCCCGACCCTGTCCGGAGAGAAGATCGTGGAGGCGACCGACCGCGTGCCGCAGGAGCGCGTCTACATGACGTGGCCGGCGCCGGAGTTTTTCGGGCAGGGCGACGCGGAGCTCGATCTCATCTCGAACATCCTGACGGACGGGCTCGCCTCGCGGCTCTCGAAGGTGCTCGTATACGACAAGCAGCTCTGCTCGAGCGTCACCTCTTTCAACAACAACCAGGAGATCTCGGGGTTCTTCACGGTGATCGCGACCGCGCGGCCCGGAGCGTCCCTTTCGGAGATCGAGAAGATCGTCACCGAAGAGGTCGCCCGCTTGTCGAAGACAGGCCCGACGCCCGCCGAGCTCGACCGCGCGAAGGCGAAGCAGGAGTTCGCGTTCGTGACGGGACTCGAACGGATCGGCGGCTTCGGAGGCAAGGCAGACGTCCTCAACCAGTACAACACCTTCTCCGGAGATCCCGGCCGCTACGCGGCGGACATCGAACGGCACCGTCGTGTCTCTCCCGGCGACGTCCGCGCGGCCGCCGACCGCTGGCTCAACACGCGCAACCGGCTCCTCGTCCGCTTTCATCCGGAGAAGTCCGGCCGCGCGTCGGAAGCGGCCCTCGACCGTTCCAAGTCTCCGGAATTCGGCGCCGACCGGCCCTTCAAGGCACCCGAGGTCCAGACCGCGAAGCTCTCCAACGGCCTCGAAATCTTCGTGGTGGAGCGCCGCGACCTGCCGAAGGTGGTGGTGACGCTCACGACGCGAGCGGGCAGCGCGGCCGCACCGGCCGGGAAGGACGGGATCGCCTATCTGACAGCTCGCATCGCCCGCCTCGGAACGAAGACACGCAAGGCGCTCGAGATCGAAGATGCTCTCGGGAACCTGGGCACGGAGCTCCAGGCGTCCGCGAGCCGCGAAGACGCGAGGCTGGAGGTCGAAGTGCTCAAGAGACACCTCGGGCCGGCTCTCGGGCTTCTCGCGGACGTGGCCCGCAATGCCAGCTTTCCGGCGGACGAAGTGGAGCGCGAGAAGAAGACTCACCTGGACGCCCTCTCGCAGCAGGCGAAGAACGCCAACGCCGTGGCGGGAAGGGTCCGGGCGATGCTCGCCTTCGGAGCCGATCATCCCTACGGGCGTCCCGTCCAGGGCCTCCCCTCGACGGTCGCCGGATTGACCCGCGAGGATCTGGCCTCCTTTTACGCGGCGCGCTGGAAACCGGGCAGCTCCGCGATCATCTTCTCGGGCGACGTGACGCTCGCCGAGGCGTCCGCCCTCGCGGAGAAGGCTCTCGGAGGATGGAGCGGGGGCGCTGCGGCGGCCGTTCCGATCCCGCCCGCGTCTCCCTCGCCGACGGCGGGCCGCATCTACCTGGTGGATCGCCAGGACGCGGCGCAGACCGTCGTCACCCAGTTTCTCCCCGCTCCGGCGCGAAAGACCGAAGACTACGCGGCGCTGCGTCTCGCCGACGCGGTGTGGGGGGGCGGCGGGTTTGGAACGCGCCTCAACCTGAATCTGCGGCAGGACAAGGGCTACTCGTACGGGGTCTTCTCGAACCTGGTGCTCTTCGAGTCCGGGGGGTACTGGTATGCCGGCGGCGGCGTTCAGACCAACAAAACCAGGGAGTCCATCGTCGAGTTCGACAAGGAGCTCAAGGGTCTCGCCGGCAGCCGCCCGATCACCGAGGACGAGTTCGCCGCCGCGCGCTCCAAGCGGGTGCGAGGGTACGCGCAGGCCTTCGAAGCGCTCGGCCGGATCAACGGACAGGTCGCCGACCTCTGGGTGGATCGGCTCCCGACGACCGAGCTCCAGCGCGAGTACGACGAGGCGGGCAAGACGACGATCGCCCAGGCCACCGCCGCCGCGCAGAAGTACGTGAAGACGGATCAAGCCGGCCTCCTGCTCGTGGGCGATCGAGCGAAGATCGAGTCCGGCCTGCGCGAGCTGAAGCTCGGAGAGATCGTGTTTCTCGACCCGGAAGGCAAGCCGATCGCGAAATAGGCATCGAAGCATCGTGCCGCGGCATCCGCCGCGGGACCCGTCTCGCCGGCGGAGCGTGCGGTTGCGCCGGCGTCAACGGGGTCAGGACTTCTTCGCCGTCGGCGAGAGCCCGCGGCCCGTGTGCCCGCTCGCTCATGGAACGGGGGATTGACAGCGCGTGCCGGAAGGCTCGAGGGCCGGGAGGCGGAGGGGTTTGCGCTCGCGACGGTCGAATACTTCCACCCGTGGTCGGCTGGACCGCGGATCCCTCGGACGCCGGCTGGCAAGCGGCGAACTGTACGATAGCGTACAATAGGTGCACTCCCGGAGGTTCCATGTCCTCTCCCGGTCCCCAGGCCTACAGCGTTCCCTGCTTTAACTGCCAGTCGCCTTTCGAGCCGCTCGAGAGCTCGTGGTGCAACTGTCTGGTATCCAAGCGGACTTTCACCTGTCCGAGCTGCCTGAATTGCTTCTGTAAAGCGCCTCCGGCCTACAAACAGAAGTTCTGGGAGTCCGCGCCGCGGGCCCTCTGGGATCGCTCCGAGGCGGAGCACTCCGGAAAATTCGAGTCGCCGGAGAATCCGACGCCCGAGTCGGCCATCCGGCCGCTCGTCCTCGTCGTCGACGACGAGCCGGACATCCAGAAGATGGCCGTGCGGGCCATTCTCGGGCTCGGTTATGGCGTGATCCTCGCCCGAAGCGGAGAGGAAGGGCTGGAGCTCGCGGCGAAATACGTTCCGGATCTCGTCCTCTCGGACGCCCTCATGCCGAAGATGGACGGCCGCGAGATGTGCCGCCGGATCAAGGAAGACCCGTCGACTGCATCGGCGAAGGTCGTGGTGATGACGTCTCTGTACACGGCCGCCCGCTACAAGGCCGAGGCGTACAAGGATTTCCACGTCGATGAATATCTGTCGAAGCCGCTCGAGATCCGGGTCTTGCAGTCCGTCCTCCAGAAGCTTCTCACCTAGTGGCGGTGCCGATCGCCGGCCGCGCGCCGCTGCCGCTGCCGCCCGGCGTCCATCCGGCGAGGCCGGATTTTTCCCGCGGTCTCATCGCGCGCCGGCTCCCTCCGGCCTGCGGGGCGGCGATCCTTCTCCTCGGGACGGCGGTCGTGATCGGATGGCAAACGGGAAGCGATCGGCTCATCCGTATCCTCCCGGGGTACCGCCCCATGGTGTACGTCACCGCCCTCTGCTTCATGCTCGCTGGCCTGTCGCTGCTCCTCCGCGCGTCGAGGTGGCCGCGCCTCTCGGCGATCCCCGCGGCACTCGCTGTTTGCGCGACCGCCGTCAAGGTGCTCGAGTACGCCTCCGGCGCGCGGAGCGGCTTCGAAGCGACGCTCCTGCCGGGCCTCGTCCGCGTGCAGCCTGCGATGTCCCGAATGCCACCGATCACCGCGATTGCCTTCCTCATCGCCGGATCGGCCCTCTGCGCCGCGTCCGGCCGGCGACTTGCGCGACGCCCTTTCGTCATGGGTCTCTCGGGAGCGCTGATCCTCGGCTTCGCCACCGTGGTGCTCATGGGCTACGCGACGGGGACGACCGGTTATCTCTGGAGTCCCCTGGCCGGGATGGCGCTGCACGCCGCGATAGGACTGTTTCTGCTCGGCATGGCGGTCCTCGTGATCGCGAGAGCGGACGAGCCGGAAGGGATGTCGAAGCGCCCTCTCTGGTTCCTCCTCGCCGGCGGAATCGCGGCGACGCTCTCCCTCTGGTGGGCGCTCGTCGCCCAGGACCGGTCTTTCATCGAGCGCACGGTACAGCTCGAAGCGGACTCGTTCGCGTCCCGGATAGCGACGGAGATTCGGGCGCGGTCCTTCGAGCTCTCCCGGATGAGCAAGCGATGGGAACAGCGAGGGGACCTTCCGCGATCGGAATGGGAGGCGGACGCGCGCTGGTACTACGCTCATCAGGACGGTCTCCAGGCGCTCCTGTGGTCGGACTCGACTCTCCACGTCCGCTGGGTCATTCCGCTCCCGGGGAATGAAGGGGCTGTGGACCTCGACCTCCGAGCCGACTCCCGGAGGAGGGAAGCGCTCGACCAGGCGCTCCAGTCCGGAGGCGTTCGCATCACGCGCCCCCTTCGGGTCGCCGGCGGGGAGCCGGGCTTCCTGATCTATTCGCCCATCTCGTCCGGCCCGTCGTCGGGGAGCCTGCTCGTCAGCGCTTTCCGCTTTCGAGGATGGTGTGACTCGGTCTTCGAGAGCGAACGAGCCAGGGGAACGCCGATCGCCCTGTTCGACGGGACGCGAGAGATTTATCGAAGCGGGACGCCGCCGCCGGGGGCGCTCTCGTATGCGCGCGATTCGTCGACCGCCGGAAGCCTTCTTCCGGTCCGGGTTCGCGTCTGGCCCTCCTCGGATCTGCTCGAGTCGCGCTCGAGACTCGCGACCGTCGCCCTTCTCGTCGGACTCCTGATTACCGGCCTCCTGGCGCTCTCCGTGCGGCTCGGGCGGATGGCCCGCGACCGGGCGTACGAGGCCGAGGATCTGAATCGATCGTTGAGCGCGGAGGTCCTCGAGCGCCGTAAGGCGGAGGAGGCGGTGGCCGAACGCATCCGGCTCGCGGACTTCGCGGCCGAGGTCGGCGCGGCGCTCACGAGGCACGCGACGCTCGGCACGGCGCTCACCCAGTGCGCCGATGCGATGGTGCGGCTCCTCGGCGGATCGACGGCGAGCGTCTGGGCACTCAATCCCCGGACGCGCGAGCTGGAGTTGTCCGGCTCGGCCGGCTTCGCGAGCGACGAGCCGAATTCCCGGAGCCGGCTCCGCCTGGGCGAGCACCGCCTCGGGCGGATCGCGCGGGATCAGAAACCGATGCTGGTCTCTCTCGAGAACGAAGTCGCGCTCGAGGACGACAAGAGCTGGGCACGCAGCCGCGGGATGGTCGCGTTCGCGGGCTATCCACTCCTCGTGGGCGAACGGACCGTCGGGGTCGTGGCGATGTTCTCGGATTCGTCCATGAGCCCGGCGTCGATTCGCGCCCTGGCATCCATCGCGGACGCGCTCGCGCTGGCCATCGATCGCGCCCAGACGTCCGCGGCGTTGACGGCTAACGAGGAGCGGACCCGCGCCGTCATCGACAACATGGGAGGAGGCCTCATCACGACCGACGCGCGGGCCATCATAGAAACGGTCAATCCCGCGGCGGAACGAATGTTCGGGTACGAGGCGGCCGAGCTCATCGGGAAGCACCTCGGCGTCCTGGCCCCTCTGGTCGCGGGAGACGATGCCCGGGCGTTCATGCGGCAGGCCGCCGTCGACAGCCTCGGAAAGATCACCGAGTGGCCGGCACGCCGGAGAGACGGATCGGTCTTTCCGATGGAGCTGGCGCTGGCCACCTTCGAGACCGCGGACGGGCGCCATTTTTCCGGGAGCCTGCGCGACATCTCCGAGCGGAAGGAGATCGACCGCATGAAGAAGGAGTTTCTTTCGACCGTGAGCCACGAGCTCCGCACGCCGTTGACGTCGATCCGAGGCTCTCTCGGTCTTCTGGCCGGGGGAGTCCTGGGACCGCTGCCTGAGGACGCGAAGGAGGTCGTGGCGGTCGCCGAACGAAACGTGGTCCGGCTGGTCGACCTCATCAACGACATCCTGGATCTCGAGCGCCTCGATACCGGCCGCCTGGAGATGCGTTTCGAGCGAGTCCCCGTCGCGCGAATCCTCGCGCGTTCGCTCGACGCGGTGCGGGCCTTCGCGGACAGCCAGTCGATCGCGCTCGAGTCCGTCTCCAGCGCCGCGATCCTCTTCGCGGACGCCGATCGTCTCGTCCAGGTCCTCGTCAATCTTCTCTCCAACGCGATCAAGTTCTCGCCCGCGCGGAGCACTGTTTCCGTCCGCGTCACGGAGAACGCATCGGGCACCGAGATCCGCGTCGCCGACCGGGGCCGGGGAGTGCCGGAGGCCTATCGCGAGGCGATCTTTGAGCGCTTCCGCCAGGTCGAGTCCTCCGATGCGCGTCAGAAGGGGGGCAGCGGGCTCGGCCTCGCGATCTCCCGCGCGATCATCGAGCAGCACGGCGGCGCGATTGGCATGGAGAGCCGGGAGGATGAGGGAAGCATCTTCTGGATCCGGCTTCCCGCGGCGCCGTCCGGCATTCCCTCTCCCGAGCACGGCGCCGACCTCTCGGCGCTCTCCGCCTCCGCGGGAGTCCTCGTCATCGAAGACGACCCGGCCCTTTCGAACGTCATCCAGCGGCAGCTGTCTCGTCTGAAGATTCCCGTCCGGCTCGCCGCCACCGGCTCCGAGGGCGTCGGCCTCTTTCGCGAACGCGCTCCCGACCTTCTCGTTCTCGACCTCGCGCTGCCCGACATGGATGGATACGAGGTGGTTCGGACACTCCAGAGGGACCCGGCGGCCCTGGAGACGCCGATGCTGGTGTACACGGAGCGGGATCTCACGGTGAAGGATCGGAAGCGCCTCGTGCTGGGCCCGACGAAATACCTGACGAAGTCCCGGTCTTCGGACGCCGAATTCCTCGAAACCGTCGTCAAGATGGTTCGCGGCGCTCTGCAGGCGGTGACGACCGCATGAAGGTGCTGATCATCGACGACGAATCAGATATCCGCCTCATCGCGCGGCTCTCCCTGGCCCGCGTGGGAGGCATGGACGTCATAGAGGCGGATTGCGGCGCGGAAGGCGTCCGGCTCGCGCAGGAGGAACGGCCGGATGCCATCCTTCTCGACATGATGATGCCCGTGATGGACGGGCCGGCGACACTCGCGTCGCTCCGCTCGAATGCGAGGACGGCGGGGATCCCGATCGTCTTTCTGACCGCGAAGGCGATGAGCGAGGAGATCGACCGCCTGAAGACGATGGGCGCCCGCGGAGTCCTCACCAAGCCGTTCGACCCGATGACCCTCCCCGCAAAGCTTCTCGAGATTCTCGAAGGACCCGCCGGGTCATGAGCGCGAAACCGCTGGCCGAGATCCTCGAGGGCTTTCGCCGGGACTTCGTCACAGGGGCGGCGGGCCGTCTGACGGAGATGGAGGCGGAAATCGAGCGCGCGGCCGCCGGCGAAGCCGGGGACCCGGTCCGGAGGCTGGGACGCCATTTCCACGGCCTGTCGGGCGCGGGCGGGACGTATGGCTTCCCGGAGGTGTCGGACCTCGCTTCGCGCGGCGAGGCCTCGTGCGGGGCCGTGATGTCGGCCGGGGGGCCCCCGCCGGCCTCCCGGCGGGCCGAGTGGCGGGGTCTCGTCGCTTCCATCCGCGAAGCGCTGGACGGCGTCGGGGAACGCATGGCCGTGGCCATCCCCGTGCGGCGGGAGGCGGCGGGAGCGGACATCCTGATCGTGGAAGACGACCGGGAGGTGTTGAAGCTCCTGGGGCGTCTTTCGACGCGGGAGGGATTTTCTCCCCGGATCGCCGCGAGCCTCGCCGAGGCGCGCCAGCAGCTCGACGAGCGGCTGCCGGACGCCGTCCTGGTGGACGTCGGGCTGCCCGACGGCCGCGGCTTCGCCCTGATCGAGGAGATCCGCGCCCGCCCCGACGGTGACGCGGTCGCGATCCTCGTCATGAGCGGAGGCGGCGGATTCGCGAACCGCGTCGAGGCGATTCACTCCGGCGCAGACGGATATTTCCGGAAACCGATCGACTCCGAAGCCCTGCACAGGCGCCTGCGATACCTGCTGGATCGGGAGCGCGCGGAGCCGCGCCGGATCCTGTCCGTCGAGGACGACCCCGATCAGGCGGCCTTCCTTCGAGCAGTCCTGGAGTCGGCGGGATACGTCGTGCAGGTTTGTTCGGACCCTTTCGCCTTCGAGTCGGACCTCGCGACCTTCCGTCCGGACCTCGTCCTGATGGATTCGGAGCTGCCCGGTAGCAGCGGTCTCGCGCTCGCCCGCTATCTGCGCCAGGAAGAGCGCTACGCGACACTGCCCGTCATCTTCCTGACGGCCGGCGCGGAGACGAGCCTTCGGATCGCGGCCCTGCGCTCAGGGGCCGACGAGCACCTCTCGAAGCCGGTGGCACCGGGGCTGCTTCTCTCGACCGTAGCGGCGCGCCTGGAGCGCGCGCAGCTCCTGCAGAGTCTCCTGCGGCGGGACGGTCTGACCCGTCTCCTCACGCATACGGCCTTTTTGGAGGAGGTGAACCGCTCCGCGTCCCGGCTGGCGGCGGCTTCCCACGAGCCCGCCGCGCTCGTCGTTCTCGACGTGGACGGCTTCCGCGCCATCAACGATTCCTACGGACACCCCGCGGGAGACCGCGTGCTGGCCTCTCTGGGAAGCCTCCTCCAGAGAAGGATCCGCCACTCGGACACCATGGGGCGCCTCGGGGCCGACGAGATCGGAATCCTCCTCGATGACCTGCCCGAAGTGGAGGCCGTTGCCCTGATGGAGAGAATCGCCGCCGAGTTTCGCGATCTCGTTCAGGCCGCCGGCGAGGGCGTGTCTTTTCGCTCGAGCTTCTCCGCCGGAGTCGCGCCGTTCGCGTCGGGGGATGCCGGAGCCTGGCTGCGGGCCGCCCAGTCGGCGCTCGCGGAATCCAAGACCGGCGGCGGGGACCGGGTCCGGCCCTTCCGGCGGACGCCGGCGCCAAAGCCTTAGGACGTCACGCGGACGTCTGCCCGACTCCGGCCGCTTCGCGTGATCGCGATCAAGGAGCGCAGAAGTTCGGGCACCGTTTCGACGTCCAGCTGAGTCGAGCGGTCGGACAGCGCCTCGTCCGGGCGATCGTGGACCTCGAGAAAAAACCCGTCGACGCAGCCCGTCGCCGCCGCCGCGCGCGCCAGCGCCGGCGCGTACTGCTTGAGGCCCCCCGTTTCCTTTCCGCCGCCCGGAAGCTGCAGGGAATGCGTCACGTCGTAGACGATCGGAACACCGAGCGCGCGCATCATCGGAAACGCCCGCATGTCGACGACCAGGTTGTGGTATCCGAACGAGGTCCCTCGCTCGCACAGCATCACGTCCTCGTTGCCCGCGCCCCGGCATTTCTCGAGAACCTGCGCCATGTCGTCGGGCGCCAGAAACTGGCCCTTCTTGACGTTGACCGGTCGACCGGTGCGCGCGGCCGCCACCAGGAGATCGGTCTGGCGCGAGAGGAAGGCGGGGATCTGGAGGACGTCGAGGACGCGTGCCGCGTGCTCGGCCTGGGACGCTTCGTGGATGTCGGAGATCACGGGCAGACCGGTACGGTCCTTGACCTCCGCGAGGATGTCCAGCCCTTCCGCCAGGCCGGGGCCCCGAAACGAGTCCTGAGACGACCTGTTGGCCTTGTCGAAAGACGACTTGTAGACGATCCGGGCTCCCGTTTCCTCCGCGATCGCCCGGAGGCGATGGGCCATCGCCAGCGCGTGCCCGCGCGACTCGATCACGCACGGGCCCGCGAAAAAGAGGGGAGCGGCATCTCGCTCGCCGCCGATGGCGTAGCCCGGCGCGACCTCGATGCGCCGAACGGGTGTGCTCAGGAGATCTCCGCGCGTTCCGGCACGACGGCGCGGTCCGCGGCCACCGCCTCTTCCCGGGAGCCCCGGTGCGCGCGGGCCGCCCGGATGAAGTCCTTGAAGAGCGGATGGCAGGCGAACGGCTTGGACTTCAGCTCCGGGTGGAACTGGCATCCGAGGAACCAGGGATGCTCCTCGTGGAGCTCGATGATCTCGACGAACTTCCGATCCGGCGACATCCCCGTGAAGGACATCCCGGCGTCCTTCAGCGGCTGCAGATACTCCTGGTTCACCTCGTACCGGTGCCGGTGCCGCTCGGAAATGACGCTCTCTCCGTAGGCGCGCGCGGCGAACGAGCCCGGCATCAGCTCACAGGGATACTTTCCGAGCCGCATGGTGCCGCCAAGGGCTTCCACGCCGATCAAGTCCCGCAGCTTGAAGATGACCTTGTGCCTGGGATCCTCGTCGAACTCGGTCGAGTTCGCTCCCTCGAGCCCCGCGACATTGCGCGCGTACTCGATCACCGCCGTCTGGAGTCCGAGGCAAATTCCGAAGAAGGGCACCTTCTTTTCGCGGGCGTAGCGAATCGCCTTCAACATTCCCTCGACGCCCCGCCTCCCGAATCCGCCCGGCACGAGGATCGCGTCGGCGCGCGCCAGGACCTCGGGATAAGTGTCGTTCTCGAGGCTCTCCGCGTCGACGTAGTGGAGCCGCACACGGACGTTGTTGGCGATGCCCCCGTGCGCGAGGGCCTCGTTCAGGGACTTGTAGGAGTCGCCGTACTCGACGTACTTGCCGACGACCGCGACGTCCACCTCGCCCGCCGGATTCTTGATCCGGTTCACGAGGTTCTCCCACTTCGTCAGATCGCGATCGTAGTGGGGGAGATGCAGAAGGTCGAGAAGGATCTCGTCCAGGCCTTCCGCCGCGAACTGCAGCGGCACTTCGTAGATCGACGGGACGTCCTTGGCGTTGATCACGGCTTCCACCGGCACGTTGCAGAAGAGTGCGATCTTCTTCTTCACTTCGGAGGGGAGGGAACGGTCGGTGCGGCACAGCAGGACGTCCGGCTGGATCCCGATCGAAAGGAGCTCCTTGACGGAATGCTGGGTCGGCTTGGTCTTCAGCTCGTCGGAGGCCTTGATGTAGGGAACCAGCGTCAGGTGGACGTTGATGGCGTTGCCGCGACCGGCTTCCTGCCGGATCTGCCGGATCGCCTCGAGGAACGGGAGGGATTCGATGTCGCCGACGGTGCCGCCGATCTCGATCAGCACGACGTCGGCCTCGGCCGAGACCCTGCGGATTCCTTCCTTGATCTCGTCGGTGATGTGGGGGATCACCTGCACGGTCTTGCCGAGATAGTCGCCGCGGCGCTCCCGGTCGATGACGGTCAGGTAGATGCGGCCGGCGGTCGTGTTGTGGGTCCGGCCGGACGTCATGCTCGTGAATCGCTCGTAGTGGCCGAGGTCGAGATCCGTCTCGGCGCCGTCGTCCGTCACGTACACCTCGCCGTGCTGAAACGGCGACATCGTGCCCGGGTCGACGTTGATGTAAGGGTCGAACTTGGCGAGCGCGACGCTGAACCCCCGGGCTTCGAGCAGCGCGCCGATCGAGGAAGCCGCGATGCCCTTGCCGAGCGACGAGACCACTCCGCCCGTGACGAACACGTATTTGCTCATGAGGCCTCCTTCGCTCTGCGCAACCACTCCTGCTCCGCCCGGGACAGATCCTCGGGCGTGTCCACTCCGATCGAGTCCCCGGATCCCTCACCCATCCAGATTGCGAAATCCGCCTCCAGCCAACGCAGCTGCTCGAGCGACTCCGTCTTCTCGAGCGGGGATGGGGGGAGCCGGGCGATCGACTGCAGGGTTTTCGCGCGGTAGGCGTAGAGGCCGAGATGCTTGCGGTAGGCCGGCGTTCCCGACCGCGGATACGGGATCGGCGCCCGGGAAAAATAGAGGGCGCGGCCGTCCGAGGCCACGACCACTTTCACGGCATTCGGATCGCCCCGCTCCGATTCCCCCAGAGGGACCCATACGGAAGCGATCTCGCGAGCGGGCGAGGCGAGAAGAGCCTCGACGGCCCGGTCGATGTTCTCCGGCGCCATGAGCGGTTCGTCGCCCTGCAGGTTGACGAAGACGTCGCCATCGAGACCGCGTGCCGCCTCGGCGAGCCGATCCGTCCCGCTCGCCGCTTCGGTCGACGTCATCAGGGCCTCTCCGCCGGCGCGCCGGACGGTCTCCGCGATCCTCTCGTCATCCGTGGCAACCGCGATCCGGTCGAGTGTCTTTGCGCCGCGGGCAGCGTCCAGGACGTGAAGAACCATGGGCTTTCCGGCCAGGAGCGCGAGAGGTTTGGCGGGGAAGCGGACGGAGGCGTAGCGCGACGGGATCAAACCGACGATTTTCATGACGTCGGGAAGAAGAGTGTATTCTCCGCGGCGCATTGCGTCAACACGATCGAGACGCCGAGCCGCGGCGGCCTCCCGCGCCGAAGAGCCCGTTCCCCGCCTTTCTGCTGGCGATCCTGGTGCTGGCGCTCGGCGTCCAGGGCGTGCTCACTCTCGTGCGCGCCCGCCGGGCGCGCGAGATCGGGGTCGCGGGCGCTCGGTGGATCTGGATCGAGCAAAGCCCCGATCGGGCGCCTCTCCATTTCTCCGCGATCCGCCTGTTCGACGTCCACGCGGTCCCGCGCTCCGCACAGGCGAGGATCTTCGTAGACCAGCGGTTCGTCCTGTGGGTCAACGGGTCGCGGGCTGGAAGCGGGGGACAGTCGCCCGGCGACGCGATGGAGAGGTACGAGGTGTCGTCGCTGCTGCGGCCCGGACGAAACGTGATCGCGATCGTTGCGGAGAGCGCGCGGGGCATCGGGGGGATTCTCTTCGCCCTCGACACCGGAGGCCGCTCGCCGGCGATCGTGAGCGACGGGAGCTGGACGATCGATCCCTCCGGCCGCCGGATCGCCGAGGCCGGTCCGCGGCGAGCGGCGGTGCTCGGGAGGCCGCCCATGTACCCCTGGGGATATCCGAGACCGCGCTCCTAGGCGCCGCGCGGTCGGCCGCCCCGGGCCGGCGCCCGGGGACCCTGTTCCCGGCTATCCGTTCTGGGGGAGCGATGCGAACTCGGCGTCCACCAGCGCGCCCAGGCCGGCGCGGGCCGCGGAGCAGTACGGGTTGTCCCCTTCGTACCCCGCGAGCGCGATGACCTTGCGGTAGGCCGCGACGGCGGCGTCCACGTCGTGAAGGCCCTGATGGTGGATCCGCGCGACGAGGAGGCGGGTCGGCAGATGCGCCACGTCGATCTCCAGGGCCTTGCCGCAGAAAATGAACGCGACGTCGTAGCGCTCTTCCGCCGCCGCGAGGCAGGCGCGCCGGAAATAGAGGCGAACCTCTTCGCTCGCCGTCTCGGGGCTGCGCGATCCTAAACCTTTGAACCGAGAGGTGATACCGGTCCAGGGCAAGGCGCGTGACATATCTGATTGATTATAGGCAGGTTTCCCGAAGGCGGCAATAATTATTTCGGTGCGAACCGTGCTTTGCCTTTTTTTATATGGATGACGTCGATGCGTCAATATGGCGACTTTTAAAATGAATATCGCCGCATTCTATTAATTTTTTAAGGCCTTTGATCAATTCACCCGAATGACATACGGGATTCGACCTCAACGCTCAGCTGACGCGGTCGATGACGGACTCGGTCGCGAGCAGGAGGCCTTCCTTCGCCTCGGAATCGGGAAATCCCCCGAGGGCGACGCGCGCGGCGCCCGCGTAGTCGCGGGCGAGAGCGCGGGTATCCGCGATGCCGTCGTAGCGCTCGGCGAGCGACAGGATCTCGGCGGGATCGACGCTTCGAAACTCCCGTTCCCGCGCGACCGTCGCCACGAGCTCCCTCTCCGCGCGGGTAGCGCGTGGCAGGGCCAGAAGGAGAGGCATCGTGAGCTTGCCCTCGCGCAGGTCGTTCAAAACGGGTTTGCCGATGGAGGCCTCGCTGCCGGTGTAGTCGAGAAGGTCGTCGATCAGCTGAAAGGCGACGCCGAGACAGCGTCCGTACTCGGCCAGGCGCTCGGCGGCGAAGAGATCGCCCCGGGGGGCGAAGTGCGCCGGAAGGCGGCAGGCGGCGGAGAAGAGGTCGGCGGTCTTGCGCCGGATGATGTCCAAGGCCTCCTCGCGGGTCACGAGGATGTTCCCGGTCTTCTCGATCGCGATGATCTCTCCTTCGATCATCGAGAGCGTCGTGTCGGAGAGGACTTTCAGGATCGTGAGGTCGCCTTCGTCGAGCGCGATGCCCATCGATTTCGTGTAGAGGTAATCGCCGAAGAGAACGGTGAGGTTGTTCCCCCAGCGCGCGTTCGCCGACGTGCGACCCCGGCGCAGGCGCGCCTCGTCGATGATGTCGTCGTGGACGAGCGTCGCCGTGTGGATGAACTCGACCACGGCGGCGTACCGGACGTCCTTCTCGCCGTCCTCGTAGCCGAGGAGCCGGGACGAGAGGAGCAGCAGCGCAGGTCGGAGTCGCTTTCCACCCCCGGAGCCGAGATAGCTTCCGATCCGGTCGATCGTCGGGATCGAGGAGCGAAAATGAAGAAGGAGCTCCTCTTCGACCAGGGCGAGCTTGTCGGCGATGAGGTCGTAGGCTCGCGCGAACCGCGGGTTGGTCAAGCGCGGGAGAAGGCTCATCGGTAGTTCGCGAACTGGACCGGGAGCCCGAAATCCCCCGCGCGCAGCAGCGTCTGGACTTCCTGCAGGTCATCCTTGTTGCGGCCGGAAACGCGCACCTGATCGCCCTGGATCGCCGCCTGGACCTTCAGCTTGCGATCCTTGATGGCTTTGACCATCTCCTTGGCCTTCTCCGAAGGAATGCCCTGCTGGATTCTCGCGACCTGGCGGACGGTGCCCCCCGCCGCGTCCTCGATCTTGCCGTATTCGAGCGACTTCACGGCGATGCCTCTTTTCACGAGCCGGGTCTCGAGGATGTCGACGACGGACTTCAGCTTGTGGGCATCGTCGGACGTCAGGGTGAGCTCGAGCTCCTTCTCGTTCCACTCGATCTTCGAGGCGCTCCCCCGGAAATCGAAGCGGGTCGAGATCTCCTTCGAGGCCTGCTGGACGGCGTTCTGAACCTCCTGCAGGTCCACCTTGCTCACGACGTCGAAGGAGAATTCCTGGGGCATTCGCGCGCTATTCTATTTCAGCGGGAGGCCTCTCATCGCGCGGCCGGCGGCCGGCGCGATCGCCCCGCTAGTTCTGCAGAATGCGGGTCCCCGGGGGCCCGGTGACCCGGTAGTCGGCGGCGGGCCGCGGCTGGTCCTTGCGCCACCCCTCGAATCGAAATTCCGTCCGGTTGCCCGAGGCATCCTCGTAGGAGAGCTCCTGGACGCGGCCGTCGCGTGCGACCGACAGTCGTAGCCACGCCAGATCGGCGCGCGGGGCTCTGGGCTTCAGGAGGATCCGCTTCGCGCCGCCGTCGGCGGCCTCGGACGACGCCGAGTACACGCGCGCGAGGTCCGCCGGGTCCGAGAGAAAGACGACCGGCAGCCGCGCCCGGTCCTCGGCGGTCAGCTTCTGGATCGTCAGCTGCTTGTCCTCCGGCGTGAAGAGCCGGCCTTCACCCGCGTCGTACGTGAACGTCTTCTTCTCCGGCGCCTCGTACTCGAACCGGAGGCGTTGCGGGGCCTGGATCCAGAGCTCGCCGCTCTCCCTTTTCGCGGTCGTGAAGCCCGCCGGCGTATAGATCTGGACGAAGCTCGAGCGATGGGAGCTTCCGTCCGAATAGAGGGCCGCCGAGCGCGCAAAGGCGGCGGAGACCTCCGGGGGAAGACCTCCCGCGGGGGCCGCAGTGCCCTGCGCGAAAACGGCCGCCGCGGCGGAAAAGAGGAACGGGGCGATCCGGAGTCCTCGCACGGTCATCGCAACAGCGGCCGAGCGCCGGAAATTTGGGCGTCCCGCACGATCACGACGGTCAGTGCCGGAAGTGCCGGCGGGGCGCGATCATGTAGGCCATCTGGCGCTCGTCGGCCGCGGCCACGATCTCCTGGTCCCGTATCGAGCCTCCGGGCGCTACGACGGCGGTGACGCCGGCCTCCGCCAGGATCTCGAGTCCGTCGCGGAACGGAAAAAACGCGTCCGATGCGGCGCCGCAGTTGACGATGGGCAGAACGGGCTTCGTGGCGGCGAGGCGGCACGCGTCGACGCGGCTCATCTGACCGGCCCCGATCCCGATCGTCTGACGCGCGTTGGCGAGGACGATGCCGTTCGACTTGACGCGCCGCACGACCCTCCAGGCGAGCTCGCAGGCGGCCCGCTCGACCGCCGTGGGCTTGCGCTGAGAGACGACCCGCCAGGCGGAGAGCTGGTCGGGCTCGCTGTCCGCGTCCTGAACGAGCAATCCCCCTTCGATCCGCTTCCAGTCCAGGCCGCCAACGACGCGCCGCGACACCGGAAGCTTGAGGAGGCGGATGTTCGGCTTCTTCCCGAAGAAATCGAGCGCTTCGCGCGTGAATTCATCGGCGGCTACGACCTCGACGAAGTGCTGGAGGACGAGGGACGCGAGGGCGCCGTCGACCTGGCCGCGGATCGCGATGATCCCGCCGAACGCCGCGAGGGGATCGCACGCGAAGGCGCGGCCGAACGCTTCGACGATGGTGTCGCCGATCGCCGCGCCGCAGGGGTTGTTGTGCTTGACGATGACGGCCGCCGGACGATCGAAATCGCGCGCGAGCGTCACGGCCGAGTCGAGATCGAGCAGATTGTTGAACGAGAGCTCTTTGCCCTGGAGCATCTCGTACCGGACGAGCGCGTCGGCCGGCGCCTGAGGGTCCGCGTACACGGCCGCGCGCTGGTGGGGGTTTTCGCCGTAGCGCAGCGCGCCCAGCCGCTCGTAGGAAAAAACGAGATGCCCGGGGAACGCGTCGTCGTCTTTTCCCTGCCGAGCCGCGAGATAGCGGGCAATGGCGCCGTCGTAGGCCGCCGTGCGGGCAAACGCGCGCGCGGCGAGGCGTTCCCGGGTCGCGGAGCTCGTTCCGCCCGTCGCCCGGATCTCGTCTAAGAGCGGTGCGTAGTCGCCCGGCTCGACGACGACGGCGACGCGGGCGTGGTTCTTGGCGGCCGCGCGGATGAGCGCCGTGCCGCCGATGTCGATCATCTCGATCGTATCGGTGCGGCCCGCGCCTCGTGCGACGGTCTCCTCGAAGGGGTAGAGGCCGACGACCACGAGGTCAAACGCCTCGATCGAGGATTCCGCGAGCTCCCGCGCGTGGTCGTCCCGGGACTCGTCGGCGAGGACGCCACCGAAGATCTTGGGGTGCAGCGTCTTCACGCGTCCGCCGAGGATCTCGGGAAAGCCGGTCGTCTCCTCGACGAGGGTCACTTCGAGTCCCGCCTCCTTCAGATGAGTCGCGGTTCCGCCGGTCGAGACGAGTCGGACGCCGCGTCCGACGAGCTCCCGGGCGAGCTCGCTCAGCCCCGTCTTGTCGTGGACGGAGAGGAGTGCGCGGCGAATCGGAACCGGCGAGGACGGAAAGGGAATCGGCTCGGGCATGGGGGGAGGAATATAGCCGATTGCGGCAGGCGCGGCCCGCGACGCGAGGTGAGAGGTGATGGGTGAGAGGTGATGGTTGAGAGGTGAGAGGTGAAAGGGGTGAGGGGGGAGGGCGCAGGGCCGATCCCTCTGAGGTCTCTCTCTCTGCAATGATCCTCTGACCTCTGACCTCTGACCTATTACCTCCGCCTCTCCGCCGCGTTGGACGAAGCGAGGCGAAAGGGAGACGATGACGGCGTGAGAGACCGCGACGGGGGAGAGCCGGACGGGATCGTGTCCGTCGACGCCCGGGGAACGTACTGTCCGATTCCCGTCCTGAGGCTCGCCGCGGCGCTCGCGACGAGGGCTCCCGGCGCCCGGGCGCGTCTCCTGGCAACCGATCCGGCTTCGCGATCCGACGTCGAGGCGTACTGCGCCGCGGGCGGGGCCCGGCTTCTCTCCGCGGACGACGACGGGAAGCTCCTGACCTTCGAGGTCGAAAAATCCGGCTCCGGCGCGGCGGACTAGAAAAGCTTCAGGAGCAGGACGTTGACGACGAACCCCGAGACGCCGTGCCGGACGACCGGAATCCCGATCTCCCCCCGGAAGAGCGAGTTCTTCAAGGGACCGTTCAGCGAAGCGAGGAGTCCCGCGCCCGAGAAATAGGTGTTCTGGAAGCCGGAGCGCCGGTCCGTCAGGACGGCCTGATCGTAGAAACCCTCGAAACGGATGATGTCCTCGATGTTGATGCCGAAGGAAAGATTCGCGAGGATCGCCCGCTCCGTCCGCAGGCTGCCGCTCTGGAATCCGCGAAGGGGATGGCCCGAGAACGCGCCGAACTCGTATTTCGAGAAGCGGTCGAGGTCGGTTCCTCCCAGGTACGAGACCGCGACGTGGAGCTTGCGGAAGCCGGAGAAATAGTGGTCCTTGGAGATCGCCGCCTCCCAGCGGATGTAATCCTTCTGGCCGGGCTCGAACTCGGACGTCGCGTTTCCCCAGCGCTCCCATTTCCGGCGCCGGAAATAGTTGCCGGCGACGGAAGCGCTGAAGCCTGAGATGTTCGCGACGAGCTTCAGCTCGGCGCCGTCCGTAAACGTGTCGTTCGGGGTGACGAAGTCCGGTCCCGTGAGCTCGTCGCGCTGGTAGTTGTCGAACTTCGTAAAGAGCCCCAGGGAAGCCTTGAGGTAGGTCCCCAGGGGATGACCGAGGTTGAGCTGCAGCACCGCGGGAAGATGCTTGATCTTTTCGGACGACACTTCCTTCCCGTCGCGATACGAGACGTCCCCGAAGGGAATGGCTGCCCCGAAGAGGTCCGCGCCGAAGTCGAACCGGGTCCCCAGGAAGGCCGGGTCGGAGTAATTCGTCGTCAGAAGCGCGCCGGCGAAAAAGACCGAGAGCTGTTTGCCCTTCCCGAAGAGGTCGAAGTTGAAATGCTGGATTCCGATCAAGGGGATCGGGTAGTCGAGCGACTTGTCGTAGAAGCCGCCCAGGATCGCGAAGGTGCTCTTCTTGGAGACCTTCGTCTCGACGATCCGCGAGCCCGGCGACGCCGGGTCCGGAATGAGGTAGTGCATGCCGACGTCCGTGTCGCGGATCATCTGGGCCTCGGACGCGTAGGCCTTCGCCCGCCGCTCTCCGAAATCCTCGGGGTTCACCTGGATCGACTGCATCACGACGTCGCGCTCGATAGCCGTCGTGCGTCCGGCCGTCGAGAACACCTGCTGTCCCTTGATCTCGAGCGGCAGCAGAAGGTCTGGGTGCTGAGGAACGGCGCGGTAGTACTCCGACTGGACGTTCGAGAGAGTCTCTCCCTTCAGGTTGAGCTGGACCGACTCCCGCCGGATGAGCGCGAACGTCTCCTTGTCGATCCAGACGCTGCCCCGGTAGACCGGCCGGTCTCCGACGGACGACCTGGGCGCGTACCCGACGTGGTAGGTCCGGCGGCCGTCCACGGTCGCTTCGCCGCGGAGGTCGTAGGTGTAGTCCTCCGACAGCCGGATGTCGAGCGGCAGGGTCGTGACCTTTTCGGGCTGCAGGATCGGAAGCTTCGGGAGCGTCTTGCCCTTCCACTTCACTCCGTTCAAATAGAACTCGTCCCACTGCCAGTCCGCCGGTTCGCCGCGTCGCATGTAGAACGGTCCGCGGATGGTCAGATCGAACGTCTCGTTGACGTCCGCGACCCGGAAGCGCAGCGACGCCTTCATGTCCGCGATGAACGACTGGACGCGCTCCCGCTGTCCGGCCTCCCAGGCCCGCTCGCGGGCGACGATCTCGTCGGCGGTCAGTCCGCGGGAAGCGCCGACCTCGACGGCCGTCCGCGTGTCTCCGCCCGCGCGCGAGGCGGGATGGACCACGACGGCGAGAGGTCCCTTCGAAGCGTCGAGCACCAGCGTGCGGGCGCCCTTCAGGTCGAAGTCGCGCCGGGCGCCGGTCGAAAGGTTCTCGACGGAGGCGGACTCCGCCGAGGCGTCGGGCAGCTCGAGACGCGCTTGCGCGGACGCGTGGAGGAGGATCACCGGCGTGAATTTTTTGGCGTCGAAAAACCGGAGCGCCTCGTAGGAGTCCGCGCCCGCCGCGACGCGCGTCGGCGTGGGGTCGGGCGACACGTCTTCGGTGAGATATGCCTGTAGCCGTTCGAGCGGCTTGTCACCGTCGGCCGTCGCGGCGCTTCCGGTGACGGCGACGAGGCGCACGGACGCGAGCTCGCCGCGAGGCACGAGCTCGAGGGCCCGGATCGCGTCCTCGGCCGGGGAGGCCGACCGTGCGGCCAGGATCCAACGCCCCGTGATCGCGGCTCCGGCAGGCGCCGCTGCTTCCCCCGGGCGAGAGACGACGGCCTCCGCGTAGGCGGACAGGTCCTCCTCGCCGGCCGGCTTCGAGGCGAAGTCGAGTCCGACGTGCGCGTCGCGCGAGGCCGATCGAGCCGCGGACGACAGGGTCTTCACGGCGAATGGAATCCGGACGGGGTCGCCGGAGGAGCGGGAGAAGTCGAGCAAGACCCAACCGGGTCGCGCGAGAGACGAGAGGCGCGATCCGAGCTCCGACAGCGTGGCGTCGGAGAGATCGCGGACTTCCACGACGACGAGGCACCGAGAGACCTCCGTGGAAGGGACCGGGCCCGTTCCGATCCGGACGATGCCGAGCACCGGGGAGCTCTCCGGACAGGCTCCTCCGGCGCGCTCGGCGGCGATCTGGAGGCGCGGCGGCGCGAGACCGAAAGCGGATGCCGCGCCGATCCCCGAAAGAAAAACGCCCGCGAGGAGGCGGGCGCTCGAGAGTCGTCTCATTCGCATCGGGAAACCGGAGTATCGCAGAGATCCTTCCCGGGGCCTGGGACGGGAGCGGGCGATGAGAGAGGAGCCGCTCGCCCGCCTCGCCCGACCACTCCCCCCGCTGTCGCGAGTGGAGAGGTGAAGGAGGAGCCGGCTCGCTTCTCGATCGTGGCCCCGGGCACGGCGTCCGAGAGGCGAGCCGGGTCTGTTCCGGGGCCGGCCTATTTTCGGACGGCCGCCTTGTCCTTTTCGCGCACGGTGTCGACCGGGGGCGTCGTGTCGGCCGGATCGGGAGGAAGAAGACCGAGGCTCCGGCGCAGCTTCGTGTCGATCTCGTTGGCGAGCTCCGGGTTTTCGCGCAGGAACTGCTTCGCGTTCTCGCGGCCCTGCCCGATCCGCAGCTCGCCGTAGGAAAGCCACGCTCCGGATTTCTCGACGATCTTCGCCTCGAGGCCCATGTCGAGAAGCTCGCCTTCGTGCGAGATTCCCTCTCCGTAGTTGATGTCGAACTCCGCCTGACGGAAGGGGGAGGCGCACTTGTTTTTCACGACCTTGACCTTGGTCCGCGAGCCGACGACCGTGTCGCCATCCTTGAGGGAGGCGATGCGGCGGATGTCGATCCGGATCGAGGCGTAGAACTTGAGCGCACGGCCTCCGGTCGTCGTCTCGGGATTGCCGAACATGACGCCGATCTTTTCGCGGATCTGGTTGATGAAGATCAGGCTGGTCTTCGACTTGGAGACGATCGCAGTGAGTTTGCGGAGGGCCTGGGACATCAGGCGGGCCTGAAGGCCCATCTGCGCATCGCCCATTTCCCCCTCGATCTCGGCCTTCGGCACGAGGGCCGCCACGGAGTCGATGACGACGACGTCCACGGCCCCGGAGCGGATGAGCATTTCGGCGATTTCCAGAGCCTGTTCGCCGTTGTCCGGCTGCGACACGAGCAGGTTGTCCGTGTCGACGCCGAGCTTGCGGGAGTACTCGGCGTCCAGGGCATGCTCGGCGTCGATGAAGGCCGCGAGGCCGCCGGTTTTCTGGGCCTGCGCGATGATCTGGAGGGAAAGAGTCGTCTTTCCGGACGACTCGGGGCCGAAGATCTCGATCACGCGGCCCCGGGGGATTCCTCCCACTCCGAGAGCCGCGTCGACGGCGAGCGAGCCGGTCGGAATGACCTGCATGACGGCCTCGGGCTGGTCGCCGAGCCTCATGATCGAGCCCTTTCCGAACTGCCGCTCGATCTGGGTCAGCGCGGTCTCGACCGCGCGCCATTTCTCGCTCGATTTCACACTGGAGTCGCCGGGTTTCACGCTGGACATGTCCTCATCCTTTCTAGGGGAAAGCAGTGAGAGTGGTTCGCGCGTGGAGCGCAATTATAGACTCGGGGACCGACACCGATGAGGACCTCGCCATCATCTCTCTCGTCCTCGGCGGAGTCAACGCCGTCCGTCGGGCGCGGATTTCGGGAGCGTCCCATCTCGACCTTCCTCGCGACCGGTTTCGGCATCGGGCTGGCACCGCGCGCACCGGGCACCGCGGGTTCCGTACTGGCGCTCGCGATCGCTTTCGGCGCCGTTTCCCGGTTTCATCCCTCGCACGGTCCGAGCATCGCCGCGGCGGTCGGACTTTTGGCGTCCGGGCTCGCCGTCGGAGCGCTCGGGATTCCGATCACGGGACGCGCGAGCCGCGCGATCGGGACGAGGGATCCGGCGTCGATCGTGTGGGACGAGCTCGCCGGACAGCTGATCGCGTGCTCCGCCGTGCCGCTCTTCGGCTACGCGACGGGGCGCGCTCCGCGACGGCCTGGCTCGTGTCCTTCGTCGCGTTCCGAATCTTCGACGTCTGGAAGCCTGGTCCCCTGCGGGGCCTCCAGGATCTTCCCGGCGGGCTGGGAATCATGATCGACGACGTGCTGGCGGGGGCGATCGCGGGCGTCGTGACCGTCCTCGTCGGCGGGGCGCTGTCCGGGTGAGCGTCCTCCTCGCGCCGGAGGAAGGCACGGTTCTTCCGGACGAGCCGCTCTCCCGCCACACGACCTGGCGGATCGGCGGTCCGGCCCGCTGGTTCTGCCTCGTGCGGAACGAGGACGGGCTCTCGCGGGTGTTGCGCGAAGCGTCCTCGGGAGACGCCCCGCTGGCTCTCCTCGGAATGGGATCGAACATCCTCGTCGCGGACGAGGGGTTTCCCGGGTACGTCGTCCGGCTCTCGGGGGAGTTTCTCGAGGTCGCCGTCCGGGGCGAGGTCATCGAGGCCGGCGGCGGCGCGGCGCTCGGCGGCGTGTGCGCGGCGGCCGCGCGCGCGAACCTGTCGGGGCTCGAGGCGATCTCGGGAATTCCCTCGTCGATCGGAGGCGCCGTCCGCATCAACGCGGGCGCCTACGGGGGAGAGATCTTCGACGTCCTCGAATCGATGCGCCTTCTCTCGCGGACCGGCGACGCGCGGACGGCGGCGGCCTCGGAGATCCCTCACGGCTACCGATGGACGCGGCTGTGCGAGACGGGGGAGATCGTCGCCTCCGCGCGGATGCGTCTCGTGCCGGCGGAACGAGAGGCGATCGCGGAGAAGACCCGGCAGGTGGCGAACAAGCGGCGAGGGGCCCTTCCCTCGGAGCCCAACGCGGGGAGCGTCTTCAAGAATCCGCCGGGCGATCATGCGGGGCGTCTGCTCGAGGCCTGCGGTCTGAAGGGAGAGGGATCGGGCGGGGCCGAAGTCTCTCAGCGCCACGCCAACGTGATCGTCAATCGCGGCGGCGCGCGGGCCTCCGACGTGCTGGCGCTCATGGAGCGCATGCGGGACGCCGTGCGCTCGCGGTTCGGGATTACCCTGTTTCCGGAAGTGGAAATGCTCGGTCTTCGGTGGAATCCATGAGGTCGCTCCTTCTCGCGGGAGGCGGTGGGACCCGGCTCTGGCCGCTTTCGACCGACGAGACACCCAAGCAGTTTCTCCCCCTGGTCACCTCGCGATCGCTTCTCGCCGAGACCCGGGACCGCGTCGCGCCTCTCGGCGGAGAGGTCTTCGTCGCGACCTCGGAACGCCACGCGGAGAAGGTCCGGCGCGAGCTGCCCGACATTCCTCCCGATCGCATCTTCGCCGAGCCGTGCCGCCGCAATTCCGGCCCCGCGGTGATCTTCGCCGCGCTCGCCTTTTCGGCCGACGGAGACCCGCTGACGGCGGCGATCCCGTCGGATCAGACGGTGGCCGACACCTCCGCTTTCTGTTCGGCGATCCGGGCGGCGGGCGTGGCCGCCGACGCGTCGCCGGTCGTCCTTCTGGGTGTTCCGCCGACGCGTCCCGAGACGGACTACGGGTATCTCGAGGCGCGGCCCGACGCCCGCTCGCGGACCCTGGACGTTCTGCGATTCGTCGAGAAGCCGTCTCTCGAACGCGCGGAGGAGCTCGTCCGGGCGGGCTGCCTCTGGAACGCCGGCATCTTCGTCTTCCGGCCGTCCCGTTTCCTGGCCGAGGCGCGGCGCGTCGCGCCGGATCTCGTGAGCGCGGTCGACGCCTATCGCGCGGCCCGCCCCCGGGGGGCCGCGGCCGCGAGGGCGGCCTACGAGGCGCTCCCCGACATCTCGATCGACTACGCCGTCATGGAGAAAGCCGCGGGCGTCCGGGCGATCCCCCTGAGAGCCGGCTGGAGCGACGTCGGCACCTGGCGGGCCATCCGCGAGCTCAAGGGACCATCCGACGAGCGCGGGAATCTGGTCATCGCCGACCGCCCCGTCATCGCCCCGGGCATCTCGGACTCCGCGATCGTCCTCGGTCCGGCGGGGATCCTCGTCCTGCCGTTCGAACGGGAGCGGGAGTTGAAGAGCGCCGTCGAGGGGCTCAAGCGGGAAGACCCGGGCGTAAAATAGCGTTGAAAAACGTACAACCCATGACCATGGCATCGACGGGAAGTGCCGCCGCCTCGCCGCTGGACCGCCTGCGGGACAACGTGCGGCTCGTCTATCGGGGGGATCCCCGCGCCGTCGACCTCGTCCTGATCGCCCTGCTCTCCCGAGGCCACGTGCTGATCGAGGACGTTCCGGGTGTCGGCAAGACGACGCTCGCCCGCGCCCTGGGACGCAGCCTCTCCCTCGATTTCCGAAGGATCCAGTTCACGAGCGACACGCTTCCCGCGGACGTTCTCGGCGTCTCCGTCTTCCAGTCCGGAACGGAGCGCTTCGAGTTCCACCCGGGACCGATCTTCGCCAACGTCGTGCTCGCTGACGAGATCAACCGCGCGACGCCGAAGACGCAGTCCGCTCTTCTCGAAGCGATGAACGAAGGCGCGATCACGCTCGACTCCGAGCGCCGGGTCCTCCCGCAGCCTTTCATCGTCGTCGCCACCCAGAACCCCATCGAGTACCTGGGGACCTATCCGCTGCCCGAGTCCCAGATGGACCGGTTCTTCCTGCGACTGTCGCTCGGATATCCGGCGGCGATCGAGGAAAAGATGCTGCTGCGCCGCGGCGGCACGGAGCGCGCCCTCGCGGCGATTCCCTCGGTGCTCGGTCCGGCGGAGCTGCTGCGGCTGCAGGACAGCGCCGAACAGATCACCGTCTCCGACGCCCTCCTCGACTACGTCCACGCTCTCGTCGAGGCGTCCCGCAAGTCGCCGGACCTGCGGCTCCCGGTGTCGACGCGAGGCGCCCAGGCGCTCTTTCGCGCGGCGCAGTCCCGGGCACTCCTTTCCGGGCGCGACTTCGCGATCCCGGACGACGTCCAGGCGGTCGCCGAGGCGGTCCTCGCGCATCGCATTCTCTCGGTGGCGTCGGACGGTTTCGGGGCCGGTGGCCGCGAGAGAGAGGTCGTCCGCAAAATCCTCGCGCAGGTGCCGGTGCCCGTTTGAGCCGGAGCGCGGTTCGGCGGGCTCCGCCGCCCGCGATTCCGGCGACGCTCCCGGCCTGAACAGGAAGTCCCGATCGTGAGGCCCTCCATGACCCGCCTGATCCCGGACTGGGAGATCCGGATCACGAACTTCGGACTCGGTTACATCCTGATGTGCCTGATCGTCGCCATCGGCGCGACGAATACGGGCAACAACGGCCTCTACCTCGTGCTCGCCGCGATGCTCGCCTCGATGGCGATCTCTGGCTTCGTCTCGCGGCGCAACGTCCGGGGCGTGTCGTGCGAGGTCGAGCCCGTGGGCGAGGTGTTCGCGGGCCGGCCCGCGCTGCTCAAGGTCTCGCTCGAGAATCGCCTCCGCTCCGGGACCGCCCAGGCGCTCTTTTTCCTGCACGAGGGGCTGCCGGGTCCCCTGTGGGTCGATCCTCTCGCTCCGGGAGAGCGGCGGGAGCTGCTCGTCGAGGGCTCCTACCCGCGGCGGGGAGTCGTCCGCGAGGCGGACGCCGGGCTTCTCTCCCGATTCCCGCTCGGCCTCTTCCGCAAGTACCGGCGCGCGCGCCTTTCTCGGGAGGTCGTCGTTTACCCCGCCCCCGAGAGCGCCCGTTTCGAGGAGCCCGCACCCGAGGATTCCCGCGGCGGACGTCCGCACCGCGGCCGGCGCGGCGGCGGGTCCGATATCCGGACGCTGCGCGAGTTCGTCCCGGGAGACGACCCGCGAGACGTCCACTGGAAGCAGTCGGCGAGGATGCGGCGGTGGATCGTGCGCGAGCGCGAGGC
>JBDTOO010000023.1:0-53313 GCA_039933215.1 Acidobacteriota bacterium
GCCTCCGATCCCGAGTTCCTGGGCCCGCTCTTCCTCGACCAGGTGGCGCGGCTCGGCCTCTCGCCCCACCGCATCGTTCTCGAGATCACGGAGCGGACGTACGCGGTCTACGAGGGCCTTTTCCGCGAGGTCCTCTCCCGGTTCCGGCAGCAGCACTTCCGCATCGCCGTCGACGACGTGGGGACGGGCTACAGCAACCTCACGTCCCTCGCGGAGATCGAGCCGGACTACCTGAAGTTCGACAATGTCTTCGTGAGGGGGATCGACCGCCGCAAGACGAAGCAGGATCTCCTCGAGGCTTTGATGAGCTTCGCGCGGAAGATGAAGACGAAGGTGATCGCGGAAGGCATCGAGACCCGCGAGGAGCTCAAAGTGCTCCAGTCGCTCGGCGTTCCCTACGGCCAGGGTTTCCTGCTCGCGCGGCCGATGCCCGTCGCCGAGATCGAGAACGTGCAGCGCTTCCGCTTCTAGCCCGTCCCTCGAGCCCCGCCCTTCAGGACGTCTTCTCCGCTTCGATCGCTTCCGCCGGAGACTCCGCCGCGAAGTCCGGGTAGAGGCGCTCCATGCATTCGGGACAGATCGAGTGCGAGAACTCCGCCTCCGAGTGGTCGCGGATGTAGCTGTCGATCTGCTTCCAGTACCCGCCGTCGTCGCGGATCTTCTTGCACGCGGCGCAGATCGGGAACAACCCTCGCAGGACCCGGATGTTGGACATCGCTTCGGTGATCGCCCTCTCGAGCACCCGGGCCTTCGACTTGAGGCTGCGGACGCGCATCCGGTAGAGCCCGAAAGCCGCCGCGGCGGCGGCGAGCAGCACCAGGACCGCGAAGAGGGGGGTCTGCGTGAAGCTCGGCTGGATCGAGAACGCGATAACGGCTCCCGTCCGGTTCCAGATCCCGTCGCCGTTGGCGGCGATGACGCGGAACTCGTAGTCGCCGGGCGAAAGGTTCGTGTAGTAGGCCGAGCGCCGCGTTCCGGCGTCGACCCATCCTTCGTCGAATCCCTTCAGGTGGTATTGGAAGCGCATTTTTTCCGGGGCGAGGAACGACAGGCCCGTGAAGTCGATCTGCAGCGTTCGGCTCCCGGGCGGGATCTCCAGTCCCTTGCGGAGGGGATGGCTCTTTGCGTCGACGACGAGTCTCTCGATCAAGACCGGAGGCTCGTGCGTGTTTACACGGATCGCGCCCGGGCGAATGAGCGCGATGCCCTGGATCGTGGCGAACCAGAGGCTTCCATCGCGGCCGCGCCAGCCGGAAGGTTGAAAACTCCCGTTGCACTCGGCGGATTTCATCCCGTCCTGCTCGTCGTAAGACCGGCACTCGACGGAGGCGTGCTGCCCCGCGAAGAAGCTCTCCAGATCCTTCCGGGCCACGCGGAAAATCCCCCGGTTGCAGCTCATCCAGAGGTTGCCCAGGCGGTCGTCGAGGATCGAGAAGACCACGTCGTCGTAGAGGCCGTCGCGCGCCTGGACGGCCTGGAAGCGGCCGTTGCGGAGCCGCACGAGCCCGCCTCCGGACGTGCCGATCCAGAGCGTTCCGTCGGCGTCCGCGAGCAGCGATTTGACGGCGGCGGACGAGAGGCCCTCGCTCTCCCGATACGTCGTCCAGGCTCCGTTCTTCCAGCGGGACAAACCTGTATTCGTTCCGGCCCAGATGCTCCCGTCCCGGGCCTCGCAGAGCACATTGACGACGTCGCCCGCGATCGCGTCGGACGCGCGGAAGCGGTCCAGGGCTCCGTTCCGATACCGGAGCAGCCCCTCTCCGGCGGTGCCGATCCAGAGAGCGCCCGCGCGGTCTTCGAGCAGCGCCCGGGGGCCGGCGTCGGGAAGTCCGGTCAGAGGGGCGCGGGGCCGCGACGCGCCCTTCTCCAGGAGCGATACTCCGCCATGGGCCGTGCCGATCCACAGGTCGCCGTGGGCGGAGAGAGCGAGAGACATGACGACATCGCCGGGCAGGCCGTCGCGGACGGTGACGGGGTTGCCGACGCGGAGGTCTCGAACGGCGTTTACGCCTCCTCCGCGTGTGCCCGCCCAGACCGTGCCGTCCGGCCCCTCGAGGACGTTATGGACGTAGTCGTTGTTGAGGCCGTTCAGGGTGGTGAACGTCCGCACCGCGGCGGGGCGGAATCTCAGGAGTCCGTTGCCGACTGTTCCGATCCACACGCTGCCCTCGAGGTCTTCGAACAGCGAGATGACGATGACGTCGCGGGGAAGGCCGTGCGCCGCGGAGTAGCGCTCCACGCGCCCGTCTCGCAGCCGGGCAATTCCAGCCCCGGCGTCCCCGCCGCCGGGTCCGATCCACAGGCTGCCGTCCCGATCCTCGAGCATCGCGGACGGCAATCCGTCGGGCATGCCGTCCCGGCCCGTCCACGTCCGGACGATGTGATCGCCGACGATCTGGAGGAGCCCGACGGAAGACGCGGCCCAGAGCGTCCCCTTCTTCGTCGCGTAGAGGGAGCCGATGCGCGCGGCCATGCCGTCCCGCCCGACGGGAAAGGCCGAGACGCGCCCGTCGCGCAGGCGGGCCAGGCCTCCCGCCGTCGTGATCCAGAGGGAGCCGCCCACCGTGGCGAGCGAGGTGATCCGGTCGTCCGGGAGGCCGCGCTCGTGACCGTAGGTCGTGAAGAGTCCGGCCGGCGTCCGGCGCGCGAGGCCGCCGTGGTCCGTGCCGATCCACAGGTCCCCGTCGCCGGTCACGGCCAGGGCGGTGATGGATTCGTCCGGCAGGCCGTCCTTCTCCCGGTACGCCGTGAATTCCTCGCCGTGCCGGCGCAGGAGGCCGTCCACCGTCCCGATCCAGAGGTCCCCGTCGGGCGCCTCGACGAGCGACTCGACCGTGTTCTGGCGGAACGCGGCGACGTTCCGGGTGCTGTACACCATGAAGCGCACTCCATCGAACCGGACGAGCCCCTCTTCGGTTCCGAGCCAGAGGTATCCGTTCCGCGTCTGGAGGATGACGTTCACGGAGTTCTGCGGCAGACCCTGGCGTGAGGTCCAGACGTCGAACCCGTACTGCTCGATCGGCTGCGAAGGATCCAGGGCGGGGGAGAACGCCGCGGCGAGCCAGAGGAGGAGGCCGACCAACCGGCGCGCGCACGGGGGCATTCCCGTTCTCAGCTTTCGAGTGGGAGAGAGGCGGGTTGGGATCGCGGGAATCCCGGGCCGGCTTCCGGCGCGCGCCAGATCCGGCGTCCGGTCAAACGGCGCTCGGCGTCTCGAGCGCCTCTCGGATCTTTCGGGCGAGCGCGTCCGGCGTGAATGGCTTCTGGAGGAATCGCCGGTCGTTTGCGAGGCCGAGACGCTCGGCGGCGTCGGCGTAGCCGGACATGAAGAGGACCGGGGTGCCGGGGCGGAGCTCGAGGACCCGGGTCGCGAGCTCGGGACCCTCCATCTCCGGCATCACGATGTCGGTCAGGAGCAGGTCGATCGGACCTTCATGGGCGCGCACGATCTTGAGCGCGCGCTCCGGTGCGCTCGCCTCGAGGACGACGTAGCCGAAGCTCGCGAGGATCTTCCGGCAGAGCGTCCGGAGAGAATCCTCGTCGTCGACCAGGAGGAGGGTCGCCGGCCCGGCCTTCCGATCGGCGATCTCGACCGGAACGGCGTCGGGTTCCTCGGAGAACTCGGGGGCATTTTTGAGCATCGCCTTTCGATTATCCGCTGGAATCGGTCCGCTGGATGACAACCAGGCCGATAAAATCTCTGCGCGCTCCAAACAGGGGGGTTAGCTCAGCGGTAGAGCTCCTGTTTTACAAGCAGGTGGTCGCAGGTTCGATCCCTGCACCCCCCACCATCGCCCTCCGTTCGGATACCTCCGCGAGAACCGGTGTCCGTCACTTGTTTCCATGGCGATCTTGCCGGGCTCGTCCGGGCGCGCCTTTGATAGAATTTGAGGGTTCCAGAGCGGAATGGGGGCGCCTTGACGTCCAAACCTCCCCCTCAACGAAGGACGGATTCCGAGCCGTGACGCTTCCTCCCGCGGCCGGGCGCCCCGCGCGCGTTCTTCTCGCGGACGACCACGCGGTCCTGCGAGAGGGCCTCGTTCAGATCCTCGCCAAATCGATGCCCCACGCGAGCTTCGGGGAGGCGCGATCCGGAGAAGAGGCGCTCGAGCTGGTGCGGCGGGAGCGGTGGGACCTCGTCCTGCTCGACATCACGCTCCCGGATCGCAACGGGATCGAAGTGCTGAAGGATCTGCGCCACGTCGCGCCGGAGATGCCCGTGCTGATGCTGACCATGCACCCCGAAGACGAGTTCGCCGTCCGGGCTCTCAAGGCCGGCGCGGCCGGGTACGTGATGAAGAACTCGGACTCCGATGAGATCGCGCGCGCCGTGGAACGGGTTCTGACGGGAGGGCGCTACATCACCGACTCTCTCGCCCAGAAGCTCGCCGCGGAGTTCGGGCGCGATACGGAACGCATGCCGCACGAGAGGCTGTCGGACCGCGAGTTCGAGGTGTTCGGCCTGCTCGCCCGGGGCCACACGGTCAAGGACATCGCGGCGCGGCTGAAGATCTCGGTCCAGACGGTGAGCACCTACCGGGCCCGGGTGTTCGAGAAGACCGGCATGAAGAGCAATGCCGAGATCGTTCAGTACGCGATCCGGCAAAAACTGTCCGAGTGAGGCTGCCGCCCAAATCCGCGGATTCGCGCGGTCGGAGGGCTCATCCCGGTACCGCGTCCGCCGTGTCGTACCCCGTACGACAAAAGGGCAGGCTGTCGACCTATGGCGACAGCGTGGCGCATCGCTTATCGTGAAAAGCCATCGTACATTTTAAAGGCGACCGTGCTCCGTGCACGACCGGACAAGCGGTCGCGCGGTTCGTATGCGCGGGAACCGCCTCGTGAGGCCGTCGCCCGACGCCTCGTGGCCTGACCGGAAGAGACAGGAAATCTCCGGCCCCCGCTCTTCGCTGCGCGGACGGCCCCCGAGCGCCGGGATCGCGCTATGAGAATCCTCGTCGTCGACGACGACTCCATCCAGCGAAAGCTGCTACGCGTGATCCTGGGCAGCGCCGGGCACCAGGTGATCGAAGCGCAGGACGGCGTCGAGGGGCTGGAAGTTCTGTGCTCGGGCGGGTTCGACGCCGTCTTCACGGACGTCCTCATGCCGCGCATGGACGGTTATCGGCTGTGCTACGAGATCCGCAAAAGGCGCCCGCTCCGCTCCCTGCCGATTCTCATGTACACGTCGAGCTACACGTCTCCTTCGGACGAGAGCCTCGGACGGCGTGCCGGAGCGGACGAGTTTCTCCGCAAGCCCGAGTCGGCCGCCGGAATCCTCGAGGCGCTCGACCGCGTCGTGCGGACCCCGCGTCCGGAGGAATCGCCCCCCGGAGCCGTGGGTGAGCTCGAGATCCTGAAGCTCTACAGCGAGGCGCTCGTCCGGAAGCTGGAGCGCAAGAACCTCGACCTGCAGGTGGCCCACGAGCAGTTGACCGAGGCGCACGAGGGTCTGCGCCACAGCGAAGAGAAAGTGTCGACACTTCTCGACTCGACCACGGAGGGCATCTACGGGCTCGACATGGAGTGCCGTCTGACCTTTTCGAATGCCGCCTGCGCGCATCTTCTCGGGTACGCCGATCCGGCGGATCTCCTGGGCATGGATTCGGCAGAGATCCTCGGGAGGAAGGCCCACGCCTGGATCCACGATTCCATGAAAGAAGGAGTGCCCGTCCTTCGGGACGTCTGCGGCATCTGCCGCACGATCGTCGATGGCCAGCCGCATTCGTCGACGTACGACGTCTTCTGGCGGCCCGATGGGACGAGCTTCGCGGCGGAGTACCGGAGCTATCCGGTGCGTCACGAAGGTCGCCAGATCGGCGCGGTGGTGACGTTCTCGGACATCACGGAGAGGCGGCGAATCGAAGACGCGCTGCGCCAGTCCGAAAAGCGGTTCTCCCTGGCCTTCCACGCCAACCCGGTCGCGACGAGCATCGCGGAGATCGCGACCTCCCGCATCCTGGACGTCAATGACGAGTTTCTGCGCGTCCTCGGGTACGACCGCGGCGAGGTCGTGGGGAAGACATCGGCGGAGCTCGGTGTGTGGGAGGACCCCGGGGAACGCGCGCGCATCGTCGAGGAGGTCTTTCGGGAGGGTGGTATTCGGGACCGGAAGGGCAAGCTCCGGACGAAGACACGGGAGACCCGGGACGTGCTGGGATCGGTCGTTCGGATCGATCTCGGAGCCGTTCCCTGCGTGCTCTCGACCTTCACCGACGTGACGGCTCGCGAGGCGGCGGAAAAAGACCTGCGCGATTCCCTGCAGCGCAACCGCGCGCTGATGGAGAACGCGAAAGACGCGATTACCGTGATCGCCCTCGACGGTACGGTCCTGGAAGTGAACCGCGCGGCGGAGGAGCTCTTCGGACGGAGCCGGGAGACAATCCAGGGACGGTCGATGTCCGAGCTGGTGCCGCCCGAGGAGCAGGAGCCCGTGGGCCAGAGCTTCGCCGAGGCGGTCGGCCGGGGCGGAGTGGTCGGTCTCGCGACCCGGATTCTCCGCTCGGACGGCAGCCGGCGCCCGGTCGAGATCTCGGCGTCGGTCGTCGAAGTCGGGGGCGCGAAGGTCATGCATTCGATCCTTCGGGACGTCTCGGAGCGGGAGCGGGCGCAGGAAGAGCTGCGAAGCTCGGAGCAGCGCTACCGGCTGCTGTTCGACGGGAACCCCCAGCCGCTCTGGGTCTTCGACGACGAGACGTTCGCGTTTCTCGCCGTGAACGACGCCGCCTGCTCCAGGTACGGCTATTCGCGGGAAGAATTCCTCGGGATGACGATCCTCGACATCCGCCCCGCGGACGAGGTGCCGAGGCTCGTCCGAAGCGTGCACGAGACGTCCCGGGCCTATTCGGATTCCGGGGTATGGCGTCACCGCAGGAAGGACGGCTCGGTGATCGACGTGGCGATCACGTCCCATCCGCTCATCTTCGATGGCCGGAAATGCCAGCTCGTTCTCGCGCTGGACGTGACGGACAGGCTCCGCGCCGAGGAGGCGCTCCGCAAGTCCGAGGAGCGCTACCATCTCCTTTTCGACCACAACCTCGCGGGGGTCGTGCGGACCACTCTCGCCGGCCGGGTCCTCGACTGCAACGACGCCATGGTGCAGATCTACGGATACGGATCACGCGAGGAGGTCATGGCTTGCGGCGCGGAGGAGCTCTATCCCCGCCCCGGCGATCGGGCCGCGCTCATGGAGCGGCTGGTGCGCGACGGCACGGTGCTCAATCTCGAGCAAGAGGGGAGGCGAAAGGACGGCAGCGCCGTCTGGCTTCTCTGCAACTACACGATCAAAGAGGGGCCTGAAGAATCTCTCATCCACTGCACTCTTCTGGACGTGACCGACAGACGGCGTCTCGAGGACGAGCTGCGCCAGTCGCAGAAGATGGAGGCCGTCGGGCAGCTCGCGGGCGGTATCGCCCACGACTTCAACAACATTCTCACGACGATCACGGGCTACAGCAGTCTCGCCCTCGAGCGGATCGATCCGAAGGATCCGCTGTTCGAGGACATCTTCGAGATCCAGCGCGGCGCCGAGCGCGCCGCGGAGCTCACACGGAATCTTCTCGCTTTTTCGCGCAAGCAGTTCCTGGACCCTCGCGTCATCGACCTGAACGCCACCGTGGCGGGCGTGGAGCGCATGCTGCGCCGCGTCTTCGGCGCGGACGTCGAGCTCGTCGTCCGGCCCGCCGGAGACCTGGGAAACGTCCGCGCGGATCCCGGCCAGATCGAACAGGTCCTCCTGAATCTCGCCGTGAATTCCCGCGACGCGATGCCGAAGGGCGGATCGTTGACCATCGCGACGTCGAACGTCCGTCTGGACGCGGCGGCCGCACGTGCCTCGCCCGGCCTCCCGGAGTCCGGCGAGTTCGTGATGCTGGCCGTGTCGGACACGGGGCTCGGGATCGACGTGGCCACGCAGGCCCACATCTTCGACCCCTTCTTCACGACGAAGGAGGCGGGGAAAGGGACCGGACTCGGACTGTCGACGGTCTACGGGATCGTCAAACAGAGCGGTGGTCACATCGTCTGCGACTCGGAAGTCGGCGTCGGAACGACCTTCCGCATCTACCTGCCCTTGATCCGCGAGCGCGCCGAAGCGGTGATCGCGCGCCCTGCCTCCAGGGATCCCCGGGGATCGGAGACCATCCTCCTCGTGGAAGACGAAGAGGCGCTCGGAAAGCTCGCGCGCCGGGCGCTCGAGAAGCAGGGGTACCGAGTCATCGAGGCGCGATCCGGGATCGAGGCGCGGCAGATCGCCAGCGTGACGCCGTCGATCGACCTGCTGCTCACGGACATCGTGATGCCCGGCATCAGCGGCCGGGAGCTGGCGGACGAGCTCCTGGCGTCCCGCCCCGGGCTCCGCGTCCTCTTCATGTCCGGCTACACGGACGACGCGGCGGTGCGGCAGGGCATTCTGGTTCCCGGGATGGCCTTCCTTCAGAAGCCCTTCACGCCTTCGAAGCTCGCGCACAAGGTGCGGGAGACCTTGGCGGTTCGCGCGGCGGGCGTGAAGGCCGGCTCCTGAGCGTGGAGACGATCGCGGCCCAGGCGCCCTCGCGCGGCCGGATCCTCGTCGTGGACGACGACGAGGACGTGCGGGCCCTGCTCTCGCGCCTTCTGCGGGTGACGGGATACGCGGTCGAGGAAGCGGCTTCCGCGGAGGAGGCGGCCGAAGCGATCCAACGCCGGGCCCCGGACCTGATTCTGCTCGACATGCAGCTGCCCGGCCGCAGCGGTCAGGATCTCCTGGAAGAGATTCGAAGCATCCCGCGTATGCGCACGACGCCCGTCGTCATGCTCACGGGCGCCGCGACGCCGGCTCGAAAGGTCCGGGCGATCGAAGCCGGGGCGACCGACTTCCTGGCGAAGCCCTTCTCGAACGTCGAGCTCACCGCGCGGGTCCGGTCCCTCATGTCGCTGAAGCTCGTCACCGACGCCCTGGAGGACGCGGAGCGGATGGTCGTCGCGCTGGCGCAGACGATCGACGCCAGGGACCCCTACACGTACGGCCACAGCGCGCGGGTCTCCTTCTACGCCGGTCTCCTCGGAGAGAGGCTCGACCTCGAGGATCGGGTGGTCGGGGTCCTGAGGAGCGGGGGACTGTTTCACGACCTCGGGAAGATCGCGATCCGGGATGGAGTCCTCCTGAAGCCGGGCAAGCTGACGGTCGCGGAACGGCAGGAGATCCAGACGCATCCGGGGAAGGGCCGGGACATCCTCCGGAACATGACCTCGATGACGCCGGCGCTGGAGATCGTCCTCCATCACCACGAGAAGCTCGACGGGTCGGGTTACCCCGACGGGCTCGCCGGCGAGTCGATCCCGATCACGGCGCGCGCGACGACGATCGCGGACATCTTCGACGCCCTGACGACGGCGCGGGTGTACCGGGTCGCGCTTTCCCGCGAGCGCTCTCTCGAGATCATGGGAGAAGAGGTCCGGAAGGGATGGTGGGACCCACGACTCCTGGATGAGTTCGTCGGTGTGCTCGAGACGCTCCCGCCGGACGACCCCCGGCTGCTGAGTCTCGCGAGCCCGTCCCCGACCCCCCCGGGCCATTGACCTTCGAGGGGGTCGGATCCGAGACGCTCACCGCCGCGCCGGAGGAACCGTGGGCGCGACCGGGGGGGCGCGACGTTCCTCCGTGCAGCGGAAATACTGCCCCGAGACGACGGCGCCCTCGGCGCGGACGACCACGAGGAGGTTCGCGTTCGCGGCGACGGCGTCCGCCCGGAGAGATTCCTCATCCGCGCGGCCGCCGCCCCGCTTCTCGCAGCCCGAGGCGAGTGCCGGGTCCTCCACGACGCGGACGCCGGCCTTCAGCTGATCGAGCTCCGCTCTCGCGCGGCGCTGACGCTCGGTGGAAGCCGCGAGAGGGGCCGACTCCGGCGCCGGCGAGGGAGCCGGCCTGGAGGCCACGGCCGGCGCGGGCACCGCGGGCCGGGGCCGCAGTGGCTGCGGAACCGACGCCGGCTCCCGGGTCGGCTCCGCCCGCGGGACCAGCGGAGCCTCCGTCCCGGACGGGGGAAGAGAGGCGGAGCCGCAGCGAAAGAGCTCGGCCTCGATGCCGCTCGCGGACAGCGAGAGCAGGAGGACGGCGTCCGCTCCGCGGCGGATCGCTTCCCGGCGCACGGCGTCGAGGCTGGTGTCCGGACGCCGCGAAGGCCCGGGCAGGAGGGAGCACCCGAGGAGGCCGTCGCGGTCGGTCGTCACCCAGACGGCCGCCAGAGCGGGATCGCGGACGAGCCGGCGGGTGGACGCTTCGGGAGGCGCGGCCGCGGCCGGCAGGGCCAGGGTCGCGGCGAAAAGTAAGATTCCGGTCCGGCGCATTCTCGATCCCCTTTCGGCGGATTTCAGGGTCCCGCATCGGACATTAACCGAGCGCGCCATCCGTCGCCTCCGCGCTCGCTTCGCGACCGCTCCGGCTCCCGCACCGTGAGGCTCCTCGCACGTCGCCTCCGCTGGCGCTCCGGCTCCCGCAGCGTAAGGCTCCTCCCTCCCTTCGGTCGGGAGACTCCTCACGCTGCGAGCGGATGGACGAGTTTGCCCGGAATGAACCCTCTCTCGAGGCCTGCAGAGGCCCCGATCTCGTTGCTGGCGAAGAGGGCTGAATCAGGGTTGGTCTGACCCCGACGGCGTGCCGGCTGGAGTCAGGCGGGAACCCCAGCGGATGCCGCCGCGGCGGCGCGCGAGAAGGAGGATCGCGACGAGGCCGGCGAGCTCGACGAAGATGGAAAGCAGTCCCGCCTCGAGAGCCGCACCGCGGCCGACGAAGAGGGGTGGCCCGTGGCGCTCCACCGCGAGGAACGCACCGCCCGAAGGAAGCACCTCGATCTCCCGGATCCCGAGCACCGCAGTCTGCAGCCAGTCCCACCCCGCGTGCCAGCCGATCGCCAGCCAGAGGGAGCCGGTCAGGAGCCTCGACGCCGTGAGGAAAGCCGTCAGGACGACGGCCGACGCGACGAAGGCGATTCCGAAGTCGTCGTACGTGAAGTGGAGCGCGCCGAAAACGACGCCCGCGGCGATCGTCGCGATCCAGACCGGGAACCGTTCGCCGAGGTTCTGGAGGAAGTAGCCGCGCATCGCGAGCTCTTCGGTGAAACCGACGGCGGCGAAGAGAACGAAGACCGCGGCGAGCTCCGCGAGCACCCCCGGCCGGACGGCGAGTCCGTGGCGAAAGCCGGTCAGGCGCAGCCAGCCGGAGGCGGCCTCCAGGGCGAAGACGGAGGCCATCATGGCGGCGCCGAGCAGGAACCCGCCGGCCGCGAGGCGCCCCCGAAAAGGCGAGACGGCCATCCCGCTCCAGGGACGGCGGTCGAACCGCCGGCGGAAGAGGCGGGTGAGGAAGAGCACCGCGAGCGCGTAGAGGGGAGCCCCGAGGAGGAGCGCCGCGGCGGCCGGCCACCGCATGAGCCGGAAGAGGAGGACCAGGAGAAACATCGGCATCTGCGCGACGACGAACCCCAGGAGATAGAAAAACAGCCTCAAGAGGACGCGGAAAACCGACTCGGAAGACGGCAGGCTGACGGTTTCCATCGATCGACGAAGATACTCCGGTCGTCGCCTCCGCGCTCTCGCTGCTGCGCGAGCGCTCCGGCTCCCGCCGCGTGAGACTCCTCCCTCCCTTCGGTCGGGAGACTCCTCACGCGGCGAGCGGATGGACGAGCTCGCCGGAGTTCACCCCTGTTGGCCGCTGGGATAGGGGCGGCGGGAAAAAGGGGCGTGTCGAAAATCTTGCTGATTCTTCCCGTTCGCTCCGGTCCGGATTCGGGACAGAATTGCACGGCGGACCCTGGGAAGCGGCGGTCCGCGGTACCGACAAAGGAGAACACTCGATGACGACCTGGAACGGAATTCTTCGGCGCGCGCTCTTTGCTTTTTTGCTTTTCCCGGCCGCGGCGTCCCTCGCCGCGCTCGACGTGCCCATCAACACCGTCCAATTCCCCGAGAAGCGTTCGGTGGACGTCCCCTTCGCGGCGACGCCCCGGGCGCCGTCCGGCGCGACCCTCGAGGGAGAGGTCAAGTCCGCGGGCGCGCAGGCGCGCATCGAGCTGTCGTTCCGCAACCTGCAGCCGGCCGTGCTCTTCGGGGGGCAGATCAACAGTTACGTCCTGTGGGCCGTCAGCCGCGACGGCAACCCGCAGAACCTGGGGGAGCTGTGGAGCCGCGAAGAGAACGGGACCGCGCGCTTCCAGACCGGTTTGAAGGAGTTCGCGATGATCGTGACCGCGGAGCCGATTCCCGGCATGGCCAGGCCTTCCGACCTGGTCGTCTTCATCTCGCAGCCGGTCCGGTCGAAGTACGCCAAGAACTCCGCGTTCACCTTCTCTGCTTTTCGTCCGGCCGTGCCCCGCGATCGCGAGTCGGTCGGCAACCAGCGATACGCGAACGCCGAGCCTCTCGAGCTCTACCAGGCGCGCCGAATCTATGAGATGGGAAACCTGGCCGGCGTCGCGGACTACGACGCCCGCGCGATGGCGGAGGCGAAGACGACGCTCGCGCAGGCGGCCAACACGGCGAGCCTCGGCGGCAGCAGCCGCGTGGTGGCGGACTACTCGCGCCGCACGGTGAGCCTGGTGAGCACCGCCGCCCGGGCGATGTCCAAAGCCGTCGCGGAGAAAGAAGAGGCGGAGGCGGCCGCCCGCCGGAGGGCGGAGCTCGACGCGCTCGGCCAGAAGGCCACGGCGGCGGAGGAGAGCGCCGCGGCCGCGGACGCCGCGCGCCGCCGGGCCGAGATGGAGAGAGAGTCGGCGGCCCGCGCCCAGGCGGACGCGGCGGCGGCCGCGGATCGGATGGCGGTCGAGAAGCAGGCGGCCGAGCAGAGCGCCGCGGCGTCGGACGCGGCCCGTCGAGACGCCGAGGAGGCCCAGCGCCGCTCGGAGGAGCTGCGGCGGCAGGCGGAAGTGGAACGAAGCGCCGCCGAACGCGCGAAGGCGGAGTCGGCCGAGCAGGCGGCGGCGCTCACCGTGCAGAAGGAAGCGGCGGATCGCGCGCGCACGGAGGCCACGGAGCAGGCGGCGGCGCTCGCCGCGCAGAAGGAAGCGGCGGACCGGGCGCGCGCGGAAGCCCTCGAGCAGGCCGCCGCTCTCGAAGCCCAGAGAAACCAGCTCTCCGCCGAGAAGGAAACCCTCGCCGCGGACCGCGAGCGCGTTCAGAAGGAGCGCGACGCTCTGCAGCAGCGGCTCTCCGGCGCGCTCGAAGGGATCGCCACCACCCGGACGACGGCACGCGGCATCGTCGTGAGCCTTCCGGGAATCCTCTTCGACACGGGCCGGGCGACGCTGAAGCCCTCCGCGCAGGTCGGCCTCGCGAAGATGGCGGGCGTTCTCTCCGTCTTCCCGGACATGAACCTGCGCGTCGAGGGGTACACGGATTCGACCGGAACGGACAAGATCAACCGCCAGCTGTCGTCGAAGCGAGCCGGCTCCGTCGCCGCATTTCTCCGGAAGCAGGGGATCGCCGCGACGCGGATCGTGGCCGAGGGATACGGCTCGCAGTTTCCCGTCGCCTCGAATCAGACACCGAAGGGGCGCGCCGCGAACCGGCGCGTCGAGGTCATCCTCGCCGAAGGCGTCGTTCCCGCGCCGGCTCCCTAGGGGCGCGGGGAGATGGAAAGCGCAACCGGCCGCGGATCTACCGCGGCCGGGCCTGCCCTCCCGGCCTTCCGGCCTACTTCGGGCTCGGCGCCTTTCCGGCCGGCGCGTTCTCGAACAGGGAGGCGAACTGCGGATAGCCTTCCTGGGCCAGCCGTTCCGCCGGGATAAATCGCATCGCGGCGGAGTTCATGCAGTACCGGGTCCCGAGCGGCGGGGGACCGTCGTTGAAGAGGTGGCCGAGGTGCGAATCGGCGTGCGTCGAGCGCACCTCTTTCGCCATGAACCCCGCGCGGTAGTCCGCGCGCGTGCGGACGTTGCCGGCGACGAGCGGCCTCGTGAAGCTCGGCCAGCCCGTTCCCGATTCGTACTTGTCGAGCGAGCTGAAGAGTGGCTCGCCGGACACGATGTCCACGTAGATGCCGGGCCGATGGTTCTCCCAGTACTCGTTGGCGAACGCGCGCTCGGTCCCGGACTCCTGCGTGACGTGGTACTGCTCGGGCGTCAGGCGCTGCCGGAGCACGGCCTCGGTCGGCTTTCCGGCGGGCGCAGGTCCGGCGGAGCCCTGGGGGGCGGCGGCCCGGACGGCGAGCAGCGCGGCGGCCGCGGCGGCGAGGATCCAGACCTTTTTCATTGATGACCTCCCGCCGCGTCGCCCCAGAGCTCCCTCAGTCGCGCGTCGCGGCCGCATCTGTTCCGATATTCGTGGTACTCCACGGGATTTTTCTTGTAGAAATCCTGGTGGTATTCCTCCGCGCGGTAGAACGCCTGTGCTGGGACGATCTGCGTGACGATCTTCCCGCGGAACCGGGGCTCCTCCTCGAGCTTGCGCTTCGAGGCTTCGGCCGCCTTGCGCTGCGCGTCGCCGTTGGTGAAGATGGCCGAGCGGTACTGCGAACCGTGATCGCAGAACTGGGCGTTCGCCTGCAGCGGGTCCACGTTGTGCCAGAAGATCTCGAGGAGACGCTCGTAGGTGATCTTCGACGGGTCGAAAACGACCTCGACCGACTCCGCGTGTCCCGTCGAGCCGGACGACACCAGCTCGTAGGTCGGATTCTTTTCCTGTCCGCCGGTGAAGCCTGAGGTCACGGAAAGGACGCCGGGCACCCCTTCGAACGCCGTCTCCTCGCACCAGAAGCAGCCTCCGGCAAACAGAGCCGTTTCCCGGGGAGCGGCGACGGCCGGAATAGCCCCCGCAACGAGGCATCCGAGGAAGAGAAGGAAAATCGATCGGCGAATCGGCACTCTGACCTCCTGTGGTGTCATGAAAACTCCGTGGCCCGGAGTTTGATTCCGGGTCTCCACCCTTCATACGGACGGAAGGGCCTGCTCCGATCTCCCGACGTCCCCGTCCGGATTCCCGAACCGCCGGGTTCACTGCGCCTGGCGGAGCAGCTCCTCGAGCCGCGCGGTATCGCCTCTTCGGGAAGCGGTCTCTCCCGCCTCGTCGTAGACGATCCGTCCGCGGGCGTCCAGGAAAGCGACCGTCGGGATCGCGCCCCGATACAGGCGCGCGATGAGGGCGCGCTGGCCGGCCGAGGGACGCCCGAGGTCCACCACGAGGAAACGCGCCGCGTCCTTCGCCTTCGCGGAGAGGGCGACCAACCGCTCCGCCTCCCGGTTCGTGTTCCAGCAGTGGGACGTCCCGAAGAACACGACGGTCGGCCGGTCGGACGCGATCCGCCCGTCATCGAGGTTCTCCCCGCGGATCGGGAAGGCGTCGGAGGAGTCGTCGGTGAAAGAGAGGTGCGGGGCGAGGGAGAGGTTTCGGGCTCCGCCCGCGCCGGCGGAGCTCGCCAGCGCCGCTGGCGTTTCGCCGGCGGCGGGAACCGCGGCTCCGAGAAGCAGCGCGGCTGCGAGCGCGGCGGCGGAAGCGAAGACGGAGAGTCGTTTCATGGGAATTCCTCCTCGGGTCGCATTTCCGGAGTCGGAGGCCGCCGCGTCGCGGCCAGGTCTTCGAGGCAGCGGACGACGAGGGCGGTCCAGCCCGTCTGGTGGGACGCCCCGACGCCTCTGCCCGTGTCGCCGTGGAAGTACTCGTGGAAGAGGAGCAAATCGCGCCAGTCCGGGTCGCTCGCGAACCGGGAGTCCTCGCCATGGCACGGGCGGCGCCCGTCGCCGTCGGGGAGGAACAGGGAGGCAAGCCGCCGCGAGAGCTCGTGCGCGACCTCGCCTAAGTGCATGAAGACGCCGGATCCCGACGGGCACTCGACGCGGAATCCGTCTCCGTAGAAGTGGTGGTAGCGCTGGAGGGCTTCGATGAGCAGATAGTTGACGGGAAACCAGACGGGGCCTCGCCAGTTCGAATTGCCGCCGAAGAGGCCCGTCGTCCCCTCGCCCGGGTCATAACCGACGACGTGCTCCTGCCCGTTCACGCGGAACCGGTAGGGGTTTTCGAGGTGAACACGGGAGAGCGCGCGGATCCCGTACGGAGAGAGGAATTCGTTTTCGTCGAGAAGGTAGGCCATCACACGCTCCAGCCGGTCGCGGGACGGGATCGCGAGCAGGCGGTGGTGGTCGGCCCCGTCGGGGCCGCAGTCCATGTAGGCGATGTTCCGCGCGAGGTCCCGGCGATTGTCGAGGAACCACTGCATGCGCTTCCGGAAGCCCGGGAGTCGCGCGATCACTTTCTCCTCGAGGATCTCCACGGCGAACAGCGGGATCAGTCCCACCATGGATCGCACCTTCAGGGGAATCTTGCGTCCGTCGACCGAGAGCTGGTCGTAGTAGAAGCCGTCCTCCTCGTCCCAGAGTCCCGTTCCGCCGAGCGAGTTCATGGCGTCGACGATCGAGACGAAATGCTCGAAGAATTTCGACGCCACGTCCTCGTACGCCGGGTCTTCGCTGGCGAGCTCGAGCGCCATCGAGAGCATCGTCGAGCAGAAGAACGCCATCCAGGCCGTGCCGTCCGCCTGCTCGAGGCGGCCGCCGTTCGGGAGCTCCGCGGACCGGTCGAAGACGCCGATGTTGTCGAGTCCCAGGAAGCCCCCGGCGAAGAGGTTCTTGCCCTCCGGGTCTTTCCGGTTGACCCACCAGGTGAAATTCATCAGGAGCTTCTGGAAAACGCGGGCGAGAAAAAGGCGGTCGCGTCGCCCGCGCGCGCCGGTGATCTTGTAAACGCGCCACGCGGCCCACGCGTGGACGGGAGGATTGACGTCTCCGAAGGCCCATTCGTACGCGGGGATCTGGCCGTTCGGATGCATGTACCACTCGCGCAGCAGAAGTATGAGCTGCTCCTTCGCGAAGTCGGGATCGACACGGGCGAAGGGGACCATGTGGAACGCGAGGTCCCACGCCGCGTACCAGGGGTACTCCCACTTGTCCGGCATGGAGATGACGTCGCGGTTGTAGAGATGGGACCAGCCCGCGTTGCGCCCGGAGCGGCGCTCGGGCGGAGGCGGCGGCTGCGACGGATCGCCCTCGAGCCAGTCCTTCACGGCGAAGTGATAGAGCTGCTTCGACCACAGGAGGCCCGCGTAAGCCTGGCGCGCGACGCGCGTCTCCTCGCCGGAGAGCGCCTCCGGCAACCGCGAAGCGTAGAAGGCGTCCGCCTCCGCGATCCGATCGGCGAAGACGCCGTCGAACTCCGCCCCGAACGGGACCGCCGGCGCCTCGGACTCCTGCGTGAGCCGGAGCCGGACGACCGCCCGGCCGCCGCCCGGGATCTCCAGGCGGTAGAGCGCCGCCGCCTTGGTCCCCGTCCGCTCCGGGTTGACGGCGCCGCGGTCACCCGCCACGACGAACGCGTGGAAGGCGTCCTTGACCCACGGCGACGGATTCGGTACGGCGAAGAGGCGGGCGACGTTCGACTCGTTGTCCGTGAAGAGCCACTCCGGCGAGACCGGCTCCTCTTCGGCGTCGAGCCGGAAGCGCCCGAGGCTCTCGTGGACCGCCACGACCGCGGAGCGTCCCTCCGCGGCGATGCGGGGGCGGCTCCAGTAGCCTTCGCCGGTGCGTCCCCACGACCAGGTGTTGCGAAACCAGAGCGTCGGCAGGAGGTCGAGGCCCGCCGCGTCGGGTCCGCGGTTCGTGACGGTGATCCGCACGAGCACGTCGTCCGGCGCGGTCTTGGCGTACTCGGCCGTCACGTCGAAGTACCGTCCCCCGTCGAAGATCCCCGTTTCCTCGAGCTCCAGCTCGCGGTCCTTTTTTCCGCGGCGGCGGTTCTCCTCGACGAGCCGGCGATATGGGAACTCCGCCTGCGGGTATTTGTAGAGCGACTTCATGTACGAGTGGCTCGGCGTCGAGTCGAGGTAGAAGTAGCTCTCCTTCACGTCCTCGCCGTGATTGCCCTCGTTCCCCGTCAGACCGAAGAGGCGCTCCTTCAGGATCGGGTCGCGCCGGTTCCAGAGGGCGAGCGCGAAAGCGAGACGCCCTTCGCGGTCGGAGATCCCGAGCAGGCCATCCTCGCCCCAGCGGTAGGTCCGGCTGCGCGCGTGGTCGTGCGGGAAGTACTCCCACGCCGAGCCGTCCTTCGAATAGTCCTCGCGCACCGTGCCCCACTGCCTCTCCGAGAGGTAGGGACCCCACCGTTTCCAGTTCCGGAGGCGCTCGGCGTCCTCGCGGAGTCGCGTGAGCTCCGCCTCAGGCGAGGCGCTCGAAGTCGAAGCGCCGCTGGGCGGGGTCAACTCGTCGCTCGCGCCGGGATCTTCAAAACCCGGGAAGCGATCCGGCGGGGCGAGGCGCTTCCGTCGTCTTCCGGCCCTGGGCGGCGCCGAAAGCGGCCGTCGCCGCGTCGTGGATGGGGGTCTCGACTCCGCTCTCCCGCCCGTAACGCGAGACGGCGCCGGTCAGAACGTCGAGCTCGGTCGGTCCGCCCCGCTCGAGGTCGAGGAGGAAGCTCGGAGTGAGTCCGCCCTCCAGGGCGTTCAAGCGGACGAGCGCCTCCCGCTCCTCGCTTTCGGGAAGGTCGATCCCGCGGGCTCTCGCAACGTCGCCGATCTCGCGGGCCGCCCGCTCGAGCAGGAGCCTTCCGAGAGGCGCTTCGCGGATCGGGCCGATCGGCGCCCGGGAGAGCCCCGCCGCGGTCGCAAACGTCGTCAGGAAGAGAAACTTTCTCCACAGGTCGAGGATGATCTCGTTGGAGACGGAGGCGTCGGCCCCCGCGTCTCGCAAGGCCTGCGCGACGCGCTCGGCCCGGTCGGAAGGGCCTCCGCCCGGCTCACCGAGGACGATCGTCTGGAACCGGCTCTTCCGGGTGATGACGCCGGGGCCGGTCTTCTCCACGCCGACGAAGACGAGGCCGGCGAGGAGAGACGCCCGCGGGACGCCCCGCGCGGCGAGAGCGTCGCCCGCTTCGACGCCGTTCAAGAGCGGGAGGACGACGGCGCCGGCCGCGGCGAGCGCGGAGACCGCCGGCGCGATCTCCGGAATCGAGTAGCTCTTGACGGCGACGATCGCGAGCTCGGCCGGCAGGAGCGCCCGAGGATCGTCGCTCGCGTCGACTTCCGCCGTCCACTCTCCGTCGGGATCCACGACGCGGAGGCCGTGCGAGCGGATGGCGTCGCGGTGGGCCCCCCGTGCGAGGAGCTTCACCTCATGGCCGGCCTTCGACAGGGCGGCCGCGAAGTACCCGCCGACTCCTCCCGCCCCGACGACCGCGATCTTCATCGAAACGGCATGGTACGGGAAAAACCGGCTCTGCCGCGAGGTGGCCTGCGGGGCGCCGGCACGCCCGGGGGGAAGAATCGGGTCGTCGGGTCTACCGGGCGCGCCGTTCCAGGACGTAGCGGCACGCCGGGCACGTGTGGAACTCCTGCAGCACGCCGCCATCCGCGGTGGTGGCGGCGTCCTCGGAAAGCGAAGCGTCGAGCTTCACGGCGTGGCGATTCATCGCGGCGCCGCAGCGCGGGCAAAGAAGACCCCCGCCCGGCGACGTCCGCGCGGCCTCGTCCCGATCTCTTCCGGATGACATCTTCAACCCGCCAGCGGTACGCGCACGCGCCCGGCGCGCAGGACGCGCGCCATCCAGACGAGCTCGTTCGAAAATCGGCGAAGACGCCCCTCGTAGGCGGGATCCAGGATCGCGCCGGACGCGTCGAAGAGCTTCCGGACGCCGGAAAAGGCGACGTCCCAGAAGATCGTCACGAGGCCGAGCTCCCGCAGCACCGGCAGCAGGTTCTCGATGACCCGCGTCCCTCCGAAGGGCCCCGCGGAGACGCCGCAGATGCCGACCGCCTTGTGGATGTACTCCTTGAGATTCGAGTCGAGCGCGTGCTTGAGGATTCCCGGGTACCCGTGGTTGTACTCGGGAGTGACGAGGACGAAGGCGTCCGCCCGCATGCAGAGCTCCGAGAACCGCGGGTCCTTGATGGCCTCGCCCGCGTCGGACGCCGGCAGAGGGATTTCGCGCACGTCGACGAGCTCGGTTTCGACTCCGCCGATCGCCGCGAAGTGTCGAAAAACGTAGCGTGCGACGTGCTCGCTGGCGCGTCCCTGGCGCGGGGTGCCGAGGATCAAGGGGATGAACAGGGGCGTCTCGGCCGGGGCGGAATCGGTCATGCGTTCATATTCCCCGGCTCGTCCGGGTTCGGTCCGGGCCCGAGGTCCGCCGGCTCCGGGACTTCCAGAACGGAGTCGAACCCGCCGAATGGCCCCGGCTCCCGGGCGTCGTGGGTCGGGTCGGAGATCCAGCGCGTCTCGTCGATCAGCAGCTTGTAGCGATAGCGGCCCGGCGCCGGTGCGGGCAGATCGAGAACCCAGGTCCCGTCGGGCTCCCGCGAGAACTGGCCGAGCGTGGGGTTCCAGCCGTTGAACTCGCCGGAGACCCGGACACGCCGCGCCGTCTCGTCCTGGTAGACGAAGAGGAGGCGTCCCCCTGCGACGCGAGGAGGACCGGGTGCGACGGAGACCCCGCTTCGCGCCTCGCGGCGCGCCGCCTGGACCGCGGCGCGCGCGCCGAGGATCGCGTGCCGTCCGTCCGAGTCCGCGTCCCCGAAGGGCTCCGCGGATTCCACGAGGAGCCGCTTCACGTCCGACGGCGAGAGGTGGGGATTCACCTCCAGCATCTGCGCGGCGACCGAGGCGACGATCGGCGCCGCGAAGGCGGACGCTTCCGCGCGCCGGTAGGCGCCCGCGACGATCTCCTCCGATTCGATCGCCTCGATCGCGCGGGCGCGAGCCTGATCCGGAGAGACGTCCTGCGCATCCGCCGGATGCTCGTCCTCGCCGTCGCCCGCCGCCTCTCCGAGGATGCCGGGAATCTCCGCGTCCCCGGCCGCGGCGAGCCTCGAGAGCCGGCCCGCCCGGCGGAACTCCGGAGTGCCCGGGAGAATCGGCGCCGCCACGCCCGGCGAGGACGGCACCAGGATGTCGGGCGCGGCTTCGTCGGAGGTCGGGACCCGCGACGGGTCGAACGGGCCGCGCTCCAACCGGTCGTCGAGGCCTCCGGCCAGGATGAACGCCCACGGCGCGGACGGGTCCGGCAAACCGGCCCCGTCCTCTGCGGAAGGGGCGGCGGCCAGGACGACGACGAGCCCCTGACGCGCCGCTTCCTCGGCGACCTCGCGGACGCGGCTCCCCGGCGCCGAAACGTCCTCGCCTCGGACGGAGACCGAGACGATGCGGATGCCCTGGGTCTCGCGGTTCTCGAGGACCCAATCGAGTCCCCGCGCGACCTCTTCTTCCCGGACTCTTCCTTCGGATCCGACGCAGACGAGCACGAGGTCCGCCCGCGACGCGAGCCCGCGAAAGCGGCCGCCCGAGAGCGTCCCGTCGCCTGCCGCGACGACGGAAGACTGGGTGCCTCGCCAGTCCTCCGCGCGGGCGGGCCCGTCGGGCTCGAGACGACGTTGCGGGTCCGAAGCGTCGAAGAAGGCCCGGATGCGGCCCTCGGGCTCGCGCAGGTCGGGATGCGCGCTGAAACCGGTGTCGAGAAACGCGATCGTGACGCCTCGTCCGGTCGCCCGCGCATCGGCGTGCAGGTGGACGGCCGTCGGGCGCACGCGTCCCGCGGACGGCCGCCGGGGCGGGGTGCTCATCGCCCGCTCCCGGCGGCGGATCCGGGGCGGCGCGGCGAGAGGACGTCGAGGTCGAGCCTCAGAGCCTCCCCGACGGACCAGGCCTGGAACGGGCACCCGCCCGGCTCGTGCGGAGGATCTCCGTCCGCGACCTCCGGAATGTGTCCGAGTCCGGCGGAATCTGAGTGCGCGAGAAGCGGCGAGAGGAACCGCTGGCGCGCCTCCGCGCGGACCGCGTCCCCGCCCCCGCGAACGCGGACCCATGCTTCGACGAACGGACCGATGAGCCAGGGCCACACGGTCCCCTGATGATAGGCGCGGTCGCGCTCGACGGGCCCGCCGGCATAGCGGCCGGCATATTGCGGCTCGCCCGGTGCGAGAGAACGCAGGCCGAGAGGAGTCCAGAGCCGGCGCTCGACCGCCTCGACGATCCGGCGGGCCCGCTCGCCGGAGACCAGGGGATAGGGGAGCCCTCCGACGGCGAAGATCTGGTTCGGCCGGAACGCGGGGTCGACGGCGCCGGGCACGCCGTCGCAGTCGACCACGTCGAAGAGGCAGCCCTCGTTTTCGCGCCAGAACCGGGAGTCGAAGGCGGCGGAAGCGCGCCGCGCGAGCTCCCGCCAGCGGGGCACGCGGGACGCGGCCAGGGTGAGCGCGTTGACCCAGAGCGCCTGGATCTCGACGGGTTTTCCCGCCCGCGCCGTCACCGGGAGTCCGTCGACGCGGGCATCCATCCAGGTCAGCGCCACTCCGGGCTCGCCGGCGGCGAGGAGCCCGTCGGCGTCGGATCGGATGCCGTAGCGGGCGCCGCGGGCGTGGCCCTCGAGAATCTTCTCGACGGCCCCCAGAAGCGCCGAGATGACGGCCGCCGGTTCGCGCCGCACGAGACGGCGCGACGCCGCGAGCCAGTCGTGGACCGCGATCACGTACCAGAGCGACGCGTCGACGGAGTTGTACTCCGGCGCCTCGCCTTCATCGGGAAACCGGTTGGGCAGCATGCCCTCCGAGACGGCGCCCGACCATTCGAGCAGGACGTCTCGCGCGGCATCCAGCCGCCCGGTCGCGAGGCACACGCCGCGCAGCGCGATGAAGGTGTCGCGCCCCCATTCGCCGAACCAGGGGTATCCCGCGACGATGCTGCGACCCGCTCCCCGGGAGACGATGTAGTCGTCCGCGGCCCGCGTCAGGCGGGACGGAAAAGCGGCGCGCCGCGCGATCTCGCGGCCCCGCAGCGCCGACGCGCGCGCGGCCGGCTCCGGTGCCCGCGCGGCCGCGCTCGCCGGCGGGCCCGACGCCAGGATCAGAACCGCCTCTCCCACGGACAGATCGAAGCGGAAGACGCCCGGCGAGGCAAGGTCCTCCGACGCGTCGAACCCGCGGGCCGCCTCTTCCGCGTAGAAGAAGTCGCGATACCAGACCGGCTCGTGGCGATACTCGCCGTTGCTGTCGATCGTGATCTCGGGGACCCCGTCGGAGACACGCCAGGTCCTGGCCGATCCGCGCGTCTCGGGCTCGAAGCGGAGGGAGGGGTCTTCGCGCCGCAGGGCGTGGAAGTTCCTCCCCGAGAGGAGCGGGCGGACCTCGAGGTGGATGCCCGGCCCGCCGCCCGGTGCGCGCCACAGGACGACCGTGGCTCCGCTCTCGCGCGAGACGAAGACTTCGTGCTCGATCTCGGTGCCGTCCTCCAGCCGGAAGGTCCACCGGGGCCATGGCTCCGCGTCGAAGCGGGCGAGGCGGCTTGCGCCGTCGGGCCATTCGACGCCTCCCGCGTAAGCCTGCGCGGAGATCGCGCGGCGCCCGTCCGGCGTCTCGACGGAAGCCTCCACCCCAGAGACCAGCGCGAAGCGCCGCGCGGGGGGATCGGCCGCCGAGAGGAGGAGCGCGTGGTACCGGCGCGTCCGGACGAGACCCGCCGTTCCCGACGCGAAGCCGCCGCGGCCGTCGGACTCGAGCCACTCGCTCAGAGCGATCGAGGCCTCCTCGCCGGACGGCGGCCCCCGCGCCCACGAGCGCGGTGCGATTCGACGCCGGAGGAGGATCGTCCGCGAGTCAAGGGCGGAGGATCGCCTTCACGACGGCGAGCCGTTCCATGTCTTCCAGGGCTTTTCCCGCCTCCGCGAGGGGATAGGCGCGCGTCACCATCTCGCGCCAGCGGAAGCGATCGTTGTGGCGCGCCATCAGAAGCAGGGAACGGTGCAGGTGCGTGAACTCGTAGCCCCAGCATCCTAGGATTGTCGCGTGGCGGCGGTTGATCTGCCGGTGCGGGTTCACGGACGCGTCTCCGGCGTCGGTGTACTGGCCGACGACGACGTATCGGCCGGCGTCGCGGAGCATATCGAGGCCTTCGGGGATCGCCGCCGGATTGCCCGACGCCTCGACGACGACGTCGGCGCCCCGGCCGCCGGTGCGCGCGCGCACCCACTCGGCGCGGTCCCGCGGGTCCGGCACCTCGGCGATGTCGAGCACGCCCGCCGCGCCGAGACGGGCCGCCGCTTCGAGCCGGGCCCTGGGCGCGCCGATCATCCAGACGGCTTGCGCGCCGGAGAGCTGGGCGAAGATGAGCGCATTCAACCCGACGGGGCCGCTCCCCTGGATCACCACCGTGTCACCGAGTCGGATACCGGCCCGCTCGACGGCGTGGAACCCGGTCGGGAGCCCGCAGCCGCCTCCCATGAAGTCTTCCGGAGCGATCCCTTCCGGCAGGGGAACGAGGCGGACGCCGGGCAGGATCTCGATGCGCTCGGCCCAGCCCCCGAGCAGGCCTTCATCGGCCGGCGTCGTGATCCCGTAGACGCGCCGGTGCGGGCACCGCGTCCCGGCCTTCGCGACGAGGCAGTGCCAGCACGCGCCGCAGGTCCCGTAGACGTCGAAAAACGTGACGACCGCGCCGATCGGGATGTCCCGACCCTCGACGTCGGTGAGCGCGCCGCCCGTTTCGAGGACGCGTCCGCAGTTGACGTGGCCGGGGATGATGGGGAAAGGCACTCCGGCGAGCCGTCCGTGGTGAAGGTGGACGTCCGTCCCGCAGACCTCGCTCGCGATCGTCTCCAGGATCGCGCCTCCGGGCTTCGCCTCCGGCTCGGGATAATCCCGCGGCTCGATCGGACGTCCGGGGCCCGTCATCACCATCGCCTTCACCACGGGCGCAGTCTACGAGGTTCGCGGACCGGCCGCGGTCTCGACGTCGGAAGCGTGGCAGGATTCCGCTGTGCGCGATGTCCCGGCGGAAGGCATTCGGGTTCCGGGCACGCTCGCGATCCCGGCCGGCCGCATCGAGATCCGCGAGGCAAAGAGTGCGGCGCGCGTCGTGGAGGTCGCGGCATTTCTGATCGGCCGCACGCCGGTGACGAACGCGGAGTACGCGCCGTTTCTCGAGCTCGGCGGGGCGGTGGAGCCGCCGTGGTGGCGCGATCCCGCGTTCCGATCGCCGCGGCAACCGGTCGTCGGCGTGACGTGGGACGAGGCCGCCGCGTTCTGCGCGTGGATCGGCCGGAGCGCCGGCGGCGCCTGGCGGCTCCCGGCGGAGACGGAGTGGGAAATCGCGATGTCCGGCGGCCTCCGATCGCCCGCGACGGCGTGGGGAGATTCGATTCCGCCCGGTGAGATCCCCGACGGCCCGCTCGACGGTCCGTGGGAGACGGGGCTCGGGACGCCGAACGGCTTCGGGCTCCTCGATCCCGGGACGATGGTCCACGAGTGGTGCCTCGACCGGGTCGAGGTCGCGGAGGCAGATCCAGCCGGCGCCCCCCCGAGGCCGTCGCGGCGTGCGAGCCGCGGCGGGTCGTGGCGCCACCGGGTCCGTTGGTCGGCCCCCTCGGCGCGGAGCAGCCTCCCGCCGGGCTACCGCTATTCCGACTTCGGCTTCCGGGTCGTGCGGGAGATGCGCGACTGAGGTTCCGGCTTCCTTCTTGCACACCGACGGGCTATGCAACATGACGGAATGCGGCGGCGGTTCCTCGGTCTCTCCGGGCTCGTCTTTGCGGCGGCCGTGATCGGCGCCGCGTTCGCCTGCTCGAACGACAAGACGGTCACCGGTCCCGAGCCGACTCCGATCCCGAGCGGTCCGACGCCGACGCCGATCGGACCGGGTGGAACGCCGATCCCGGTTCCCACTTCCCCCGGCGGGGGTCCGACGGCGACTCCGGGTTTCCCTCCGACGCCCCTGCCCCCCGGTTCTATGACATCGACGCCGGGACCCACGGTCACGCCGGGAACCACGACGACTCCGGCGACGACCCCGCAGACGCCCACGCCGACGGGCCCGACGCCGACGCCACCGCTCTTCACGCCGGTCCCCACGATCACCCCGGTCCCCACGATCACCCCGGTCCCGACGTTCACTCCGTTGACGATCGCGACGCCGACCCCGGTGCTCCCCACGCCGACGCCGTGAGGCCGAAGCCCGGACGAAGCCGCGGCGGAGCCGAGGCTCCGCCGCAGGGGATTCCGGAGAGAGAAGGAAGGTTCGAGAGAGCCGCTACTCGCGCGGGGCGGCGTTCACGGCGCCGCGGGAGAGCTGACCCGCCGTCTCACCGCCGCGGTCGCGGCTCGGCTGGATGCGGACGATCTGCTTGCAGTGATCGCACGTCACTCTCCCGTCGAGAGCGACGGCGGTCTGGTTGGACCGGCCGCAGTGCCTGCAGTACCAAGTTCTCACGTAATAGACCATGGAGGCACCCGGCTTTCTCTCCGAGACGCTCGCGGCGGATGTTCCTCTTCGCGGATCCCCGCAGATATCGGAGACCTTGAAGATATCACGCGGCGGCGTCCCCCTCCGAAGACCCGGGCGGGAAATGGCCCCATTTCCGGCCCAAAACGCCGATTCGGCCACTTCCCGGAGAGGTGGGTCCGCCGCCTCCTTCGAGGGGGGAGGCCGTCCGGCAGCCCGGCCGTCAGTCCGCGGCGAGGCGGACGCCGAGGCCCGGCTGGCCGTTGTCGCTCATCGCGCCGTCCTGGAGGACGAAGCCCCCTTCCGCGAGGTCCCGGGCGAGGTCGAAGCTGCCGTCCAGGTCCAGGTAGCGCGTCGCGGGCGCCGCCAGCGCGGCGTGGAGGGCCGCCGCGATCCCGATCACGCTCTCATCCATGCAACCCCACATGACGTCGATCCTCGCGGCGTCTGCGATCGCGGCGATCCGCAGAGCCGGGCGGATCCCTCCGCATTTCATCAGCTTGATGTTGAAGACGCCGCAGGCGCGGGGGGAAGCCGCGAGCGCGAGCGCGTCGGCTTCGTCGAGCAGGCTCTCGTCCGCGGCGATCGCGGAGCGCCACCTCTCGGGAATCCCCCGGAGCCCGTCGCCGCCGGCGGGCACGGGCTGCTCCAGGAATTCCACGCCCAGCTCCGCCGTGCGTTCCAGGAACGAAACGGCCTCCGCCGCCGAGTATCCGACGTTCGCGTCGCAGCGCAGGCGGACGGAGGAGCCGAACCGCTCGGACAGCCGGGCGACGAGCTCGACGTCCCGGTCGAGCGATTCTCCCGTCTTGATCTTCAGAATCGTGAATCCGGCGCCGACCAACTCTTCGGCCAGGCCGAGCGCCTCGCGGAATTCCTGGATGCCGATCGTCACCGAGGTGGGAAATTGTTCGTGAACGCGGCCGAGGGCGCTGGCGAGCGGCACGCCGAGGTCGCGCGCGAAAAGGTCGTGCAGGGCCATGTCCACCGCCGCGAGGGCGCCCGGCGTCGAGGCCATCCGGCCGCGCGCCTTTTCACAGAGCGCCCCCAGGCGACGGACGTCGCCGCCCTCGAGCCACGAGAGCGACGCGGGCTCGAGGGCGACGCGGCAGGCCTCGGACGTCTCCCCCGTGATGCTCGCCTCGGGGCTGGCCGCGCCGAGTCCCGTCGCGCCGGTGTCCGTGCGCAGGACGAGGAGGAAGGCCTCCACGGCGTCGGTCGTCCGGCCCGCGATCCGGTACGGGCGAGAGAGAGGGAGATGCTCCGGCCGCACCTCGACGCCGGTGATCCTCACGGCGCTTCGGCTTCGCCCGGGAGGAAGGCCCGGACCGCCCGCGTCAGGCGCTCCACGCCTTCTTCGAGGGGCAGGACGACGGGGATGCCGAGGCGCGCTTCGAGATCCCCGCGGATGGCCGCCGCTTCCTTCCCGAGTGCGTGGGTGTTCAACGCCACACCGAGCGTTCGCGCGCCGTAGCGGCCGATGAGGTCGATCTCGTCCTCGACCGGCGGAATCGGGAAGCCCATCTCTTCGAGCCCTTCGTATTCGAGTCTCGCCGGCGCGTGCTGGAGGATCACGCCGCGGGCGGCCGCGGAAAGCAGGAGCTCGGCTCCGCACGGCCCCGACGGATTGCGGAGCGCAGACTGCCCCTCGAGGAAGATGACGTCCGGACGCGCCTCGCGCGCGCAGGAGACGATCGCGTGCTCGAGCTCGCCGGAGACGAAGTCGTTCGGCGTCGCGTCGAGCACGAAGCCCCAGCGCCCGCCCTGGAGCCAGCCGGTCTGTCCGGTGAAGATCATCTCGGCGCGCAAGCCGGCCTTCCGGCAGGATTCCGTGAGGAGCCGGGCCGTCGTGCGCTTTCCCACGGCGCAGTCAGTCCCGAGGACCGCGATGCGCGGCGCCGCGACCGAGCGGATCTCGCCCGTCCAGAAGTGGAGCTCGGAGAGGGGACGCGGACGCCGCACGTCCGTGATCGAGACGCCGCGGCGCGCGGCGGCGGCCGCGAGCTCCGGGTCCTCCGAGACGAGCTCGTGCAGGCCGTTGACGATCGAGATCCGCGCGTCGATCGCCTCCGCGATGTCGGCACGCAGGTTGGGCGGGATGCGCCCGCCGGACGTCGCCACCCCGACGATCGCGTAGTCCGGGCGCTCGGGGAGACCAGCGAGGGCCTCGCGCAGGGACGCGAAGACGGGGATCTCCCGGCGCACGCCGTCGAGAAGCACGCCCGCGTCCTCCCCCGGACAGGAGGGGTCGATGACTCCGGCGATGCGGTACCGGTCCGTGCCGCGCACGAGCCCGTGGGCCGTCTTGCCGTTGTCGGTGCGGAAGTCCGTCCCGCACAGGACGATCGCGGTCCCGTCCACGCTCAGGAGGCTCCGCGGACGCCGCGCCGCCGCCAGAACGTGTAAGCCGGAAGTCCCGCGGCGAGGATGCCCAGGCCGATCGCGGACTCGACGGGCTTCTCGCGCAGCGTGTTGCCGACGAAGACGAGGCAGACCGCGACGAAGACGAGCGGGATCCAGGGATAGCCCGGGACCCGGAAGGGCCGCAGGGCCTCCGGACGGCGGCGCCGCAGGACGATCACGGCGATGCCAGTGATGGCGTGGAAGAGGAAGATCGCGAAGATGACATACGTGTAGAGCTGCTCGAACGTGCCGGAGAGGGTGAGTGCGATGCCCCACGCCGCCTGCGCGACGAGGCTGGCCCCGGGCGTGTGGTGGCGGGGATGCACCCGACCCAGGGCCGCGAAGAAGAGGCCGTCGCGGGACATCGGGAGATAGATTCGCGCGCAGTAGAGGATCGTCGTGGCGAGGCACCCGAAGATCGAGATCAGGACGAGGCTCGTGATCAGGCGCCCGCCTCCGGCGCCGAAGAGCGCGAGGGCCGTGGCCTCCGCGACGCGGGGCGTGTCGGCCATCCGGTCGACGGGGATGGCGCGCAGGTAGACGACGTTCACGAGCAGGTAGATGGCCGTTACGCAGAGAGTTCCTGCGACGAGGCCGATCGGAAGCGACCTCTCGGGCCGCCGCATCTCTCCCGCGAGAAACGTCGCGCCGTACCATCCGTCGTACGTCCAGAGGACCGCGATCATCCCGACGCCGGCGGCGGCGAACCCGGTGGGAAACAGGGACGCCGCGTGATGGAAGGTCCCGGGCCGCGCCGGGAAGAAGAGTCCGACGACCCCCAGGAGAACGAGGGAACCGATCTTGGCGCCCGTCACGGCGTTCTGGAAACGCGTCCCGGCGCGGACACCGGCGTAGTTGACCGCCGTCAGGCCCGCGATCGCCAGCGCGCCGGCGAGCTGCGCGCCGGTGGCCGTCCAGGCGAAGCGGCCGAGAGGGACGGTCCAGAGGCGATGCGAGCTCGAGAAGAACGGGAGAAATGCGCCGAGGTACTCGCCGAAGCCGACCGCGAGCACCGCGATCCCCCCGGTCATCATCACGAAGAACGATCCCCAGCCGAACAGGAACCCCGAAAGGGGGCCGTAGGCTTCCTTGAGGTAGTGGTACTGCCCTCCGGCCTTCGGAAACATCGCTCCGAGCTCGGCATACGTGAGGGCGCCCGCGAGAGCGAGCAGTCCGCCGCCGACCCAGAGGATGAGGATGCCGCGCGGGTCCGGGACCGCCCGGGCGATCTCGGAGGTCGTCAGGAAGATGCCGGTCCCGAGCGTGGCGCCGACCGTGACGAGGGTGGCGTCCAGTGTGGAAAGGGCCCGCTCGAGCGGGGCGTCGTCGGTCACCGGCTCGGGGCGCACGGGCAGAAGACTCTCACGAGAGCAAGGTGACAGGTGACAGGTGACAGGTGACGGCAGCCCCGGACCAGGTGACAGGAGAAGGGTGACAGGTGACGGCAGCTCGGGACCAGGTGACAGGAGAAGGGTGACAGACAGGTGACGGCAACTTCTCGGTTCACGTCGCTTCTGCTGTCACCTGTCACCTGTCACCTGTCACCTGTCACTGTCCCCTCGCTACTCGGCCTTGCGGCCGCCGGGCTCCCACTTCCACGGCGTCTGACCCTGCGCCCGATCGGCGAATCGTGTGTCGACGTACTCGGAGAAGGCGATCTTCCGGTCGAGAACGCCGGTCGAGATCATCAGGTCCCGCACCATGTCGAAGTCGGGCTCCCGGGGCGCCAGGCGCGAATAGATCACGCGGTCGAGCGGCATGGTGAGAGCGTGACGGAGCAGCGCGGGAGGCTGGCGGTAGTAGTAGCGGCCGACGAAATCCGCCGCGTGCTCCCGATGCGGCTTCCCCTCGTCGAGCCAGAGTCCCGAGCGGGCGATCCCGTCGACTAAGACCTGCACGGCGTCCGGGCGGTTGTCGATGACGTCCTGTCGGACGACGACCACGCACGACATGAAATCAGGCCAGTATTCGCGCGCCGGGAAGAGGACCCGGCCGAATCCGCCCATCTCCGCCTGCGACGGATACGGCTCACCCATCGAGAAGGCGTCGATGGCGTTTGCGGCGAGCGCCCCCGCCACGTCCGGGGGCGCCATCTCGATCATGCGCACGTTCTCCGCGGGAATCCCGTTGGCGCGGAGCGCCTTGAACACGATCAGGCGCTCGTCGGAGAAACGGCTCGGGATGGCGATGACGTGACCCTGGAGGTCCTTCACGGAATGGATGGGGCCGTCCTTGCGCACCACGACGGCGCTGCCATACCGGTGTCCCAGGTAGACGATCTGAATCGGCACGCCCTGGGCGCGCAGCGCGATCGCCATGGGGGCGACCATGAATCCGACCTGCATCCGGTTGGAGATCAGCGCCTCCTTGATCTCCGGAAACCCCTGGAACATGCGCGGGATGAAGAGGTTCCCGGCGAGGGAGTAGCGCGAGATGAAGTCCGTGACGGGGCACGCGAGGTGACAGGTCACCGGGATGTACGCGACGTTCAGCTTCCGCTTCGCGGCGGGCAGCCGGTCGTTCATGATCGAGGACCAGTCCACGTTCAGCTTGAAGTGCGCCGCGGTGAGGGCCGCGGTCCAAAGCAGCGCGCCGGCCAGGAGGCGCCGGCCGATACGGACCGGAGGGCGACCCGCCGCGGCCGGAGGAGGAGCGGCGGCGCTCATGCCGCCCGGAATCCCCACCGGACCGAGCGCATCCGCTCGACCCGCCGCATGATCACGTTCAGGGCCACGCCGATGACGCCGATCAGGATCATGGCGGCCACGACCAGGTCGTAGCGCTTCCCGGCGTTGCGCGAATCGATGACGAGGTAGCCGAGACCCGAGTCGACCGCGATCATCTCAGCGGCGACGACGACGAGCCACGCGATACCGAGCGCGATGCGCAGGCCGGTCAGGACTTGCGGGAGCGCCGCCGGAAGCATCACGCGCCACAGCCGCGCTACGGGTGACAGGTCGAAATTGCGGCCCGCCAGGAGATACATCGCCGGGATCCCGCGGACGCCGTTCATCGTCGCGACCACGATCGGGAAGAAAGACGCGAGGAAGATCAGGAAGATCGTCGCGAAATTCGAGATGCCGAAGAGCACGATCGAGACGGGGATCCAGGCGAGTGGACTGATGGGGCGAAGGAGCTGGATGACCGGATTGACCGCGCGCGCCGCGGACGGCGACCAGCCGAGCACGAGCCCGGTCGGGATGCCGAGCACGAGCGCCAGGCCGTATCCGCACCCGACGCGGAAGAGAGAGTCGGCGGCGTATCGCAGGAGAACGCCCCGGCGGACGAGCTCGCGAAAGCCGAGCGCGACCGCGAGCGGGGACGGGAACACCGTCGTCTTCGTCGCACGGACGGCGAAGTGCCAGACGAGGAGGACCGCCGCCGCGGTCAGGGCGGGCCAGAGGATCCGTTCGAGCTTCGCGGGTTTCATGCGGCGGATCTCAGACCCGGTGAGCGAGGCCGATCTCCTCGAAGATCCCGTCGCGCAGCTCGAGATACCGCCGCGACGAGAGATCCCGGGGGTGCGGGAGATCGATCGAAACGATACGGCGGATGGTCGCCGGCCGGGAAGACATGACGACCACTCGGTCGGCGAGCTGGACGGATTCGTCGATGTCGTGCGTCACGAAGAGGATCGTCTTCTTCTCCGCTTCCCAGATGCGCAGCAGCTCGCCGCGCATGACGAGCCGCGTGATCGAATCGAGGGCGCCGAACGGCTCGTCGAGATAGAGCATGTCCGGATTCACCGCAAGGGCTCGAGCGACTTCGACGCGTTGCTTCATGCCTCCCGACAGCTCCTGCGGGTAGGCGTTCTCGAAGCCGGACAGCCCGACGAGCTGGACGTAATGGGCGATGCGCTCCCGCCTTTCGGCGGCCGGCATCCGGCCGAGCCCGAAGCCGATGTTGCCTTCGACGGTGAGCCACGGGAAGACTCCCCGCTCCTGGAAGACGAAGATGCGGCGGGGATCCGGGCCCTCGACCGGCTCTCCGTCGATGGCGACCGACCCGGCGGTCGCAGCGAGGAATCCGCCGACCACGTTCAACAGCGTCGACTTCCCGCAGCCGGAGGGTCCGAGGATGCAGACGAACTCGCCCTCGCGCACGTCGAGATCGATGTCGTGGAGAACCGGCGTCTCCTTGCCTTCCGCGCGGAAGACCATCTCGAGCCCTCGAATCGAGAGCTTGGGACGGTCGGGCGCCCGTTCCGCCGCCGGTTTCATGCCGCCTCCGCTTCGATCTGATAACTCCAGCTCGCGGCGGGAAGCCGCTCGAGGCGTCGCATCGCGAGGTCGAGCCCGAGCCCGATCAAGCCGATCAGGACCATCCCGGCGACAACGAGGTCGTACCGGTTGCCCGCGTTGCGCGCGTCGATGATGAGAAACCCCAGGCCCGAATTGACGGCGATCATCTCCGCGGCGACGACGACCAGCCAGGCGATGCCGAGCGTCAGCCGGAGTCCGACGATCAGCTGCGGGAGGATCGCCGGAGCGAGGACCTTTCTCGCGAGCTCGGACGGCGACAGCCCGAAGTTGCGGCCGGCGTTCCAGTGCGTGGTCGTCACGCTTGCGACCGCGTTCATCGCGGTCAGCGTCAGCGGAAGGAGCGACGCGAGAAAGATGATGAAGATCGCCGCCAGGTCTCCCACGCCGAACCAGAGGATCGCGATGGGGATCCACGCGAGGGGGGAGATGGGCCGCAGAAGCTCGATTGCGGGCGCCACGGCCATCTCCGCACGGCGGCGCCACCCGAGGATGACCCCGAGAGGCACGCCGATCGCGGCCGCGAGCAGGTACCCCCAGGTCACGCGGAAGAGCGACGCCACGACGTGCTTGACCAGAAACCCCTTCTGGGCGAGCTCGGCGATCGCGCGGGCCACCTGCCAGGGGGAGGGGAGAAGCTTCTGCCCGGAGATCCGGATGGCCGCCGCCCACAGCACGACCAGGACGACGAGCCCCGAGGCTGACAGAAGCGCCCGCCTCACACCCGATCCTCTCCCGCGGCGGCCGCCCATCCTCGCTCTCTCCTCTTTCATCCGCCATCGAAGCTCGCGCAAACCGTGCCGCGGGCGAACGATACGAAGGGTTTTTCGAAGCTCGCGAGTCTAGCAGGGACCCGCCGACCTGTGTATGATTCGCGCTCTTCGACTGCGGGGTCGTAGTTCAGTTGGTTAGAACGCCGGCCTGTCACGCCGGAGGTCGCGGGTTCGAGTCCCGTCGACCCCGCCATTTTTCCTCCCGACGGCCCACAAGACGTACCCTCGTCCCCGGCTCTCTGCCGGCTTCGCCCGCGATCGCGATGTAGAAAATGTACCGACCGATCTGCGCGACACTGGTGGAGTGTGCAGAATGGGACCGCCATCAACAACCCGGGAGCGGCCGCTCCGCTGCTCGATCGTCTACGGTTTCACGGCATGAATGCCGATTCTCTTGAGAAACCAGCCAGGCGGCCGACCGTCGCCGATGAGCTCCGAAAGGAGCAGGAGTGGCGCAGGAAGGCCGAGGCGGCGCTGACGAAGCTTGCGACCGTGGACATCACCTTTACCTCGGAGGATCTGATCCGCCTCACCGGCCCTCCGCCGAACACGAGCGTTCTTCCGGCTCTGTTCCGGGCCGCGCACCGCAACGGATTGATCGTGAAGTACGAGTCGGCCCGGGCGAGCTCTCACTGGATCGGTTCGGGGCGAGGTGGAAAAAAGCCGGTCGAACGCTCAGACTCCACCGTGCGGGGGCTGAGACTCGCGCCGACCCTGTGGCGGGAGCTCGAGGCGCGAGCGGCCGTGGAGGGAATTCCGATAGTAGAAATCATGAATCGGGCTCTCCGCGGATACCTGGACCGGCAGTTTCCGGGATCACGTCTCGAAGGTCCTTCCGAGTAACGCCCCCCGTCCGGCAGACTGGAGAGCCATGTCAGGGACAAATCTCCTGCTGCAGAGTCTCCCGAGCCGGGACTTCGCCCGTCTCGAGCCTCATCTTCGGCCCTACCGAACCTCATCCCGGGAAGAGCTCCACTGCCGAGCCGAGTCGGATCCCGACGTCTTCTTCCCGATGGACTCCGTCTCCTCGATCGTCGTGCGCGGCCTGGACGGCGGGACCCTCGAGGTCGCGACTGTCGGGAGCGAAGGGATGATCGGATTGCCGGTCTTCATCGACAGCGAAGCCGTCGCCTTCGACGCGATCACTCAGGTTCCGGGAGAGGGCTTCCGGATGTCATGCCGGGTCTTGAAGCGCGAGCTGGCGCGCAAAGCGGCCTTCGCGGACCGCATCGTCGAGTACACGGAGGCCGTTCTTCTCTCCGTCGGCCAGTCAGGCCTCTGCGCCCGGATGCACAGCCAGGTCCAGCGATGCGCCCGCTGGCTGTTAACCATCGACGACCGCGCTGCCCGGGCGGATTATCCGATCACGCACGACTTCCTCGGTCAGATGCTCGGCGTGCGTCGCGCCACCATCACGCAGGCGATCGCGGAGCTGAAGAAAAAGCGTCTCGTCCAAGCGGGAAAACGGGCGCTCCGAATTCGCGATCGTCAAGGGCTGGAGCGCGTGGTCTGTGAGTGCTACGTCCAGGTCCGCACCGAATTCGACGCCATACGCCGGCGCTGGCGGCGAGAGGGGATCTGACGCGGGCGTCGAGGAGACCGTTGGAGGTCAGAGGTGCGATGCCGGAGGAAAGGTGGTACCGCCTGGGGCGTCGCCCCCGAACGGCTCTCACGCCCTTGCGGGCCGCGCCCGCCGCCGTGCGAAAGGGGAGCGGAGTCGCGCGAGCGGAGAGCGGACGCGGGGAGCCGATGTCAGCCGGGCTCGACCGGCTGGATTCCGGCGATCAGCCCTCTCTGGTGGCCGCCGTTTTCCCGGAGCACGCGGACGCTCCATTCGACGCGCAGTTCTCTTCCGGAGCGAAGGACGTGGCGATTCCGCCCCGAGACGGCTCCGCGGGCGGCGAGAGCCTGGTACGCGTCGCGCTCGTCGTCCGGATGGTCCCACCGGATCTCGTACAACTCGCCGAGTCGGTGGCCGATGGCGTCCTGGCGTGCGAGGCCGTAGAGATCGGTGGCGGCGGCGCTCCAGTAGGTAACGCGGAGATCGTTGTCGACGACGACGACGGCGCCGTCCGAGGGCCAGGGAATGTCGGATGTCGTGGAGAGGTCTTCGGAAACACCCGGCGGCCCGCTCCCGGCGGAAGACGCTTCCCAGGCTCGTCGCGACAGGCGCGAACCGCTGCGGCGGTCGGTCGTCACCGCCGACGGCGCGACGACGCGGACGGATCGCGCGCCGCATACGCGGCACTCGCACGAGAGGCGTTCGCCTCCCTTGGTTCCCGGCGGGAGCTCCTGGGCATTACGGGCCCCGCAGCCGGCGCGGCAATGCCATGTCCAGATCCTCGACGGGCGCCTCGAGTTGGGTCTCCAAGGGGTCTTTCCTCCGAGCTGAACGGAATCGTCCGCCCCGGGAGAGTGAATGTCTGTTCGATGGCGTACAGCCCGGCGCGCGGGCTCGAGGCGTCGCGTCTCGCCGGACGCGCCGGACGCGCCGGACGCGCCGGACGGGCCGGGCGGGCGGGATCTCTGGCCCGGTTCTCGCAGCCCCCGCCCTCCGTTGACGACGAAGTTTCTCATCTGCCCATACGACGAGTGCGGCCGGCGCGTTCGCCTCGAGGAGCCGATCGCTTCGGGAAATCACGAGGGTGTCTGCGCCCTCGGGCACCTGGTGTGGATCCTGAAATCCGAAGGTCGGACGATCGTCGTGGAACGTCACGAGCCGATCCGAGAGACGCCCGGATTCTGACGATGCCGCCCGGCTCAGGGGGTCGGCGGGGACTCGTCCCGGGTCATGGCATGTCGGGGCAGCAATGGAGGAAGGCGTCGCAGATCGCGAGCGCTGGAGAGTCTCCGACGCCCTGCGCGAAGGGCTCGCCGCGCTCTCCGTGGCAGGAGTAGAAAAAGGCGGCCCGGTCGTCGAGGGTAACGGGACGAATCTTTCCCGAGCGGCCATCCGATTCCATCCAGCGGCGGAGGCCGGAAGCCGCGTCGAGATCGCGCGTAAACGGCTGCTCGACGAGCTCATCGCCCGTCCACTGCGCGAGGCCGATGGCGATGCGGCGATCGAGATCCTGGGTCGCTTCCCGCGACGTCAACATTTTCGGTCCTCCCCTTCCGGAGGAATCCTACGGAGCGGGGCGGTTCAGGACGGTACGGTCGCTACATGGGGGCCGGATTATTCCGACGTCATGGGCCGGAGGACGCGATCGCGAGCGCCGTCACCGGTATCGTACCGATCGTTCGGCGGCGGGCCGCGCAGAAACTCGGTACGAGCCGCGAACGCCTGGGAAGGGCTCCCGACGTACCGGAGCGTCGCGGGCGGGACATCGCGGGTAACGGGACCCGAAGGTCGGGGACGATGGCCGTCTTCGAGGGTGATGGTCAATGGGAGGCGCGATCCGTAGGCGGTTCCACCGCGGTCGGACTTCGGGCAGGGCCCGGATTGTGCAGAGATCGAGTCCGTGACCCGATTCGTGAACAGCCCGGACGGCGACCCCTCCGCCGGCCCCAAGCCGGACGAGTCGACGCGCCGACGGCCATTGGTTCTGGTCGTCGAGGACGACGACGCGCTTCGCGAGACGCTCTGCGAGGTCCTCGAGGACGAGGGCCTCCGGGCGGTCGGCGCTACGAACGGCCTCCATGCTCTGTCCCTCCTCGAAAATCTTCCCCGGCCGGACCTCATCATCCTCGACCTCATGATGCCGGTGATGAACGGGTGGGAATTTCACGAGCGTCTGAAATCGAAAGAGCACCTGTCGACCGTGCCCGTGCTGCTTCTGAGCGCCTACGTGCAGCGGGAGACGCACACCGGACCGCAGGACGTCGAAGGGGCGCTGCAGAAGCCCGTCTCCGTCGACGATCTCATGGGATGGGTCCGCCGCCTGATCGCGCGCATGGACCGTTGAGGGAGACTCGCCGCGCGGGAACACGCCGCCGACCGTCCTGGCCGTTCGCGTCGCACGACTTTGAACTGGGGGATGCGGTGGGACGCGGCGGGTCCCCGGGGCCGGCCGTCTCCGGTGCCGCGATCGATTGGAGTCAGTCCGGCTTGAGCAAGCTCTGGAGCCGCGCGACGTCGACGGGCTTCACGAGATGGTGGTCGAACCCCGCCTCGCGGGACAGGCGGCGGTCCGATTCCTGGCCGTAGCCCGTCAGCGCGACGAGCAGGGCGGATCGGCCGATCGCGTCCGCCCGTAGACGACGGGCGACTGCGTGGCCGTCCATGCCGGGCATGCCGATATCGAGAAGCACCACGTCCGGCCGGTGCTCGCGCGCCGTCGCCACCGCCTGGGCCCCGTCCTGCACCGTCCAGACGTCGTGGCCGAGCGCCCGGAGGAATTCGCCGAGCCCTTCCGCGGCGTCCGCGTTGTCGTCGACGACAAGGATGCGTCGTCCGGCGGAGGGTATCGGCGAACCCGCGGGCGCGCCCGGAGCGGTGTGGGAAGCGGCGGGCGCATGGGTGGGCAGACGGACGATGAACTCACTGCCGAGTCCCGGTCCGGCGCTGCGGGCTTCGACGGTTCCGCCATGCAGCTCGACCAGCCGGCGCACGAGGGTCAGCCCGACGCCCAACCCGCCGGGCGCGCGGACGCCGGACCCGGGGCTCTGGACGAAGAGGTCGAAGGCGCGCGCGCAGAGCTCGGCGCTCATGCCGATGCCGTTGTCCCGGACGGAGACGACGACGTCGTCGCGTTCCCGCCGGATGGCGACCGAGATCCGTCCGCCGACGTCCGTGTACTTGGCGGCGTTGATCAGGAGGTTCGAGAGGACCTGCTCGAGGCGGGTCGGGTCCCCGCGCAGCGAAAGGGCCTCCTCGGGCAGGTCGAGCTTCAACCGGTGCCCGCGCTCCTCGAGAAGCGGCCGCGCCTGCTCGACGGCGCGCTCGACGAGGGTCGACACCCGGAGCGTTTCCTCGCGCAGCTCGATCGCCCCCCGGGTGATCCGCGAGACGTCCAGGAGATCGTCGACGAGGCGCGCCATGCGACGCGTCTGACGATCGATGACCTCGATCGATCGCTCGAGGACGGCGGGATCCTCGCCGCGCAACCGCATGACCTGGAGGGCGGTGACGATCGGCGAGAGGGGATTGCGCAGCTCGTGACCGAGCATCGCCAGGAATTCGTCCTTCCGACGGCCCGCGTCGGCGAGCTCTTCCACGCGCTGCTGAAGCTCCTCTTCGAGCCGGACCCGGTCCGTCACGTCGCGAGTAAAGCAGCGCGTGTGAACGAACTCCCCGTCCTTCCAGAGGGCGTTCGAGTGGATGACGACGTGCCGGATCGACCCGTCCTTGCACCGCAGCCGTGCGGGCTCGTCGTAGAGCGTCTCGCCGCGCAGGAGCCGGCACAGGATCCGGTCGATCGTCGCGCGGTCGTCGTGGAATTCGGAGATGTGATGGCCGACGTACTCGTCAGCGCGGTAGCCGAGCATCCGGAGCTCGGCACGGTTCGCCCAGAGGATGCGCCCATCGCGGCCGACCTGGTGGATGCCTTCGACGGCATTTTCCAGAAAGTCCGACAGCTCCTGCTCCCGGTTGACGAGCTCCCGCTGGGTGCTCTGCCGCTGCGCGATCTCGGACTCGAGAGAGCTCGCTCGCTGCTGAAGATGTGCCACGGCGCGCAGGCGCTCCTGCGCGTCGGTGAGCGTCCCGTAGCTCTCGCCGGGGGACACCCGCGAGTGCTCGCCGCAAATCCGCGCGAAATCCAATCGGCGGTCCTCGCCTTCGAAGCCCGATATCGGGTAGCCGCAGAGAAGCGTGAGCGGATGAGAGCGCGCGAGCTCGTTCCAGAGCTGCTCCAGTGCGACGACGGCCTCGCGAAGCCCGTCCGCCCAGAGGAGGGCGACCATTTCTCCGAAGGCGTGCACCCGGCCCGACGGCGCGGCTTCCGACGCGCTCTCGAGGACGCCTCCGACGACGTCGAAGAAGAGGTCTCTGTCGGGGAGCTCGCCGCGCAGGAACCGCGCGAGCGTCGCCGACGCATCGAGCGAGACGTACCGGCCGTCGCGGCGGGCCCGGTCGAGGTCGTAGCCGGTGGCGAGGAGCCGCTCCTCGATTCCGTGCCGATGCGTCTCGGTGGCGATCACGAGAATTGAGTCCGCATCGGGCGAGCTTCCCGCGAGAAAGCGCGTCGTCTCGTCCAGAAGGAACTCGCGTTCCTCGTAGAACTGGACGAGATGTTGCGAGGCCGCGGAGCTCATGACCGTAATTCTCCCACCCGCCAGGCGATTGACAGTGCCAGGACCGTATTTCGGATGTTCCGGTGCAATTATCAGACCGGCTGAGCTTCGGAAGATGTCCGGTCACCGTCCCCGTCCCCGCGGCAGAAGCGGCGAACGCACTCTAGAAGGCGCTCCGGCCGGATCGGCTTCGCCAGGAAGTCGGCGACTCCGGGGGCGTCGCGGATGAACGCCATCCCCGAAAGGAGTACGACCGGGACGCGGATCGAGTCGGCGCTCCGGCGGGCGAGGAACTCCCACCCGTCCATCCGGGGCATCTTCAGGTCGAGCAGGATCAGGCTGGGAGGGTCGATCGCCCCGAGGCGCTCCAGGGCATCCTGGCCGTCGACGGCGGTCTCGACGCCGTAGCCCGATTCCGTCAGGAGCTCGCGGAGCGAGTCGCGGATCACGGCGTCGTCGTCGACGACTAGAATCGTCGGTCGGATGTTCACGGCCGCGGCTCCGCTTCCGTGATTCCGGATGCCTCGCGGATCAGGGCTTCCCCCGAGCGGCCGCGGTCGTTGCGCACGCGGCGCCGCAGCTCGAGCTGCGACATCGTCTGGCGCGACAGCGCTCGCAGTGAATCGATCTGAGAGGCATCGAGCTCGCGCGGCACGCGATCGAGGACGCAGATCGTGCCGATCGCGTGCCCGTCGGGTGTGACCAGAGGTGCGCCGGCATAGAACCGCAGGCCCGGCTCACCGCGCACGAGCGGGTTGTTGGCGAACCGGCCGTCGGCCGTCGTGTCGGGCACGACCAGCACCTCGCGGTCGAGGATCGCATGCGCGCACATTGAGATGTCGCGCGGCGTCTCCGCCGCTTCGATGCCGACCCGGGACTTGAACCACTGCCGGTCGCGGTCGACGAGCGAGATCAGCGCGAACGGCGTGGCGCAAACCCGCGATGCGAGCAGCGCCAGGTCGTCGAAGTCGCGCTCCGGCTCGCTGTCCAGGACGTCGAACCTCGCGAGCGCCGAAAGCCGCGCGGCCTCGTCGTGGGGGACGGGGGAAGGCATCGGCAGCAGAGGCCCGGCCGCTTGGTCCTCGTGCGCGGCGACGAGCGCCTGGCGGAGCTCCTTCGCGGTCTGGTACCTCTCGTTCGGGTCCTTGCGCATGGCCTTGTAGACGATCTCGGCGATCTCGGGCGGGACTCCGGGGGCGATCTCGGAGATCGGATCCGGCTCCTCCTTGACGACCATCTCGAGGAGCTTGAAGAGGCTGTCGCTGCGGAAGGCGCGGCGGCCGGTCAGGAGCTCGTATGCCAGCACGCCGAACGAGAAGATGTCCGTGCGATGGTCGACCGGGTCGCCGCAGATCTGCTCCGGGGACATGTAGCCGGCGGAGCCGACGGCGACTCCCGTCTTGGTGATCTCCGCGTCCTCGGTCTGCGATTTGGCGATCCCGAAGTCCATGATCTTGATGGCGTTGCCGTCCAGGACGCGGATGTTCGACGGCTTGACGTCCCGGTGGATGATCCCCGCCCGGTGCGCGTACTCGAGCCCCAGCGCGATCCCGACCAGGATCTTCAACTTCTCCGGGGTCGGCAGCGGGGTTCCGCCATGGATGACCTTGTCGAGGTCCTCCCCGGGAAGAAACTCCTGCACGATGTAGGGCACGTCGCCCTCGACGCCGAACTCGTAGACGGTCGTGATGTTCGGGTGCTGGAGGCGGCCCGCGAGCTGCGCCTCCTGGAAGGTGCGCGCGCGGATCTCCGCGTTGCCGACCTCGCACGTCTTGATCGCGACTTTCCGCTGGATGAGGGGATCGAACCCCTCGTAGACGGTGCCGAAGCCGCCGCCCCCGATGCGAGAGAGGACGTCGTATTTCCCGATCTTGCGCCTGGTCGGCTCCCCGTCGGCCGGCGGAGGAGCGCCGGCGGGCGGCTCCGAGGGCGGGCCCGTCTTGCGCCCGGACAGCCAGCCCATCATCGCCCCCCCGACGGCGGGAGACCCTGCGGCCCGCCGCGGGACACGGCGAACGCGGCGGCGAGCCCGGGCGGGAACGGAGTGGGCACTTCGCCTGCCCAGAGAGCAGGAAGCATGCCCGGCCGCGCGACCCCCGGCTCCGGCAACGGCTACCGCCGGAGCGCGAAGATCGCGCCGAAGGAGAGCAGGAGGAGCACGACGCCGAAGACGATCGAGAGGATCTCGCCGCGGCGCTGACCGTTCGGCCCGACGAAGAATCCCCACGTGATCCCCGCCAACCACAACCCATTGGCGAGATGGAAGCAGACTCCCAGCATCCCGAGGACGTAAACGGCAAACGTGACCGGCTCGATCATCCCTTCGTGCATGTGGTGGAAATCGATCGGGAACCCGCCGCGCCACGGTTCGATCCGCGTCTTGTACACGTGGGCCGGAACGAAGAGCAGGACGCCGATCGCACTCACACGCTGCAGGACGTACTTCCAGTTTCGGAACGCCGGCAGGCGCCCGACGTTCGGACGCGACCGGAAGGTGATGACCAGCCCGATCGCGGCGTGGATCGCGAAGGGGAGGTAGACGAAGAGCCAGATGGCCGGGCGATAGACGGGCGACTTCGTGGCCGCGGCGAGGCGTGCGTCGAATGCGGCCGGCCCGCCGATCGCGTAGATGTTGTTCAACAGGTGCCACACGACGTAGACGGCGAGCGGCCCGATCCCCAGAAACGAGAAGATCCGGCGCGACCAGAAGCCCCGGGCGGATTCCCGCGGCTCTCTCTCGGACGCCGACTCGGTCATGGAGCGACGATAATCCAGATCGGGGGCCGCGCCCAAGCGCGGCGCGCCGTCATCGCCCGAGTCGGATCCGCACTCCGAGGCGCACTTCGCGCGGGGCGCCGAGCGAGGTCGCGGGCGTCCGGCCGATCTCCACATCCGCGTTCGTGAGGTTCTCGGCCGCGAGGTAGGGCTCGCACCAGCCTCCGAGCGACGCCGAGACGAAGGCGTCCGCCGTGAAGAAGGACCGGAGCCGCAGGAGGTTCTGGTCGTCCTCGAACTGGGCGCCTCCCGCGCGGGCCTGGACCGCCCCCGTCCACCCGCCGCGACGGAAGGCGGCCTGAAGGGTCGCCTGGTGGCGCGGGACCTGGGGGATCCGGAGCCCGGACAGCTCCGGCGCCGCCGGGTTGTCGAGAACGGTCGAGTCGGCGAACAGATATCCGCCCGTGATCTTCCAGTTTCCGGCCCGGACGTCGAGCTCCACGTCGGCGCCTCGCGAGCGCGTCGTGCCGAGGTTGTCGCGGCGCCGCGTCACGAGCGTCGGGGTCGTCGAGAGGGTGCGGTTGGCGATTGCGTCGTCGACCTCGGTCCAGAAGAGCGTGGTCCGGGCACGGATCGGAATGCCGGACGGCCCGAACGAGACGCCGATCTCGCCTCCCGTGAGCCTCTCGGCTCGCAGGGCGGCGTTCGCGTCCGTCACCACGTTGCCGACCCGGAAGGAGCGATAGAGCTCGTTCAAGGTCGGCGCGCGGAAGGAGCGGTACGCGGAAGCCGTCAGCGTGACGGCGCCGCTCGCCCGGAAGACCGTCGCGAGACGCGGGCTCCAGGCCGTCTCGATGCGGTCGGGGAAGCGTGTGACAGACACGCCCGCCGGGGTCTGTGTCGTGGAGCGCCCGTCGGCGTTCTTCCAGAGGTCCGCCCGAACGCCCGCCGTCCACGTCCACGCGGGCCCGGCGGAGACCGTGTCCGCGACGAAGAAGCCTCCGGCGGTCTGCAGGCCGCCCGCGATGACGGTCGACGGCACGGCGCCCACGATCTCCTCCCGGCTCTCCCCCTGGACGCGCCGCGCCTCGACGCCCGCGAGGAGCGCATGGCTCCCCCGGGACGCGGACGTCTGCGCCACGAGCCCCTCCGCGTCGGCCGGGACGGTCTGCCGGCGCGTCAGGCGCTCCGAGGATCGATCCGCGGCGATGGAAGTGAACGTCTGATGGAAGCGCTCGCCCGTGCCGTACCCGCGGACCGACCAGTGGACCGCTCCGGCGCTTCCCTCCGCGCCGGCGGCCGCTTCCGTGAGCCTCACGTCGTTCGTCTGCAGGCGAGTCCCGTTCTCCCGCGATTCGTCGTAGAGCGTGCCGCGCAGGAACATCCGCGAGCGCTCGCCGGTCCGGTCGAGCGCGAGGTCTGCCGCGGTGTGCCGGGAACCCGCGTCGGCGTCGACCGGGCCGCGCTCCCCGGGCGCGGTCGGAACATACCCGGGGGTCGAGAAGGCCTCCGCCGAGACCGCGGCCCCGAGCTCGCCGGCGCGCGCGGACGCGAAGACGGTGGCGCCCCGGCTGTCGCGCGATCCCCACGAGACGTCCGCGGAGGCCGCACCCGGCCCGTCCGGCCTGCGCCGCACGAGCTCGACGACGCCCCCGAGCGCCGCGCTGCCGTAGAGATCGGAGGCGGCGCCGCGAACGACCTCGGCGCGGTCGAGAGCGAGGAGTGGGACGCGGCCCCAGTAGATCCATCCGCCGAAAGGCTCGTTCAACGGAATGCCGTCCTCCAGGACCGCGGCCCTCGCCGTGCCGCTCGCGCCGATGCCGCGCAGGGAGATCCCCTGGGTCGTCGGGTTGGCGGTCCGGCTGCCCGAGCGGCGGAAGAGCTGGAAGCCCGCGACCTGCCGGAGCGCGTCGTCCGCGGCCGGCGCGGCCGTCGCGGCGAGATCCTCCCGGTCGAGGACGACGACGCTCGCCGGCGTGTCTCCGATCCTCCGGGGCACGCGGGCCGCGGTCACCGTGATCTCTTCGGAGGCGCGGTCGGGCGACAGCGTGACCCCGATTTCGTCGGCCGGTGCGCCGGATCGGAGCGGCCGGCGCCAGGGGAGGTATCCCGGCGCCTGGACGCGCAGCACGGCGCCGGCGGCCGGACCCGCCGTGGGGAAGGCGAAGCGCCCCGCCGCGTCGGTGGCGACACTCTCCACGGAGGCGCCCGGCGTTTCCAGCTGCACGGCCGCCCCGGCGACCGCCTCGCCCCGTGGCCCGCGGACGACTCCCGCGACGCTCCCGAGCATTGGAGCGCAGAGCGCCAGCCCGAGGCAGACGCCCGCGGCGAACCTCATCGCGCCACGGCGACGCCCCAGGGCCCGTCGCCCGTGCGGACCGTCGCCACGACACGCCCCGCGGCGACGTCGACGATCGACACGTCGCCCGAGACGCCGTTCGCCGTGTAGAGGGTTCGTCCATCTCCGGAGAGGACGATTCCCCAGGGACGGCGGCCGACCGGGATTTGAGCGGCGACGGCGCGGGTCCGCGTGTCGACGACGTCGATCCCGTTCGCGTGGCTCGTCGTGACGAACACCCTGCCCCCGTCGGCGGAGACGGCGAGACCGACGGCTTTCACCGGACCGGGCAGCGTCAGGCGCCAGAGCGCCTTCCAGCTCCGGGTGTCCCACGCGGAGAGGCTCCCTCCGATCTCGGCGGTGGCATAAAGAATACGGGAGTCGCGGCTGAACTGGACGGACCGGGGCCGCGCGTCCGCGAAGAGCCGGCGGACCGGCCGGCGGCGCCTGGCATCCAGGATCGAAATCGTGCTCGTGCTCTCCGACGTCACGGCGACCCAGCGCCCGTCGGGTGAGGCGGCGACCCCTTCGGGCTCCTCACCGACGGGAAGAGTCGCGACGACGCGCCCCGACGCGACGTCGATCGCCGACGCGCGGGAGCTGTCCTCGTTGGAGATCCAGAGCGTTCTCCCGTCGGGAGAGACCGCGAGCTGCTCGGGATCGGAGCCTGAGGGGAGCCGACGCGCGACGCGGCCGGACTCCGCGTCGATGCACACGATCGCGTTCTGGCCGACGCCCTCCCGGGCGCTGACCGCGACGTAGAGCGTCCGCCCGTCGGGGGATGGCTGGATGCCCCGTGCCCGGCCGCCGACGTCGATCGTCGCGACGACGGCGGCTTTCTTCGGGTCGATCACGGTAACGCTGGCGGACCGCTCGTTGGTGACCCAGACGCGCTCGGCGACGGCGAAAGTGGCGGGAAAGAGAAGGAGGATGGAGATGGCGAGCGCCCCGAGCGCGCCGTCCCGGCGATGACGCGGGCGGAGGTTCGCTCGGAAATCGATCCCGTCTCGATGCGGCCTCTCGTGACGAACCACCGGCCCTCCTCAAACTTTCGCGAGCGCTTTCTCGAACCGCCGGCGCGGCGGCCTTCGCTATCGTAGACCGGCGCCCGAGCCGGAGCCCGCATCTCACCCTCGCTCGTCACCCGGCCCGTATCTTGCTTGACCAGGACCGATCGGGTTCCCAGTTCTTCAGGTCTCCAGGTCCTCAAGTTTCAAGGAGCTCTTCCATGCTGGATCGTCCGCCGCGTGCCAAGCGTCCCACGCTCGAGCGGATCGCTCCGCCCGCCCCCCCGGAGCTGCCCGAACGCGCGAACGGCGACTTCGAGCGCCGCCACGGTCTGCCCGTCGTCGTCCGCGGCGAGATGATCCGCGTCACCATGCACGCGCGGTTCCTCGGCCGCTGGAGTGCGCCCTAGCTTTCCCTTCGAGACGGGCGCGGGCTGCCGCTCTCCCGCGTCGGTTCTTCAGCGCTCGGGTAACGTCCCCAGAAACTCCTTCAGGAAGCCTCCCCAAACGGCCGGGAGGCTGTGCGTTCCGTGGCCCCGCGTCGAAGGGCCGGCGGGGACGAGGACGTAGCGGCCCCGCCGGACCCGAGGCATCCATTTCTCCATCAACCCGAGCTCGGGCGGGTTGACCACGTCGTCCGCGAAGTTGATCGCGAGCACGGGGGCGGCGACTCGATCCAGCGAGGGGGACGGATCGTAGTTTCGCGACGCCTCGAATGCGTAGAGGAAGTCGTTTGCGTCGGCTCCGGCAAGGCGCGTCTTCATTTGGTCCGCGAGGAACCGGTCCGCGTCGACCCTCGTCGGTCCGGAGGCGTGCCAGGAAAGCGGGCTCGAGACCATCATCAGGAGGATCTGGACCGCCGCGGTCAGCCCCCGGGGCTGGGACCTGTACTCGCCCTGGTCCCACCCCGGGTCCGTGCGGATGTCGTCGATGATCATTCGCCGCATCGCGCGGTTGCGTCCCGCGATCTCGGCGGGAACGGCCGCGAGCGGCACGAGCCCGTCCATGAAACCGGGGAACTTCTCGCCCCAGATCCAGGCGTGCATGGCGCCCATCGACGTGCCGACGATCAGGCGCAAATGATCGACGCCAAGACCCCGTGTCAGAAGTGCGTGCTGCGCGACGACCATGTCGTCGTAGTCGTACGCCGGAAACCGCGCGTGCAGCCCCCCGCTCGGCCGGCTCGACTCCCCGTGTCCGATGCCGTCCGGGAGGATCAGGAAGTATCGCGAGGCGTCCAGGAGCTGGCCCGGGCCGAACAGGACGCCCGCGAAATTCGGCCCCAGGAACTGTGCGCCCGATCCGGTCGTGCCGTGCAGGATGAGCACGGCGTTCCGGACGACCCCCGAGGCATCCCGCCGCGGCGTCCCGATGGTCCGATAATGAATCGAGAGCTCCGGCAGACTCTCCCCGCTCCCGAACCGAAAATTCGAAACGCGAAAATCCCCACTCACCGGTGCCGGCCCCTGAGCCAGGACCACCCTCCCCCAGACAAGAATCCCCACCCAGAAAACGTTCTTCATGCCGCAAAATCCTATCCCCGCCACCCAGGTTGTCGGCATCCCCCGAATTCTCCTGAACTCAAAGCCCTTCCGAGCTTTTCCGCCGATCTCTCTCATCAGCTCGCGACGAGAGGAGTCTCCCGACCGGAGGGAGGGAAGAGCCTTTCGTCGCGGGAGCCGGAGCGCAGCCACGCGGAGCGCAGGCGACGTGCGAGGAGCCTCTCGTCGCGGGAGCCGTAGCGGTCGCGCGGGGCGCGACCGCGAAGGCGACGGTTATAATTCGCCCCCCGCGGAGGTTTCGGCTCATATGAACAATCCAGTGTTCCTCGCGCTGCTGGCCATCGGCTGCGCGGGGATCTTCATCTCGTTCGCGCGCACGCGTTCGCGAGCGGTGCTGGCTCAGGACGGGTTCGACGAGCCGGGGCGGCGCGTCGGGGCCGTCGGCCTGCTCGCGGCCGTTCTCCTCCTGACGGTCGCGATCCCGTTCGCGGGAGGGCTCGCCGGCGGCAGCCCCGACGCGAAGAACCTGACTCTCGTCTCTCTGTTCGCCGTCCACCTCATCCTCGCCGGGTTCCTCGTCCTGTACTACCTGATGTCGAAGCACCGGTCGCCCGCCGAGTTTCTGAAGCTGCGAAGCGCCCGTCCCGTTCCGGACCTCGCGGCAGGCGTCCTGATCGGTCTCGCGGGCTGGCTGCTGACGATCCTGGCGCTCCTCGCGATCGTCTCCGTCTGGCTCCTGATGCGCCGCCAGGGAATCGGCGGCGACGGGCCTCGCTCGATCAGCCCGACGATCCTCTGGATCGTTTCGCAACCGCTGGCGGTCCGCATCGCGATCGTCGTGTCCGCGATGGTCGTGGAGGAGCTCTTCTTTCGCTCATTTCTCCAGACGCGCGTCGGGCCTCTGGCGGCGACGCTCATGTTCACGGCCGCGCACGGCGTCTACGGACAGCCGCTGATGCTGGTCGGAATCCTCGTGATCTCGGCGGTGCTCTCGGCCACGTTCGTTCTCTACGGCAACGTGCTGCCGTGCATCGTCGCGCACGGGACATTCGACGCAATCCAGATGTTCGTGCTGATACCGCTCGCCTTGAAAGGGATGGGAGCGGCGACCTGATCCGGGCCGCCGGGCGGGGTCAGGCCTTCCGGGCCGGGAGCTCGACCGTCACGTCCCGGCCGCTGCGCGTCACCGATTCGTTGCGGCGGCGGGTCGTCTTCCAGGCGCTCTCGAACCGTTCCGCGGCGGACGGGCTCTCGAACCGCAGCCGCCACGTGTAGGCGACGCTGCGTCCGGATCCGAAGAACGCCACGCGGTCTCCGCGCCAGCCCGCGGCGATCGGATCGGCCTGCGCCGCATCCATGCCGCGGCGCAGCAGGAAGCGAACGCCCCATTCGCCGACGGTATCCGAGTAGAGCCGGTGATAGCCGGCCGGGGCGAGCTTCTCCGGCGGACCCGGGAAGAGGTCCTCGGCGGGAGCGAAGGGCGTCCCTTCATGGAGGATCTCGGAGCTCGTCGCCGGCGGATTCTTCCAGAGCCGGTCGATCGCGGGCCAGCCGCCCGCCTTGACGAGGCGCCGGACGTAAGCCGTCCCCTCGACGTAGGGAAAGAAGAGCTGCTCGACGAAGTAGTCCGGGAGGTCCCTGGGGACGTTCGCCTTCTCGAGCGCGCCGGCCGACAGGAGAGGAGCCAGGGACTCCTCGATTTCGGCACTCTCGCCGCCCGTGAGCTCCTTCAGGGCGACGCGCACCATGACGAGAGTCGCCTCGCCTTCGAGAAGGCTCTGGAGGGCGAGAGACCGGTCGCCATTCTCCTTGAGCTCGTTCATCCTCCGGTCGAGCCGCAGCGACTCGTCCTGCAGGGCGTGCGTCAGCTCGTGCGCGAGGATCATCCGCTCGGCGGCGTCGCCGCCGAGCGCCGCGCCTTCCTCCCCGTCGCCGCCGGCGCCCGGGAGGCCCTCCGAGGCGCCCTTCACCATGAAGAAGCGGCGGGGCTGGGGATCGTAGAAGGCGATGACCTGCGAGGCGTAGAAGTCGAGGAGGCGGTCGACCAGGTTGGGCGTCTCCTCGAAGAATCCGAGGGCGACCAGGGTGCGGATCGTGTCGTCGGGAGAGGCCGGAAATCCCTCGAGGAGCTTCGCGCGCAGGACCCGCTTGAGCTCCGGAAGGTCGATCTCGCTCGCCGGAACCGAACGCTCGAACCGCCTCCCGCGCACCTGCTCGACGGCCCGGGCGACCGTGTCGATCTTCGCGGGCAGGAGGGTCGGAGGCCCCGCCGAAACGGCCGGAAGCGCCGCTCCGACGGCCCCGCTCAGGGCCGCGGCGCAGAGGACGACGGCGAAGATTCGAGCCCGGCGGGCCATCCCGTGAGGGTAGCAGGCGCGACCCGGCGCGGCTATCTTTATGGCGAGCCTTTCGGCTAAGATCCGCCGGGCTTTTCGCCTGATCGAAACGATGTGAATGAGTTCCACCAAGGAATCGAGCGCCTCCGGCCCCGTCCGGATGTCTCTCTCGAGCCGTTTCGAGAACATCGAGATGGCTCAGCACCTCTGTGGCAAGCTTCTGGAAGGGCACGAGATCCCCGACGAGACCCGTCACTGGATCCTGATGGCGCTGCGAGAAGTTCTCGCCAACGCGATCAAGCACGGCAACGCCCAGGATCGCGGCAAGCGGGTGCACCTCGAGATGGACGTCACGGGCGAAGTCCTGAAGATCCAGGTGCGGGACGAGGGCGCGGGCTTCGATCCGGATAAAGTGGATGATCCGTTGGCGCCCGAGAACAAGTTCAAGACGTCCGGGCGCGGGATCTTTTACATGAAGACGTTCATGGATGACGTCCGCTTTCAGAGGGTGGAGGGGGGCGGCATGGAAATCGTTTTGACGAAGAATCTGGCGGGGGCGAAGGACAAGGAGGAAAAGGGATCATGAAAACGAGCGTGCGAGACGGTCAGGGCGGGGTGCAGATCCTCGACCTGAAGGGAAAAATCACGATCGGTGCCGGCGACGTGCAGCTGCGCGAGACGATCAACAAGCTGGTCGAAGACGGAAAGAAGAACATCCTGATCAACATGCAGGACGTCACGACGATCGACTCTTCGGGAATCGGCGAGCTCGTGGGCTGCTACACCTCGGTCACGAACAAAGGCGGCAAGCTGAAGCTTCTTCATCTTCCGCCCAAGATCAACGACGTGCTGACGGTGACGCAGCTGATCACGGTCTTCGACGTGTACGAGTCGGAGCCGGAGGCGGTGGCGAGCTTCGCGGGATAACGTTCGGCCCCCGGCGCCGTCGAAGACCGATCGACCGTTCGATCGCTTCGCCGGCCAGATGCGGCCCGCGTTCGAGGAGGCGCTGACCCGGAGCCTGCCCCGGGACGCATCCGGGGCGCCGGCGCTCGCGCGCGCCATCACGGACGCCGCACTCTCACCCGGAAAGCGCCTCCGCCCACTGGTCGCCCTCGCCGCGGGCGCCCTTGTCCGCGCCCAGGAGCCCGCGGCGATGGCGGTGGCCGTCGCGATCGAGCTCGTCCACGCCGCCTCTCTGGTCTTAGACGACCTTCCCTCGATGGACGACGCCCGCCGCCGACGCGGCCGCCCGGCCATTCACGTCACCTACGGCGTCGCGACCGCGGAGCTCGCGGCCGTGGCCCTCCTGTGCCGCGCGTTCGAGACCGCCGGCTCCGCTCCGGGGCTTCCGGCCGCCGCCCGCGCGCGCGTGGTCGCGGAGCTCGCGGCGGCCGCCGGAGCCGAGGGCTGCTGCTCGGGCCAGGCGGCGGACCTCGGCGCCGATCCCGCCCATCTCACGCTCGAGGACCTCGAGGCGATCCACGCGCGCAAGACCGGAGCGCTCTTCGTCGCGGCCGTCCGCGGCGGAGCGATCGCGGGCGGAGCGAGGGAACCGGCGCTCGAAGCGCTCACGCGCTTCGCGCGAAACCTGGGGCTCGCCTTCCAGATCACCGACGATCTGCTCGATCTCGAAGGCGACGCCGGCGAGATGGGGAAGGACACCCTGCGCGACGGGCACCGCGCGAATTTCGCGACCCTCGTCGGAGCGCCGTCGTCGCGGCGGCTCGTGGACGACCTTCTCGAGAGCGCCGTCTCGGCGCTCCAACGGTTCGGGGCGCGCGGCGCCACCCTGGGCGACCTCGCGCGCGTCGTCCGGGACCGCCGCTCGTGAACTCCGGTCCGCCCGTCGGCCTGGACGAGGCGCGGCGGCGGCTCAAAGAGCTCGGCTATCTCGACGGCGGAGTCGAGCGCTGGGTCTTCTCCCGGGCCTTCGAGGGACGGGGCGGCCTGCTCGTGCCGGCGGCGGTCCTCGGGGCGTTCGCGGCGGCGCTCGCCGCCGTCTCCGCCGTCGCGGCCGCCGACCCGGAGTTCCTCGTCCGGCCGGCGGCGCCAGCGGCGCTTCTCCTGCATCTCTTTCCCGCATTCCTCCTTCCCGCCGCCGCCCTGGCGTTCGCGGTCGGGCTCCTCGCGGATCGCTCCCGCTCGCCCGCGACGGGAGCGGCGGCCTGCGCGGCCGCCTCGGCCGCGGGGATCTTCTTCCTCTGGATCGCCGGCGCGTACCGGTTGACCCGGGACCTCCCGCCCGCGAGCCTGCTCTGGGGTCTTCCCGTCGCTCTCGCCGCGCTTCTCGCGGCGCGGAGCGTGCGATCGGGGTACCTCGCCCGGGCATACGCGCGCACGCACGCCCTCCCGGCGGCCCGGGGGCGCGGGCTCCTCTTCGGGATCGCCGTCGCCGCGCTGCTCGTCGCGGCGGCGGTGTTCGCGTCGCGGCCGGCGGCGGCTGTCGCGCCGCCGATGCACGTCTCGCCGCGAACGGAGCGGATTCTCGTCGTGGCGCTCGACGGCCTGCCCGCCGAGGGAGCCGGAGGCGCCGAAACCCGCCGCATGCGCGAGCTCCTGTCGGCCGGCGCGACCGGGTGGTGGGCTCAGGAAAAGAGCGCCCCGCCGGAGCTCTGGACGACGATCGCGACGGGGATGCCCGCCGCGCGTCATGGCGTCCGCGCCCTCGAGCGCGTGCGGCCCCGGGGATCTCCGTCCGCCCTGCGCGCGCCGCTCGGAACGGCCTGGTATCTCCGCGCGCTCGGCCCCGCGCTCGGCCTCGTGACGAGCGCCCCCGTCTCCGCGGCGGATCGCCGCGCGCTCTCGATCTGGGAAGTCGCCGCTTCCGCGGGAGTCCCGAGCGCCGCCGTGGGGTGGTGGGCCTCGGGGCCGTGGCCGGGGGCGACCGTCGTCGACAACCGCGACGTGCTCTCGCGGGCGGCGGGCGGGGAGGAGGGAGACCGGATCGCGATCGACGAGCTCCAGAAGCTCTCCGCAGCCGGGATCGTCTGCCTCTACCTGCCCGGCCCCGACATCCTGCGGAACGAACCCGACCGGCGCGACCGCGAGATCGGCCGCGTCCGCCTATTCCTCGAGCGGGAAGCCGGCCGGGCGCGTTCCGGAGGCACGGTCCTCGTCGTCCTCGCGGCGGACAGCCACGGCCCCGCGGGCGCGCAGGCCGCCGCGACGGTCTTCGACGGCCGCGCGCCGGCGGTGGTGCGCATCCGGCCGGTCGACGTCGCGCCCTCGATCCTCGCGCGGGCGGGAATCCCGGCGGCGTCCGATCTGCCCGGCCGCCCCGTCCCCGCCCTCTTCCGCGAGGGCTCTCTCGAGACCCTGACGGTCCCGACCTACGGAGCCCGGAGCGAGCCGCAGGCCGCCCGATCGCCGACGAGCGACCGCGAGTACCTGAAGAAGCTGAAGTCTCTGGGCTACTTGAACTAGCGGCGCCCCGCGCGCAGCGCGGAAAGGACGCCGCGTCGTATTCGGGCGCGCGCACCCCACGCGAGCCCGAATACGCTCAAAGGCAGCGCCGCAGACAGGACTCGGACATGCGGCGCCCCGCGCGCAGCGCGGAAAGGACGCCGCGTCGTATTCGGGCGCGCGCA
>JBDTOO010000024.1:0-52250 GCA_039933215.1 Acidobacteriota bacterium
CCTGGGCGTCGACCGCGGAGCGCGCCGCCACGTCGCGGGAGGCGTTTCCGGCCGCGGCCGCGTTGCCGGCCGGAGCGTTACCGGCGTTTCCGGCCGCCGCGCCCATGGCGCCGGACGCTCCCGTCACGCCGATGGCGCGGACTTCGCCGGGCGCGAGCGGCTGCGCGGGCCCGGCCGCGACGGCCGGAGCGGCGGTGCCGACGATTGCACGCCGGCGGGCCGCAGGACGCGGAGCGGTGGTCGCGGTGACCGTCTGGTCGGAAGCCGCGAACCCGACCACTTCCTCCTGCGGAACGCTCGTCAGGCGGCCGTCCGAATAACGATGGAACAGAACGACGCTCCCGCGCGTGACGGGCTTGTCCCGCGACAGGACCGGCTCGGTTCCTCCGCGGAGGGATATGCGGTACGCGGGCGCGGCGCTGGCGAACGCGGCGAATCCCGAAACGAGGACAGCGAGTGCAACGGAGCTTTTAGTCATAAAGGACCTCATATTCCCCCTGTCCTTGCAGGATCCGTTCCGAATTAAGGAGGGAAGTGAGAGGAGAGAGGTCGGAGGGATGGGGGTCTTTTCCTTCCCTCTCACCTCTCACCTCTCCCCTCTGACCTCACCTCTCCCCTCTGACCTCTCACCTTCCCCTAGACGGGAACGGGCGGGGGAGCCGCGGGGAGCGATTCCGGGGGACGCGGGGACGCCACGCTCTCGACGGGGACTTCGACGGCGGCGCGCCGGGCTTCCCGGGCGCGCTTGCGGAGCGCGAGAAGGGCCCCGGCCATCATCACGTAGAAGCCTCCCCAGACGAGGGCGATCAGGGGTTTGCGCGTGACGTCGACCGAGAGCGATTCCGTCGTCGCCGCGCGATGCTCGTCCGCGGGGTTCTTCGAGACGCCCGCGAGCTTCAGGACGACGGCCCCGTCGTTCGGGGACACCGAAGCAACCTGCACGCGCCCCCCGGGAACTCCCGGAACCTCGACCTCGGGCGCGTCCGCCTCCTGACGGTCGAGGTGGAACGTGTAGCGCAGCGTCAAATCGTGGCGGGATCCGTCGGCGGGAGTGACCGTGAGCTCCGTCAGGACGAGAACCGTCTTCTCGCCTCTCAGCATTGCGGACCGATCCGCGTTGAAGTCCCGGAAGGTGAATCCGGTCCCGTCCACGTTCGTCGTCGTGCCCTTCACGAGACGCACCTCGCGTCCGTTCTGCTCGGGCTGCCCGGGGTCGTACGACTGCGGCGCGATATAGAAGTCGAAGAGAGGCGTGTTCCGGATGGCCGGATTGGCCATCATCTGGTTCGTGCGGGTGTTCACGTACATCTTCGGATACGCGTAAGCGATCTTCCCGCCCGCGCTCCGGACCCTCACCTCCATCGCCTGCTTGGTCGTCGCGGTGCCCGGAACGACGCGAAGAAACGTCAGCGTCGCGTCGCCGACCCGGACCGGGCGGTTCGCGGGCAGGGTCACGCGGGTCGAGCGCGCGTAGACGCCGGAGACAACCACCCCGGCCAGGAAGATCCCGACGCCGACGTGCGCGAGGTATCCTCCCGCGCCGCCGAACTTCCCATTCTTCGCCTTCCGGATCACCGCACGCAGGTTCATGTCCGCGCAGAAAGCCGCCAGGGTGATCAGCACGAGCGACGCCGGCTGTCGGGCGCCGGCCGCAAACGCGACCGCGGCGGCCCCTGCGGCGACGGCGATCGACCGGCGGGCGCTCACGAACAGGGTTCTGACGCCTTCGCTCTTCCACGACACGAAGGGGACGAGCGCGGCGAACAGGATGATGAGCGCCGCCGCGGGCGTTGTCGTCTTCCCGTAGAAGCTCGTCTGGACCTGGGAGGGATTCCCCCCGAGCCGGGTGAGAAGCGGCGCGGACGTCCCGAGCAGGATCACGAAGGAGAGGGCGCAGAACGCCGCGATTCCGAGGATGAAGAGCACCCCCCGGGAGAGGACGCCGGATCCTTCGTCATCGATCACGGGCACGCTCCTCCAGCGCCAGGCGAGCAGGGCCGAGGGCAGCAGGATGAAGCCGACCAGAATGGCGACGAGCCACGCCGTGATGCCCAGGTCGACGAACGAGTGAACGGAGAAGTCCGCGAGGATCCCGGATCGAGTCAGGAAGGTCCCGTAGAGGATCGACACGAACGCCAGGCTCGCCAGGATCAGGTTGACCTTGCGGTGGCGCTTGCGCGCGCGCTGGAGATACAGCCCGTGGACGAGCGCCGCGGTCAGCAGCCACGGAACGAGACTCGTGTTCTCGACCGGATCCCATCCCCAGTAGCCTCCCCAGCCGAGGGTCTTGTAAGCCCAGTACCCGCCCATCAGGATCGCGGTGCCGAGGGTGACGAACGTGAAGAGCGCCCAGGGAATGGCGCGCGTGACCCACCCGTCCCATCGCTTCTTCCAGAGCGCCGCGACGGCGAAGGAAAAGGGGACGGAAAGAGAGGCAAACCCCGCGAACATGACCGGCGGATGGATCACCATCCACGGGTCCTGGAGGAGGGGATTCAATCCCACGCCGTCCGCCGGCACGGGAGGCGGAAGGAGCCGGAATGGACTCTGCTTGCAGAGGATCGCGACGATCCCGAGAAAGGTCGAGAGGTAGACCACCATCACCGGCGCCTCGAGCTCCTTTGCGCTGCGCCAGACAACGAGGCCGATCAGCGCCCCCCAGAAGCACCAGAGGAGAAACGAGCCCTCCTGGCCGCCCCAGAAAGTCGAGACGAGGAAGTGGAGCGGCAGGTCGCGGCTCGAATAGGCGTTGACGTAGGAGACGTCGAAGCGATGCTGGAGGAGCAGGGCGAGGAGGACGCCGGAGGCCGCGAGGATGCAGGTGGCAAACGCCGCATAGAAGCTGCGCGCCAGCGGAAGCAGGTCCGGGCGGCGGCGGTCCGCGCGCACATAAAGCGCGAGCGAGATCAGTCCCGTGAGCAGGGCTCCCCAGATCGCCGCGACGCCGGGCCAGAAGTAGCCCATCAGGTCCGCGTGGAGGGTTTCGCGCCGTAGGACTTCTCGATCTCCGCTCCCTGGTACTTGGAGGGACACTTGACGAGGAGCTTTTCCGCCTCGATGTGCCCGCCTCGATACGGCCCGATCGCGACGATCGAGATCGCGTCCTGGAAGTTACCCGGCTTGATCCCGCGATAGACGACGGGCATGCGGCCGCCGGCGGGATCTAGGATCGTGAAGGAGAGCTCCTGCGTGGCCTGGTCGTACCGGCCGCTTTCCTTGTCGAGACCGCCCATCACCTGGACGATTCCCCGCGACTGCCGCGCCTCGGCAAACGAGACGTAGGGCGTGAGCGTCTTCTGGAACGCGGTCACTCCGAGCACGGCGAAAGCCGCTGCGAGTGCGCCGGCGATCCAGTAGCCCTTCTTCAAGCGCTCACCGTTCGCGCTCGCGCCGCGAGATCCGCCGGTCGATCCGCCAGAGGTACGCGAAGAGGCCCACCCAGATCACGAGGTTGACGGCGGCGAGGAAGGCGAGGCTGTTCACGGGATGATTGTTCCTTTGAAGGACCGGGAAATCAAATCACGGCAACCCTTCGGGCGCCCTCCGCATTTCCGGCCGGGGAGGTGCCTTCCCTCTGGAGGCGCGCCGAGCGCGCATCCAGGGAGAGAAACCAGAGGAACAGGCCGGTGAACGTCGCGAGGGAGGCGAAGAACACCGTCTTCGTGGGCGTGTCCATCAGGACCCTTCCCTCGGGGTTGATCACGGTCTGCGGATGCAGCGATTGGGTGACGCGGGGAGCCACGAAGACCAGAAACGGCATGAGCACGGCCGCGAAGAGGGCGTAGGCCGCCGCGATCCGGCGGCGCCGGGCCGGGTCTTCGATCGCCGTCCGGAGGAAGAGGTAGGCCGCGTACAGAAAGAGAAGGAGGAGGAACGAGGATTCCCGCGGGTCCCAGTTCCAGTAGGACCCCCACATGATCTTCGCGAACAGAGAGCCCGTCACGAGGGCGAGCGCGGCGAAGAGCAGTCCGACCCGGACCGCCGACGCGGCGAGGTCGTCGTGCCAGGCCTTCCCCCGAACCAGGACCGCCGCCGAATACCCGGCGGCGACCAGGAACGCGAGAGAGGCCGTCCAGGCGCACGGGACGTGGAAAAACACGATTCGGGACGACTCGCCGAGAAACCCTGCGGCCGGCTCCGGCCAGAGGAAGGCGCCGGCGATGGTCGCGCCCATCGCGGGAAGGAGCAGGAGCTTCAGGATCTTCATGCCGAGCCGAGCTTACGCCGAACTCATTCGTCCCAGGCCGCGAAGGCGAGGATGTAGGCGCCGCACGCGGCGGCCCCCGCGTACGCGCCGAGGACCCGAAGCGCCAGCCAGGGGGTTTCCCCCCGCGACGCCGCGATCGTTCCCGCGATGGCCGGCAGGAGCAGAGGAACGACGAGGGGGAACGAGACGATGACGAAGAGGACGCTCTTCTGCGCCGCGCGCGCCACCAGCGCCGAGAGAAAAGTGGAGACGACGGCGAGTCCGGCGCCGCCCGCGAGAAGAACGGCGGCGAGGGCGAGCGGAGCCTCGACCCGCCATCCGAGGAGGAGGGCGAAGGCCGGGACGGTGACCGCCGAAATCGCGGCAAAGAGCACGAAGTTGAAGAGGCTCTTGCCGGCCACGACGGCCGCGGCGGGCGCCACGAGGCGCAGGGCGAGAGCGGTCCCGGACTCCTCCTCCCGTACGAACGCCCGCGGCAGGCCCGTCGCAGCCGAAAAGAAGAGGAGCACCCAGAGGAGAGCCGAGCACACGGTCGGCCGGGCGTCTGGGGGGAGTCCGAACGGTCCGATGGCGAAGGAAGCCAGCGTGAGCGACGACGCCGCGAAGAAGAGGACCGATACGACGGCGATGCGGCGCCGGAGCTCCTGGGAGGCGTCCTTCCGGCAGACGCTCCAGGCACGGGCGAGGAAGCCCGACCCGCGGCCGGAGCCGCGGGCCTTTGACGCCCCGCCGGGGAAGCCCGGGGACGATGGCGGGGGACTCAGAGCGGCTCCCCGGCCGCCGGACCGCTGCCGGGCAGCGCGACGATCCGGTCGGCGCTCTCCAGATCGCGGGGGTCGTTCGAGGCGACCACGACCGCTCCGCGCTCCCGGCGCTCGGCCACGATCCCGGCGACGAGGCGGCGGCCGGGCGCGTCCAGGCCCGTCATCGGCTCGTCCAGAAGGATGACGTCGGGATCGAACAGCGTCGCGAACGCGATCCGGAGGCGCTGTTTCATCCCCGTCGAGAAGGCGCCGACGGTGAGGCGCGCCGCGTCTTCGAGTCCGACGGCGCCGATGCGCCGGGAAATCGCCGGGTCGTCTTCGGGAGCACCTCCCGCGCGCCGGAAGAACGCCAGGTTCTCCGCGGCGGTCAGCTCGTCGTAGAACGCGAGGTCGGGCCCCGCCCAACCGACCGAGCGCCGCCGGGAGTTCCCGTCGAGCTCCCGTCCGTCCGCGAGGACCCGGACCGTTCCGGAATCGGGGCGGAGGAGCGAGGCGAGGATCTTCAACAGGGTCGTTTTCCCGCTTCCGTTCGATCCCGAGACGGCCAGGAGGCCGCGCGTGACCTCGAGAGAGAGCCCGTCGAAAACGGGCCGTCCTCCGTAAGATTTCGCGAGCGCCACCGCTTCGAGCGTGACCGGCATCGTGTGCCGTGGAGTCTAAGCCCCGCCGGCGCGAAAATCTTGAAAGCCCTGAGGGCCTTATATATGATCCCGCACGTTTCCATGATCGTTCCATCTCCGGCGCCCGGCCGCCTCGAAACGACCGCCGGTTCCGGAAGTCTTTCCGCGGAATCGCCCGCTCGATAGGAGAGCCCTGATGTTCAAGCGTTCCCTGCTTCTGCTTCTGATTCCCGCCTTCACCCTCACTCTCGCCGCCTGCGGCGGCAAGGACGAGGACGCCGAAAACGACGAGGCCGAGACGACCCCAGCCGCCAGCTCCGCGGCTCCGGCCGCGGGCGGCGCCGCGCCGGCGGCCGCTCCCGCCACCGGCGGGGCGACGGTCACGGGCAAAGTGACTTTTGCCGGAGGAGCTCCAGCCAGGGAGCAGATCAAGATGGACGCGGACGCATTCTGCAAGGCCGCGCACTCCGCGCCCGCGTACACGGAGGAGGCCGTCGTCAACGGCAACGGAACCCTCGAGTGGGTCCTCGTGTACGTCAAGGACGTCCAGGGCAAGTTCCCCCCGCCGTCGCAGGCGGTCACGCTCGACCAGCGAGGCTGCCAGTACCACCCGCATGTCTTCGGGATTCAGGCCGGACAGGATCTGAAGATCATCAACAGCGACGGGACGCTGCACAACATCCACGCCCTGCCGAAGATCAACGCCGAGTTCAACATCGGCCAGCCCTTCCCGAAGATGGAAACCGTGAAGAAGTTCGACAAGGCGGAGGTTCCGGTTCGCTTCAAGTGCGACGTCCACAAGTGGATGGGCGCCTACGCCGGTGTGTTCAGCCATCCGTTCTTCGCGACCACGAACGACCAGGGGACCTTCGAGATCAAGAACCTGCCGCCGGGTAACTACGTGATCGAGGCCTGGCACGAGAAGTACGGCACACAGACGCAGAACGTGACGGTCGCGGGCTCCGAGACGAAGACGGTCGACTTCGGCTTCAAGGGTTAGGTCCCGAAGCCTCGTGGAGAAAAGTATGCGAAACGCGCGCGCCGCCCGGACCTTCATCCGAGCGGCGCTGTCCGCTTTCACCCTTCTGGCGGCGACCGCTTCCGCGTCGCTTGCCGCGGACCTTCCGAGTTGGCTTCACCTGCCGGAAGGTGTCTCGACATACAGCGCCACGATCGACGGGATGTTCCACCTGATCTTCTGGATCACGGGGATCGTCTTCGTGATCGTCGAGTTCATGCTGCTCCTGTTCCTCTTCCGGTATCGCCATCGAGAGGGCCGGAAGGCGCGCTACACGCACGGCAACAACCGCATCGAGGTGATCTGGACGATCGTGCCGGCGGTCATCTGCGTGGTCCTCGCCCTCCTCTCGCGGCGGACGTGGGCGGACCTCAAACAGAACATGCCCGCGGGGGCCATCCCGATCGACGTGACCGGCGAGCAGTTTTCCTGGACGATCCGCTACGCGGGGGCGGATGGGAAGATGGGCACGCCGGACGACATCGTGTCTTTGAATCAGCTCCATTTCCCCGTCGGAAAGCCCGTCGTCGCGACGCTGCGGTCGAAGGACGTCATCCATTCTTTTTTCCTCCCGGAGTTCCGCGTCAAGCAGGACGCCGTCCCCGGCATGTCCACGCGGATCTGGTTCGACGCGACCCGGACCGGCAACTGGGAGATCGCCTGCGCGGAGCTCTGCGGGCTCGGCCACTACCGCATGAAGGGATTCGTCACCGTCGAAACGCCGGAACAGTTCAACACGTGGCTCGCCGCGCAGGCCGCCGAGGCGCAGCCCGCGCCGGCGCCCGCTCCGCAGGAGTCGCAGCCGGCTCCATCCGCTCTGCCGCCCGCCGCGGCCAGGCCCGTGGCGGCAACTGGGGTCGCACCGCGCGGCCAGGAGGCGAAAACGAGCTCATGAGCACCGTCGCGATCGCTCACGAACCCGTCCACGGCGTTCACGCCGCCCCGACGTCTTTCTGGAGGAAGTACGTGTTCTCGCTCGATCACAAGGTGATCGGCAAGCAGTACATGTTCTATGCGCTGATCATGCTCGTCGTCGGAGGACTCCTCGCGACGCTCGTGCGCTGGCAGCTCGCCTGGCCGAACCTCGCCATCCCCTTCATGGGCAAGCTCGCCCCGGAAGGCATGCCCGGCGGCCGGATGCTCCCCGAGTTCTACAACTCGCTCTTCACGATGCACGCGACGATCATGATTTTCTTCGCGATCATGCCGCTTCTCATCGGGGCGTTCGGCAACTTCGTCGTTCCGATCCAGATCGGCGCGCGCGACATGGCCTTCCCGGTCCTGAACATGATGTCGTTCTGGACCGCCGTGCCGGGGGCCGTCATCATCATCTGGTCGTTCTTCGTGACGGGCGGCGCCGCCGCGGGAGGCTGGACTTCTTACGCTCCACTCTCCGCGATACAACCCAGGGGGCAGACGCTCTGGCTCCTCTCGCTGCTCGTCCTGGGGATCTCGTCGCTCCTGACCGCGGTGAACTTCATCACGACGATCATCAACATGCGCGCGCCCGGAATGACCTTTTTCCGGATGCCGCTGACGACCTGGGCGCTCTTCATCACGGCGATCCTGCTGCTCCTCGCGCTTCCCGTCCTCTCGGGCGCGATGATCATGCTGCTCTTCGACCGCGTCCTCGGAACGACCTTCTTCCTTCCGGCGGGGCTCGTGGTCTCGGGCCAGCCGTGGCCGAACGCCGGCGGCGGCCAGGCGCTCCTGTGGCAGCACCTCTTCTGGTTCTTCGGGCACCCCGAGGTCTACATCATGATCCTGCCCGCGATGGGCATCACGTCCGAGATCCTTCCAGTCTTCTCGCGCAAGCCGATCTTCGGATACCGCGCGATGGCCTATTCCATGATCGGCATCGCCGGCCTCGGCTTCATCGTCTGGGGCCACCACATGTTCCAGAGCGGAATGAATCCGATCCTGGGGACGACCTTCATGATCTCGACGATGGTCATCGCCGTTCCGTCGGCGATCAAGACCTTCAACTGGCTCGGAACGCTGTGGGGCGGCGACATCCACTTCACGACCCCGATGCTCCACGCTCTTTCTTTCGTGTCGATGTTCGTGATCGGCGGCCTCTCCGGGATCTACATGGCGTCGACGCCGGTCGACATCTTCATCCACGACACCTACTTCATCGTGGGCCACATCCACTACGTGCTCTTCGGCGGGTCGCTGTTCGGCGCCTTCGCCGGGCTCTATTTCTGGTACCCGAAGATGTTCGGCCGCCTCATGAACGAGACGTGGGGAAAGATCCACTGGGCGGTGACCTTCATCACGTTCAACTGCATCTTCTTCCCGATGCATTTTCTCGGGATGCGAGGTATGCAGCGCAGGATCTACACGTACCTCGAGTACAAGCACTTGAGCGACCTGCAGCCGATGAATCAATTCATGACTATCTCGCTCTTCGTGCTCGGCGCCGCGCAGGTCATCCTCGTGATCAATTTCTTCCTCTCGATGCGACGGGGAAGGGTCGCGGGGCCCAACCCGTGGCACGCGAACACGCTCGAGTGGCAGACCCCTTCGCCCCCGCCGCACGAGAACTTTGCGGTGATCCCGAACGTCTACCGGGGGCCCTACGAGTATTCCGTTCCCGAGCGGACGGAGGACTTCTGGCCCCAGAGCGAGCCGCCCACGGGTCCGCCGCGAGCGGGAGCCCATTGAGGTGAATTCCCGCCCCGAGGCCGCGAGCCCGCGCCGCGCGGGCCTGCATCGATTCGCGCTCGCGACGGCGGTCGCGACGCTCTTTCTGATCGTCGCCGGAGGCCTGGTCACGTCGACCGAGTCGGGGCTCTCCGTCCCCGACTGGCCGCTGTCCTACGGCCGCCTCATGCCCCCGATGGTCGGCGGGATCCTCTACGAGCACGGCCACCGGATGGTCGCCACGACCGTGGGACTCCTGACCGTCATCCTCGCGATCTGGCTCGCCCGAACCGAGCCCCGGCGGTGGGTCCGCGGGCTCGGGTGGGCGGCGCTCGGAGCCGTCGTCGCCCAGGGCGTGCTCGGCGGCCTGACGGTGATCTTCCTCCTGCCGACCGCCATCTCGGTCGCGCATGCCTGCCTCGCGCAGACGTTCTTCTGCCTGGTCGTCACGCTCGCGGTGGTGACGTCGCGGCGCTGGCGCGAAGGCGCGCCGGCGGTCCCGGGAGCGGTCTTCCGAATCGGGGCCTGGGCCGTCGCGTCCGTCTGGATTCAGCTCTTGATCGGCGCGGTCATGCGCCACGACAAGGCCGGCCTCGCCATACCCGATTTCCCTCTCGCCCTCGGGCGCGTGGTCCCGCCGATCCATTCCTTTCCCGTCGCGATCCATTTCGCGCACCGCGCGTGGGCGGTGGTGACGGCGGCGAGCGTCGTGGCCTGCCTCGTCCAGGCCGTTCGCTCCCGCAGGCCGGGACTCGTGCGCACGGGCGTCGTGCTCGTGTCGATCGTCTGCGTGCAGATCGCTCTTGGCGCCGCCACGGTGCTCACGCGCAAGGCGGTTCCAGTCGCGACGGCGCACGTCGCGACCGGCGCGCTGCTTCTCGGCGCGACTCTCGCCTTTACGCTCGGGTCCCGGCGCCGCATCGCTTCGCCCGCGCGCGACGCCGCCCCGCGTCTCGAGACGGCATCGTCCCCGGGCCCCGCGGCGCGCAAGAAAGCGCTCGCATGAGCAGCACCCGCGCGGACGCGATCCCGGCGGCGCCTTCCCGGGCGAACGACTTTCTGGAGCTCGCCAAGCCGCGCATCACGTTTCTCGTGGTCGTCACCGCGGCCGTCGGCTACGCGCTCGCGCCCGGGGCGTACGACCTCGCCGTTTTCGCCGCACTGGTGCTCGGCACCGCTTTCGTCTCCGGCGGAGCGTCAGCCCTGAACCAATATTGGGAGCGCGACGCCGACGGGCGGATGGATCGCACGCGCAACCGGCCCCTTCCCGCCGGGCGCCTGTCGCCCGGGGAGGCGCGCTCTTTCGGACTCACGCTCTGCGGAGTGGGCCTCGCTCTCCTCGCGACCGCCCACTGGGTCTCGGCGGCGCTCGGTCTCGCCGCGCTCGCCAGCTACGTTCTGGTGTACACGCCGCTGAAGCGGCGCACGTCCCTCTGCACGGTCGTCGGGGCCATCCCGGGCGCGTTGCCCCCCATGATGGGGTGGGCGGCGGGACGCGGGACGATCGATGCCGGCGCCTGGGCGCTCTTTGCCGTTCTCTTCCTGTGGCAGCTGCCCCATTTCCTCGCGATCGGCTGGATGTTCCGGGACGACTACGCGCGGGGAGGGTTCCCGATGCTGACCGTCACCGACACCGACGGCTCGTCGACGGGACGGCAGATGGTTCTCTATTCCGCCGCGCTCATCCCCGTGACGCTGCTCGCCGGAGCCCTCGCATCTTCGGGTCGCGGGTATCTCTGGGGCGCTCTGGTCCTGGGGGCGGCTTTCCTGGCGTTCTCCCTCCGTTTTGCCCGGACGAGATCCGTGCGCGCCGCCCGGACGCTGTTCCTGGTCTCGGTTCTTTATCTGCCTCTTCTGCTCGGCCTGATGGTCTTCGACCGATGACGAGCGCCCCCGGCGCCGCGCGGCGCACCCGAACGCTGCTCTTCCTGTTCCTCGTGGCCGGAACCCTGTTTTTCGGCTCGATCCTTTTCATCCTCTCCCGGGCCGGCGGCCCCTGAGAAAGGCGCCCATGACCACGAGCGACATGCATGGCATCGAGGCGGAGCACGGAACCGGGCACGAGAGAGGCGACGGCCACAAAGCCGTCAACTACATGGCGATCTTCTGGTGGCTCGCCGGATTCACGGTGTTCGAGGTCGCCTACTCCACGATGCTCCAGCCGCCGAAGGCATTCCTGATCAGCGGCCTCGTGATCCTCGCCGCGATCAAAGCCGTGCTCGTCGCCCTCTACTTCATGCACCTCAAGTTCGAGAGAAAGATTCTCGGAATCCTCTTCGCGTCGACGCTCATCCTCGGGGCGATCCTCGTTTCGGTGGGGATGGCCGAGCACTTCCTGCCGAGACCCTGACGGACGCCGCCCAACGAAGGGAGTCGAAGACAGATGGAACACGCAACCGCCCTCGCCGTGGGATCGGGCCACGCCCACGAGGAAGAGGTCACGAGCACGGGCATTCCCCACGACAAGATGGGGATGTGGATCTTTCTCTGCTCCGAGGTGATGTTCTTCACGGGGCTGATCGGCGCCTACATCGTGCTGAGATTCGCCACGCCCCTGTGGCCTCACCCGGGAACGATCCTGAACATTCCGCTGACCGCGTTCAACACTTTCGTCCTGATCTGCTCTTCGGTCACCATGGTCCAGGCGCTCGCGGCGGTGCAGCGGGGAGACATGCGGAAGACGAAGCTCTTCCTCTGCCTGACCGTGCTCGGCGGAGCGTTCTTCCTCTGCATCCAGGCCGTCGAGTACTGGAAGCTCCTCCACGAAGGTTTCAATCCCCACGTGAGCCTCTTCGGATCGATCTTCTTCACGACGACCGGTTTTCACGGGTTCCACGTCTTCTGCGGCGTCGTGTGCATGGCGTTCGTGACCGGGAAGGCGCTTCTCGGCAAGTACACCCAGGCCAGCCATCAGGGCATCGAGACGATCGGTCTCTACTGGCACTTCGTCGACCTCGTCTGGATCGTCCTGTTCACGATCATCTACCTGTTTTGAGCGTGAGAGGAGCCTAGACGGCGAGAGAGGGCCGGATCGATTCTCGACCCGTCCCCGGATTCGCGCCGGCGTCCCATGCCCTCTCCAGGCATCGAAGTCGAAAACGTCAGCCACAGCTACGGCGCCCGACGGGCGCTTACGGGCGTGAGCTTCGCCGTCGAGGAAGGCCGATCGGTCGCGCTCCTCGGGCCGAACGGCGGCGGAAAGACGACTCTGTTGCGGATCCTCGCGACGCTTCTCGTTCCGACTTCGGGCACGGCGCGGATCGTCGGCGCGGACGTGCGTACGGAACCTCAGAAGGCTCGGAAAATGCTCGGGGTCGTCTTTCAGTCGCCGGGCCTCGACAAGAAGCTGACCGTGGCGGAAAACCTCGGCTACCAGGCGCGGCTGACGGGGATCGGCCATTCCGAGCGCGCCGGACGGATCGTTCGCGCTCTCGAGGCGACGGGAATCGCCGCGAGGCGCGACGAAAAGGTCGAGAAGCTCTCCGGGGGCCTCGCCCGCCGCGCCGACCTGGCCCGTGCCTTTCTCGCCCGGCCCCGTGTCCTGCTCTTAGACGAGCCGACCGTCGGCCTCGATCCGTCCGCGCGGCGCGACTTCTGGCAGGCGGCCTCGGCTCTGCGGGACGAGGTGGGAGCGACCATCCTCTACACGACGCACCTGACGGAGGAGGCCCAGCCCGCCGACCGAGTGGGACTCGTCGATCGCGGCCGCCTCGAGGCTTTCGACACGCCCGAGGCTCTGACGGCCTCGATCGGCGGCGACCTCGTCACCGTCCGCGGCGGCGATCCGGAGGTCCTCGCTCGCGGGATCGAGGAGCGCCTGGGCTGGAAGGCCGCGGCGCAGGATGGGGCCGCGGTCTTCGAGCACCCTCGCGGAGCCGAGGTCGTCGCGCGCCTCGCGGAGGCATTTCCGGGCCTCGGGTCGATTTCGGTCGCGCGCCCGACGCTGGAGGACGTATTCCTCCGGCGGACGGGGCGCCGCATGGACGCGACGGGAGAAGAGGCGGGCCGTTGAAGGGCCCGGGGTTCGTCACGCCGGCGCTCGCGCTCGCGGAGCGGGAGCTCGTCCGGTTCTTTCGCCAGCCCTCGCGCGTCATCGGCGCGTTCGCGACGCCGCTCATCTTCTGGCTCGTCGTCGGATCCGGTCTCGGATCTTCTTTCCGGCCGCAGGGAGGTCAGCCCGGGTACTTCCGCTATCTGTATCCGGGGATCGTCCTCCTCATCGTCCTCTTCACGTCCATTTTCTCCGCCATGTCGCTCATCGAGGACCGGAAGGAGGGGTTCCTTCAGTCCGTTCTCGTTTCCCCGGCGCCGCGCGCCGCGATCGTCTTCGGAAAGGTGGCGGGCGGCGCCGCCATCGCGACCCTGCAGGGGATCGCGTTCCTCCTGCTCGCGCCGGTCGCGGGATTCCATTTGAATCCCGTTCGGTTCGTCGAGCTCGTGCTCTTTCTCTTCGTGGTCTCGATCGGCTTGAGCGCCCTGGGATTTGCCATGGCCTGGAGGATCGACTCGACGCAGGGGTATCACGGGGTCATGAACCTTCTCCTGATGCCGATGTGGCTCCTCTCGGGCTCGGCATTCCCGATCACCGGCGCCAGCGCCCCTCTCGCCGCGGTGATGCGGTCGAACCCGCTCGCCTACGGCGCCTCCGGGCTGCGGCAGCTCCTGGAGGCTTCGACGGCATTCTCGCTCGCCTCGCTGCCGACGAGCGTCGCCGTCGTGACCGGATTCTCCGCCGTGGTCTTTCTGGTGGCGCTCGCGGGCGCTCGCCGTCCTCGGCCGTGAGCTTCGCCTTCGCGCTGAAAGACGTTCCGGCTCTGAACGCGACGCTGAACGGCCTCGCTGCGCTCTTTCTCCTGATCGGGTTTCGCGCCGTGCGCCGCGGGCGCATCGAGCGGCACCGGGGCTGGATGCTCGCCGCGGCCGCGACTTCGACGGTGTTCCTCGTCTCGTACGTGACCTACCACCTCCGCGTGGGTTCGGTTCGGTTCACGGGGCAGGGTCCCGTGCGGTCGGTGTACTTCGCGATCCTGCTTTCTCATACGATCCTGGCGGCCCTCACGGTCCCGCTCGTTCTCCGGACGCTCTACCTCGGCCTTCGCCGGCGGGATGACCCTCACCGGCGAATCGCCCGCTGGACGTTTCCCGTGTGGCTCTACGTCGCGGTCACGGGAGTCGTCGTCTACTGGATGCTCTACCGGCTTTACCCGCCGGGCGCGATCCGGTAGGCTTTCCCGCGTGAAGCCCGTCCTGCGCGCCATTGCGATCCTTCTTTTCGTGGCCGCGGTCGTGCCGGCGGCGCTGGCCGCCTGCCCGCTCTGCAAGGACGCGAAGTCCGACTCCGACTACGCCGGCGGGACCGCGTCTCTTCCGAACGGCTTCTACTATTCGATCGTCTTCATGGTCTGCGCCCCCTTCCTGGTGGTCGGCGGGCTGGTGACCCGCATCGTTCTCGCGCGCCGCCGCCTCCGGGCGCTGCCGGCAGGCGCTCCCGCCCCGGCCCGTCCGTCCGGAAGCGGAGAGCTCGTACCCGGCGCCGCAGGGTCCGGCACCTGAGTCCCGCCCCGCCATTCGCCCGGGCAGCGGCGGGATTCCTCGCCGCGCTCGTCGCGACGGCGTGCCTCGCCGCCGCGCCGGCGGCAACGCCCGCCCCGGCGACTCCCTCTCTCGACGCCTTTCTCGCCGTAGTCGCGAAAGACGCCGTCGCCGAGTTCTCGGCCCGGGGCCTTCGCGAGGAAGGACTCTCCATCTCCGTGTCGGAAAAAAAGGGGCCGTCGGGGTCCTTCCGCGGAGACGTCTCTTACTACCCGGCCTCCGTGATCAAGACCTTCTATCTCGCCTATTACGAGGCGCAGAAGGAGGCCGGCACGCTTCGCGACACGCCGGAGCTCATCCGCGCGGTCAAGGACATGATCACCATCTCCTCGAACGACGCGACGGGTTTCGTGATGGACTCGATCACGGGGACGACTTCGGGCCCCGAGCTCTCCGGTGCCGACTGGGAGCGCTGGAAGGATCGCCGCAACGCCGTCAACCGCTTCTTCGCGAAGCGCGGGTACCGGGACCTGAATGCCAACCAGAAGACTTTCTGCGAAGACGCCTACGGCCGGGAGCAGGCGTTCCGGGAGGGCGGGAACCGCAATCGCATGACGCCGAACGAGATCGTGCGCCTCTTCGGGGAGATCGCGAGAGGGGAGGTCGCCGGTCCGGCGGGCACGCGCGAGATGCTGGGGCTCCTCTCTCGCGACGTCTCGAGCGACAAGCCCCTCCCCGACATGGAGGTCGAAGACGCCCGGCTCGCGGGCCGCCAGCTGCCGGCGGGCACCCGTATGTGGGCCAAGTCGGGGGATGCCTACGACTTTCACCATCTCGTCGCGCGCATCGTCCTTCCGACAGGCCAGGATTTCGTTCTGGCCGTCTTCACCCAGGGGGTCAAGACCGTTCCCGAGGTGATCCCCCGCATCTATGAGCGCGTGGCCGCGCGGTACGGCGCCGCGCCGGCTCTTCCGCCCCGCTGAGAGCCGCCGGGACGGTTGCTCCACAACCGCTCCCGCCTCCATGCTGTTCTCCCGCGCGCTCTCCCGCCTCGTGGGGCTGGTTCTCGCTCTGCACCGCGCCACGCTCTCGGTTCGACCACTCCACCGGGAGCGCCTGCTCGCCCTGAAGGAACGCCGCGTACCGATCCTGTTCGCGCTCTGGCACGGCCGGATGTACCTCTCGATCCAGGCGCACAGGGGCGAGGGAATCGTGACGATGGCGTCCCGATCCAGGGACGGGGAGGTGATCGCCCGGTGGCTCGAGCGCAACGGCTATGTCGTCGCGCGCGGCTCGACCTCGCGAGGCGGAGGGCCCGCGCTTCGCGAGATGATCCGCGCCATGCGGTCGGGGCGGTCCGGGGCTCTGACCGTGGACGGACCGAGAGGCCCCGCGCGGATCGTCCAGCCGGGCGTCGTCGAGCTGGCACGGCTCACGGGCGCGTGGATCCAGCCCATCAGCTTTTCGAGCCGGAGGCCGCGGTTCCTCCGCTCCTGGGACCGGTATCTGCTCCCCCTGCCGTTTTCCCGCAACGTGGTCGCTTACGGGGAGCCGTTCGAGATCGCGCGAGGCGTCTCCGCGCGGGAAGCGGAACGGCGTATCGCGGACGCTCTCGACGAAACGACGCGGGACGCGGATTCCGCCGCGGGGATCTCGCCCCCGGTCCTCTGGACGGAGGCGCGGGGCTGAGGCGTCAGGCTTCGCGAGCGGTTCCCGGCCGCAGGATCTTCCGTCCGACCGCGCGGACGAGGAGCATCGCGGAGCGGGCGCGCGCGGCCGCCGTCGGCCGCAACGCGGGGCCGGGGCGGTAGGAGCGCACGCGGTCGGTGCGGAGCCCATCCGGCACGCGAAAATCGTGGAGTGCAACGGCCTTCGCGACGAGCTCGGCGGCGATCGCGTCCGCGGACAGGGCCGCCGCCCACTCGATCCACACGGGCAGCGATGCCATCGCCTTCGCCCGCCGATCCTCCCCGTCCTCCTGAAGAATCGATCCGAAATCCACGAGCTCCTCGACCTCGTTGGCGAGACGCATCCGGACGACGTCCCGCTCGGTGGAACCGAGGGAGGCCAGCCGGCCGCGCTCGCCGGAAAGGTCTCCCGTCCGCCACGGGAGCGTCGTGTACCGGAACACGAGATCCTCCGCCTCCTCCCCGATCGCGTCGCAGAGACGCCGGCGTCTCGGCCCCGTCACGCCGGGCTGCCCGTCCCCGAAATCCCCCTGGGCGTAGGCCGCGTGGATCAGTCCGGCTCGAACGATCGGCCCCGCCGCGCCGTCCTGCAGGAGGACGCTCGCCGTGCCGACGACGTGGGCGACGAACTGTTTTCCCGACGCGCGGTACACCCCGGCGAAGAGCGCGGCGGCGAGCTCGTATCCGCTCCGAGCCGCCGCGATCTCGGCCGGGCTCGCGCCGAGCTCGAGGAGCTGTCCGTAGAGCTGCAGATTCGTCTGCGCCACGTTCACGGGCCGGTCGCTCCCTGGCGTCCCCGACCGGCGCCCCCGACCGTCCACCGGTTCCAGAGCATCTCCGCTCCCGAGACGGCGAGCCATGCCAGCCGGGGCAACCGCCGTCCCGGGAGCGCGTCGGCGATTTGCCGGACGCGCTGGAGAGGGAGGCGCCGATGGCTTCGGAGCCACCGCAGGTGCTCCGGGAAATAGGGATCGCCGGGAGAAAGCTGCCATTTGACCCGGAAGCGATCGAAGGACCGGCGAGTCCAGCGCTCGCTCCATCGAAGGCGGAAATAGGCGCGATCCATCGGAAGAAGGGGGGGTGGTGGGATGTAGGTCACCCGCGCGGCGGGCTCGATCCAGACGCCGCCGCCCTGCTTCCGGACGGCGAGGCACAGGTCGACGTGCTCGCCGGTGCTCAGGATCTCCTCGTCGAGAGGCCCCAGGGTGCGGAGCGTCTCGAGGCGCGCCAGCATGCAGTGGAACTCGACGAGCTCGGTTTCCTCGCGCCGAAGACCGGTTTCGACCTCGCGCAGGAGCCGACCCGCGAACCGATGCTCTTCCCGGAGGGTCCGAGACCCGTTCTTCTCTTCGATGCGCGCCGTGCCGCCCGCCATGTGCACCCGTCCCTTCTCCGGCTCGCCGATTCCGTAGAGGGGTCCGACGAGATCCGCGCCGGTCTCTTCCGCGCAGGAGACGAGCGCAGACAGCCATCCTCGCGACACGAGCAGGTCGTTGTCGGCGAAGACGACGTAGCGCCCCGTCGCCCGGGAGAGCCCGAGGTTCCGGGCCTCGTTGGGGGAAAGGAAGGCTTCCCGGCGCACGAGATCGAATCCCAGCCGCCGAGATTCCCGTTCGAGATGCGCCGCCAGATCCGGCGGCGACCCGGCGTCGACGTAAATGAGGCGAAACGGAACCTCGGTTTCCCGATAAAGCGTCTCGAGCGCGCGGCGGGCGACGCTGAAGCGCTCCCGCGGCACGACGATGACGGTGACCGGCTCGGTTGGAGTCGCCGGCATCATGCTTCGGAGACGACTTCGTGGAGCGCGGATAGGACCAGGTCCGGAGCGATCCGAGCAGACAGGACGGCGAGGCGCCGGGCGGCGTCGAACCGGCGCGGCATCCGGGAGAGGGCGAGCGCTCCCCACCAGAGCGCTGTCCCGGTCGCGTTGTCCGGAAGGCGGTGGCGCCGCGCCACGCCCAGCAGAGACGCGCCGGCGCCCCGCGGGTCGGGACCTCCCGGCGCCCGGAAGAGGTCCCGACCCGTCCGGCGCAAGTGACGTTCCGCCGCGGCCGCATAGCGGCGGAAACGGAACAGCTCCTCCGCGACCGTTCCTCGCAGGCGATGCCCGACGTACCAGTCCGGCAGGAAGCGGATCGGAACCCCGGCTTCGTACATCCGCCGCCCGAGCGCCGCGTCCTCACAGAAACGGTCCTCCGGGTCGAAAGAGAATCGTTCGAAGGTCGCTCGTCGGATTCCGAAGCATCGCGTGTCGCACAGATCGGCGCGCTCGGTCTCCGCGTGGCTCTCGAGGAAGCGCGCCCATTCCCGATCGACCGCCCGCGCGAGATCGCCGCTCCCGACGGCTCGGGAATCTCCCTGCACCGCCTCGACGCGCGGATCCGCGAACGCCGCCAGCGCGTCCTCGATCCAGCGGGGGGGAACGACCACGTCGGCGTCGGTGAAGAGAAGGATCGGCGCTCGAGCGACACGCACGGCGGCATTGCGGGCGGCGCCCGGATTGTGGCCGTGCACCGGCACAACGCGCGCGCCCGAGACGGGAGCGAGACGTCCGGGATCGCCGTCGTCGGCGACGAGGATCTCGACGGCGTCCTCGGGAGCCCGGCGAAGAGAGGCGACGACGGCGTGGACTCCCGGATCGTCCTTGACCGGAACGATGACCGATACGCGCGGAGCGAGCCCCGCGGACGGCCGCGGCGTCGACGCGGCCATGGCGTCGACAGGGGGCGTCATGGAGCGCGGAGGTCCGCCGGGTCGTCCGGCTCGCCCGAGCGGACGGGGGAGCCGACACCGCCGGGGGCCGGGACCTTCCGGAAGGGTCCCGCGACCGGAACGCGCCGCCAGGCGGGCTTCGCCCGCGCGATCACGCGAGGGCCGGGACGGCGAGCGCGCCGTCGCCCTGGCGCACGATGCGGCGGTACCGGGAATCGCGCTCGAACGGCTCGCGGCCCGATTCCCGGATCACCCGCTCGAACTCGATGCGGGTCATGCCCGAGGCCGTCGTCGCTCCCGCGGCGTGCGTGATCGTCTCGTCGACGACCGTGCCGACGAGATCGTCGGCGCCGAAGGAGAGGGCGACCTGCGCGAGCTTGGTCCCGATCTGTATCCAGTAGGCCTTGATGTGCGGGAAGTTGTCGAGCAGGAGCCGCGCGGCCGCGATGACCTGCAGGTCGAGCCGCCCCGAGGTCTCGGGAAGATGGGCGAGCGGCGTGTTCTCGGGGTGGAACGCCAGGGGGATCAGACCGGTGAATCCGCCGGTTTCGTCCTGAAGCGCCCGCAACCGCAGAAAGTGGTCGACGCGATCCTCGATTGTCTCGACGCTGCCGTAGAGGATCGTCGCGTTCGTGCGGACTCCCTGAAGATGGCATTCGCGGGCGATCGAGAGCCACTCTTCTCCGGAGATCTTGTTGGTGCAGATGACGTCCCGGACGCGGCGCTCGAAGATCTCGGCACCGCCTCCCGGGCAGGAGTCCATGCCCGCCTCTTTCAGCTCCCGGATCGTCTCCGGGATCGTTCGCTTCCCGACGCGGGCGATCCAGTCGAGCTCGACCATCGTCCAGGCCTTGAGGTGCACGCCCGGGAAACGGACCTTCAGCGCGCGGAGAAGGCCGGTGTAGTACTCGAACGGCCAGGTCGGGTGGAGGCCTCCGACGATGTGGAACTCGGTGACGGCGTCCGAATAACCCTTGCCGGCCTCCTCGACGCACTCGTCGACGGCCATCTCGTAGCCGCCGGGCTCGTTGACCTTCTTGGCCCACGCGCAGAGGGCGCAGTCGACCCAGCAGAGATTCGTGGGGTTCAGGTAGCGGTTGACGTTGTAATAAGCGACGTTGCCGTGGCGCGCCTCCCGCACGTGATTCGCGAGACGGCCGACCCCCAGCAGGTCCCGGCTCGTGAAGAGGCGGACGCCGTCCTCGAAGGCGAGCCTCTCCCCGGCAGCGACCTTTTCGGCGATCGGGGAGAGATCGGAGCCGCTGAAAGAGGAGAGGGCGATCACGGGATCGCGGGTTTGGTCACGGGCTGAAAGGGCGTCTGCGACTCGGGGGAGACTTCATCCAGGAATCCCTGCAGATACCGGTAGTCGTCCCAGCAGTACTTCTCTTCCGGAAGGAACGTGAAGTCCACGACGCGGCCGACGGCGGGGAAGTCCACGATCTCCTTCCCGCATCGGTGGCACATGTCTTTTTCGCCGCGGATGAGCCTCCAGACCGGTCCCATGACGGGATGGAGCGTATCAGGTGTGAAACCTCTGATCCATCCGGTCAGCCGCCCGGCGCGTCCGCTCGCAGACGCCCGGCGAGGTGCGCCGCGCGGGCCGATCGGTCAAACGCGCGGTCGCCCGCCGCGCCGGGAAGCCAGGCGCCGGCCGCCCCGAGCGTCGCGGCGACTCCGAGAAGCGAGTACGCGGCGGCGAGGTTCAGGAGAGGCGAACCGGCGGTGCGCCCGCGAAGCCAGCGGCCGGGTCCCCGTCCCTCCGGCGTCTCGCCGAAGAGGTTCACGCCCGTAGTCCTTTGCCAGCGTGCGCCGTCGTGTCCCTGCCGAAACACCTGGCGCGCGTAAACCAGCGGGCTCGTCGGATGCCTGTGCACGACGGCCCACTCCGGCGCGTAGCGGATGACGACGCCCGCCTCCTCGAGGAGACGCCCGTACATCCCGTCGCCTCCGCGCTGGAATGCATCGAGGAAGCGCCGTTTCTCGAAGACCGACCTGCGGATCGCGAAGTTGCGGGTGTTGCAGAAGCTCCGGTATCCGTTGCCCGCGTGGCTCCGGACGTACGCCTCGTAGTCGGTCTGGATGCGGATCGACAGGCGCGTCGAGGCGGCGGCGTGGGATCCCCCCTGGAGGGCCTCGAGGCCCGCGTCCCGGAAGGCTCGATCCGCGAACGCGATCCAGTCCGGGGGGCAGACGCAGTCCGAGTCCGTGAAGAGAAGGACGTCTCCGCGCGCCGCGTTCCCCGCGGCGTTGCGCGCCGCGTACGGGCCGCGCGGAGGCAGTTCGAGGAGCCGCACGGGGAGACGCGCGGGGATGCGGGGCGAACGCGTCGATCCGTCCAGGGCGACCAACAGCTCCCAGTCCGGCGCGTCGCGCTGCGCGGCGAGAGACTCGAGGAGGCCGTCGATCCGCGGATCGTTTCGGACCGGGACGACGACCGAGACTCTCAACGCGGACGCCTGCGCAGCACGAGAGAGCACGTCAGCAGCGTCCCGAGGACGTAGCTGACGAGAGTCGCCCTCGCGGCGCCGAGGGCGCCCCCGGCCGGTATCCACAGGATGCACAGCGTCAGGTTGACCGCCGTCGAAAGCATCCCGCAGAGGAGGACGCGAGGCCCCTCGCCTCGCGACACGAGGTACGCGGAGAACGGGCGCCCGATCCCGGAGAAGACGGCGGCGACGAAGATCCAGGGGAAGAGCGACGCGGCGGCCGGATACCTGGCCGAGAAGAACCACCGGATCACGAGAAGGCCGCCCGGCAGGCCGAGGGCGAGCGCGGCGACGGAGATCGCTGCGTAGACACGAGCCGCCCGGAATGCCTCCCGCCGCGCGCGCTCGTCCGCGTGGCGCGCCAGGTCGACGAACAGGGCCGCCTCGAGAGAATCCGTGATCGTCCAGAACGCCTCGCCGAACGCGTAGGCCACGGCGTACGGACCAATCTGCGAGGTCTGTTCGAACGCCGAGAGAAGGAATACGTCCGCCCGGCGATGCGTCGATCCGATCGCTCCAGAGCCCGCCAGCGGAAGGGCGAACCGCGCCGCCGCGGGTGCGAATCCGCGCAGGCCGCGCACCGACGGGCGCATCTCGAGCGCCCGCACGAGGGCGAGGACGATGAGAACGCTGATGGCGAGACGGCCCACCAGCAGCCATTCGAGCCGATCCGAGACGAGGAGCGAGCCGGCGAGCACGGCTCCCGTCGCGGCGCTGCGCAGCCACAAAAATCGGCTGTAGAGGCGCTCTCGCCGCTCCGCGAGAAGGATCGCGGAAAACGAGTCGGACAGGAGAAGGCAGGGGAGGGGAAGCAGCCCGAGGAGGAGAAGACGGGCGGAGATCTCGGGGAAGAGCGCGACCCGGGCGGGGGGGACCAGGGCGAGAACTCCCAGCAGGGCGAGCGAGGCGGTTCCGGCGACGCCGAGAAGCCAACCGGCCACGGCGGAGCGGGGGGCCCTGGTCTGGAAATACGCAGCCGTTCGCGGTCCGCCGAAGGCCAGCAGATTCTGGAGCGTTCCGAGCGCGGCCGTCACGAGCGCGTAGACCGAGAACTGGGCGGGCGTGAGGACTCTCGCCGTAGCCGCAAAGAGCCCGAGGCGCAGGAGCGCGTCGCCCGTTCGCCCCGCGAGGATCGAGACCCCGCCCCGGGTCCAATCCGGGGCGGGCGCCGCCGGCTCGCTCACGATCCCTGCCCGGTGCGCCGAACCGCGTGGAGGTTGGGAACAACGCAATCGCGCGCTTCGGGTCGCTGCCGATGGTCACCCGTCACCTGTCACCTCGCTCCCGGGGCTGCTGACACCTGACACCTGACACCTGACACCTGACACCTGACACCTGTCACCTAACACCTGTCACCACGCTTCGGCGCGAACCAGCCCTGGAAAAAGGCCCGTCGTGTCTGGACCTCCCAATCGTCTTCGACGCGGCGCGGGCGAAGGCGGGCGAGGGCGGAGCGCGCGAGGCCAACCGCGAGCGGCTGAACAAACGTGGGCAGGATGAGCGAAGGATGCTTGCGGACTGCGTATCGGGCCGCCCGGCCGGCGACCCGCTGCCGTTTGAGAAACGGCTCGATCGCATCGTACCGGTGGCTGTGCCAGCACACGGCGTCCGGCGAATACAGGGTCGTCCAGCCCCGCCGGCGCCACCGGAACGCGAGCTCCGTGTCCTCGAACGCCGCCGCGGGGAACCTCTCGTCGAACCGCTCTTCCCGGAACCAGCTCGTGGGAGCGGAGAGGTTCGAGCCGAGGACCGCCGTGTACGGAACGGGCGCTCCCGCGACGAGGTTCGCGAAGTAGAACTGCGGGCCGGCAGGAGCGAGGAAGCGCATGAAAGGGGTAATTTCCTCTTCGGGGTGCCAGGCGATGTAACCCTGTCGACCCACGGCGGCTTCGGCGTCCGAGAGGTGCCGCCCCAGGGCATCGGGCCTCGGCATCGTGTCGTCCCCCAGGAGAATCACGCGCGGCGCGGCGGCCAACGCGATTCCGGCGTTACGCGCCGCGGCGGGTCCCCGGCCCGCCGACCGCAGGGTCCGGAACGCGAAGGAGCGGGGCCGGAATGCGGCGAGGCGCACCGGAGTCTCGTCGGAGGATCCGTCGTCGACGACCACCGCTTCGAACGGGCGCGCCTCGGGCGTCTGCTCCTCGAGCGCCGCGAGCGTGCGTTCCAGAATGCTCCATCGATTCCGCGTCGGGATGACGACGGTCAACCGCGGCGTCATGAACGGTGCCGCTCCGACGCGCCCGCCGAGCGGTCCTCGCGGTGGAAGCGCAGGATCTCCGCGTACCGATTCCGCCGTTCGAGGCGCCCGCGGGGGCCCGGCACGAAGGAGAGCGCCCAGCGAAGCCTCGCCCCCGCCCGCAGCGCGGCGAGGGTTCGGCGCTCGCCGGACGCTCCGTGGAACCTCCGGGCGTAGCGCAGCAGGCCTTCGTGCAGCCAGCGATCGAGCGTGGACTGGGGAACGGAGCGGCTCGCGAGGCCTTCATGGTGAACGGCGCGCGCGGCCGGCTCGTAGGCCAGCCGCCAGCCCTTCTGCCCGAGCCGCGCGAAGAGGTCCGATTCCTCCGCGTAGAAGAAGTAGGACTCGTCGAATCCACCCGCCTCCTCGAAGGCCGTCCGGCGGATGAGGAAGAGGGCGCCGAGGAGGGTTGCCGCGCGCCGCCGCCGGTTGCCGGCGGCGACGAACGCGGTGTGGTGGCCGCGGAAAAAAGGGAGGAACGGGAAGAGGCGCGGAAGCATCAGGTTTTCGCAGAGGACGCGCCACGGCGTGGGTGCGAGCCGGATCGACCGGCGGTTCCGGCCCGCGCCGTCCAGGAAGAGAGGCCCCGCGGCCGCGCATCGCGGGTCCGCGAGGACGGCGTCGCGCAGCCGGGCGACCGCTCCCGGGAGCACCTCGACGTCGTTGTTCAGGAAGAGGAGGAGGTCTCCGGTCGATCGCGAGGCGCCGAGGTTGCAGCCGGCTCCGTAGCCGACGTTGCCGGGCGACTGGACGACGGGCGCTCCGAGATCCGAGGGAGCCCGACCTTCCTCGTCGTTGTCGACGACGAGGATCGACGCCTCGGGGGCGGTGCTTCGAAGCGACGCCACGCATCGCCGGGTCGGCTCCCAGCCGCCGTAGTGGACGACGACGGCCGCCGTTTCCGACGGATCGGGCTCGGGCGCATCCCCGGGCGCTCCGGCGTCCCCCCCGGACGCCGCCGCTTCGCGCCTTCCGGGGCCCGGTCTCCCGCTCCCGTTCACGCCGCGAGACCCGCGGCCGGTCTCAGGCGGGATCGGGCGGCCAGAAGCGCGGCGAGCGCGAGGGATGCGAGCGCCGCGCCGATCAGAAACGCCGCCCGCGCGCCGTACACGTTCCAGCAGACTCCAAACAGAACCGAGGCGGGCAGAGAGGCGAGACCGATCGCGCCGTGGAACACTCCAAACGCCCGGCCGCGCAGCCGGGCTCCCGCGAGCTCCGCGACCAGCGCCCGCTCCGCGCCTTCCGTCAACGCGAAGAAGAGTCCGTAGAGGGCGAACAGGGCCCAGAGAGTGGAGGCGCGCTCGACATACGCGAATCCCGCGTAGGCGGCCACGTAAACCGCCCAGCCGAGGGCGACGGCCGGAACCCGGCCGATGCGATCCGCGAGCGCCCCTCCGGGCACGCCGGCGGACGCCTTCACGGCGTGGAAGAACGACCACAGCAGGGGAATCTGCCACAGAGGTACGCCGCAGTCGCGCGCGCGGAGCAGGAGAAAGGCATCGGTGGAGTTGGCGAGCGTGAAGAGCAGGAAGATCCCGGTCACGATCCAGAGGCTCCTCGGAAGGGAAGTCGCGGGAGGCGCTTCGAGGGGCGGCCGCGCGATGGGGGCCTCCGCCACCGCCCGCTCCCGGACGCGCCAGACGATCAACGCGACGGCGGCCAGCCCGGGAAACAGGGCGAGCAGGAAGACCGATCGCTCCCCGCCCGGGAGAATGCGGAGGAGCGCCGCCGCTACGAGGGGCCCGATGACCGCTCCCGCGTTGTCCATGGCGCGCTGCAGCCCGAACGCCCTCGCGCGGCCTTCCGGCGGCGTGAGGTCCGCGATCAGCGCGTCCCGCGGTGCGGTGCGGATCCCCTTTCCGACGCGATCCGCGAACCGGATGGCGAGGACGTGTGCCCAGGCCGTCGCGAGGCCGACGAGGGGACGCGCCACCGCGGCGACCGAGTATCCGGCCACGACCAGGGGCTTGCGCCGCCCCGCCCGGTCGGACCACGATCCGGAGAGCACTTTCGTGATCGAGGCGGTCGACTCGGCGATTCCTTCGATGAGGCCGAGCACGGCGGGCCCGGCGCCGAGCGTGCGGGTCAGGAAGTCCGGCAGCAGCGGATAGATCATGTCGGAGGACACGTCCGTCAGGAGCGACGCCCACCCGAGCGTCCGGACTCCCGAATTAATTCTCTTAAGACCGCTATCGCTCATTCTTTTATTCGGCAATTGTCGAAAATATCCGAATCAGCTCCGGAACGGCGTTCTTTCCAGCCCATCATAATCGGCGCGTGCGCCACTCCGCCTCGGACGCCTTCGTGCTGGGAACCTATCCCCTGCGGGAGCGGGATCGCATCGTCTCGTTTCTCACGCGCGACGCGGGCAAGAAACGCGGCGTGGCCCGAGGCGCACGCGGCCCGCGCAGCGGCTTCTCCGGCGCGCTCGAGCCGATGACGGAAGTCCGATTCCTGTACTTCGAAAAAGAGGGGCAGGAGCTCGTGTCGATCGATTCGGCGGACGTCCTCCGCTCCTCCTTTCCGCTCTCGAGCGAGCTCGACCGCGCGCTGCTCCTTTCCACTCTCGCGGAAAGCCTCCAAACCTTCGTCTCCGACTCGGAACCGGCGGAGCCGTTTTACCGGCTCGCGCGGCACGCGCTCGACGCCCTGTTCGCCGGCGCATTGCCGTCATCCGTCTCGGCGTACTTCGACGTCTGGATCCTGAAGCTCTCGGGCCTCTTCCCGAGCCCGAACGAATGCTCGGTCTGCGGCGGACCGATCGACGCGGCCGCGCCGCTCGTCTTCGACGAAACGCGGCCGGGGTTCGTGCACCCGGAATGCCGGCGCGGCGAGGCGCTTCGGTTGACGGCGGCGGGACGGGAGGCGCTCCGGATGGTCCTCACGGCGCCGCTCGACCCGGCGCTCCGTTCCGACGGCCTCGCAGAAGTCTCGCAGGTGGCGCGCCGCGCCCGGCGGCATTTCCTCGGACACGAGCTCAAGTCCCAGCGCGTCCTTGCCGAGGTCCGCGGTACGGAAGGCTGACGCGCGCGCGAGCGTCGGGAGTCGCCCCGTGATCCGCGAGTCGCTGCGATAAACTCGCCCAAATGCTCACGCTTCAGAGGTTGATCGCCGAGCTCACGGCGTTCTGGGGAGGCGAAGGCTGCCTGATCGAGCAGCCATACGACCTGCCCATGGGTGCCGGAACGATGCATCCGGCGACCTTTTTGAAGGTCCTCGGTCCGGAGCCGTGGCGCTGCGCCTACGTCCAGCCCTCGCGGCGTCCCGCGGACGGGCGGTACGGCGAGAATCCCTTTCGGCTCGGCAAGCACCTGCAGCTCCAGGTCGTGCTGAAACCGTCGCCTCCCGACGTCCAGGAAATGTATCTCCGGAGCCTCGAGCGCCTGGGCGTCGTCCTGAGGGACCACGACGTCCGCTTCGAGGAGGACAACTGGGAGTCGCCGACGCTCGGCGCCTGGGGCGTCGGCTGGCAGGTTCTGATGGACGGGATGGAGATTACCCAGTTCACGTATTTCCAGCAGGCGGGCGGGATCGATCTCGCGCCGATCACCGCCGAGATCACCTACGGCCTCGAGCGGATCGCGATGTTCTTGAACAAGCTCGACTCCGTGTTCGACGTTCCATGGAGCGACGACCGGACGTACGGGCAGGTCCGCCACCAGGACGAAGTCGAGCTCTCGCGCTACGGCTTCGAGGTCGCGGATCCGGAGTTTGCGATGCTCGTCTTCGACCGTTCGGAGAAAGAGGCCCGGAGAGCCCTCGAGGCCGGCCTCGTCCTTCCCGCCTACGAGGCGACGCTCGCGTGCTCGCATCAGTTCAACATGCTGGATGCCCGGGGCGCGGTCTCGGCGACCGATCGCGTCGGCTTCATCCGCCGGGTTCGGGATCTGGCGTGCGCGTGCGCGCGGGCCTCGGTCGCCCGGCAGGCGCCCGCGGCGGCTCCGGCTCCGGTTGCCGAGCCCGAGCCTGCGGCCGCCCCGTGATGCCGGGAGCCCGCGTGAGCCGCTTCGCCGCCCGGACGGGTTGGCTCTGAGGGAGCCATGCATTGTGCCGTGGCGATTCGCCGCACTCCAGACGTGAGGGCCTGATGTCCCGCGCCGATTTCCTTCTGGAGATCCGCACCGAGGAGATCCCCGCGGCCGCGCTCGGCGGCGCGAGGCTCGACCTCCTGAGGCGGACCACCGAAGCGCTCGCCGAAGAAGGCCTGCTCGCGCAAGAGGGACGGGCGCTGGCGACGCCGCGGCGGCTGATTCTCTGGCTGAGCGGGCTGCCCGATCGCCAGGAGGATCGCCAGACGGAAGTCCTCGGCCCCCCCGCGGGGGCGGCGTTCGGCAAGGACGGGCGGCCGACGAAAGCCGCCGAAGGGTTCGCGCGGGCGCAAAAGGTCGAGGTGTCCTCGCTCATCGTCATCGAGTCGCCTCGGGGACCCACGGTCGCGGCGCGCCGCACGATCGCGGGGCGAGCCACCTCCGAGGTCATCGCGGAATTGCTCCCCCGCGCGATCGCGGGGCTCTCCTTTCCGAAGACCATGCGGTGGGGCGCGGGGGAGCACGTCTTCGTCCGGCCCGTTCGGGGCCTCCTCGCCCTCTATGCCGGTCGGGTCATCCCGATGGAGCTCTTCGGCGTCGCCTCGGGATCGACGACGGTCGGCCACCGGATCCTCTCGGAAGGCGCTCTGGCCGTCAGCGGACCCGAGGACTATCTGGAGAAGCTCCGCGCCGCGCGCGTGGAGCCCGACGGCGAGACGCGCCGTATCGCCATCCTGGACTCCGCGCGGCGGATGGCCCGCGAAGTCGGAGGCACGATCGAATCGGACGCGGATCTCGTCGCGACTCTCGCGGACCTCGTCGAGTGGCCGGGCACCGTTCGCGGAGCTTTCGCGCCGGAATTCCTCGAACTTCCCGAGGAGATCACGACGACGGCGATGCGCACGCACCAGAAGTACCTTCCGGTCCGAGGCCCAACGGGCCTTCTGCCGCACTTCGTCGCCGTGATGGACAACGACGAGGACCGGCGCGGGCTGATCGCCAAGGGCGCGGAATGGGTCCTGAACGCGAGGCTCGCCGACGCCCGGTTTTTTTACGAGTCCGACGTGCGGGAGCCGCTCGATGCGCGGATCGAGAAGCTGTCGCGGCTGACGTTCCAGGATCGCCTGGGCGACTACCGGCAGAAGACCGGCCGCCTCCAGGAGCTGTCCGAGACCATCGCGCACGTCGTCGCCCGTCCGGACCTCGTCGACTCGCTGCTCGTCGCCGCCCGGCTCTCGAAGGTGGATCTGACGACGCTCATGGTGAAGGAGTTCACGGACCTTCAGGGGATCGTCGGCGGCATCTACGCACGGCGCGAGGGCCAGCCGGACTCCGTGTGGAAGACGATCTACGACCACTATCGCCCCGCGTCGGCCACCGACGATCCGCCCCGCGAGGCGGGGGGAGCCATTCTCTCGGTCGCGGATCGCTTCGACACCCTCGTCGGACTCTTCTCGATCGGATTGATCCCCACGGGATCGAAGGATCCGTATGGACTGCGCCGGGCGGCGTACGGCATCGTCTCGATCGCCACGTCTCGCCGGTGGCGCCTCGACTGGCGCCCGGTCGTCCGCAAAGCGATCTCGCTCCACGCGGCATCGGTGGTCATCGATGAGGGGCGCGTGCTGCGGGATCTCGAAGCGTTCTTCGCGGAGCGGCTGCGAGCGCTCCTCGAGCGCCGGGGGCATTCGTACGACGAGATCTCTGCGGTGTTGAACGTCGGGATCTGGGACTTCGCCGACGCCGCCGATCGGGCGGAGGCTCTCGCCCAGGCTCGCCGGGAGATGGACTTCCGCTCCCTCGTTCTGGCGTTCAAGCGCATCCGCAACATCGTCGGCGAGGAGGAGACGGGAGCTCCGAGCGCGGATCTTTATCGCGAGGACGCGGAGCGCCAGCTCGCGGCGGATTTCTTGCAGGCGCGGCAGTCGATCGAGGAGCTGCTCGGCGCCCGCCGATATCGCGAAGCCATGGGCATGATCGCGTCCATCGGGCCATCGCTCGACCGGTTCTTCGTGGAGGTCCTGGTGAACTCTCCCGAGGAGGCGGTACGCCGGAATCGGCTCGCCCTTCTCGGATCCATCCAGAAGGAATTCTCGCGAGTGGCGGATTTTTCCGAGATCGTCGTGGACAGGGCGGAGAAGCCGGAAAAAGTCGACAAGGGGGAGCCGTGATCGAGAGAAAAACGCGGGGATGGTCCGCGGCGCGGTTTACGCGGGGGGTCGAAGCGCCATGAAGCGCGTCTTCTTCTTCGGCAACGGCGAGGCGGAAGGGGCGGGGCTCGGCAAGGAGACGCTCGGCGGCAAAGGCGCGGGCCTCGCGGAGATGACCGCGCTCGGCATTCCCGTACCTCCGGGGTTCACGATCGAGACGGGCGTCTGCGCGGACTTCTCCCACGGCGCGAGCCTGGACGGCGTGCACGCCGAGGTCGAGTCGGCTCTCGCACGCATCGAGCACTCCACCGGCAGGCGGTTCGGCGATTCGGAGGATCCACTTCTGGTCTCGGTCCGCTCCGGCGCGCGGTCTTCGATGCCGGGGATGATGGACACGATCCTCAATCTGGGTCTCACGTCGCACTCCATGAAGGGGCTCGCCGGGGCGTCCGGTCAGCGTTTTGCGCTCGACTGTCGCCGCCGGTTTCTCGAGATGTACGGCGACGTCGTGCTGCGTGTCCCGCGGCACGACTTCGAGCGAAACCTCGCCGAGAAGAAGCGCAGTCGCGGCGTCGAGTCCGACCTGGAGCTCACCGCGGAGGATCTCTCCGACGTCGTGCGCCAGCACGAGGGCCTCGTGAAGGAACGGACCGGGAAGGACTTTCCGGACGACGCGCGCGAGCAGCTCTGGGGAGCGATCGCCGCCGTCTTCCGGTCCTGGGAGAACGAGAGAGCGAAGACCTATCGGAAGCTTCACCACATTCCGGACGACTGGGGCACGGCCGTCAACGTGCAGTCGATGGTCTTCGGCAACCGGGGAGAGACTTCCGCCACGGGCGTCGCCTTCACGCGGGATCCTTCGACCGGGGAACGGCGCTTCTACGGGGAGTTTCTGCCGAACGCCCAGGGCGAGGACGTCGTCGCCGGGATCCGCACGCCGAGGTCTCTCTCGAAGGACGGATCCGGGCTTTCGCTCGAGGAGACGATGCCCGAAGCCTACGCGGAGTTGATGCGGCTGCGCGAGGTCCTCGAGAAGCGTTACCGCGACATGCAGGACCTGGAGTTCACGATCGAGGACCGGCGACTCTACCTGCTCCAGACGCGGAACGGGAAGAGGACGGGATTCGCCGCGGTCCGGATCGCCACGGAGATGGTCGACGAGGGGCTCATCACCGAGGACGAAGCGATAGCACGAGTCGAGTCCGAGCAACTCATCCAGCTCCTCGCGCCCGTCTTCCCCGGCAAGGAAAAGGAGTCTGCGATCAAGGGAGGCCGCTTCGTCGGCAAGGGGCTGCCGGCCGGCCCCGGGGCCGCGTGCGGAAGGATCGCCTTCACGGCCGAGCATGCGGTGGCGATGGCCCAGGAGGGCAAGCCCGTCATCCTGGTGCGCGAAGAAACGTCGCCGGAGGACATCGCGGGTATGCACGCCTCGGTCGGCATCCTGACGACGCGCGGCGGTATGACTTCCCACGCCGCCGTGGTCGCGCGGGGGATGGGCAAGACGTGCGTCGTCGGCGCCGGGGACATCGTGGTCGACGCGGTGCACGGACAGGTGCGCGCGCGGGGATTGACGGCGAGCGAGGGGGAGTGGATCTCGATCGACGGCTCGACGGGTGAAGTGCTTCTCGGCCAGATTCCAACGCACCCTTCCGAGGTGCTGCGCGTGGTGCTCGACGGTGCGATGCCCGTGGAAGAGTCGCCCGTCGCAATGGCTTTCACCCGCCTGCTCGCGTGGGCGGACGCACGGCGCCGCCTGGGCGTGCGCGCCAACGCGGATACGCCCGAGGACGCCCGGGTCGCGCGGCTCTTCGGGGCAGAGGGGATCGGGCTCTGCCGCACCGAGCACATGTTCTTCGAAGAGAAACGCATCCTCGCCGTGCGCGAGATGATCCTCGCGGACACGGTCGAAGGCCGCCGCGAGGCGCTCGCGAAGATCCTCCCGATGCAGCGGGAAGACTTCCTCGGGATCTTCCGCGAGATGGCGGGACGTCCCGTGACGATCCGCCTCCTCGATCCGCCTCTTCACGAGTTCCTCCCGAAGGAGGACGAGGCCGTCCGCAAGACGGCGGAGGACCTCGGCGTCTCTCCGGACGTCGTCCGCGAGCGCGTCCACGCCCTGGCGGAAGTCAATCCGATGCTCGGCCACCGCGGCTGCCGGCTCGGGATCACCCATCCGGAGATCTACGAGACCCAGGTGTGCGCGATCTTCGAGGCGGCATCGCTCGCCTTGCGGGAGGGCGTCCATCCGAACCCGGAGATCATGATTCCGCTCGTGGGCGCGAAAGGCGAGTTCGACCGCCTCAAGAAGCTCGTCGACCGAGAGGCGAGCCGCATCGCCGGCAACCGCGTGAATTACAAGGTGGGGACCATGATCGAAGTCCCGCGCGCAGCCCTGCGGGCGAACCGCATCGCGCTGAACTGCGACTTCTTCTCGTTCGGGACGAATGACCTCACGCAGTTGACGTACGGATACTCGCGGGACGACGCGGCGTCCTTCCTTCCGATCTACATCGCGGAGGGCATCCTCCAGGAGGATCCTTTCGCCAGCCTCGATCAGTACGGGGTCGGGGAGCTCGTTTCGCTCGCCACGCGGCGCGGGCGCGAAGCCAAGCCGGGCCTGAAGATCGGAGTGTGTGGAGAGCACGGCGGCGACCCGCGATCGATCGAGTTCTTTCATACGGTGGGCCTCGACTACGTGTCCTGCTCGCCGTTCCGCGTTCCCGTCGCCCGCCTCGCGGCGGCGCGCGCCGCGCTCGCGGGCGCCAGCGCATCGGGGACCGCGTAGGCGTTTCGGGGACAGCGCGGATGACGCGCTCTCCTGATAGCGTGGGCGCATGTCTTACCTTCTTCTCGCTCTCCTCCTGCGGGCGCTGGTGACCGATCCGGCGCCCGCTCCCGCGGATCTCGTGCTGCGTTCCGCGAAAATCTGGACCGCGGACCCCGCGCGGCCTTCCGCGGAAGCCATCGCCGTCCGGGCTGGACGGATCATCGGGATCGGATCGAACGACGACGTGGAGCGATTCCGGGGACCGGGGACCCGGACGATCGACGGCCGGGGACGGCGCGTCGTTCCCGGATTCATCGACGCCCACACTCACATGTCCGGAGGCGGGTTCGACCTGCTCGCGATCGACCTGCGGCGAACGCGCGATCCCGGCGAGCTCACCCGGATCGTCGCGGACTACGCAAAGACCCGGCCGGCCGGCACGTGGCTCACGGACGGCGCCTGGGACCACGAGCAGTGGACGCCGCCGCGCCTCCCGACCCGGGAGATGCTGGATCCGGCAACGGGAGACCATCCGGCCTGCTTCTCCCGGCAGGACGGCCACATGGTCGTGTGCAACAGCCTGGCGCTCCGGCTCGCGAAGATCGATCGCACGACGCCCGATCCGCCCGGCGGCGTCATCGTCCACGACGAGAGGGGCGAGCCCACCGGCGTCCTCAAGGACGCGGCGATGGACGCGGTCTTTTCGGTACGCCCCGCGCGGACGCCGGCAGAGCTGCAGGGCGCGCTGCGAGCCGCCATGCGGCATGCCGCCGGGGTCGGCGTCACCTCCGTGCAGGATCTGCCGGGCGACTCGGGTGACCTCGAGGCGTGGGAGGCCCTGCGCGCGTCCGGAGGGCTGACGGTGCGCGTGCACTACCGGCTGCCGCTCGCCTCGTGGGAGAAGGCGCGGGACCGGCGGGCCTCCATGAAGAACGACGAGTGGCTTCGACTCGGGGGCGTGAAGGGTTACGCCGACGGCTCCCTCGGCTCTTCGACCGCCCTCTTCGACCAGCCCTATTCGGACGAGCCGGGCAATCGCGGCGTCTTCGCTTCCGACGCGATCCCGCTGTCCCGCATGGAAGAGCGCGTCGCCGGAGCGGATCGCGCCGGGCTGCAGGTCGTCATCCACGCGATCGGCGACCGCGCGAATGCCGAAATCCTCGACCTCTACGACCGCGTCTTCCGCGCGAACGGCTCCCGGGACCGCCGCTTTCGCATCGAGCACGCTCAGCACCTCCGCCAGGCCGACATCCCCCGGTTCGCGCGCCTCGGAGTCATCGCCTCCATGCAGCCGTATCACGCGATCGACGACGGCCGCTGGGCGGAAAAGCGGATCGGCCGCGAGAGATGCCGCACGACCTATGCCTTCCGCTCCCTTCTCGACGCCGGCGCCCGGCTCGCGTTCGGGTCGGACTGGGACGTGGCACCGCTCTCCCCGATCGCGGGGATCGACGCGGCCGTCACGCGCCGGACGATCGACGGGAAGAATCCGCGCGGCTGGTTTCCCGAGCAGCGCATCCGAGTGGAAGAGGCGCTCGCGGCCTATACGCGGGGAGCGGCGTGGGCCGCGTTCGAGGAGGGTGAGAAGGGGATGCTCTCCACCGGGAAGCTCGCGGATTTCGTCATCCTCTCCGGGGACCTTCTCTCGGTCCCCCCGGAACGGATCGTCGACATCCGGGTCGAGACCACGGTGGTCGGCGGGAAGATCGTCTTTCCGGCTCCCTGATCACGCGACGCATCCGGGGCCGCGGATAGACTCACCGTCCATGGCGCGAGTCCACCGGCTTTCGAGCGGCGTCATCGACCGGATCGCCGCCGGCGAGGTCGTCGAGCGTCCCGCGTCGGTCGTCAAGGAGCTCGTTGAGAACGCTCTCGACGCCGGGGCGACCCGCATCGACGTGGAGCTCGACGGCGGGGGAGTCCGGAGGGTGCTCGTGCGCGACGACGGAGCCGGGATGTCGCGGGAGGATGCCCGGCTCGCCCTCGAACGCCACGCGACGTCGAAGATCTCCTCCGACGAGGATCTCGACGGGGTGACCTCCTATGGGTTCCGCGGAGAGGCGCTCCCTTCGATCGGGTCCGTGGCGCGGTTGACTCTCACGACCTCGGACGGCTCGACCCCCGAAGCGGTGCGTCTCGTGGTCGGCTGGGGCGGACCGCCCGAGCAGGACGCCGCGGCGAGACCCCGGGGCACGGACGTCCTGGTCGAAGACCTCTTCGCGAAGACGCCGGCCCGCAAGAAGTTTCTGGCGTCTCCCGAGTCCGAAGGGCGGGCGGCCGCCGCCGCCGTGACGAAGGCGGCTCTCTCCAATTCCGCGGTCGCTTTCTCCCTGCGCTCCTCGGGCCGCGAGCTCCTCGACGCTCCGGCCGCCGTGGATCGGGCCGCCCGGATCCTCCAGGTGTTCGGGCGCGAGACGTTGGGCGAGCTCGAGCCCTTCGAAGCCAAGGCGGGACCCCTCCGCGCGACGGGATTCGTGACGCGCGGCTCCGTCACGTTCGGGACGCGCCGGTTCCAGTACATCTTCGCGAACGGGCGTCCGATCGAGGATCGGGCACTCTCGCGCGCGATCGGACAGGCGTCGCGCGACGCGATCCGCACGGATCGGCATCCCGCGGTTTTTCTCTTCCTGACGGCCGAGCCGGGGTCGATCGACGTGAACGTGTCGCCGGCGAAGACGCAGGTCCGTTTCTCCGACGCCGGCACGGCGTACCGGCTCGTGTACCACGCCGTTCAGTCGGCGCTTCTGGCCGGAAAAGAGGAGCGCCGTCTCCATTCGGTTCCAGCGGAGCCGCTCGTCGCGGAACCGCCGGCGGATTACGGCTCCGGCGAGCCGCCGCCGGCGGGAAGGCCGACGCCCGCGGCCACGCCCCTCCCGCCGAGGGCCCCCGTCGAGACGGTTCCTCCTCCGACCGAGAGACGGCCCCCCGAGCTCGTCGTCATCGGCCAGCACCGCGAGTCCTACATCCTCGCCAGCGGACCGGAGGGTCTTCTGATCATCGACCAGCACGCGGCGCACGAGCGCGTGCTCTACGAGCGGCTCCGTGACCGGATCGCGTCCGGGCGCGTGCTTTCGCAGCGTCTCCTCGTTCGCGCCGTCTTCGAGGCCTCGCCGGAGGAAGTCGAAACGATCGCCGCGCACGGCGAGGATCTGACGGCGGCGGGATTCGAGATCGAGAGCCTCTCGGGAAGGGCCTTCGGAATCGCCGCCCTTCCGGCGGAGGCGCGCGAGCGGGCGCCGGCGGAGACGCTTCGGGAAGCCCTCGCCCGGCTCGCCGAGACCGGGGGAGCCGGGCCGGAGGAGCGCCGGGACCGCATGGCCGCGGGCATCGCGTGCCGTTCCGCCGTGACCGTCCGATATCACCTGGCGCCGGAAGAGATCCGCCGGCTGCTCTCGGACTGGCTGCGGTGCGAAGACCGATTCACCTGCCCTCACGGCCGGCCGGCGGTCCTGTCGATGTCCGAAGAGGAGATGGAGAAGTACTTCAAGCGCCGCTGAGCGGTTTCGGGGCAAGAAAAAGGGCGCAGCCGTTCGGCTGCGCCCGGGTCCCGACCGCGGTTTTTCCTACGGAGTTCTCGGCGGCATACCGAGGCCTTGCTCGTTCTCGCGGCGCTTGCGCCGGACGTGGGTGATCACGAGGGCGAGGCCGAGCAGGATGAAAGCGACGGGCGCGCCCCACCGGTCGAGAAAGCTCCAGTCGATGTCCACGTACCGATCGATCAGCCACAGAGAACCGAGGCCGATCAGCACCACGCCCCAGAAGAGGCTGGCGGCCCCGGCCGCGGGCCGGCGCGCGGGGGTGGTCGCCGGAGCAAATCCGGATTCCGCGACGTATCCGCGGTTGATCGCGTGCGCCTGACGCACGGCGTCGATGATCCCGAAGAACCAGATGAACGCGATCATCGGTCCGAAGAACTCCCCGCGCCCGTGGGCGGAGGCGCTGATCGCGATGACAAAGGCGATCCCGAACGCGATGCCCCGGGGATAGAGCCCCAGATACAGGTGCCCGAGCCCGGGGAACACCGACAGGAACCCCGCCAGCACCGGCGACTTGTGCAGAGGCGACCAGGGCGGCGGCGGCGACAGCGGCGGCGGGATACCCGGAGGGCCCGTTCCGGGCGCGCCGGGCGGCGCGTACGGGGGGACCGGTGCCGAGTAGGGCGGAGGCGGGGGCGGCGGCGCCGCCTGGGAGTTGAAGTCGTCCATGGCGTTTTCCTCCTGGCGGCGCTCTAGGCGCGCCACGTCGTAATGTTGGTTTCACTTCTCGGGACGGGATGCTCCTCGCCGTTGCGCGGACGGCTGGGAGGCCGGCGGGATTCTTCGGTTCTCATGACGAGGGCGATGGCGTTCGAAAGGACGGCGCGCCCGTATCCGCCGGCGCGGCCACGCCAGACGGCGAACGTGCGAACCGCCCGATCCTGGAAAGCACCGACCCGGTCGGCGAGCGAGTTGCTGGCGACGGTGGCGGCGCTCTTCGTTTCGCTGCGCAGCCCCGCGCCGGCGCGCCGGGCGAGGTCGGCGGGGTTGAACCCGGCGAGCATCACGATCAGGGCGGCGGCATAGGCGAAGGCGATCGCAGCGCGCGGGTCGAGCAGCCCCCGCCAGCCGGTGCGGGCGCGCTTCGGGCGGCCAGCGGCGATCCGCGTGGCCAGCCAGGGCGCCGTCTGAGGAGCTTCGAGCTCTCGGGCGAGCCCGACGACTGCGCTCGCCTCCCGGCACCCTTCGCAGCGGGTCAGGTGGAACGCGAGGCGCGAGCGGTCGCGCTCCGGAAGCTCCGCGGGGGACTCCGCCGCGGCAGCGATCAGGTCGGCGGCCGCGTCGCAGCGGACCGTGAGCTCCGGAATCGAGAAGAGCGCGTCGCGGAGGCGGCCGCTCCAGGCAGCAGGCTGCAGGCCAGAAGCGAGGTCTTCGCCCTCGTCCGCCGCCGCGGCGAGAGCGCGGCATCCGGCGCAGCCCGCGACATGCGCTTGACGCTGCGCTTCAGGCGCATCCTCGACGAAGAGGCGCTCGATTTCGCGGCAGGTCATACGAACGCTCCTGCGGCGACGGCGAGGCTCGTCATGATGCCGGGTCCGCGGGTCTCGTGACGGGCGCGGATCGCGCGCGCCACCTCGGCGCGGGCGCGGAAGAGACGGGACTTGACCGTCCCGTCCGGAAGCTCGAGAGCGCGCCCGATCTCGTCGTACGCGAGTCCGTCCAGGTCCCGCAGGACGAGAATCTCGGCCAGGTCCTCGGGGATCTCCGCGAGCGCCGAGAACAGCATCTTTGTCCGTTCCTTCTTGAGCGCGTCGGCGGCGGGGTCGTCTGCCGACCGCAGAAGAGGCAGGACGGCGTCATCGGAGACGAAACGGAACGATTTCTCCCTCTTGCGCCGCCGGTATCGATCGATGCACAGGTTTCGGGAAACGGAGACGATCCAGGCGATCAGCGGGAAGCTGCCGTCGTACCGGTTCAGGTTCTCGAAGATCTTCAGGAAGATCTCCTGGGAGAGCTCTTCGGCGTCTTCGCGCTTCAACGTGAAGTGGTAGGCGACGGAATAGACTCTCTGTCCGAATCGGTCCACGAGCTCCCTCCACGCCTCGTCCTCGCCCTGGCGGCACCGTTCTACGAGGTCTCCTTCTTCGGTGCTGCTCAATCTGTCCTCACGTGGAGAAGACGCACGCTGTGCCGGAATGTTCCGAAAACCGGGCGGGAGTCCTGGCCTCGACGGGCCGCAGCTGCTGACGGGGCGGGACTTGCGGTCGGGGAGGGGGCCTTCGGGCGAGGCGTCACTCTGGTTCCGCGGGAATGCCGAACCGAAGGCCGCGAAATCACGCCGGAATCATAGCGGACCGGGGACGCCGCCGCGGGCCGGACGCCGCAGCGGGAGGCGTTGGCTAGGCGGGGCCGCGGCCTCGTCCCCTGCCGCCGCGGCGGCGTCGTTTCCGAACCGCGGAGGCTGTGGGGTCCTTCTCGACGCCGGCCTCGGCCTCGAAGCTCTCGCGCGTCCGGTGGGCCCTTTCGGCGAGGGCGCGCCACTCCCGGGCGAGATCTTCCCCGCGGCCGGTCGCCATGCCGCCGAGCTCGAAGACGCCGAGCGCGGTCGGAAAGGCCTCCCGAAAAACGAGGCGGCGCGTCGCGATCCGAAGGTCCGGCCGGCGCGAGAAGCGGCCGACCATCGCGAACGCCTGCTGGATTCGATGAGAGACCGCATGCGGGAGCGCCATGCGGATCGCGATCGGGCTCACTGTTTCGTCGACGATTCGGCCGAGCAACCCGGCGTCCGGCTCGCCGTCCGGCGCCGCTTCCCGGACCCGGGCCCGGACGATCGGGAGGAAGAAGAGCGAAAACAGCGTCGCGTCGTCGAAGACGCGTCCGCGGCGGCGTTCGGCGTCGAGGACGTCGAGGAGCGCCCAGAAGAGGTGCCCGGTGCCGTGAGGATGCTCGGGATCGATCTCCCGGAGGACGTGGGCGAGCTCCGGCATCAGGACGTCCAAGAGGCCGACCTCCCGGAGGAGGAGAAATGTCGGCAGCGCGTGGCCGCCCTTGAGCGACTGGAGCAGCTCCTCGGTGACCCGAGGCGGGGCGGACTTGATGATCTCCTTGCGGCAGTCGAGGATCGCCTCGTAGGCGTCCGGCGTGATCGCGAACCCGAGACGGCTGGCGAACTCGATGGCCCGCATCATGCGGACAGGATCCTCTCGGAACCGCACCTCGGGTTCTCCGATCGTCCGGACGAGCCCCGCCTCCAGGTCCTCGAGCCCTCCAACGTAGTCGATCACGGAAAAGTCGGAGACGTCGTAGAAGAGTCCGTTGATCGTGAAATCGCGGCGGAGAGCGTCCTGCCGCGCCGTCCCGAAGGTGTTGTCGGACGTCATCAGGATCTCGGTGCCGCCCGGGCCCGTCGGGTCCGGCCGGCGCCGGAAGGTGGCCACCTCGATCACCTTGCCGTCGGCGAAGAGGATGTGCGCCAGCCGGAAGCGGCGGCCGATCAGGCGGCAGTTGCGGAAGAGGCGGCGGAGGGCCGACGGGTGGGCGTCGGTTCCGATGTCGAAATCCTTCGGGGTGCGGCCGAGCAGCAGGTCTCGGACGCTCCCGCCGACGAGATAGGCCTTGTACCCGGCCGTGGACAGCCGGTAGAGGACCTTCAGCGCGTCCGGATCGATCTGCTTTCGCGAGATCGGATGCTCGCTGCGAGGCCGGACGCGGGGAGGCGTCTCGGGGATTTCGGAGAGCTCGCTGATCGGGTTGGAAATCGTCGAATTCGCTTCGTAAATGGCGCGTCTTCCTCAGGGTCGGGCGCCGGGCGCCCTTTTTTAAAACCGCGGGTATTGTAGCCGAAATGACTGAGAGAATTGATGTTTTGACTTTGTTCGGCGCTGTGCGAAAGAATACGCCGTCTTTCGAAACTCACTTCGAGGAGGCCTGCCCATGAGGTTCCGACTCCTGTTCGCCGGCATCGCCGCGGCCATCCTGGCGACGGTCCTCGCCTGCTCGAAAGCGGGCACGGGCAACGAGATTCTCGTGGGCGAGTACGGCTCCCTCACGGGAGGCATCGCGACCTTCGGGATCTCGACGCGGGACGGGTCGCAGCAGGCCTTCGACGAAATCAATCAGGCCGGCGGCGTGCTCGGCAAGAAGATCCGGATGCTCGTCGAGGACGACCAGTCGAAGCCCGAGGAAGTCGGCACGATCGTCACGAAGCTGATCAACCAGCGGCACGTCGTCGCGATGCTCGGCCACGTCGCCTCGTCGTACTCCCTCGCCGCCGCGCCCATCTGCCAGGCGAACAAGGTCCCGATGATCACGCCGTCGTCGACGAACCCCCGGGTGACCCAGATCGGCGACTACATCTTCCGCGTCTGCTTCATGGACAACTTTCAGGGCGCCGTGATGGCGAAGTTCGCGGCCGACACGCTCAAAGCGAAGAAGGTGGCGATCCTCGTCGACATCCGCAACGACTACTCGGTCGGGCTCCAGGCGGTCTTCCGGGAGCAGTTCAAGCGTCGCGGCGGAACGATCGTCGCGGAGCAGTCCTTCTCGCAGGGCGACTCGGATTTTCACGCCCAGCTCACGCAGATCAAGTCGACGAATCCGGACGCGATCTACGTCCCCGGCTACTACACCGAGGTGGGCACGGTCGCCCACCAGGCCAAGGAGCTCGGCCTGATGGCGCCGCTTCTCGGCGGAGACGGCTGGGATTCGCCGAAGCTCTGGGAGATTGGCGGGGAGGCCCTGAACGGCTGCTACTTCTCCAACCACTACTCGACGGACGATCCGTCGCCGATCGTCCAGAAGTTCGTGCAGGACTACAAGAAGCGTTACAACAATCAGCTTCCGGACGCTCTCGCCGCTCTCGCCTACGACGCCGCAAAGATACTCGCCGACGCCATGACGCGCGCCGGATCCACGGATGGCGGAAAAGTGCGCGACGCCATTGCCGCGACCAAGGACTACCAGGGCGTGACGGGAACGATCACGATCGGCTCGGATCGGAACGCCGTCAAGCCGGCGAAGATCTTGAAGGTCGAGAATGGGAAATACCTGCTGGTCGAGACGATAGCTCCGGAAGCGGTCAAACTCTGATCGGGGAAGCGGCGGCGCCGGCCCCTTCTCCGCGGGGGAGACGCCGGCTCGCCTTCCCCCCTTGTGAGCGGCCGGCGGGAGGGCCGTTCGAGCTTTCCCCATGACGACATTCCTTCAACAACTGGTCAACGGGCTGTCGCTCGGGTCGATTTACGCTCTGATCGCGCTCGGTTACACGATGGTGTACGGCGTGCTCCGCCTGATCAATTTCGCGCACGGCGACGTCTACATGGTGGGCGCGTACGTCGGCTACTACCTCTCGCGCCGTCTGCAGGGCAAGGAACCGTCTCTTCCGAACGCCATCCTCGTCATGCTCGGAGCGATGGCCGCCTGCGCGATCTTCGGCCTTTTGATCGAACGGCTGGCGTACCGCCCCGTCCGCCGCGCGTCGCGGCTGACGCTGCTCATCACCGCCATCGGCGTCTCCCTGTTCATCGAGAACGCGGCGCAGCTCGTCTTCGGGCCTGACCCGAAGTTTTTCCCATCCCTCGCCCCGCACGCGGAGTTCATGGTCGCCGGAGTGAGGTTGACGAGCGAACAGATCACGGTCATCGTCGTCTCTTTCATGCTCATGATCCTGCTGCGGTTCTTCATCCAGAAGACCCGCACCGGAAAGGCGATGCGAGCGGTCTCCTTCAATCTGGACGCCGCGAAGCTCATGGGGATCTCGACGGACCGCATCATCGCCACGACTTTCGCCGTTGGGTCCGCCCTGGCGGCGGCCGCCGGGGTCCTCATCGGAATGCAGATCCCCAAGATCGACCCCCTGATGGGAATCCTCTATGGCCTCAAGGCATTCGTCGCCGCGGTGCTCGGCGGCATCGGGAACGTCCCCGGAGCCGTGCTCGGCGGTCTTCTCATCGGCACCTCGGAGGTCATGGTCGTCGGGTATCTCTCTTCGACGTACCGGGACGCGATCGCCTTCGGGATCCTGATCCTCGTCCTGATTCTGAGACCGCAGGGGATCCTCGGGCGGGTGACCAAGGAAAAGGTGTGAAGGGCGCGCTCTGGGCGGCCGGCTTCGTCGGCGTGCTGCTGCTCTTGAACGGCCTGTTCACGGGGACCCTGGTGCCCGGCGTCGCGATGCCGCCGTACGTCCTCCAGGTCCTGTGCCTCGCGGGGATCAACGTCATCCTCGCGGTCAGTCTGAACCTAATCAACGGATTCACCGGCCAGTTCTCGATCGGACACGCGGGGTTCATGGCGATCGGCGCGTACGCGTCCGCTTACGTCACGGTCGCCTGGGGCGACCGGTTCCGGGCGGCGACGGGTTTCCTCCCCGAGTTCGCCCGGGACGGGGCGCTGCTGCTCTTCGCGCTCGCGGTCGGAGCGCTGCTCGCGGCGGTCGCCGGCTTCTTCGTCGGAGTGCCGTCGTTGCGCCTTCGCGGCGACTACCTCGCGATCGTGACGCTCGGCTTCGGAGAGATCATCCGCGTCTTCATCCTGAACATCGACGCGGTGGGCGGCGCGCGCGGCTACTCCGGGATCCCGAAGCTGGCGAATTTTTTCTGGATCTACCTCTTCGCGGGGATCACGGTTCTGGTCGTCTCCCGGACCGTCAACTCGTCGTTCGGGCGGACCCTGATCGCCATCCGGGAAGACGAGATCGCGGCCGAGGCGATGGGAGTCGACACGACCCGGAGCAAGGTCGTCTCCTTCGTCCTCTCCTCGGCGATGGCGGGGGTCGGGGGAGGACTGTTCGGCCACTACCTGATGTACCTCCACACGAACTCCTTCACCTTCATCAAGTCGATCGAGATCATCATCATGATCGTGATCGGCGGACTCGGGTCGATCACGGGTTCTGTGCTGGGCGCCGTCCTTTACATCGCCCTGACGGAAGGGCTGCGGGAGTTCTCGCAGTATCGGATGGTCCTCTTCTCGCTCCTCCTCGTCATCATCATGATCGTTCGGCCCCAGGGGATCCTGGGGCACCACGAGTTCCGGGAGCTGTTCGGCCGGCGGCGTCGCGCGCCGGTCGATCCGGCGCCTCTTCCCCCGGCCCCCGGGAGCTGACGCGTGGCGCTTCTCGAGCTCTCCGGGGTCACGATGCGTTTCGGCGGCCTCGTGGCCGTCAACGAGCTGAACCTGAACATCGAGCCCGGGCATCTCTACGGCCTGATCGGGCCGAACGGCGCCGGAAAGACGACCGTCTTCAACGTGATCACCGGTGTCTACACACCGACCTCGGGCGCGATCCGTTTCGACGGGAGCGACATCGCGGGTGAGCGGTCCGGCCGGATCACCCGGCGGGGCATCGCCCGAACCTTCCAGAACATCCGGCTCTTCTCGGACATGACGGTCCTCGAGAACGTCAAAGTCGCATTTCACTGCCGGCAGGAAGCGACCGTCGCGTCGGCCATGCTGCGCACACGGACCCACGCGGCGGAGGAGAAGCGCGTCGAGCGCGAGAGTCTCGAGCTCCTGAAGATCTTTTCGCTCGATGGTCTCGCGGGCGAGAAGGCCAGGAACCTTCCGTACGGGAGCCAGCGGCGCCTCGAGATCGCGCGCGCGATGGCTACGACGCCGCGGATCCTTCTCTTAGACGAGCCGGCCGCGGGCATGAACCCGCACGAGTCGATCCAGCTCATGGATCTGATCCGTTGGGTCCGGGACCGGTTCGGCATGGCCGTACTCTTGGTCGAGCACAACATGAAAGTCGTGATGGGGATCTGCGAGACCGTCCACGTCCTCGATTACGGATCGACGATCGCGATCGGCAAGCCCGCGGAGATCCAGCGCGATCCGAAGGTCATCGAGGCCTATTTGGGGGGCGCATGAGCCTCCCGTCGGGAACGATGCCGATCGAGCCGGTCCTCGAGGTGGTCGATCTGCGAGTGTCCTATGGCGCGATCGAGGCTCTGAAGGGCGTGACCCTTTCTCTCCGGCCGGGCGAGATCGTGACGCTCATCGGTGCCAACGGCGCCGGCAAGTCCACCACGCTCCGCGCGATCATGGGGCTCGTCCCGTCGAACTCGGGAACGATCCGCTACCAGGGCGCGCCCGTCGGGTCGCGAGCCACGTTCCAGCTCGTCCGCCAGGGCCTCGTTCTCGTGCCCGAGGGGCGGGCGATCTTCGCCAATCTGTCCGTCTACGAGAACCTGGAGATGGGCGCCTATGCGCGGCGGGATCGCGGGGTCGCTGCGGACCTGGAGCGGGTGTTCCAGGTATTTCCCCGCCTGAAGGAACGGGTCAAGCAGACGGCCGGAACGCTCTCCGGCGGCGAGCAGCAGATGCTGGCCATCGGCCGGGCTCTGATGTCCAAGCCGAAGGTGCTGCTCTTGGACGAGCCGTCACTCGGGCTCGCTCCTCTTCTCGTCCACACCATCTTCGAGGCGATCGAGGAAATCCATCGCCAGGGCACTCCGGTCCTGCTCGTCGAGCAGAACGCGAATGCCGCGCTCAAGCATTCGAATCGCGCTTACGTGCTGGAGACGGGAGCCGTGTCCCTCGAGGGGACCTCCGCCGACGTCGCGGCGAACCCGAAGGTCAAGGAAGCGTACCTGGGAGAATAGACCGTCGGCAGGCCAAGCTGCGCTCCGCTCGGCCTCCCGCGACGTGAGCCTCCTTCCCTTCGCGACGCTCGGGGGACTTCTCACCGCGCGAGCGGATGTGAGGTCTTCGCGAACGTGCCTGAACCAGACTCGCGCTTCACGGGCCTGAGAGCCGCTATTCGCGGCGCGAGCCGACAGCGGTCTCGGGGCGCCGGGAATCGAGGTCTGTCGGACCGGTGCCCGCGCTCGTCGTTTCGATCGCCTGCGCGATCTCCGACAGGTCGCGCTCCGTCAGCTTCAGGCGCGACCCGGCGATCCAGCCGTCGACCTGCTCCGGGGATCGGGCGCCGACGATCGCTCCGGTGACGCCGGGCCACGACAGGACCCACGCCACCGCGATCGCCCCCGTCGTCGTGGCGTGCCGGGCGGCGATCGGCCGGAGTGCGTCGCGAAGCGCGAGGTTTCTCTGAAGGTTCGGAGCCTGGAACTCCGACGCGCGGCGGCGCCAGTCGTCCGGCGCCATCGCTTCGAGCCGCCGGGCGTCGAAGCGGTCCGTCAGGAGGCCCGACTGCATCGGGCTGTAGGCGATGACGCCCGTCTCGTGCTCGCGGCACCAGGGGATTTGCGCGCCGGCGGCGTCCCGGCGGATCAGCGAGAAGGGCGGTTGCAGGGAGTCGACGTGCCGGTGGGGCTCGCAGCGTTCCAGGAGCGAGACGTCGAAGTTCGAGACGCCGATCGCCCGCACTTTTCCCTCCTGGATGAGTCGCGTCATGGCGTCCCAGGACTCCTCGACCGGCGTTCCGGTCTCGTCGGGCCAGTGGAACTGGTACAGATCGATGCGCTCGACTCCCAGCCGGCTGAGGGAAGCGTCGCACTCGCGCCGGATCGAATCGGGTCGGAGATCCCGAACCGCCGGCTTCATGGGATCTCGATCGTCCCAGACCAGTCCGCATTTCGTGAAGACCATCGGCCGGCCGGCCGGCGGAAGGGATCGCAGCAACCTTCCGATGAGCTTCTCGGAATGACCCAGTCCGTAAACGGCCGCCGTGTCGATCCAATTGACGCCCCGCTCGACGGCGCGGCGCATCGCGGCGAGCGACACCTCGTCGTCCTGGGCTCCCCAGCCGAAGGACCAGCCGCCGCCGCCGATCGCCCACGCTCCGAATCCGACCGCCGTGATCTCGAGATCGCTCCGTCCGAGACGCCGCCTGGGTATGTCCATTCGATCCCTCCGGGAACTCGCGGATCCCGCAACGCCCGCGCTCGCCCGCCCGACCCCCGAACCATGGACGGGCTCCACCCGCTCCCAATTACGCCGCTCCGGCCGCGGGGGCTTCACGTCCCGTCGGGCGATTTCGCCGGCGATCCGTCGAACTGCCGCCGCATTTCCGGCGAGGCGAGCCGTCTCAGCGAAGCCCCGGAGAAGAGCGCGGCCAGGAGCCCCACCGCGATGGCGGCGATCCTCCAGTACGACAGCACCGGTCCATATCCGATCTCCGCCGCCTCCGGGCTCCGGTCGACCCCGCGAGCCAGCGCGGAAAGCTGGATCAGCGCCAGGACGAGTCCCGCGGCGGCCGTGGCGGCGAGGAGCGCGATCGCGGCGCCGCGGGCCCATCGGCGCCGGCGGACCACGCCGGCCGCGATCGCGAGAATCGCGAAAAGGAGCGCCACGACGAGAGCGACGGCCGTCGCCGAAGGTGCGGCCGGCGGAACGCCGCCCTCCCCGTCGCGGCGGATCCCGCGAAAGACGGCGACCGCCCCGAGAGTGGCTCTCACGAACCGGATCGCCACCACGGCGACGACGAGCCCGCCGAGATACAGGAACACTCGGCTGGAAACCGACCGGCGGTCCGATCCGTTCACGCGTCCCACTCATCATCCGCGACGGGCCGAACGGCGGTCATGCATCGAGGATGTCGCGGATCTTCAGAATCGTCTTCCAGGTTCGCGTCGTGCCGTCGACGCCGAGGTCCTTCAGCGCGTCGATGTAGAGCAGCCTCCCCGGGACGGGCCGCCAGTAAGCGAGCGCAAAGCGTCGGATGACGAGGAAGTACTCGATCTGCCACGCGGGCCCGGCCGGGCGGCGCAGAGGAAGCCGGGGGAGCGTCTTCGGACTTCCCTCGAGTACCGTGACCATCTCCCGCGCGTCCCCGCCGTCCGCAGGGCGCGAGGCGAAGGGGTCGACGCGGACGAGATCCAAAAGCTCTCGTCCCGTGCAAGTCATCGCCACGGCTTCGAATGGCAGCCTCCTCGAGAGCTCCGCTCGAAGCGCGCCGGCGCCGGCCGCGCGGCGGGCCACGAAAGTCCCCGCCGCTCCCACGTTGACCATGCCCAGGTCCGCCATGTCCCGCGCGACGGCGGCCGGCGAAAACTTTCGATTTCCGCCGACGTTGACGCCTTTGAGAAAAACGACGAACGCCGCCAATCTTTCTCCTCTCCGCTCGAGCTTCCGCCGGCTCGCCCTGCCGGAGATCGCGGTGGCGGGTCCGGTCGAACGGTCTAACGCGCCTCGATCGGCACGTAGGGCTGCGGGTAGGTCGGGCCGGTGTAGTCCGCTCGCGGGCGGATCAGCCGGTTGTGGGCGTACTGCTCGAGGACGTGGGCCGTCCAGCCGGAGATGCGCGACACGGCGAAGATGGGTGTGAAGAGGTCGGTGGGAATGCCCAACATCGCGTAGACCGACGCCGAATAGAAGTCGACGTTGGCATTCAATTTCTTCTCGGTCCGCATGAGACCTTCGATGCGGCTCGACATGTCGTACAGGGAGGTGTCTCCCGCGGCGCGAGCGACCTCTTCGGACATCGAGCGCAGGTGCGTCGCGCGAGGATCTTCGGTCGTGTAGACGCGGTGTCCAAAGCCCATGATCTTCTCCTTGCGGGCGAGTCGTCCCCGGATCTCGTCGTCGACCCGGTCGAGCGACCCGATCTCGCGGAGCATCTTCAGGACGGCCTCGTTCGCTCCGCCATGCAGGGGACCCTTGAGGGTTCCGATCGCCGAGACGATCGCCGAATGCATGTCCGAGAGCGTCGCCGCGGTGACGCGCGCCGCGAACGTCGATGCGTTCAGCTCGTGGTCGGCGTGGAGCACGAGGGCGACGTCGAGCGCGCGGACCGCGGCGGACCGCGCCGTCTCGCCATTGACCATCCGGAGGAAGTCCTCGGCGTGTCCGCGTCCGGGATCGGGCGCGACGGGCTCCTTTCCTTCGCGCAGGCGGTGGTAGGCGGCGACGACGGTGGCGATCTGTCCGGTCAGGCGTACGGCCTTGCGCCGGTTGGCCTCGGGAGAGGTCGCGTTCGAGTCGGGATCTGTGGCCGAAAGGGCGGAGACGGCGGTCCGCAGCGCGTCCATCGGTGTGGCGCGGGTTCCCCAGTGCTTCAGGAGGTCCAGGATTTCGGCGGGCACGGGCCGCTCGCGGCCGATCTCGGCCCGGACCCGCGCGAGCTCGTCGCGCCGCGGAAGGCGCCCCTCCCAGAGGAGATGGCAGACTTCCTCGAAGCTCGACTTCTCCGCGAGCTCGTGGATGTCGATCCCGCGGTAGGAAAGGATTCCCCGATCCCCGTCGATGAAGCAGATCGACGAGTCGGCGGCGACGACGTCCTGGAGTCCTTCGACCTCGACCACGCTCAGCCCTCGATCGCGTTCGGGATCGCGGGATCCAGACCGGGAAACTTCGCAAGCCATTCCCGGCGCTCCGCGCGAAGCTTCCGGACGAGCTCGTCGTATTCGCCGTCGGAGTAGTACGACCCGGGGGTGTACCGGGCGAGGTCGAGGCCCGGTACGTCCGTTGGAACCTCGTAACCCCAGTCGGGATCCCGCTCCCACGCGATGCCTTCCTTCGCAATCTGCGTCATGATCTCGGTGGAGACCCGGATGGAGATCTTTTCGCCGGCCGACCCCTCGCGGGCGCCGATCGAGCCGGTGTTCAGGATGTAGGCCTGCATGTCGGGGATCTCGCGCAGGATCGAGAGGAGCCGGTTTCCTTCCTCCGCCTCGGGGCCCACGATGAACGGATTGGTCCCCACCTCGCGCTTCGCCTGACCCGCTTTCGTCGGATCGCCGGCCGAGGTCTCGATCGACTCGCCGAGCATGAAGTACGCGGCCGCCTGTTCGGGAGTCAGGCGCGCGCACACCGGGACGATGTCGTTGCGCCGCGTGATGAAGACGATCTTGTTGGCCTTCGGAAGGTCGATCCCCGCCCCGGTGCCCCGGATGAACCGGCGAAGCACCACGCCCCGGCCGTTCGACGTCAGGGAGGTGTCGAGGAAGTCGACGCGGCCGGAGTCCTCCACCTTGATGTTTTCGTACGTCGCGCTCGGGTGGGTCGCCGCGCCCCACAGGACGGTCTGGGAAGGCTCGAGCCCTTCCGTCTTGATATAGAAGCCGTCCTCCGTGCCGAAGGCGCGGCCGTCGCGGGCGAGCAGAACCACGTCGTCCTGCTTGATGACCGCCGCCTCGGGAGGCTGCAGGCCGTGGTCGTGGAGTGTCAGCGTCGTCTTGCCCGTGCCGGAGAGGCCGAACAACAGGAAGCCGACGTCGCGGAGCTGCCCGTCCGCTCCGGAGACGCGCAGGATCTTCGAGCCCGCGTGCAGGCCTAGGCCCCCGCGCCGCTTGATCCAGTACATCGCCTGGCGAAGCATCGACTTCTTCGCTTCGCCCGGATAATCGCTTCCGAGTATGTAGGTGTAGCCCTGGTTGACGTCGCAGAAGATGAGCCGCTCGGGCCACTCCGGGACGTAGACGGAGACGAAGTCCGGCGACTGGGTCGAGTCGGACGGGAAGAGCATGTTGTGCCACATGTAGGCGATGCGCGCGTATTCGACGGGCACGTAGAGCCGGCACCGGAGCGTCGCCTCGGAGTTTTCCCCCATCCTTCGATCGACCTGGAGGAGATCCATCCCGAGGAGCGCCTCCTGCACCTTGCGGATGGTCTCCTCGGCTTTCCCCTTCTCGATCGCCTGCTGCATGACTCCGACCTCGACGCCGTCCGCGACGATGAAGGTATTCCGGGCGGACCGGTTCTTGACCCGTGTGAAGTACACGGGAGACCCGTATTCGGTGGTCTTCTCTCCGGTCGCCGCGAGAGCGCGGAGGGCCTCTCCGGTCAGGTCCTTGCGGATCGTCCGGGCCCGGATCATCCGCGGCGCGACGGCTTCGACGGTGCTCATGAGGCCTCCCAATGACTTTCCAGCGCCGGAGTTTATCAAGCGCGCCGGTCCGCGGGTCTGAATCCCGGTGCAACGAAGCCCCCGAAGATGCGGCGTTCGAACGACTTAGCGGCCGGCGCTCGCGCGCACGACGTAGCGCTGCGGCCCTCCCGGAGCGATGGCGTCGAACGGGTAGCAGGTGACGAGTGTCAAATCGCACCCCCCGGGCGCCGCGTCCGGGATCCGGCGCTTACGGTCCACGACGGCGAAGCCCTGGACCCGGTAGGTGGTTTGCCGCCCGTCGGAGGTCTCGAGGATCGCCGCGTCCCCCGGCCTCAGGCGCCGGAGGCAGGCGAACTGCGTATCCCGGTGGGCCGAGAGGACGCAGTTGCCGGGGCCGCCGGGGGCCGCGCTCCCGTCCAGATGTCCGGGGCCGAAGGCGAGCGTTCGGCCCGTGGCTCCCGCGAGGACGATGAAGTCCCCTCCCGCCGAAGGCAGTCGGAGGCGGGCGACGGGCCAGGTGTCGGCCCACGGCCAGGGCCGGACCTGCCGCTCCCCGGCGAGCGTCCGTCCCCACGCCCGGTGGAGGAGCACCTGCGACAGGGCTGCCTTCGCGTGGATCCACGCTCCCTGTCCGAGAAGAAAGACGCTCGCGGCGATGAGCGTCGTTTCGACCATCCGCCGCGGACGCGCGCTCAGGACGCGCCTCCCCCGCGGCGCAGGGCGACCGCGGCGGCCGCGGCGGCGAGCGCGAAGCCGGCGATGAAAAACAGCGGGGCGGGCGTCGCCGTCGCGGGCAGCTCGCCGAACACCGCCTGGTCCTCCCAGCCGGCCGGAACATGGACGGGGATGAGGCGCGGCTCGCAGACGGTTCCGCGCGCGACCGTCGCGCTGACGTCGACGGCGACGAGGCTCGTGAAGCTCGAGACCAGGTGATGGGCGAGGGCCACCTCCACGATCTCCCTCCGCACGGACTCGTTCGCTCCGGCGGCATCGGAGTCGGCGAGGGATGCGATCTTGCGGCGGGCCCACAGCCGGTCGATCCCCGAGTGCGGGACGGCGTCCGTGAGCTCCACGCGCTGTGCCCACGGAAGACTGGACCGTTCGCCCCGGACCGTGACGCCGCCCCGGCGCGCGCAGAGCCGGGTCACGACGACGAGCGGCTCCCCGGAATAGAGATCCGGGATCCTCGACGGCCAGGATTCCGCGGACGCGTCGTCCCAGACGAGCTCCAGGTTCGCGAGGACCGGGGCCTCGAGCTTTCGGAAGAGGGCGCTCATCTTCTCGTCCACCTCCGCGGCCGTCGCCACGTAGGTGAATGCGCCGCGGCCGAACTCCGCGGCCCGCGCCATGAAATGGGAGTTGGGAGCGGATCCCAGGCCGACGGGAAAGAGCCGGCTTCGGCCGAGATGGGTCTGGATGAAGCGAAAGAGCTCGTCCTCATTTCCGACGGCTCCATCCGTGATGAAGAGCACCTGGCGCACCGCCGCGTCGCCTGCCGCCGGCTCGAGCGCCGCCTCCAGGGCCTCGAGCATCTCGGTTCCGCCCTGGGCTTCGAGACGGCTCACCCAGCGCCGGGCTTCCTCCACGGTCCCGGGAAGAGCCCGGCGGCTGTCCGCGAAGAGCCTTCGCGTGCGGCTGTTGAATTCGATGACGTTGAACCGATCCTCCGGCGCCAGTCGGGTCAGCGCCAGGACCAGGGCGCGCTTCGCGCCCTCGATCGACGTGCCGGCCATGGACCCCGACGTATCGATGACGAAGACGGTCTCGCGGGGGAGCCGCGAGCCGGGAAGAACCTCGGCGGCCGGAGGGACGATCATGAGGAGAGCGTAGGTCTCTCCGCCCGCCTCCTGGGTCAGCACGGCGGCCTTCGGCTCGCGCCCCAGATCGGGCTCCCACGTCAGCTCGAAGTCGCGGTCGGCCGTCGGGGCTTCATCCGCGAGCGTCACGACATAGCGCGCGGCCTCGTCCGCCCGCGCCCGGACCTGGTGCGTCGCGCTCCCGAGGTGGCGGAGAGGAAACCCGGCCTGGAGCTCGATCCTGAGGTGCACCGGATTCTGCGGTCCTGCTGATCGTGAAGCCGGCGGATCGGCCGCGATCGGCGGGCGGCCTTCCGCCGGGATCTCGATCTTGAGGTGCACCGGATTCCGCGTTCCCGCTGATTGTGAAGCCGGCGGATCGGCCGCGATCG
>JBDTOO010000025.1:0-51775 GCA_039933215.1 Acidobacteriota bacterium
GTCCCTCTTCACGGGATCGTCCTTCAGCCTCGCCGCGATCTCGGCGAACCGGGGGGCGAGCGCGGCCTTCTGGCTGATGAAATCGTCGACGACCCTCTGATCGAGGAACGTCGAGCTCACGTTCACCATGACGACGCCGCCCTTCGCGCCGATCGCGCGGATCTGATCGTCGGTCAGGTTGCGCGGGATCCCGGCGAGCGCGCGGCACGAGGAGTGGGAGGCGAAGACGGGGGCGCGCGACACTGCCAGGACGTCGGCGATCGTCTTGTCGGAAACGTGCGAGACGTCCACGAGCATGCCGAGGCGGTTCATCTCCAGGACGACCTCGCGGCCGAACGGTGTCAGCCCGTCGTGGACGGCGACCTTCTTCGGATCGAAGTCCCAGGCGAAGAAGTTGCCCGATGAGTCCGCCCAGTCGTTCGTGTTGGTGTGCGTGAGGGTCATGTAGCGGGTCCCCAGCCTGGCGAAGGCGGAAAGCGCTCCGATCGAGTCCTCGATGGCGTGTCCGCCTTCGATACCGATCAGTACCGCGACCTTCCCCGCGCGTTTCGCGGCCCGGATTCCCTCCGGCGAGTCGGCAAAGACGAACTGCGGGTGCTTCTCGGCCAGACGATGGATGAGATCGATGAGCTCGAGCGCCTTCCGTCCGGATCCACCGGTCTTCGCGAAGCTGGCGGGAACGTACGCCGCGAAGAATGCCCCGGTCACGCCCCCCTCGAGGAGCCTCGGGATGTCGACGTGCCCCGTCGTTCCGCGGAGCGAGAGATCGACCCACTCCTTGCCGAGCCGCTCGGGGACATCCTCGTGAGTGTCGACCACGATCGCCGACGCGTGGAGCCGCGCCGCGCGGGCGGCGACGTCATCGGCGGCGAGAAGAACCGGCGGAGCGCCCGACAGGAGCAGGGCCGCGAGAACGAGTTTCATCGCCCGAGGATACACGCGGCGATCCGGCGAAACGCGACACTCAGTCGGCGAGCGCCGGCGCCTCGATCTTCTCCTCGGGAGGCGCTTCGAGCTTCGCGAGCGTCCCGGTGCGGATGGCCGCGCGGATCTTCTTCATCCAGGCCAGGTAGAAGTAGACGTTGTGGATCGACAGAAGCATCGGCGCCGAGAAATCCTTGAGAACGAAGAGATTCCGCAGATACGCGCGGCTGTGGCGGCGGCAGACCGGGCAATCGCAGGACGGGTCCAGCGGCCCGAGGTCCGACTTGAAACGCTCGTGCTTGATCGCCACCTCGCCGGCGGACGTGTAGGCATGACCCATCCGGCCGTTGCGCGTCGGAAGCACGCAGTCGAAGAGGTCGACGCCGGAGCGCACGGACGCGAGGAGATCGGCGGGCGTCCCGACGCCCATGAGGTAGCGGACCTTTTCCGCGGGCAGGAGGTCCGCCGAGAAGGCCGTGATGTCCCGGATGGCCTGCTTCGACTCTCCGACCGCGACGCCCCCGATGGCGTAGCCCTCGAATTCCGTCTCTCGCAGCCGTGCCGCCGACTGCCGCCGCAGGTCCTCGTGAGTTCCTCCCTGCACGATGCCGAAGAGGATGCCCGGGCCCCGGTACGCCTTCCGGCACCGCTCCGCCCATTTCGCCGACAGGGCGCACGCCTCCTCCACTTCCTCGCGCTCCGCGGGAAACGGGGGACAGACGTCGAGGACCATCGCGATGTCCACGCCGAAATCCGACTGCAGCTCCATGGCGCTTTCCGGAGTCAGGAAATGCGGCGTGCCGTCCTCGGGGCTTCGAAACTCGACGCCTTCCTCCGTGATGCGGCGGCGCGACGACAGGCTCATCACCTGGAAGCCGCCGGAGTCGGTCAGGATCGCGCGCGCCCAGCCCATGAAGGCGTGCAGCCCTCCGGCTTTCCGGATGAGCTCGATTCCGGGCCGGACCATCAGGTGATACGTGTTGGCGAGCACCGCCCGGCAGTCCCAGGCTTCGAGCCGGTCGAATTCAACGCCCTTGACCGCGCCCCGCGTCCCGACCGGAAGGAAGCACGGCGTCTCGATCTCGCTGTGGGCGGTCGCGAGCGTCCCGCCCCGCGCCGAAGAGGCGGGATCGGCGGCCAGGGTGGTAAAGGGCGGCATCGCCGCGTTCCGGCTAGAAACGGAAGCGCGCGTCGAGCGCGCCGCCCAGATCGCGCCGGTTCGTCGAGGAGAGCGACGTGCCGCCCTCCGTCGAGAACACGACGGCCGCATTCACGGAGAGCATCTTCAGCCCGAGCCCGAATCCCGCCGAGTAGGCCCAGTGGGGATCGACGGCCGCCTGATCGCGGAAAGCGCCCGCGCGGATCGCCACGACCGGAAGCTTGAGCTCCACCCCGGCGGAGAGCTGACGGCTCCGGGTGCCGGGCACGAGCGTGTCGGTCTCGCGCAGGTCGTAATCGACGGCGACGAGGAGGATTCCGGCGGGCTGGACCGCGAGCCCGGCCCGCGTCGTGCGCGGCAGCCGCAACGACGCCGGCGCGCCGAGCAGTCCGGCATCGAGAGGCCGGCGCGCGACCGCGAACTCCGGCTCGTTGATCGCCGTCGAGACCAGCCCCACCCGCACCACGGACAGGATGTTCAGCATCGCGCCGGCGTCGAAGGCGAGCTTGCTCGAGTCCTCCTCGTTCTCGTCGAAAGCGCGGCGCGCCGTGGCGAGGGGATCCGAGAGATCGTCGTCGAAGATGCCGCGGCGGATGAAGTACGTGCGCCCCTGCACGTAGCGCACGGCGCCGCCGACCAAGAGAAGGTTCGAAAAGAGAGAGGTGCCGTATCCGAGCCTCAGCTCCCGCGCTTCCAGGCCTGCGAAGGAGACGCCCGTGGTGTTGTTCGCGAACGCCCGCGTGGGGTCGATCGACACCGGGATCGGAAGAATGTGGACGAGATCGATCCCCGGGCGGCCGACTCCGAGCTCGTCGATCCGGGACGGGTAGACGCCGGCAAAGGCGACCTCGCCGATCCCGATCGCGAACCCGCTCTTGCCGAGGACGAGGCCGGCGGTGCCGGAGCCCACGATCCCCGTCCCCGGGCGCGAGAGCGTGATCAGGTCCCGCACCGCTCCCGGGATCTTCGCGAGGTCCTGCCCGGCGCGGATCCGGTCGAGGTCGATCGAGGAGAGGCGGTCGACGATTCCCGTGAACTCTCCGCGATTGGTCGCGACGGCGCCACCGAAGATCTCGATGTCGATGCGGGGATCCCGCCCGAGGCCCGCCGGATTCGTCCACAGCGCGGTCCCGTCGTCCGCGACCGCGACGGAAGCCCCGGCCATCGCGGCCCCGCGCGGGCCGACGACCGGTGTCTGCGCCGGCGCGGCGGCGGAAAACAGCGCGGCCGCCGCGAGGGCGAGGAAGAGGGAACGGGGAGGGTGGAGGGATCCGAGCACCGAACCGATCTTACGGGAATCGGCTCCGAAAGCCAGAGGAAAGGATGAAAAACGACGCGGCCGGAGCTCTCAGGCCATCGCGTGGCCGGCGAGCCGCTCGAGCACCGCGATCGGGGCCTTCTCGGGAACCTCCAGGCTCTCGCGAGAGACGATGAACGTCTGCTCGAGAGCGAACTGCCCCGAGAGGACCGAGTGCGTGACCGCGTCGGTAAAAACCATCCAGCTCGCGTTCGGCGGAAACGCGATCTGCTCGGAGCGCGCGCTCTCCTGGTACGCCTCGTTCTCCTTCAGGAAGTGGTGGAAGCGCAGCATGAACTCGTCGTAAGGCGGTCGCGCGCGAAGCGGGATCCCCATGGCGCGAGCCGCACCGAGGAGCTTGCGGCCGAAGGAAGCGTGCGCGGCGCGGCCGAGGATCCCGGACGAGACCGCGAAACGATCCGCCAGCTCCTCGAAGGTCTCCCCCGTGCGCCAGAGCCGGGGATCCGACGGGTTGACGTTGGTGAACACGCGGAAGATGCGGTCGCCGCGGGTGGGGCGGGTGGGAAACGCGTCGACGTGGAGCAGGTCATTGCGCGAATGGAGCGAGAGCCGCCGTCCCGCCTCCTCCTGCGGACGGAAGCTGGCGTAGTCGATCTTCCAGCGCCCGCCGTAGGAAGGCAGGAGGCCACCGGTGAACTCGACCACCGTCCGCGAGTAGCGGCCGAGGACGTCCCGGAGCCGGCGCGCGTCCTCCGGATGCTGGCGGGCGACGCCCGTGACGCGGTCGCTTCCCGGCCGGTACGCGATGTTCTTGTGGTAGCCGGCGTCCGCCTGCCTCCGCTCGAGGAGGAACTCGCGGTCCGCGTGAGAGATCTCGAACGGCGTCTCGGGAAAGAAGAGAACGTTCCCCTGCTCGAGGCTCCGGCAGCAGGCGCGCTCCCGTTCGGGGCCGGAGGGAGGGAGCGAATCGATCCGCACGACGGCCATGGTCGGCTCCTTTCGGGGGGGCGAGTCTATCGCCGGACGAGCGGCCAAACGACGTGTTGACCGTTGAAAACCTGCGTGCTAGGGTGAGCCGCCTTTCGAGGAACCCATGCCCGATCTCGGGAAAAAATTCGAGTGCTACAACTGCCGGACGAAGTTCTACAACCTCGGCAAGCCCGAGGCGATCTGTCCGAAGTGCGGAGCCAACCAGAAGGACGCGAAATCCGACGACGCGCCGCCCCCCGTTCCCCGTCCTCCGCGGCGGGCCATCCTGATGGAGCCGGTTTCCGAGGAGCCGACGACGAACGAATTCGGCGACGAGGCCGCTCCGGTCGAAGAGGCGGAGGAGAGTGACGACGAAGACGACCTCGCAGAAGAAGAAGAGATCGTCGACAGCCCTCGCGTCGCCGAGAGCGAGGAAGAGTACTGACCCTTCGCGAAGGGTGTACATCGGCCTCGGTTCGAATCTCGGCGACCGCCGCTCCCAGCTCGACCTGGCGCTCACACGCCTCCGCGACATCGCCGACGTCCGCCGCGTCTCGTCGTACTACCGCACCGAGCCCGTCGGACACGCCCGCCAGCCCGATTTCTACAATGCGGTCGCCGAGATCCGCTGGGACGGTCCTGCGGCGAAGCTCCTCGCCGCGCTGAAGAGGATCGAGCGGCAGCTCGGGCGCGTCGCCCGATTCGTGAACGGACCGCGCGAGATCGACCTCGACATCCTGGACTTCGGCGGCGTCGTCCGCGAGCGCCCGGATCCGGTCCTGCCGCATCCGCGGATGGCCGACCGCCGCTTCGTCCTCGCGCCGCTCGCGGAGATCGCTCCCGGCTGGCGGCATCCCGCCGACGGCCGCACCGCGCAGGCGCTCCTCGCCGCGATCTCCGGGGGCCCCCGCGTGCGCCGGCTCCCCCGGGAGAGGCCCGCCGCTTGACCCGGCGGCCGGTTCGCGCCCGTCCTCAATCCTTCGACTTCCAGGCCTCGAGGTTTTTCCGCGCGCTCTCCTGGATCGCGAGCTCCTCCACGAGGTGGCCCGCCGACGGCGACGCCCGCGCGACGTCCGTCTCCAGGCGCTCGGCTTCGGCGCGCTCGCCGCGGTGCGCGAGCGCCTCGCCGAGGAAATGGAGGTTCACCAGGTTCGCGGGAGCCGCCGCCACGGCGGCGCGGAGGTTTCGGATCGCTTCGTCCCGGGAGACCCATCCCGTCAGGAAGGGGATCTTCGGCGCCTGGTCGTGCAGCCGCCCGAGGATGCGGTACCCGCCGCCCTCTTCGTAGAGGGGATCGAGGCGAATCAGCGTCGCGCAGTCGTCCCGGATGCGGGACGCGGCGCCGCGGCGCGCCGCCGCGACGCGCCCCGAAGCGAGCGCCCACTGCCCCCACCCCACCGCGGTCCAGAACCACGCGGGAGGCGCGTCCGGGTCCCCGCTCACGAGCGCGGCGGCCGCGGCCGGATCGAGCTCCCGGACGGGGGAGGCGCGCGAACGCCGCCGCGCGACGACGGCGATCGCGTCCTCACCGGCCCGTCGGGCCCGCTCGTACGACGCCAGCCGCGTCTTCGGGTCGGCGTCCGTGTAGGTCCCGAAGAAGTAGAGAGCGCGCGCGAGCTTCCATCGAGCCTCCGCGCTGCCGGGCGATTGCGCGGCGGCCTTCTCGTATCCCGCAATCGCCGCCGCGATCTCGAGCGGGTCGGCCCGAGGGCCGGCGTGCCCCGCGTCGCGGCGCGCGTAGTGGGCGTCCGCGCCGGCGATCTCCCCGGCGGATTCCTCCTCAGGAGATCGCACGGATGGATCCGGCGGAGGCGAAGCGCCGGGGCCCGAGAAGCAGAGCCCGGCCGCCGGCGCGCACGCCAGGAGAAGGAGCGCGACCGCGGCTCGCGCCGGCTTCCGCATGCGAAGCGATTATCGCTTCGTTGCCGCGCGCCGCGCGGCGGGACGTAGAATCCTGGCGGAGGCCGCCATGAGCGACAACAAGCCCGTCTCGGTGAAGGTCACGATCGACGAAACGACCGCGGAAGGGCAGTACGTCAATTTCGCGAACATCCTGCACAATCCGACGGAGTTCGTCATCGACTTCGGGCGCATCGTTCCCGGCCGGCCGGACGTGAAGATCCTCTCGCGGGTCCTGACGACGCCTTTTCACGCCAAACAGCTCGCCCGCGCGCTGCAGCAGAACGTCGAGATCTACGAGAGGACTTACGGCGAGATCCGTTCCGACTATCCGGGCATGACTCCGGAATCGCCGGACGCCGCGAACTAGACGCCCGGCCGATCGATGACTCCCCCGCCGATGACGACGTCGCCGTCGTAGAAGACGCAGGACTGGCCGGGCGCCACGGCGCGGACCGGGACATCGAATCGGACCGTCGCGGACCCTCCGGGCGCCGGTTCGACCGTCGCACCGACCTCGGGAGCGCGGTGCCGGACCCGGACCCCCGCCCGGAACGCGCCCGGCGGAGCTTCTCCGGGGAAGCGAACGCCGCGCAGCTTCGCCTCGCGCGCCTCGAGCTTCGCGCCGGGTCCGACCGTGACGCGGTTCGCGGCCGCGTCGATCGAGAGGACGTAGAGACGTTCCGAAGCGGCGATCCCCATCCCCCTCCGCTGCCCGACCGTGAACCGGAAGTGGCCCTCGTGCCGGCCGAGAACCTCCCCGTCGGACGTCTCGATACGCCCTCCCGCGGCGGGCAGAGGGATGCCGAGACGCACCGACTCCTCCGCGACGAAATCGCCCGTCCGCGTCCCGCGAGGGACGAAGCAGATCTCCTGGCTCTCCTCCTTGTCCGCCGTGGGCAGGCCGGCGCGGCGCGCGTGCGCCCGGACCTCCTCCTTGCGGAGCTCCCCGACGGGAAAGCGCGCCGCGGAGATCTGCTCGCGGGAGAGGTCCCAGAGAAAGTAAGACTGGTCCTTGTTCGGGTCGGCTCCCTTGAGAAGGACCGCTCTCCCCCCGGAATCGGAGCCGGACCGCACGTAGTGGCCGGTTGCGACGGCTTCGCATCCCATGCCGCGGGCGCGCTCCCAGAGCGTCGCAAACTTCACCTGCGTGTTGCACGAGGAGCACGGAATCGGCGTCTCGCCCGCGAGGTAGGACTCGACAAACGGCCGGACGACGCTCGCGGAGAACTCGCGCTCGAGCGCGAGGACGTAATGAGGGATGTCGAGCTTCCAGGCGACGCGCCGCGCATCCGAGAGGTCGTCGGCCGTACAGCACCGGCCGGTCCGCCCGGGCTCCCCGGAATGATCCCGGAGCTGCATGGAGAGTCCCACGACCTCGTGGCCCTCTTCCTTCAGAAGGAGCGCGGCGACGGACGAGTCCACGCCTCCGGACATGGCCACGGCGATGCGCATCTCAGGAACCTATCAGCTCCGCGCCGGCTAAGACCGCGCCGTGACGATCAGCATCAGCGTCGAGCCCCCGACGGAGAACTCGGACTGGTTCTCCAGCGCGATCTCGGTGACCCGTTCGTCCCCGACGAACGTTCCGTTCGTCGAGCCGAGGTCGAGGAGGAGGACCCTGTCCCCCGCGATCTCGATGGCCGCGTGCTGCCGGGAGACCTCCGGATCCTCGACGCTCACGTCGGCGTCCTGGCGGCCGATGATCACGCGCGGCTTGTCGACCGGAAAGATCCGGCCGGCTTCGGGGCCGGCGATCACCGCCAGCGAGACTTTCGAACCCTCAGGCATCTTGAGATCCGCGGCGGGGGTGCGGCGTCCCGGAGGCAGAGAGCCGGACTTCTCGGGCGCGCGCGCTTCTGAATCCTTCTCCGAGCCTTCGAAATCGAGGCGCAGCACGGTGTCCTCGCCCGACGCGGGCGCGCCGGCCGCGGGCGGATCGATCGCGCCGCCGGAGCTGAAGATCTCGAAGATCGCCAGGCACTTCGTGCAGCGGACCTTTTTCGAAGCCTTGCCCGCAAACCGCGCCTCGTCGTAGCGGTAGCGCGCGAAGCAGCGATCGCACTCGATGATCATCGCGCCGCATCCCACCCGGCCTGCGCCGGTTCGAGGACTCTTCCGTCGGTGGACGCTCCGCGGATTTCCCGCACGATGGCCGGCAGCAGCGAAAGCGTCCGATGGATCTCCGACTCGGTCGTCGACCGGGAGAGCGAGAAACGGATCACTTCGCCCGCCTCGTCCCGCGAGAGACCGAGTGCCAGGATCGCGGGCGACGCGGAGAGAGTCCCGCTCGAGCAGGCGCTGCCCGTCGAGACGGCCACGCCCTCGAGATCGAGGCGGATCAGGAGCGTCGACGCCGAAACGCCTTCGAACCGGATCGCGGACGTGTTAGGGAGTCGGGGCGACCGATCGCCGACCAGTCGCGTCCCGGAAACGGTGGCGAGAATGCCGCGCTCCAGGCGGTCGCGCAGCGACGCGATGGCGGGCCCTTCGATCTCGAGGCGTTCCCGGGCGAGGCGCGCGGCGACGCCGAAGCCGACGATCGCGGCCGTGTTCTCCGTGCCGGCGCGAAGCCCCTTCTCCTGCCCGCCGCCCCGGGTCCGCGTCGCGAGCTCGACGCCGCGCCGGACGACGAGGGCGCCGACTCCCTTCGGCCCGTGCATCTTGTGGGCGGAGAGAGACAGGAGATCGACCTCCCAGGCTCCGAAGTCGGACGGAATGCGACCCGCCGCCTGGACCGCGTCGGTGTGCACCAGGACTCCCGGCGAAGCGGCGCGGGCGCGCCGCGAGATCTCCGCGACGGGAAAGATCGTTCCGTATTCGTTGTTCGCCGCCATCACCGTCACGAGCCGGGTGCCGGGGAGGACCGCGGCGGCGAAGCGAGCGGGATCCATTTCTCCGGACGGCTCGACCGGCGCGACTCGCGTGCGCGAGGTCCCGTCGGCCGCTTCCCGCACGGAGGGGTGCTCCACGGCGGACCGGACGACGGGGCCGCCGGATCCCGCGGTCGCGCCGTGGATCGCCATCGCATTCGCCTCGGTGCCGCCGGACGTGAAGAAGACCTCGCCGGCCGCGGCTCCGACGAGCCGTCCCACTTCCTCCCGGGCCTCCTCGACGGCGCGGCGCGCGCGGCGGCCCTCCGCGTGGACGGAGGACGGGTTGCCGTAGAGATCCGAGGCCCGGTTCATTTCCTCCCGGACCTGCGGATCCATTTTTGTGGAGGCGTTGTTGTCCAGATAGATCATGGATGGCAAAAGACGATTATCCCGATTATCCATCGTTTGAGCCTTCGTAAAGCCTGCCTGAAGGAATAGCCGCGCGAAAGCCGCGAGTTAACATCCCCGCGAGATGAACCCTTCCCTGCTCCGTGCGACAGCGTTCCTGTTTCTGTTCGCCGGATCCGTCTGGACGGCCGCCGGCCGCCAGGCCGTCCCCGCCGCGCCCGCGGGATCCGCTCCGTCCGCTCAGACCTCTCCGGATCCTCCCGCGCCGGACCCCGCGGCGCCGCCGATCCCGGGGACGCAGCCGGCTCCTTCCGTCCCTCCCCCGTCGGCCGCTCCCGCGCCGGCTCCTCCCGCCGCGAAGGCGCCCGCCATCGTGGCTCCCGTGAACCGGAAGGCCGCGCTGGCCGCGATGCCGGAGGAGGAGCGAAAGTGGCTGACCGAGTTCGTCGCCCCGATCATCCTTCCCCAGGAAGAGAAGCTGTTTCTCGAGCTCACCGAGCCGCACCAGCGCGAGATCTTCAAACAGGAGTTCTGGACGCGGCGGGAGCGGGAGAATCTGCCCCCCCCGATGGGCCCGGGCTACCGCCAGCGCTACGAAGACCTGAGGCGCCTCGCCGACTCGACCTACGACGGCTGGCGCAACGACGCGGGGCGCATGATCCTCCGCTACGGGGAGCCGGACGCCCTCGACAAGATCGAGTCCTGCGACCAGATGTTCCGGGGGCTCGAGATCTGGTCCTACGCGAATCGAAAAGGCGGGCGCGGCTCCCAGAAATACATCTTCTACCGTCCTTCTCTGATGGCCCCGCGCAAGATCTGGACGTACGGGACGCCCGACGCCGAGGTGTTCCAGCCGGGATCGTGCCGCAAGCGTCTCGAAGAGCTCTATCTCGATTGCCGGCCCCAGGGAAGGGACGCCTGCACCTCCTGCTCGAAGGCCTGCGACGTCTACGAGGCTTACTCCGAGATCAAGGGGCGTCAGGGAAGCGCGCTGGGAGGGTTCGCGGAGCAAGGCGAGCTCCTGAAGCCGGAGCCGATCTCGCTCGAAGGGCTGGAGAGAGTCCGCGACCGGTTCGCCGGGGTGGCGACGCCCGGAGCGAAGGCGATCGGGATCGAAGGACCGGGGGGGACAACGGCTCCAGGGGCCGCGGCTTCCGCCCGCCCGTCGACGCCCGCGCCCGCGAGGCGGAAGCTCTCGAAGTCCGACATCAAGGACTTGACCGCGAAGCTCGACCCGAAGTACCGCGAGTTCCTGACGGTCGTCGAGCTGATCATCACGCACGACGAAAAAGAGGTCTTCCTCCAGATCGCCGACGCCTACCAGAAGGACCGGTTCATCGAGTCCTTCTGGCGGAGGCGCTCGATCGACTCTTCCGGGCTGCGGACCGATTTCCAGAGGGTCTACACGGAGCGCGTCCAGATGGCGCGCGAGCAGTTCAAGAATCTCTATAGCGACCGCGCGAAGATCTTCATCATCAACGGCGCTCCGGACGCGGTGATCAAGGTGGACTGCGACGACGTCTACGTCCCCCTCCAGATCTGGTTCTACGAGCGCCTCGAATCCCTGAAGAGCAAAATCTACCTGATCTTTTACGAGCCCATGGGCGTCGGCGAATACAAGCTCTGGCAGCCCCTCGACGGCGAGAACGTGCTGATCGTCGGCAACGGGGGCATCTCGGCGAGCCAGTCCTCGGGGGCGCGCCAGGTCGACATCACGCGCTGCACCGAATGGCGCACGGTGCGGCAGGCGATCTCCTACGCGACCGCCGCTCTCGGCTCCGGGCCGTTGTCGATGGTCGGCATCTCCAAGCTCTTCCAGCCCCCCTCCGTCGAGACCGAGGGCGTCGATCAGGTCCTCTCGATGACGACCGAGCTCGCGGCAGGCGCGGCCCCCCTCGCGCTCGTGAAGCTCGTGCGGTTCCCGGAGCAGCGAGCGAACAAGATCGGCGTCGACCTCTCGCTCCTCGTTCCCAAGAAGGACCTGAAGTCTCGAAACCTCGGCGAGGAGACCTTCTACAACGTGGACGTGGTCGGCGAGGTGGTCAAGGGCGATCGTCTGATGGACAACTTCAAGTACCGCTTCGACGTGCCGACGGGTGAGATCGGCGCGGACCGGATCCCGCTGACCGTCCGCCGGTATCTCTACCCCGGCGAGTACAAGCTCATCCTGAAGGTGTCCGACGGCAACCAGAGCGCCGAGGGCCGGATCTCCGAGAGCCTCGTCGTTCCGGAGGCGCCCGATCCGCCGTCGCCCGAAGAGGTCGCCGCCCGGGCGCAGGGCCGGGCCGTGATCGCCCGGACCTCGGAGACGGGTCTCGTTCCCTCGGCGATCGCGCTCCTGCCGATCGCCAAGGAGATCGCGACCGGGTTGCAGCGTTTCGAAACGCGCGTCGCGGACGGCATCCGCGCCGTCGACTTCTACCTGAACGGTTCGAAGGTGATGACCAAGACCCGGGCCCCCTTCCAGGCGGATCTGAACCTCGGGCCGCTCCCGCGCAAGCAGATCATCCGCGTCGTCGCTTTCGGCGAAGCCGGACGGGCCGTCGGCGAGGACGAGTACACGGTCAACGAGGGCCGGGACATCTTCAAGGTCCGCATCCTGTCGCCCGAGAAGGGCGCCAGGGCGTCCGGTGCCACCCGCGTCGTCGCGGCCGTCGCCGTTCCGGAAGGCAAGACGCTCCAGAAGATCGAGTTCTACCAGAACGAGTCGCGGGTCGCGACGCTGTACCAGGCGCCGTTCGAGCAGACGGTGAACATCAAGGACGCCAAGGGTCTGGGCTACGTCCGGATCATCGGGACACTCGACGACGGAACCGTCGCGGAGGATCTGCGGTACGTTAACGCGCCGAGCTACATTTCGGAGGTCTCCGTCGACGCGGTCGAGCTGTACACGACGGTCTCCGACAAGGGACGCCCGGTCTCGGGACTGCAGGCGTCGAACTTCAAGGTGTTCGAGGACGGCGTGATCCAGAAGGTCGAGTCCTTCGAATACGTCAAGAACCTTCCCGTGTCGGTCGGCGTGATGATCGACACGTCCGCCTCGATGCTCGAATCGCTCCCCGACGCCGAGCAGGCGGCCATCTCGTTTCTCGACTACTCGCTTGGACCCAAGGACCGGGCCTTCACCGTCTCCTTCGACAACGAGCCCTACATCCTGAGCAAGCTGACGAACCGCAAGGACAAGCTCTACCGCTCGATGGCCGGCCTCCGTGCCGAGGGCTCGACGGCGCTCTACGACGCCATCGTCTTCGGCCTGTACCAGTTCACGGGCATCAAGGGGAAGAAGGCGCTCGTGATTCTGAGCGACGGCAAGGACACGACCTCGAAGTTCGATTTCGACACGACCCTCGAATACGTGCGCAAGGCCGGGATCTCGATCTATGCGATCGGCCTCAAGATCTCCGGCGCGGACCTCGAAGTGAAGTACAAGCTGAACAAGATGGCGAACCTGACGGGCGGGCAGACGTTCTACATCGACTCCGCCAAGCACCTGGACGCCGTCTACAAGCAGATCAACGAGGAGCTCCGCAGCCAGTACATGCTCACCTACTACTCGACCAATCCCGAGCGCAAAGACACCTGGCGCAAAGTCGAGGTCAAGGTCGAGCCGTCGTCGCTCCAGGCCCGGACGATCTCGGGCTACTACCCGTAAGGCTCGACCTCGATCTCGGGCGCTCCCCGTCGGCGGCGACGCGCTGCGTTACTCTTTCCGCGCATGCTCGTTCTCGCCTCCGGCTCCCCTCGGCGCGCGCAGATCCTGAGCGAGCTCCGCATCCCGTTTCTCGTGGACGTCTCCGGAATCGACGAGACGATCGTCTCCGGGGAGAGCGCCGAAGCCGCGGCCGAGCGGCTGGCCGCGGCCAAGGCGTCCGACGTCGCCCTCCGCCACCCTTCCTCGTGGGTCCTCGCGGCGGACACGCTCGTCGACCTCGCGGGGGAGATCCTCGGCAAGCCGCGCTCCGACGCGGAGGCGGGGTCGATGCTGCGCCGGCTGTCCGGCCGCGAGCACCGCGTCGTGACCGCCGTCCGTCTCCTGCGAGGAGAGGATCCGGGGCGAGGCGAGGTCGCCTGGAGCGCGGTGCGGTTCGCCCCACTGACCGAAGAGGAAATCGCGTGGTACGTCCGGACGGGAGAGCCCGCGGACAAGGCGGGCGCCTACGCGATCCAGGGATTGGGAGCCCGATTCGTCGAGAGCATCGACGGCTCCTTCACGAACGTGATGGGCCTGCCGGCGCGCGCCGTCTACCGGCTCATGACGGGCGCAGGAGATCCCTTTCTCGCGACTCTCGCTCTTTCTTCCCCCTGAGCTTCATCTCGTACATCCGGGCGTCGGACTGCGAGAGCGTCGTCATGAAGTCGGCGTCCATCCGGTGCGTTGCCCAGCCGACGGAGAGCGACGGCTGGAGCTGCTCCACGCCGGGAATCGCGGGCAGCCGCCGGGCGAGCTCCTCCGCCTTCTGGGCCGCCGAACCCTCGTCCGTCCGGGGAAGGAGGACCAGGAACTCGTCGCCCCCCCATCGGAAGACGAAGTCCGATTCGCGCACGCACGACGTCAGGTAGTTCGCGACGAACTTCAGGACCTCGTCTCCGACCTGGTGCCCCTTCACGTCGTTGATCTCCTTGAACCGGTCGACGTCGGCGAGAAGAACGGAGAGCGAGATCCCGTATCTCCGCACGTTGGCGAGCTCCCGCTTGATCACGTCGTTGAAGTGGTGCCGGTTGTAGAGGCCGGTCAGCGGATCGCGGACGCCCATCTCCTTCATCTGCTGGTCGGAGTGGAGAAGCTGTTCCATCTCGGCCGCAAGCCGCGCCTGGCTCGCTTCGAAGAGAAGGATGATGATGCCGACGGCGATCATCATCTCGAGGAGCATCCCCGCGAAATTCCCGTACTGGAGCATCTCCGGCATCGACGACGGCTCGCGAAAGCGCAGGTAGGCGAAGCCCACGACGGCCTCCTCGGTTCCCCAGAGCAGGAACGAGGTGGAGAGGAGAACGCGGCCGGCGCGAGACCCCGGGGTGATCGCGAAGGACACGGCCGCCGCGACGTAGCCCGCGGCGAGAACGAGGGCGATCGGCGCCGAATGGCCGGTCGCGCGCGTCGACTCCATCGCCGTCCACCACGCGACGGCGGTGACGGGAACGATCCAGAGCAGCTCGAGCGCTCCCGTCGACGCGCGCTCGTCGCGGAAGCGGCGGACCCCCCGCAGGAGAAAGACCATGTGCGAAAGGAGGGCGACGTGCAGAAGGAAGACGAAGGGGCGCGTCTCGCCGACGGCCGGGAGGAGGCTCTGGAGGACGAGCCCGCACAACAGCAGCGCCCACGACGCGATCCAGTCGAGAAACGCGCGGCGGCGGATCTTCTGATAAAGCAGAAGAAACAGGAGAAACAGCAGGACCGTCCCTGCCGCCTGGATGAGCAAGGAGAATTGATAAACCGGCATCGAGTTGGAGTCTGTGGTTCCTTTTGGAGGCCAAATCTTAACCGGTGCGCGCCGCCCGGCATAGTCCGGATTTCTCTCGCCGCGCAAACCGGGATAAAACCGCGCGATGGCGAGCCTCCGGATTCTGCGGGACGTGGCGGTCGTGTCGCCTGCGGCCGACGTGGCGAAGGACGCCGCTTCGCGCCTCGCCGGTCTCGTTCCCGACGCCCGGCTCGTGCCCCTCACGGCGGCGCGTTACCTCGCCGGAGAGCCCCTTCCGCTGATCCTCGCCCCGCGCGGATCGTCGGCCGCAGACGATCGGCTCTTTCTCGAGGCGGCGCGCGACCGCCTCCTGTGGAAGGCGCCTCCGCCGGATCTCTACGAAGCGATCTCCGGAGTTCTCACCGCTCTCCCCCCGCGGCGCGCGCGCCCGGTGTCCCTCGCACCGGGCGAGGCCTTCCGGACGGCTCTCCTCCTCGAGGGGCTGGTCGACGCCGCCCGCGCGGACCAGGCGCTCGCTTCGTCCGCCCGCGACTGGATCGTCGAGCACCCGGGGATGGTGCGGATTTCCGCGCGTGAGCTGTCCCGCCTTCACGACCGCGGCGTGCGGTGGCTGGCGCTCGCTCCCGTTCGGCTTCTCGGAGTGACGGATCCCGCCCGCATCGCGAGATCGGTCTTCCCGCGCGGCGTCCGCGTGTGGCGGCTCGCCTCGACGCCGGCTAGGGCGACTTCTTCTCGAGCGCGCGGACGAAGACCTTCTCCGAAATGAACAGAGCGAGGAGATCGGCGTCGACGGCACCGCGCGCGGCCTCGCCTTCCAGGATCTCGATCGCCCGGTCGCTCGGCACCGCCGGCTTGTAGGGGCGGTCGCGCGCCGCGAGCGCGTCGAAGATGTCGCTGATCGTGATCGCGCGGACCGCGAGCGGAATCTGCGCGGCGGAAAGGCGCCGCGGATAACCGGATCCGTCGAGCTTCTCGTGATGGGCGTACGCCCATTCCGGAACGCGCGCGAGGTCCGGCGTCCAGGGAATCTTCGAGAGGAAGCGGAACGTCTGCGTGACGTGAGACTCGATCTCGTGGCGCTCCCGCGCGTTGAGGCTGCCGCGCGGGATCGAAAGGTACGCGATCTCTTCGGGCGCGATGACCGGGCGCAGGGCCCCGGTGAAGTCGCGGTAGGTCAGCTCGGCCAGGGCGCCGATCTCGGCCGCGATCTCGCCGCCGAAGAGGCTCGGCTCGTCGGCCTTCTCGATGACCTTCCAGGCGCGCTCGAGGCTCGCGACGCGGTCGGAGAGCGTCACGGCGATCTTCTTTTCCGTCCACTTCTCCCGCGCGGCCTTCTCCCAGACGTCCGCGGCAGCCGAGAGGATGGCCTGCTCGATCCGGGATCGAACGAGCGCCGCCGCGCCCGGCGGCAGCTTGCGCGCCTTGACGAGCACCTGCTCCCGGACCGCGACCTTGCCGAAGTCGTGGAGGACGGCGGCATAGCGGAGCTCCCGCAGCTCCTCCTTCGAGACGCGAACGCCGGCGAGCGGCCCCGTCTCCGCGCGGTCGGCGAGCTCCGCGAGCGACGCGGCGAGCTCCGCGACGCGCTCGGAATGGCCCGACGTCGTCGGATCCCGCTGCTCGATGGCCGTCACGCTCGCCTCCACGAACCCCTCGAAGAGGAGGCGGATGCTCTCGGTCAGCCGGCGGTTCTCGACGGCCACCGCCGCCTGGGCGGCGAGGGCGCGGGCGACTTCTTCGTTTTCCGGCCCGAACGGCACGCTCTGGACCTTCATGAAGGCCGTGATCGTCCCGTCCGGAATCTCTCTCGTCTGGCGATTCAAGAGCTGGAGCACCCCGATCGTCCGTCCGCCCGGCGTGACCATCGGAACCGCGAGCATCGACCGCGAGCGGTAGCCGTGCTTCTTGTCGAACCCCGGGTCGAACTTATAGGGCGCGTCGGGCGCGATGGCATGGACGTCCGCCAGGTTGACGACGCGTCCGGAGCGGGCGACGAAGCCCGCGATGGACGCGTCGTCCAGAGGCAGCGTCCGCTCGACGAAGTCGAACCGGACCGTGTCGTTCTGCGCGCGCACGAATTGGAGCACGGGCGCGCCATCGCGCTCGTCCAGGAGGTACAGGCTGCCGGCGTCGGCCTGCGTGAGCGCCCGCGCGCGCGAGAGGATTGTCTCGAGGAGCGCGTCGCGGTCGCGCTCCGCCGAGAGGGCCACCCCGACGTCGACCAGGGCCCGGATCTCGATCGTCCGGTCGGCGAGAGAGCGCCGCGCGCGCGCCGAGAGCGTTTTCTCCTCGAGCACCCGGTGCAGCGAGGCCACCGCCCTCGCCAGATGCGGAAGGGACGAACCCTCCGGAAGAGAAAAATAGAGGCGCGCCGCCCAGAAGGGATCGAGCGCGCCGGCGCCGTCCCCGACGAGCAGCACCCCGATCCGGTCCGCCCCCTCCCCGACCTGGGCCCGCGGGGGTGTCGCGAGCGAGCCCGCCATGTGCGGCTCGAGAATCACGACGCCGATCTCGTCCGAGCGGAGGGTCCAGTCCGGCCGGAAGGGACGCATGTCGTGACCGTCGGAGGCCGGCATGGGCGAAGGTCCGCCCGCCGGGCGGCCGTGGAAGACCACCCGCCGGAAACCGCTCGGCTGTCCGGGAGGCACGGCGAAATTATCGCCTACGAATTCCTCGGCAGGCTCTACGCGGACGAGGCCCCGCGGTCGTCGAGGTCGCGGCGCAGCTCCTCGACCGTTTCGGGAGAGAGCTCCACGGAGGCCGAATACCCGCCGTGGTCGACGCGAAGCCCGGCTTTCCCCGTCGACGCGAGGGCCCGGCGGCCCGCGTCTCCGAGAGGGAACCGGATGTAGTGGACGGCGGAGATCCGGTCCTCCCGGCTCTGCCCGGCGGCGAACCCGGCGGGGTAGTCGACGGCCCCCGTGCTCAGGACCAGCCGGCCCGGCTCATCCAGCCCCACGAAGCGGTCGAGCGTCGGCTGGACCATCGCCGGGTCCGTGACCTCGATGAACAGCGTCGCCGCGACCTCGCCGTCGCCCGGCAGGAGCTCGTTGTACACGTCGAGCTCCACCTGGACTTTTTCCGGCCGGACGATCCGCTCGATGCGCAGCATCTCCTGGATCTGGAAGAGGACGGTCTCGCGGTTTTCGAAGACGAGCGTGATGAGCGGCCCGAGCGCGACGCGCCGGCGGCGTTTGACTTCAATGACCTTCCGGCGGAAATCGGGCCGGGCGACCTCGTACTCGTGGAGGTTCAGGACCTCGTCGCCGGCGATCGGTTTCATGCTCCGTCCTCTTCGCTCGAGAGACCGTACGCTTCGGCCAGCAGCTGGATCGGATGCCGCGCGGTCCGGCCCGTGCCCTGACGGATCTGCAGCGCCGCGAGCGGACAGTCGGAAGCGATCGCATCGGGCCGGTGCTCGCGGACCTCGTCGAACACGGGCGCGCCGATCTTCATCGAGAGCGGGAAGTATTCGGTCTTCATGCTCCAGGTTCCGTCGTGGCCGGTGCATTTCTCGACCGTGACGACCTCGGTGCCGGGGATCAGCATCAGGAGGTCCCTCGACTTGAACCCGATGTCCTGGACCTTGAGATGGCAGGCGAACTGGTAGAGCACGCGGCCGGGGCTCCGGCGGAAGTCCAGCGCGAGCCGGCCGGCAGCGTGCCGGCGCATGAGGTATTCGCCGATGTCCTGAGTGGCCGCCGCGACGTCCCGCGCCGCGGGCTCATCGCCGAGCACGGGGTATTCCTTTTTGAGAGTCATGCTGCAGGTCGGCCCCGGGACGACGATCGCGTAGCCGGCGCGGACGAACGGGTGGAACGACGCGACATTGTCGAACCGGCACTCCTTCGCCTCGTCGATCTCGCCGCTCTCGAGAAAGGGCATGCCGCAGCAGCGCTGGGGCGGCACGGCGACCTCGCACCCGTTCTTCTCCAGCACCGCGACCGCGGCGCGCGCCACCTCGGGAGCGTTGTAATTCAGGCTGCACGTGATGAAGAGGGCGACGCGGTTCTCGCCCGACCCGGGAAGCGGCTCGGTGCGCCCCCCTCGATCCCGCCACCAGGCGTCGAACGGCCGGGACGCGTAGGTCGGGAGCATCCGATCCCGATGGACGCCGAGGGTCTTTTCGAGCACGAACCGGGCGAGGCGGGTCTCGTTCATCGCGTTCACGATTGCGGAGACCTTCGTCGAGACGCGGCCGACCGCGTCGGCCGCGGCGAGCACGCGCTCCCGCAGATGCGGGCGGCCCTCCGCCTTGACCCGCGCGGCGCGGTCGCGGAACACGACGCGGGGGATGTCCACTTCCCACCGGTGCGGCGGGTAATACGGGCAGTGCGGGATGCAGAGCTTGCACTCGTAGCAGAGGTCCGAGAACCCCGCGAGATCCTTGCTCTCCAGTCGCTCCGCCTCGCCGTCGACGTCCGGGCGGTCGAGCGCCCGGAAGAGGACGTCGAACGACGGGCAGAGGTTGTAGCAGCGGCGGCAGGTGTGGCAGATGTCCGCGACCCGCCGCAGCTCGCGGTCCACGGCGGCCGGATCGGCGAAGTCGGCCGCCGCGGGGTTGAACGTCAAGTGCGGGAGCTCAGAAGGAACCGAGGTTGTCGAGTCCCTTCTGGAAGCGCCCGGCATGGGACTTTTCCGCGCGCGCGAGCGTCTCGAACCATTCCGAGACCTCGGTGAACCCCTCCTCGCGCGCCGTCCGGGAGAAACCGGGGTACATCTGCGTGTACTCGTAGGTCTCCCCCTCCACCGCCGACTTCAGGTTGGCGTCGGTGTTGCCCATCGCGAATCCGGTCGCGGGATCTCCGACTTCCTTCAGGAAATCGAGGTGTCCGAACGCGTGCCCGGTCTCCGCCTCCGCCGTGTCGCGGAAGAGCCCGCCGATGTCGGCATAGCCCTCGATGTCGGCCCGGCGCGCGAAGTAGAGGTAGCGCCGGTTCGCCTGCGATTCGCCGGCGAAGGCGTGCTTCAGGTTCTCGTGGGTCTTGGTTCCATTCAGTTTGGCCATGGTGATCCTCCTGTTTTTGCGGCCTTCCGGCAGGTCCGGCAGAGGCCGACGAACTCCAGTATCCGGTCGCGGACTTCGTGCCCGCGCGCCTTGAGCTTCTTCTCCGATGCGAAAGATTCCTCGTTGCGCTCCAGATCGACCAGCAGGCCGCACCGCTCGCAGGCAAAGTGGTCGTGCGGCGAGAGATCGGCGTCGAAGCGCGCGATCGGCCCCCGCTTCCACGCGCGCAACCGCCCGTCGGCAACGAGCAGCTGCAGGTTCCGGTAGACGGTGCCGAGGGAAATGCGCGGCATGGCCCGCCGCACCCGTTCGTGGACCCACTCCGCGGTCGGATGCGAATCGGTCCCGGCGACGGCCTCGAAGACCAACCGCCGTTGCGGCGTCTCCCGGCGGGCGGCCGCCGCGGCGTGGATCTTCATATCAGGAATGAATCCTATTACTGATTAGGGAAGAAGTCCACGACGGCGTTGGATCCCCGGCGGGTGACGCCGGCGAAACGGGACGCGTCTCGAAGAGCCCGGTTGTAAGCTGCGGCCCCGCGGCCGCATATCTGGAGTCTCGCCGTCCCGGGACCGGCGGAGCCGCGTCTCCTCCCATCTCCGGTTTCGCACGAAGCTCGGCGACTCGAGCCAGCGCGGGGCGGAGGGGCGCGGCTTCCCCTCCTTCGATCGGCGGCCAAGCTACAATCCGCGCCGTTGCCTACTGACGCGCCTCCGCCCGATCCGGCCGCCAGGGATTTCCCGCTCGGACTCGCCGGGTTCACCTACCAGGATCTCCACCGCGAGGAGCGGCTCGCCGCGCTCGACCGCGAGTTCCTCGCCTTTCTGGAGAGGGAGGACGCGGAGGTCGCCGGGCGGCTTTCCCGGTACCGGCAGGAGCCCGCATCGTTCGATGCCCTCGCGCGTTCGCGCATCCTGGTCGACGCGGGGCGGATTCTCGGCCGCTTCGTCGCCGGCCTTTTCGGCGTCGAACGGGAGTGGAGGGCGCAGATCGAGGTCGCCGTGCCGGAGGCCGTCCTGTTTCGCTTCCGGCGAGACTTTGTTCAGCGCCGGGCCGTGAAGGCGCCGCTTCCGGACCTCACCTCCCCCGAGGCCGACGCGATCGCCCGGACGGGGCGCGCGATCGAGCGGATCCACCCGGAGCTTCCCTGGGACGCCGATCCCGAGCTCGCCGCGGCGCGGCTCGGGGCCGGGCTGATCGACCTCGAGGCCGATTTCATCGCCGCTCTTCGCCAGAAGAAGATTCCGGAAGTCCCGGCCGCGGCGCGGGCGCGGGCCGCCGACCTCGCCGGGCGAGCCGCGGCGCTGCCGCCCGGCCTCGCGCCGACCGCGAACGGGACGGAGGACGAGGCCCTCCTCGTCTTCGTCGAGGCATTGGTCAAGGCCTACGCGGCGTGGACGAACCTTCGGATGCGCCACCCCCTGTGGCGCCTCGAGACCCGCGAATGGGCGAGCCTGCGCCTGCCGGAGACCCTCGACTACGCGGCGCTCGTCGAGACGGAGCGCCCCAACCCGGCGCTTTCGGAGGAGCGCGTCGGCCCGCACGCCCGGCGCCGGCGGCGGGAGGGCTTCGGCCTGACCGACCCGCGGATGTCGCCGCGGCAGGTGCTGGGCGAGGCCCACTACTGCCTGCTCTGCCACGAGCGCGAGAAGGACTCCTGCTCGAAGGGCTTCTTCGACCCCAAGACCGACACTTTCCAGAAGAACCCGCTCGGGGTGGCCCTTCCCGGCTGCCCGCTCGACGAGAAGATCTCCGAGATGCACGCCCTGCGGCGCGAGGGCGACTCGATCGGCGCGCTCGCCATCGTCTGCGTCGACAACCCCATGTGCCCGGGCACCGGCCACCGGATCTGCAACGACTGCATGAAGAGCTGCATCTTCCAGAAGCAGGAGCCCGTGAACATCCCCCAGATCGAGACGGGCGTTCTGACGGACGTCCTGATGCTCCCCTGGGGCGTCGAGATCTACGGCCTCCTGACACGGTGGAACCCGCTCGCCCCCGCCCGCCCCGTCGCGCTCCCCTACAACGGGAAGAAGGTCCTGGTCGTCGGGATGGGCCCCGCCGGATACACGCTCGCCCACTACCTCGTGAACGAAGGGTTCGGCGTCGTCGGCGTGGACGGGCTGAAGCTCGAGCCCCTGCCCGCCGACTGGACGGGAGCCGATGGCGGCGGCCCGCGCCCGATCCGCGACTGGGCCGAAATCGCCCGCCCGCTCGACCGCCGACCGCTCGCCGGATTCGGCGGCGTCTCCGAATACGGGATCACCGTCCGCTGGGACAAGAATTTCCTGACGCTGATCCACCTGACCCTGACGCGGCGCGCGCGCTTCTCGGCCCTGGGGGGCGTGCGCTTCGGGGGAACGATCACCGCGGAGCAGGCCTTCGACGCCGGCTTCGACCACGTGGCGATCGCCGCGGGCGCCGGCCGGCCGACGATCATCGGGATGAAGAACAACCTGATCCGCGGCGTCCGCAAGGCGTCCGACTTCCTGATGGCGCTGCAGCTGACCGGTGCGTTCAAGGACGACGCGCTCGCCAACCTCCAGGCGGAGCTCCCCGCGGTCGTCGTGGGCGGCGGTCTGACCGCGATCGACACCGCCACGGAGCTCCTCGCCTACTACCCGATCCAGGCCGAGAAGGTGCTGTCCCGGTACGAGACCCTGGCCGCCGAGCGCGGCGAGCCCGCGGTCCGCGGCCCGTTCGACGCCGAGGAGCGCGATGTTCTCGACCGTCTCCTCCAGCACGGCACGGAGGTGAGGCGGGAGAGGGAACGCGCGCGCGCCTCGGGCGACCTGCCGGACCTCGCGCGCCTTTGCCGCGAATGGGGCGGCGTCTCGATCGTCTACCGCCGCGCGATGGAGGACTCTCCCGCCTACCGGCTGAACCACGAGGAGATCATCAAGGCGCTCGAGGAGGGGATCTCCTTCATCGAGGGGCTCGAGCCCGAGGAGGCCGTCGCGGACGAGCACGGCCACCTGAAGGCGGTGCGGTTCCGGCGCGCGGGGCCGGGCGACGTCGTCGAGCTCCCCGCCCGCTCGTGCCTGGTCGCCGCCGGGACGACGCCGAACATCACGTACGAGAAGGAGTGGCCGGGCACCTTCCAGATGGATGAGCGGCGGCGATTCTTCCTTCCCCATCGCGCGGCGCCGGACGGAGCGGGGGGATGGACACTCTCTCCGGCCGCGGCCGACGACCGCGGGGCCTTCTTCACCGGTTACAACCGGGGCGGCCGGCTCATCAGCTTTTTCGGCGACAACCACCCGGCCTACAACGGCAACGTCGTCAAGGCCATGGCCTCGGCCAAGAACGGCTACCGCCCCGTGACGGACGCCATGGGCGGCCCCGCGCCCGGTGAGTCGCTGCCCGCGGCGCCCGTCGTGGAGTGGCAGGAGTTCCGGCGGCGCATGGAGGACCTCCTGACCGCCACGGTTCACGAGGTGCGACGCCTGACTCCGACGATCGTCGAGGTCGTGGTCCGCGCTCCGGCGGCCGCTGCGAATTTCCAGCCGGGACAGTTCTTCCGGCTCCAGAACCTGGAGGCGGCGGCCCCGCGGGCCGGGGGATCGCCGCTCCTGATCGAGCCGCTCGCGCTGACCGGAGCGTGGGTCGACGCCGGGAAGGGGCTGCTCTCGATGATCGCCCTGGAGCTCGGCGGCTCCTCGCGCCTCTGCAGCGTGCTGCGCCCCGGCGAGCCGGTCCTCGTGATGGGCCCCACGGGAACCGCCACCGAGCTCCCCCGGGACTCGACGGTCCTGTTGCTCGGCGGCGGCCTCGGCAACGCCGTGCTCTTTTCGATCGGGAAAAAGGCCCGCGAGCTCGGAAACCGCGTCCTGTATTTCGCCGGCTACAAGAACGCGGACGACTTCTACAAGCGCGAGGAGATCGAGGCGGCCGCGGACGTGCTCGTTATCTCCGTCGACCGCGGTAAGAACATCCCGGCACGGCGCCCCTCCGACCGGGAGTTCGTCGGCAACATCGTCGAGGCGATGATCGCCTACGCGACCGGCAAGCTCGGGACGCCGGAGATCCCGCTGTCGGACGCGGAGCGGGTCATCGTCATCGGGTCGGACCGCATGATGTCCGCCGTGGCGCGGGCGCGGCACGCGGTCCTCGCGCCGTACCTGAAACCCGGCCACGTCGGCATCGGGTCCATCAACTCCCCGATGCAGTGCATGATGAAGGAAGTCTGCGCCCAGTGCCTGCAGAGGCACATCGACCCGGCGACCGGGCGGGAGAAGGAGATCGTCTTCTCCTGCATGAACCAGGACCAGCTCTTAGACGAGATGGACTGGGACAACCTCGCGGCCCGCCTCCGGCAGAACACCGTCTCCGAGAAGCTGACCAACCTCTGGATCGAACGGCTGATGGCGCAGAACCCGATCCCGCGAATCTAGTCAACGAGCCCGCTCTGGTCTCACCCAGCCGGACTAACTTGAAATCTCGGATTTTGAAGACGGGGCGGGGAGATCGAGACCGTGAGGGCCGGGTACTCGCCCGGCTCCGCCTAGCGCCGATTCGGGCAATAGCCCGGCTCCGCTTTAAGGCACGCCGGCGAGGAACAGCAGGTACGGGTTGATGGCCAGGCCCCGGCGGAAGTTGGAATCGTCTTCCGCCAGGCGGGTGATCGAGAAGTGCAGGTGGGAGCCGCCGATGACGTGGCCCGTCGACCCGACGTAGCCGATCACGTCGCCCTTGCGGACCTTCTCTCCGACCTGCAGGTCCTCGGCGTACTCGGAGAGGTGGCAATAGAAAAGCAGGTACTGGCCGGTCGCGTCCTTCTGGTAGATCGACTTGCCGCCCCTCCGCTCCCGGCTGATCCGCGTGATCTCGCCGTCGGTCGTCGCGAGGATCGGCGTCCCCTTGGGGGCCCCGATGTCGATCGCGAGGTGCTTCGCATGGCGGCCGCGCGAGGAAAGGAACGAATCGCGCAGGCGCTCGGCGTCCACTCCGGCGACGGGGATCATGAAGTCCTTCGACACGAGCTCCGTCAGGTCGACGTCCTGGGGCCGGACGGCCGATTCGGAGGACTTGGGCCGGAAGAAGGAGCCGATCCGGCGGGCGATGCGGGAGAGGCTCGCGCGGGTCCCGGAGGGCGACCCGGCCGCCGAGGCGACCTCCGCATCGGCGTCCCGCTCGGGAGCCTGAGAGACGTCGGCCGCGTCGGACTCGGCCGCGTCGGACTCGACGTCGTGGAGATGGGCCTCGATGACCGCGTCCGCGGGCTCGCAGGGAGCCGGCGGGAAATTCTGCAGCTCGCGGGGGGGACCGGCGATCTCTCCGAACGCGTCGGCCAGGACCACCCGGTCGACGACGATGTCCCCGCTCTCGCTCTGATGGATCCGGGTCTTTCCCCTCACCTGGCGCGGGGCGTGAGCCGCGGGCCGCTTCCCGTTCCGGCGGGAGGCCGCCGTCCGGGCCGGCTTCGCGCCGCTCCGCCGCCGGGAGACGGACGGCTTCTTGCCCTTCGCGCCGTGGTGCGCCTTCGCGTGGGACGCGGCCGGGGCCCTGGAGGCCTTCCCGCGGGAGGCCGGACGGGCCTTCGGACGGGCTTCCGCACTTCCGGAGACGCCAAAGGCAAGGAGGGCGGCCACGGCGACCGCCCGGATGACCGGGGTGTTCTGCACGGATCCGATTATTCGGGCCTCCCGGAGCTCCGTCAAGCAGAAATCTCTTGTCGAATCAATTAGTTATGCTGAATCAGCATAGCCGCAACCGGACTCGGAAGAGGACGAAAACGGCTATCCGCCGTGCTCAGAGTTTTTAAGCGCGGAGGGCCGGCGACGATCGATTGCGACGGCCCGCGCGAACCGACGAACTACAGAATGTCCGTGTCATGACTGCGGCGCTGCCTTTGAGCGTATTCGGGCGCGCGTGGGGTGCGCGCGCCCGAATACGACGCGGCGTCCATTCCGCGCTCCGCGCGGGGCGCCGCTTAGGCCCTCTCGAGGTAGGAGTCGTCGCGCGTGTCGACCTTGATCGTGGTGCCCGCCTCGATGAACTGCGGCACCATCACCTCGAGGCCCGTCTCGAGGACCGCGGGCTTGTAGGAGGCCGAGGCGGTCGCGCCCTTCATCCCCGGCTGGGTCTCGCGGACCTTGAGGGTCACGGTGTTCGGCAGCTCGATTCCGACGGGATTCTCCTCGTAGAAATCGACGTGGATTACCGTGTTCGGGAGGAGGTACTTCATCTGCTCGCCGATCACCTCGTCCGAGAGCGTGACCTGCTCGTAGTTACTCTGGTCCATGAAGTGATGGCCCGCGGAGTCCGAGTAGAGGTACTCCATCTCCTTCTCGTCGAGGGAGGCCTTCTCGACCCGGTCCGTGGACCCGAAGCGGTGCTCGGTCATCGAGCCGTTGCGGAGGTTGCGCATCTTGACCTGGACGAATCCCCGGAGGTTGCCGGGGGTCTTGTGGACCATGCCGTGGACGCGGTGGAGCTCCCCGTTGTAAATGACGAGGGTGCCGGCGCGGATCTGGGTCGCTGGAATCATCATGGCGGTTGCTCCGAAAAAGACGGCGAAATCTAGCAGACGCCGGAGGATAAAGGAAGCGGCCCGGCGGGCATCGCCAAACGAAAAGCCCCGGCACCCAACGGGCGCCGGGGCTCGAATCTCCGGATAACGACGCTCAGAGACCGGGCTGCCGTCCGGACGCCGCTCGAGGGGCGCGACGCGGCCGGGCCGGCAGGACGGGAGCCGCTCGCTCCTCGACGGGAAGAGCGAAGGACAGGCCATCGGGAAGGTTTTCGAGAAGGGCCGGCCACAGCTCGTTCGCCCGAAGGGTCGCGGCGCCGGGCGGAACGTTCGGCGTGAAAAAAGCCGCGGAGAAGTCCGGCTCGGGGTAGTCCGTTCCCGCGACCCGGTTCAGCGTCAGGATGATCTCGTCCGCGATGATCGCCTGCGCGATGTTCGACGGGTGAACGCCGTCCGCGGAGAACAGGCCGCCGATCAGGAGTCCCGAGTTCAGGTTGATGCCGGCCACCGAGAAGCCGTTGGCCTTGATGTCGTCCAGGATCCCATGGACGTCGATCAGGATGCCGCCGTTCGCCGCCGCCGTCGAAGCGATCGTCGCGTTGTAGTCGTTCGTGCGCGCCTGCAGGAGCGCGACCTCGTCGGGGTAGAGGATGACACCGGGTGTCACGGTGCTCGTCCCCGGGTCGAACCCGCCGTCGGGCAGGGGCTGCCCGGTTCCGCCGGCTGCGATCGGGATGCCGATCCCCTGGCCGAGCAGGGCCTGAGCCTGCAGCGTCAGCAGGCTGCCGTCGGGCAGCGGGCACGGCGCCGTCGCGCACGTCGCGGTGGTCCGCGGGCCGAGAAAGCGGATCGTGTTCGCGCCGACCGTCCGCTGGATGGGAATGGTCGTCGCGAAGGGGATCGCCGTGACGTCGGGGATGTTCAGGAAGATGAGCGTGCGGCCGGAATGCCGGATCCCGTCCACGACCTCGGCGTACTTCGCGTCGAAGGCGGCCTTCGGCGTGACGGTCACGCCCTCGATGGCCACACCGGAGGTGGCCGCGCCGAGGACGTCGTTGTTTCCGATCCACAGGGACACGAGATCCGGCGACAGCAGATTCGCTTCGTCGACCGCGGAGAGGCCGTTGTAGGGACTCCCGGGGAAGTTGCGAAGCACCAGCGCGGCCGCGCTCTGCACGCCTCCGCCGGTCGGGTTGGACGTCTTCAGGTCGACCAGATCCCGGACGCGCGCGAACGGGATGCCGAGGTCGTCGTAGGGACGGGCCAGCGTGGCGTTCAACGGCGCGCCGGGCTGGGAGACCGGACCGGGCACGATGGACGTTCCCGAGATCCTCGCGCCGAGGCAGGCGCTGGCCGGGCTCGTCACGGTGGCGCTCTCGCCCACCAGCGGGAGCTCGAAGTCGGTGATCCCGAGCGAATTCGCGACGAGCTTCGGGTACGCCGTCTGCTGGTTGCGGCCGACAAGGCACGCCCCCTGGACGCCCGCCGTGAGGCTGTCGCCGAGCGCCACATATTTGTGAAACGTCGTCTGGGCGGAGAGCGGCGGGGCCGCTGCGGCGGCCCCGGCGAAAACGAGCGCGAGGGTCTTCGCGCGGAGGAGCTTCGTTGTCATCGTGATCTCCATGGTTAGAACGCCAGCCGAAGGCTGAAGGCGAAAATGTTCACGGCTTCCTTGTAGACGCCATAAAAGCGGTCGTGGGACACGCCGCGCGTGTCGATGTCCTTGACCTTGAGGTAGAGGTCCGACACGTCCACGCCCCAGTGCTCGGTGTTGTAGCCGAACCCGAGGGTGTAGGCGTCGCGGTCGTTGTCCGCGAGGATCGGCCCGGCGTCCCCCAGAGGCTGGGGCGTCTTGTCCCGGTAGTAGCCGGCGCGGAGCGCGAACCGGGAGAACTTCTTCTCGATCCCGATCCGGTACGCCCACGAGTTTTCCCAGTCGGTCTCGCGGTGGAGGTCCCGGCCGACGATGTCCGGAAAGTGGATGTCCAGGGCGTTGAAGCTCGACCACTGGGTCCAGTCGGCCTCGAGGGCGACCAGGAAGTCCCCGGGGAAGGTGAAAGCGGTCCCGAGATTCAACGACGCGGGGAATTCGATCGAAGTCGTCACGGGATGCGTGCCCGAAGGCAGCTGCGCCGCGACGGCGGGGTCGAAGCGAGGATCGCCCGTCAACCGCTGCTGAAAGGTCGCCTCACCCTCGTAGTCGACCTTGATCTTGCTGCGGTACGCGGCGCCGAAGGAGAACTGGGGCATCGGGCGGAACATGATGCCGGCATTCCAGCCCCAGCCGTGGTTGTCCTGGACCTCCGAGTTCAGCTTGATGTGCGCGACGTCGACGACCGACTGGGTAAAGGGATTGATCGCCGCCTGGTTTCTCTCGAGCTGCACCTTGGAGACCCGGTAGTCCGCGCCGATGGCGATCGCGAACTCGGGCGTCGCCTGAAACGAGAGGACCGGGTTCAGATCGATGGCCTGGATCACGGCGTTCTGCGCGACGAACCGCCCCGAGAAGTTCTCCCCGTCGTCCCACCGGTAGCCGAGGCCGTACGGAGAGTTGATCCCCAGGCCGAAATTAATCTCGCTCGTCAGAGGCGCGACGGCGTAGAGATTCGGAACGACGAAGGTCGTCTTGTGCTGGTCCTCGTGGACGCCGACTCCCGGGTAGGGGTTGGCGCCCTCGAAGTCGCCCTTCACCTTGGTCAGGAACTCGCTCCCGATCTGGGCCTCGAAGTGCTTCTGCCAGCCGAGGCCGGCCGGGTTGTAGAAAATCGCGGAAGGATCGTCGGCGACCGCCGTGAACGCGAGACCCATGCCCGTCGCCCTGGCGCCCTGCGTCATGACCTGGAAGCCCGCGGGGAACGCGGGGCTCGCCGCGAGAAACGCCATAACGGCGGCAAAAACGGAGATCCGAGGGAGTCGGAACCGGCTTCTTGTCACGGGTGCACTCCTCTTCAGTAAAGGAACGAAAGGCGCTGGCTGGAAGGGCAATTTACGCCCCCGCCGCTCGCAAAGTCAAAGAGTACCCGCGCTCCACCGGCCCTTTCGCGGGTGTCGTGCCCGCCCGATACAATCGAGCCGCTTTGCCCCGCGACAGCGATTCACCCACGCGAGACGGCGCCGCCAAAGGGGGCGCCTCGGAGCGGCCGCTCACCGCCGGAACCCTTCTCGGAGGGCGCTACCGGATCGAGGCCGTCCTGGGATACGGCGGGATGGGAGTCGTCTACCGAGCGCGCGACCTGAAGCTCGATCAGGACATCGCCTTGAAGCGCATCCGGCCCGACCGGGTCTCGCCGGAGCGCCGCGAGACGCTGCGCCGCGAGATCATCCTCTCCCGCCGCGTCACGCACGAGAACGTCTGCCGCGTCTTCGACCTCGTGGAGTTAAACGGCGAAGAGTTCGTGTCGATGGAGTACCTGCCGGGCCGTACGCTGAAGGAGATCGAAGACGAGGAGCGCATGCTGCCGATCGGCCGCGGCCTTTCGATCGCCAAGAAAATCTGCCGCGGGCTGGCGGCGGCGCACCGCATCGGCGTCCTCCACCGGGATCTGAAGCCCGAGAACGTCATCGTCTCCGACGACGACACCCCGAGACTGATGGACTTCGGAATCGCCGTCGAGTCCGCCGTCTACCGGGGCGAGAAGGAGGACACCGTCCCGGGCACGCCGCAGTTTCTCGCCCCGGAGCTCCTGCGCGGAGACGCCCCGAGCATCCGCACGGACATCTACGCGATGGGAGTGCTCCTCTACGAGATGTTCACCGGGCAGGTGCCGTTCGACGATCCGGACACGGCGCGCCTCGTGCGGCGCGTCATCGCGGAAGCTCCGCCCAAGGCGGAGACGCTCCGCCCTGACCTGCCCCACGAGCTGCTCGGCGTTCTCGACCGGGCGATCGCGAAGGACCCGGAAGCGCGCTTTCCCGACGCCGACACCCTCGCGGACTCCATCGCGTCCTTCGAGGGCCAGGTCCTCGACCGGGTCCTCGCGGAGGTCTCGGTGACGCGCGCGAAGATGGTCAAGCTCATGGTGATCCTCGAGGCGAACAAGTCCCTGGCCGCGACGTTCGACCCGACGGAGACCCTCCGGATCATCCTTCGCACCGCGACCTCCGAGACCGACGCCGAGCGAGGGACGATCTTCCTCCGGGAGCCGGGGACGCAGGAGCTCGTCAGCCAGATCCTCGAGGGCGGAGCCGTCGCGTCCATCCGCCTTCCCGTCGGACGCGGGATCGCCGGCACCGTGGCGCGGACCGGGGAGACGATCAACATCGAGGACGCCTACAAGGACCCCCGCTTCGATTCGCACACCGATCTCTCCTCGGGTTTCACCACCCGGACGATCCTCGCGGCTCCCCTGCGCACGCCGAAGGGCGAGATCGTCGGCGTCGTCCAGCTGCTGAACAAGCGCAACCGGCGCTTCACGAAAGAAGACGAGGAATTCCTCGCCGACGTCGGAACGCACGCGGCGCTCGCCGTCGAAAACGTCCGGCAGCACGAGGATGCGGTCGCGCGCGCGCGCGAAGAGGGGGCGCTCGAGGTCCTCCGGTCGGCCCAGGCGATGCTCGCGCCGGCGGAATGGCCCGCGACGCCCGGGTTCGAGAGCGCGCCCCTGCGCTGGCGCTCGGAAGATCTCGATCTCGTCGCCTACGCGGTCGAGGCGGGGCCGGCCTCGCTCGCCTTCCTCCTGGTCGAGACGCCGCTCCCGAACGGGTCGAAACTCGGCACGGTCTTCGGCGCGTTGACGGCGGGCCGGCGGCGCCTGACCCGTTCTCCGGCGGAGGCCGTCGAGGACGCGATCCGAGCGGAGCCGGACGCCCGTGTCGCGGCCGCCCGCTGGGAGGGCGCCCGGATCGAGCTCGCCGCGGGCGGCGAAGGATCCTCGATCCCCTGGGTCCTTCGGGAGGGCCGGCCTCTCCCGCTGCGCGTCGACGAGCGCGGGACCTCGAAGCGCGCGGAAGCCGAAGCGGCGGCGGGCGACCTTCTCGTCCTCTCCTCGGCCGGGGCGGCCGAGCTCCGCTTCCCGGGGAAGACCGTGGCGCCCGAGAAGTCGATCCAGCTCTTCGCCCGCATGGCGGTGGGACAGTCGCTTCCCGGGGCCTTCGCCCAGATCGTCTCCGACTGGAAGCGAACCGGCGCCTCCGTCGGGCCGCGGGACATGCTTCTGCTCGCCGCGCGCCGCACGTGAAGCACCCGTTCGTCCTCGTCGACGTCTTCGCCGACCGGAAGCTCGCCGGAAACCCCCTCGCCGTCTTCCCCCGCGCCGAAGCGCTGCCCGAAGAGATGCTGCAGCGGACGGCGCGCGAGATGGACCACGCGGCCACGGCCTTTCTCTTCCCGCCGGACATGGCGGGCGCGATCTTCCGGCTCCGGATCTTTTCGCGGGAGCGCGAGATCGGTTTCGCGGGGCACCCGGCGCTCGGAGCGCACTTCGTCCACGCCGGCCTCCGGGGCGCGACGCCGACGGAGGGCTCGACCCGCGTCGCCCATCAGGGCAGCGAGGGTCTGGTGGAGGTCGAGATCCTCTGGGAGGGCGGCGCGATCGGGATGCTGCGCTTGAAGCAGCGGCGCGCCGAGATCGGCCGCCGGATGCCTCCCGAGGACGTCGCCCGCCTGGCGCGGGCGCTCGGAGTCTCGGAGCAGGACGTCCAGTCGACCAACCAGCCGGTCAAGGTGTGCTCGACCGGTCTTCCGAGCCTCATCGTTCCCGTCTCGACGCTCGACGCGTTGAACGGCGCGCGCCCCCGCTACGGCGACCTGAAGGATCTGCTCGAGGGACTCGACGCGACCGTCGTGTACGCCTTCACGAAAGAGACGCGCGACGCGCGGGCCTCCGCGCACGCGAGGGCCTTCGACACCATCGGAGCCTCGGAGATCCCGGGAGCCGGCGCGGCCGCGGCGGCGCTCTCCGCCTACCTCGTGCATCACTCGGCCGTCGCCGTCCGACCCGTGACCGAGCTCGTCATCGAGCAGGGTCACGCCGCCGGCCGGCCCTCGACGCTCTTCATCGAAGTGCACGTCGAGGGCGCGGAGCCCGACGGAGAGCGCGCCGGAAGCGCCGGAAGGCGCGAGACGGACGGCGGCACCCTCCGGCCGCAGATCGCGCGGGTCTACCTCGGGGGCCGCGTCATCCAGGTCGGCGAGGGCTTCCTGGAAATCTAGAAGAAGGAGAGAGGGGAGAGGTCAGAGGTGAGAGGGGCGGACCGAGTCGAATCCGTGATCCTCGCGCGCCGCATTCCCAGATGGCCCGATGACCCGATGACCCGATGGCCGCCGATGGCCGGATCCTCAGATAAATCTCTCAGCGGATCGGCAGGGTCCGCTGCGCTCCTCTTCCGTCATAGATCACCCGGCCGCCATCGAGTCGCGCGAAGTCGGGCAGGGCTCTCGGTCTGGCTTCGCTCGTGCTCAGGATCTCGACCACGTCCCAGCGGCGGGCGATCAGGGAATCGGCGAGGATCGACCGGTGGCAGCGCCACGGCAGCGCTTCGGCGCACATCACGGCGCTGAAGCGCTTCTCCGCCAGCACCTCGAGCCTCTCCAGGGCCGCACGAAACTCCGGCGTGTCGGTGAAATCCGCGTAGCCCCGGAACGCCTCGACGCGCCACGCCGTGTGGGGTGAGTCCGGGCGGGCGGCGCGGCGGCCGCCGAGCTCCGGCATTCCCGCGTACGCGATCCCGGCGGCGGGAAGCGACCGGCCGAGCGCGACCGAGTCGAAGTGCGGCCACTTCCGAGACGACGGGAAGCGCCGGACGTCGATCACCTGCGAAACGCCGTGGGCGTGGAGGATCGCGAGGAAGGCCTCGAGCGTGTGGTTCGAGTGCCCGACCGTGGCGACGCGCCGGAGGGAGAGTTTCTCGGACGCCACCTAAGGGAGAACCGCGACGGCCACGGCGCCGGGGCCGCCGTGGGCGCCGAGCGCGGGACCGCACTCGACGATCATCACGTCCGACTCGGGGTACCGCTCGCGGATCTCCCGCGCCACCAGGTCCGCGACGCCCGGCGCGTCGCAGTGGGCGACGCCGAAACGGCGCCCGGTCGAACCGCCGTCGGCGGAGCGGAAGAGGAGCGCCATCATCTTGCGCCGGGCTCCCTCGAATCCCCGCGCCTTCGCGGCCGGCTCCGCCGTGCCTTCTTTCGAGATCGTGAGCACCGGCAGGAGCCCGAGCATCTTCGCGATGAAGCCTTTCAACGGGGACACGCGGCCTCCCCGGACGAGATGCTCGAGGGTCGGAACCGCGATGAAGAGCCGGGTTCGCTCCGCGGCGTCCCGCGCCACGCGCGCGACTTCCGCCGCGGGGGCTCCGGCGCGGGCCGCCTCCGCCGTGGCGCGCACGATGAGGCCGAGACCCACGGAGACGTTCCGGCTGTCCACGTGCTCGAACTCGGTCTTCTCGACGGGACGGGCGCCGACGAGCGACGCCTGGTACGTCCCCGACACGGCGGACGAGAGGTTGACGGCGACGATCGACGCCGCGTGCGTCGCGACGTTCTGGTAGACCTGCGTGAAGTCGGCGGGAGGCGGCTGCGACGTCTTCGGCTCCTCCTTCGTGACGGAGAAACGCGCGTAGAACTCGGAGGGCGTGATGGTCACCTTGTCCAGATAGTTCTCGGAGCCGAAGTAGACGCGCACCGGGACGACCCCGATCCCGAGCTCTTCGAACATCGTCGGCGGCAGGTCGCACGTCGAGTCCGTCACCACTCCGACCCGCGCCGCGCGGTTCTGGTCGAAGCGGGTCTCGTGCTGTGCGTGCATGTCCTCGACCTTCGTCTGGGCGACCTCGGCGATCGCGCCGACGATCTCGAACAGCTTCTCGGGCTCGTTCGTGTGGACGTGCAGGCGGAGGCGGTTGGCTCCGCCCGCGACCACGATCGAATCGCCGAGGAGCGACGCCTGCCTCCGCACCTCGTCGCGGTCGATGGCGTCCCCCTCGAGAAGAGCCTCGGTGCAGTAGCGGAAGAGGATCGATTCCGCCGTCCGGTCGAAGACGGCGGCCTGGACCTCGACCGGCGGCGCCAGGAAGACCTCGCGCCTCGCGGATTCCCGCAGATACCGGACGATGCCCTCGATCAGGTAAACGAACGCCTGCGCGCCGGCGTCGACGACACCCGCTTTCGCGAGGACCTTCATCTGCTTCGGCGTGTTTTCGAGAGACCTCTTCGCCACGGCGAGCGACTCCGGCAGCAGCTCCGCGAAGTCCTTCTGTTCCCCCGCCCGGCGCGCGACGTAGCGCGACCAGTCGCGGATGACCGTCAGGATCGTGCCCTCGACCGGCCGCGCGATCGCGCCGTAGGCCGAGTCTCCCGCCCGGACGACCGCGGCGCCGAAATCGTCCGCGGTCACGCGCGGAGAGTCCGGCAGGCCTTCGGAGAACCCGCAGAAGAACTGGGCGAGGATCGCGCCGGAGTTTCCCCGCGCTCCCCCGACCGCCTCGTCGGCCAGGACGCGCGACATCTCCCGCACATTGCGTTGCTTCACCCGCGCCAGTCCGGCCGCGACCTTCTGGAGGGTGGACGCGACGTTCGTGCCCGTGTCGCCGTCCGCGACCGGGAACACGTTGATCTTGTTGAGCGGCTCGGCGCGGTCGGCGACGAAGCGCGCCCCCGCGATGACGGCGCGCGCGAGGCGGCGGCCGTCGAGATACCCGACGGCGATCACGGCTGGATGGGCGCCGGCGCTGCGCTCGACGCGAGGTCCCCTTCGAGCGCGGTCCTGTACTCCGCCGCGACGGCGGGAAGCCGGTCGAGGTAGAGCAGCACGACGCCGCACCCCATGCACGCCCACGGGTAGACCCTCTCGACCCCGAAATCGAAGAACTTCCGCCTCCAGGGCTTCTTCCAGAAGTAAAACGTGTAGCCGGAGTTGTAGCTCTTCGACCGGATGAGGGTGCCGGTACAGTGCGGACACTTCCGCTGAAATTCGCTCATGGCGGACAGCAAGGATATCCGAAGGCGGCCGCCGGCCGCCCGCCCGGAAATGCCCGCCGGCGCGCCATTCTCACCTCTTCTTCGACGCCCGGCGGCGCGAGAGGGCGCGCTCGATCTCACCCGCGCGCTCCCGGGCCGAACGCGCCAGGTCGGGATCCCCGGCGGAAGCCGCGACGATGCGGAAGAGGTCGAGCGCCCCCGGGAGATCCCGCCGGTTCGCGCGCGCGACCGCCTCGTTGTAATCCCGCACGCTGCGGCGCCGCGCCGCCGACTCCCGCACTTCCACCGCCTGGCGTCCGAGAACATCGCGGACCCCCGGAGGCGCCGCGGCGACGAGCGCGTCGAGATCGGCGATCGCTTCGTCTTCCCGCCCCTCTCCGAGCAGCTCGTTGACCCGCACCAGACAGTCGCGGCGCTCCCGGTCGCTCGCGGTCTGGCGCTCGAGGCTGCGGGCGTGCTCGCCCGGCGTCTTCCGGAGGAGCGCGTCGGCCTTCGCGCGATCCCCGATCCGCTCGTACAGCCGGGCGAGGTCCAGGACGATGTCGTCTCGCGACCGCAGCCGCGCCAGGGCGGCCTCGAGGTGACCGATCCCCTCGGGGACGGCGGCGGTTTCGTCCAGGAGAAAGGTCCGTCCGAGCTCGACGCGCGCTTCCGCGAAATCTCCGTTCAAGGAGAGGCTCCGGCGGAAGGCGGCGCGCGCCTCCTCGATCCTCGCGCTCTCCTCCGGCTCGAGATGGCCGGCCACGAAGGTCCGTCCGGTGTACGCGCGCATTCGGAGCCTGCCGAAACGGAAATACGTCCGGAAGTCGTCGGAGCCCGCGGAGATGGACTCGCGATAGAACCGGTCGGCTTCCTCCAGTCGGTCGGCGGCGACGCGCGTCAGCGCGAGACCGGCGAGCGCCCCCGCGTGCCGCGGCTCGATTTCCAGGGCCGCGCGGAAGTGCGCTTCGGCGTCGGCGTCGCGGTCGTCCGGGGAATGGAGGAGCAGGTCCCCCAGCCGATAAAGCGCCTCGGCGGCGCCGATCGGAATCACGCGGACGTCCGGCTGGAGCGGAAGCGAACCGAAGGCCGCGCGCACCTCGGGGAACCGGTGCCCGTGGACGTAGCGGACGAGCTCCGTCAGCAGCGTCTCGTAGTCCGTCTCGAAGGCCTCGCGGAAAGCCGCGTCGATCGGGCTTCCGCCCTCGAGCAAGCCGAGGAACCGAGCCAGCTGCGGCGTGCGCTGCGGAGCGCCTCGGAGCAGGTAGTGCACGAGCGCCCACGACTCCGCGTAGAAGAGGCGCTGCCGGGACGCGTCGTGGTACTCGGCCGAGTCGTGCGCCACGGAGAAGAGCTCCGCAAGCGGGAGCAGCTTCGACTCGCGAAGAAGCCGGAGGTGCTCCGGAATGGGAAGGCCGATCCGCACCTCCGTGCTCTCCGACCGGAACGTCCCGAAAAACTCCGCCGCTCCCTCGTGGTACCAGAGCGGTTGCGGCGGAAAGTGACCGTGCAGGAAGTCGTGCAGGTACTCGTGGATCACGACCCGTTGCGCGTCGGAGTGGCCTCCCGCGACGAGCGCGATCGTGTTCCCGTCCCGCGAGGCCTGGAAGAACCCGATCGGGCTGCGGGAACGGCCCTCGAAGCGGGGACGGTAGGGCGCCATCGAGGAATCGTTCCGGAAAAGCACGACGCTCGTGGGGACGGCATCCGCCGTGTCGGCGGACTGCGTCAGGAGGAGGAGGACCGAACGAAAGCGCTCGAGCTCGAGTGCCAGGTCCCGCGTCTTATCCGGGCCGGCGTCGCTGAAGAGGGTGAAATGCGCGGTGTCGGCGCGGATCCATCGATCGACGGAAGTCGGCAGGACAGGGTCGGCGGCCGGCAGGTTCGCCGCATCGAGAAGGAAGCCCGCGATGCCGACACCGACCGCGAGAAGGGTCCGGAGCACGATTTCGGAATGATACGGCCGGCCCGGCCCCGCTCGCGGCTAGACGGCGGAAGGCTTCCAGCGGAGCACCAGGTTGCGCGCCGCGCCCACCTCGTCGACCCGGCGCACGGGCGTCGTGTGCGGCGCCGCGAGCACGATCTGCGGGTCGCTCTCCACCTCGGCCGCGATCGCCCGCATCGCGGCGACGAAGGCGTCGAGCCCCGTCTTTCCTTCCGTTTCGGTCGGCTCGATCATCATCGCCCCGTGCACGATCAGCGGAAACGAGATCGTCGGCGGGTGGAACCCGTAGTCCATGAGCCGCTTTCCGATGTCGCCGTTGTGGACGCCGTGCTCCGCCTGCTTCTTGTCGGAGAAGACGACCTCGTGCATCGTCGGCGCGTCGTACTTCAGGTGATAGAAGCCCGCGAGGCCGGCGCGGATGTAGTTCGCGTTCAGGACGGCGCCGCGCGCGACCTCGCCGATGCGATTCCCGTAGGCCGCGATGTACGCGAGCGCCCGCACGAACATCCCGTAATTGCCGAGGAAGGTCCGGAGGCGCCCGATCGATTCCGGCCGGTCGAAATCGAGAGTGAACGTCCCGTCGGGGCGGCGCTCGATCGTCGGCCGGGGCAGAAACGGAACGAGGCGCTCCACGACGGCGACGGGACCGGAGCCGGGACCCCCTCCTCCGTGCGGCGTCGAGAAGGTCTTGTGGAGATTCATGTGCATGACGTCGATGCCCATCGCGCCCGGCTTGGCGACGCCCACGAAAGAGTTGAAGTTCGCGCCATCGCAGTAGAGGTACCCGCCCCTGGCGTGCACGATCTTCGCGATCTCGAGGATCTGGTCCTCGAAGATCCCGAGCGTGTTCGGAACGGTCAGCATCAGTCCCGCGACGTCCTCGGTCATCGCCTCTTCGAGGACGTGGAGATCGAGCGTGCCTCGCGCGTTCGACTTGAGCTCCTGGACCTTGTAGCCCGCAAAGTGGGCCGACGCGGGGTTCGTCCCGTGCGCCGAGTCCGGGATGAGGACGGTCCGGCGGGGATTGCCCGATCGCGTCAGAGCGGCGCGAACCATCAGCATGCCCGCGAGCTCCCCCTGGGCGCCCGCGGACGGCTGGAGCGTGACCCGGGAGAGTCCCGTCAGCTCGCGCAGGACCTGCTCGAGGCTCCACGCGAGCTCGAGAGTCCCCTGCGAGACCGATTCGGGCGCGAGAGGGTGGGAGGCCGCGAATCCCGGCAGCCGCGCCATCTCCTCGTTCGTCCTCGGGTTGTGCTTCATCGTGCACGAGCCCAGGGGGTACAGGTTTTCGTCGATCGAGAAGTTCAACCGCGAAAGGCGGGTGAAGTGGCGCGCGACCTCGACTTCCGAGATCTCCGTCTCTCCCTCGATCTCGCCGCGCAGGAGCGCCGCGGGAATCGCGCTCGCCGCGGGGACGTCCAGGGGAGGCAGCGAATACCCCACCTTGCCGGCCCCGGAGCGCTCGAAGACGAGAGGCTCGTGCCGCGGCTCCGGATGCAGGGTGTCGCCGAGCGCCTCTTTCGAGGCGGCGAGATCGGTCTCGAGATCCACGCTCACGACGATTCTCCGAGCGCCGCCGCGAGCCGGTCGATCTCCTCGCGCGTGTTCATCTCCGTGACCGCCACGAGAAACTCGGCCGAGTTCGCGGGATCCCACCGGGAGAGCGGGACGCCGCCCAGGATTCCGCGCGCCGCCAGGCGGTCGAGGAGCGGGGCGGCGGCGACGGGAGCGGCGACCGCGAATTCGTTGAAGGTCGGCCGCGAGTCCGGGAGGCGATAACCGGGGACCTGCGCGATCCGCGCCTTGCAATATTCCGCCTTCGCGTGCGACTGAACGGCGACCTCACGCATTCCCTTCTTGCCGAGAAGGGACATGTGTATGTTGCTGGCGAGCGCCATCAGCCCCTGGTTAGTGCATATGTTCGACGTCGCCTTCTCGCGCCGGATGTGCTGTTCCCGCGTCGAGAGCGTCAGGCAGAAGGCCCGGCGGCCCTGCGCGTCGCGCGTCTCTCCGACCAGCCGGCCCGGGATCTGCCTCTGGTGCGCGGTCCGACACGCGAGAAATCCGAGGAGCGGCCCGCCGTTGTGCATCGGGACGCCGAGCGACTGGGCCTCTCCGCACGCGATGTCCGCGCCCGCCTCGCCGGGCGGCGCCAGCAGCGCGAGAGAGACGGCCTCCGCGACGACCGCGATCGACATCGCGCCCGAGGCGTGCGCCGCGTCGACGCCGGCCTTCCAGTCTTCGATCACTCCGCGAAAATTCGGAGACTGCACGGCGACGGCGAACGTCGATCCGTCGGCGGCCGCCGCGAGCGCCGCGGCATCCGTCGCGCCATCGGGGCCCAGAGGGACCTCGACGACGTCGAGCCCCAGGTTCTGGAAGTAGGTCCGCACCGTCTCCCGGTATTCCGGATGGATCCCGGCGGAAAGAACCGCGCGGCGGCGTCCCCGGACGAGCCGCTCCGACATCAGGAGCGCCTCGACGAGCGCCGACGCGCCCTCGTAGAGCGAAGCGTTCGCGACGTCCATGCCCGTCAGCAGGCAGATGTGAGTCTGAAACTCGAAGATCGACTGCAGGGTTCCCTGCGAGACCTCGGGCTGGTACGGCGTGTAGGACGTGAGCCATTCGGCCCTGTAGAGCATCTGGTCCGCAATCGACGACACGTAGTGGTTGTAAACGCCCGCCCCCAGGAAGAAGGCGGTGTCGCGGGCATGGCGATTCTTCGCCGCCAGGCCTCCCAGGTAGCGGCGGATCTCGATCTCCGACATCGGGGGCGGCAGGTCCGGCGGGATGCGCACGGAAGCCGGAATGACGGCGAAGAGATCGTCCACCGAAGACACGCCGATCGCAGCGAGCATTTCCGTCCGATCCGTGTCGGACGTGGGAAGAAACTTCACTTTTCCTGCTCTTCCGCCTGCACGTATTCCGCGTACTGCTCCGCGGTCATCAGCTTCCGAATCTCGTCGTCGGTCGTCACCTTGACCTTGACCAGCCAGCCGTCGCCGAACGGGTCGTCGTTGACGATGCCCGGCTCCGCGACCGCCGCCTTGTTGACCTCGACGACCTCGCCGGAGATCGGGATGAAGAGCTCCGAGACCGCCTTCACGGATTCGACCGTGCCGAACTCCTCGTCCGCGTTGTAGACGTGCCCGACCTCGGGCATCTCGAGGTAGACGATCTCCCCCAGTTCCTTCTGGGCGTGCTCCGTGATGCCGATCGTGCCGATGTCGCCGTCGATCCGGACCCATTCGTGGCTCTGCGTGTAGTGAAGATCGTCCGGGTTCACGGAGATACCTCCTTCTTCGTTCTCTTGTAAAAGGGGGTCGGAACCACGCGCGCCCTGGCGGCGCGGCCCCGGATCTCCGCCTCGAATTCCGTTCCGGGCGGCGTGTCCGCGACCGGCAGCATCGCGAGTCCGATCGGCCTGCCGAGGGTGGGAGAGTGCGTCCCGGAGGTGACGACCCCCGGCCCGTGCGGCGCCCTGGCCGGATAGCCGTGGCGGGCGATCCCGCGATCGACCATCTCGAAGCCGGCGAGCTTGCGCGTCACGCCGGCCGCCTTCTGGCGCGCGAGGGCGTCGCGCCCCACGAAGTCGCCCTTCTCCATCTTCACGATCCAGCCGAGGTCGGCTTCCCACGGCGTGACGGTGTCGTCGATGTCGTTGCCGTAGAGAGCCATCTTCGCCTCCAGGCGCAGGGTGTCGCGCGCGCCGAGGCCGCACGGCATGACCCCCTCCTCGCGGCCGAGCTCCAGCAGCCGCCGCATGACTGGCTCCGCCGCCTCCGGGGAGAGATACAGCTCGAAGCCATCCTCGCCGGTGTAGCCCGTCCGCGACACGAGAACGGGGTGCCCCAGGATCGGCATCGTGCGGAAGGCGTAGTACGCCAGGTCCCGCGGGTCGTCGCCGAAGGCGCGCGCGACCAGGTCCCCGGCGAGCGGGCCCTGGACCGCGAGGAGCGCGTATTCGTCGCTCCGGTTCACGACGGACGCCGCTCCGCCGACCCGGCCGGCGGCCCAGTCGAAGTCCTTCGGCGTGTTCGACGCGTTGACGACCACGAGGAAGTCGTCCGGCGCCCGCCGGTAGACGAGGAGATCGTCGACGAACGTGCCGTCCTCGGTCAGGAACGCCGAGTAATGACACCGGCCGTCGGCGAGCCGCGAGACGTCGTTCGGCGTCAGAGTCTGGAGGGACCCGAGCGCGCCCGGGCCGCGGACCTCGAGCTCACCCATGTGCGAGACGTCGAAGATACCCGCCCTCTCGCGGACCGCGCGATGCTCCTCGAGGATGCCCGTGTACTGGACGGGCATCTCCCAGCCGCCGAAGTCGATGAGCTTCGCCCCGAGCTCCCGATGCAGAGAGTAAAGAGGCGTGCGCTTGAGGACGGCGGCCTCCACAGGCGCGGACATGAGGGGGGGAAATTAGCACAATCACCAAACAACGAGCGGGCGCCGGGTCTGACGGAAGCGCGCCGCCCCGCGCCGGACAGCCCGCCGACTTCAATAGAATCGCCGCATCATTCGGAAGATCGGGATCTTCGGACGCCCCTGTCTCGGCGGCGAGGCATGACGGACGCGCTGCCGCCGACGACGCCGGCGGACCGCGCGCGGGAAGCCGCGCGCCGATGCGAGAGCGCCGGTCTCCTCGGAGAGGCCGACATCCTGTTCCGCCTCGCCGCGACGATCGAGCTCGAGCAACGCGCCACGTCATCCGCTTCGCTCGCCCGAGTCCTCATCGCCGCGGGCGCCGTCGAAGAGGCGAGGCCCTTCGCCGTCGCGGGCAACGATCCGGTGCTCATGGCGATCCTCTCCCTGGAGACGCACGACCTCGGCGAAGCGCGCCGCCTTCTGGACGACGCGCGGGAGCGCGATCCCTTCGACCCGCGGAGCGCGTCCGCCCGGGGCCGGCTCTCGTTCTTCGAGCGGCGCTTTCCGGAGGCCGTCGCCGACCTGCTCGAGGCCGCGCTCCTCCGCCCTGAGGGCCTGCCGGACGCGGACGACTTTCGATTCCTGCGCGCGGCCCGGGCCCTCGCCTCCGCCGACTTCCCGGGGTGGAGCGAGGCGGCGTCCTCCGCCCGCGCCCGGTTGGAGGCGGCGGGCCGCGCGCGCTCCCCGTCTCTCGCGTGGCCCGACCGGGTTCCGGCGCTCGTCCGCGCGCTCATCTCCCGGGCCAGGCGCTCCGAGGGCCTGCTCGACCGCGCACGCTCTCTGGACGCGACGCCGGGTCTCTCGGAGATCGACGACCGCGCCCTCCTCGCCGCGGCCGGCGCGGGAGAGATCCGCCGGATCTCGGCCGGCGCTTTTCTCTATCGCGCCGGCGAGGTCGCCGGCGAGATCTACCTGGTCCTCTCGGGCGCCTTCGAGCTGGCGCGGGAGACTCCCGTCGGCCCGCAGGAAATGGGTTCGGTCGGCGTCGCGGACTTTCTCGGCGAGGAGTGCCTCGTACCGGGAGTTCCGCGCGCGACCGACGCCCGGGCGTCCTCCGCGGCCGCCGTTCTCGGATTCCGTCCGGACTTCCTGTTCGAGAGCGCGGACCGCGCTCCCTGGCTGCGACATCTCCGACGCCGTCTCGCGCAGAGGCTGACGACCTTGAATCTTCTCTTCGAGAAGTTCTTTCCGGGAGCCTCCCCCTCCTCCACCGCCGAGACGCCCTCCTCGGGCGAAGCGGCGTCGCTGACGGCGGCGGAGAAATCGAAGCTCCTCGGGCGCGGCGCGCTCTCGGAATCCGACCGGTACCTCTTCGGCGCCTTCGCCGAGGAGCGGCGCTATCCGGCGGAGGCGCTGATCTTCCGCGAGGGAGATCCGGGCGACGCGCTCTACGCCGTCGCGAGCGGGCGCGTCCGCATTGCGCGACACATTGCCGGCGGCGAAGAGGCGCTCGCCATCCTGGGTCCGGGGGAGATCTTCGGCGAGATGGCCGTCCTGAACCCGGGAGCGGGAGGGCGCTCGGCGGACGCGAGGGCCCACGAGCAGGCCGTCCTTCTGGAGCTCGGAAGCGACCGGTTCGACCGTCTGGAGAAATCGGACCCCGAGGGCGCCGCGGAGCTCTCCGCGATGCTCTGCCGTCTCGCCGCGCGGCGGTGCGCCGAGACCGCGGAGCGTCTCGGCCGCTGGCGGATCATGGCCGGGCCGGCCTAGCGGGGGGCTGCCGGCGCGAGAAGCAAGGAGCGGCGACGCCGCGACCCGCCGCGGCCAGAGCCGCGGCGATCAACTCGTCCCTACTCCTTCTTCAGCTTCTCGCGCACGATCGCGGAGTCGTGATCCGCGGTCGGGCCGACGAGAATCCGGATCGACTTCGGCCTGTAGCCGGGCGCCGCGAGCACCAGGTCGTGGACGAGAGGTCCGCGGAGCTCGAGCGGCGACGACGGCCCGAACGTCGAGGCGCGGCCGAGGACGCGCGAGCCCTCGGATACGGTCGCGTCGGGAGGCTCGACCTGGAAGGTGACGGGACCGACCGTCTGGTCGGCGACGGACGCGACTTTCGGATACGCGACCTTCGATTCGCGATGGAGGTCGTCCCCCACGTCCACCGTGTCGTCGCTCGCGCTCGGCGTGACCAGAACCTCGAGGTTCAAGTCACGGTGACCGGGAAGCTCGAAGCGGACTCTGTGACGGCCTTCACGCGCGAACTCGAACTTCCGGCCGCCTCCCCGGTCGTCCCAGTCGTCCGCGATGCCGACGTAGCGGCCGTCGACGAACATCCGCGCCTGGTCGGGGCTGACTCCGAACTTCGCCCAACGGCGCGTCCGGTAGACGTTGTCGACGGCGTGACCACCGGGGACGACCTCGTCGGCCTCGGCGGCGGGCAGGGCCGGAGAAACCGGGGCGCTTCGGGGCTCGGGGGTCGACCTGGCGGCGCGCGTCGGCGAGTAGGACGGACCGGATCGCGGCGCTCCGACACCGGGGGCCGCCGCGCCCGCCGGACCGGCGGTCGGCAGCGGCTCGACCGTCGGCGCCGGCTGCGCCGCCGCCTGCGTCGGAAGCGCGGAGACCGCGGGGACGACGCCGCCTCCTCCTCCCGCCGCGGGGGCGGGCGCCGCGGTCGCCGCCGGCGGCGGCGTGGTCGCGGGGGGGGACGGCCCCGGTCTCGTCAGGAAGAAGGTGAGCAGAACGAGGGCGACCGCCGCGGCCGCCAGAACGGGGATCGCGAGACGCCGGCCCGGTCCGCCGGAAGTGGAATCCGGCGCATCGCTCCCGCGGGCTCCCGCCGCCGGGTCGCCGGAGGCCGGGGGGCCGGCCCGGGCCGCGCCGCCTCCTCCGGGGGTCGGAGAGCCGGCATCCTGCGCCGGGAGCGCGAGGGTCGGTTCTCCCTCGCTGACCTGATCGGCGATCCGGGCGATCTCGCGGAGAAACGCCGCGGCATCGGCGGGACGCTTATCCGGCGACTTCGCGAGGAGGCGGATGAAGACATCGCGCGCGGCCGGGGGGAGATCGGCGCGGATGGCGAGCGGGTCCCGCGGCTCCGTGTGGAGGATCTGGTAGACGAGTGTGGTGATCGAGTCGCCGGGAAAGGGCCGGGCTCCCGTCAGCAGCTCGTAGAACACCACTCCGAGGGAGAAGAAATCCGACCGTCCGTCGAGCTTCTCCCCGCGGATCTGCTCCGGCGACATGTATGCGGGACTCCCGATCATCTGCCCGGTCCGGGTGAGCTCCGCCGTGCTCGAGAGGAGCTTCCCGATCCCGAAGTCCGCGACCTTCACGTGGCGGTCCCGCGTCACGAGAATGTTTCCCGGCTTCACGTCCCGGTGCAGGACGCCGCGCTCGTGCGCGTGCTGCAGCGCGAGCGCAGCCTCGCGCACGATCTCGATCCGTTCGCCGAGAGTCAGGGAGGCGCGCGAGGCGAGGTAGCGCGTCAAAGGCTCTCCGTCGACGTACTCCATCGCGATGTAGAGGACCGTCCCGTCCTCGCCCGCTTCGTAAATCGTGACGACGTTCGGATGCTGGAGCCGTCCCGCGAGCTTCGCCTCCTTCAGGAAGCGGCTCTCGAGCTCCTCGGCGTGCGCGCCGCCGCCGGGAGCCCGCAGCGTCTTGACCGCCACGGGCCTCTCGATCTGCGGATCGTGGGCGAGGTACACGATGCCCATCGCCCCCTCGCCGAGCACGCCGGAGATCTCGAATCGCCCGATCCGAGATCCCGGAGGCAGAGCCGTCATTCCCCGGACGTCTCCTTCGGGCTGCGGCGGTACTCCTTCTCCTGGCGCGCCAGGAGATCTCTGGCTTCCTGCGCCCGGTCGGGCGGAACCATCACGCGGCTCATCCCGAACGCCCCGAGATTTTCGGGAAGCGGAGCGGCGTTCGACGGCCCTTCGACCTCGCTCGGGATGCCCTGGGAATGGAGGAGCCCGGAGATGAGCAGCGCCTCCTCGTCCTGACCCGTTTGAGCAACCTCGACCCATTCCTCTGTTTTCTTCGCCATCGCGTGCCTCCATCGCGCCGCTTCGAGGGGCGCGGCCTTCGAAAATCTCCGACTCCGATCACACCGACCGTGCGCCCCGCGACGCCGGCTCGACGCGCAGCAGCGCGGGTCCCTTCGGCAGCACGCGCCCCACGACCCCCGCCTTCGACGCGCCGCGCTCCCGGCAGGCGCGGACGTACGCGTCCGCCTGCTCCGCCGGCAGGGAAACGAGGAGACCTCCCGAGGTCTGGGCGTCGCAGAGAAGGAGGAAGTCGTCGTCGGAGACGCCGGCGCCGGATTCCGTCCGCGGGCGGAGGTTCCGGAAGTTCGCCCGGGAGCCGCCCGGCGCGATCCCGCGGGAGGCGATCGCCCGGGCCTCCGACAGGAGCGGGATCCGGTCGACGAAAAACTCCGCCGTCGCGGCCGACGCCTCCATCATTTCGTACGCATGGCCGAGGAGGCCGTAGCCGGTCACGTCCGTCGCCGCGTGGATCTCGAATCCTGCCATCGCCTCCGCGGCCGGCCGGTTCAGCGCCGCCATCACGGCGCACGCCTCCTCGAGCGCCGCGTCCGAGAGCGCCCGCCGGCGGAAGCGGCCGGTGAGGCTCCCGGCGGCGAGGGAGTCCGCCCGGCCCGCGCAGACCGTCACGCCGATTCCGAGCGGCTTCGTCAGGACGAGCGCGTCGCCCGGTTTCGCCCCGGAGTTTCGGGTGATGGCGGACTCCGTGGCGAGACCCGTCACGGCCAGGCCGTAGAGCGGGATGTCGTGGTCGATCGAGTGTCCGCCGCCGATGACGGCCCCGGCTTCGGCCGCCTTCTGCGCGCCGCCCCGGAGGATCTCTTCGAGCATCTCGACCGGCAGCTCGGTCGTCGGGAAAGCGACGAGAGCGAGCGCGAGCACGGGGCGGGCCCCCATCGCGTAGACGTCCGACAGCGCGTTGGCGGCGGCGATCTGTCCGAACAGGAAGGGATCGTCCACGACCGGCGTGAAGAAATCCACCGTCTGGACGAGAACCTGCCCCTGGGCGATCCGATAGACCGCGGCGTCGTCGGCGTGGAGGTTCCCGACCAGCAGATTCGGGTCTGCGGGGGCGGGGAGCTTCGCGAGAAGCGCGGAAAGGTCGAACTGACCGATCTTGCAGGCTCAACCCGCACTCGACGCGAACGTCGACAGCGCGGGATGGCCCGCCTTCCAATTCGTCACGCGCGGATTATACGGACGTAATCAGCGAGCCCCGGGGTCCTCCGGAAAGCCGAAGCGCCGGCGGACACCGCCGACGGCCGTGGCGAGCCCGACGCTGACGAGAGCGGAGAGGAGCTCGCGGGAATGCCGGCGGCCGAGGTACACGCCCGCGGCGAGGGCACCGCACAGAGACAGGAAGGGCTGATCACGCACGACGCGCTTCCATTCGGCCGGAAGCGCCCGCTCGAGTGGCTCCACGCGGATCATGGCGGCGAATAGAGGAAGAGGAGGCCGGGCGCGCTCCGCCGCGAGGCGGGGCCCGGAGCCGGCCGGGTCCCCGACTCAGTCGTCGTCGCCGCGGAGCAGGAAACCGAGAACGAGGCCGGCGCCGAGCGAGATCGCGAGAGACGTGCCGGGGTTGTCCCGCACGTACTTGCGGACGTCGGTCCAGATGTACCCGTAGTCCTTCTCGAGCCGCTTCGTGGTCGACTTCAGATTCTTGCGGAGATCGTCGCTGACGTCGTCGAACTGATCGCGGGCGCGCGTGTAGGACTCTCCCAGCACTTCTTTCGTCTGGTCGATCTTCTCTTCGACGAAGTCGCGGGCGCGGTCGAACGGGGTTTCTTTCGCCATGAATTCACCTCCCAATGCGGAAAATCGATCATATACCCTAGAGACGTGAGCCCCTCCTGCAAGACCCCGGCCGCCTCCCGGTCGGGCGGTGCACCCTCCGACCGCACCCTCTAACCGGCCTTTCGTGAACCACGGCAGAACCGCCATCGAAAGGGCTCGCGCCCGGTGGCCGCGTGTGCCGCCACGCCTGCTCGCCGGCATCGTCATCTTCTGGGAGACGATCGTCGAGACCGTCCGGGGATTTCGCGCGGACCGGGGCGCCGACCTCGCGAGCTCGCTCGCGTTCGCGACGCTGCTGACGTCCGTCCCGCTGCTCGCGACGTTTTCCCTCGTTCTGGCCGGTTTTTTCCGCGAAAACGTCACCGGGATTCTGGACGCCGTGAACGCCGTGCTTCCGTATCACACGGCCCGCGTCACGGAGAGCCTTCGCGAGTTCGTCTCGGAGTCGACCGCGATCTCGGGAGTCGGCCTGGCGATCCTCGTCCTGGCCTCGCTCCGCCTGATCTCGACCATCGAGCGCGTCGTCAACGCCGTCTGGGGCGCCCCCCGCCGGCGCGACTTCGTCTCGAGACTCGCCCTCTACACGATCGTTCTGTTTTCCCTGACACTTCTCTTCGGCGGCATCGGCCTCGGCGTGCAGATGATGAAGAAGTCGCCGGCGGGGAGTTTTCTCGGCGGGGGCGCGGCCGCCTCGTTCTTCCCCTTCGTGATCGAGGTCGCGGCGCTTACGCTCCTCTACCGCTTCCTCCCCAACGCCAGGGTTTCGTGGTCGGCGGCCTTCATCTCCGGCGCGACGGGCGGCGCGCTTCTGGAGGCCCTGCGAGGGCTCTTCGGGCTCTACGTGCGGGCCCTGTCGCAGGTGAACCTCGTCACGGGCTCTCTCACGCTGATCCTCCTGACGCTCATTTCGGTCTTCCTGGTCTGGGTCGTCATCCTCATCGGGGTCGAGCTGACCCACGTCCTGCAGACCCACCGGTCGAGGCGGCGGTCGATCGGAGGGATCCGGGCCGGCCGCGCGGAGAACGCCGTGCGGATGCTGCTCCGGCTCTCGGCCGGAGGCATCCATCCGTTCGATGCCCTCTACCGCGAGCAGGAGGCTGGGTCGGACGAAGCCGCGAAGATCCTGGACTGTCTCGTCGAGAGCGGCCTCATCACGCGCGAAGGGCCGCGGTATTCGCTCGCGCAGGAGCCGTCGGCCATCACCGTCGCGCACATCGTCGACGCGATCTCTCCCAATCTCTACGCGATCTCTCCGGAGGAACAGGATCGGGTCGTGACGGTGCTCGAACCGATCTTCGAGCGGCTCGACGCCGAGCGCCGGTCGCTTCTCTCGGCGACGCTCTCCGACCTCAAGCCGGGGTGAGGCCCGCCCCGTCCCGGGAGCGCGCGACCTCACTCAGGTAGTCGGCGCGCGAAGAGTCCGCGCGCGCCGCGGACCAGCCGAGCTCGCCACGCAGGATCTCCGCGACGCGGACCGCCGCCTCCGTCCCCTGGCGGGGCGCCTGCCAGAAGAGGTGGGTCCGGCGGATCAGGACGTCCGAGACCGACCGGGCGTCCTCGAAGCGGGCGCCGAAGAGCGCCTCGCCCTCGATGTCCGGAAGCCCGGGCACGATCCGGCGCGCGAGAGCGGAATCCATCCGGAGGAGACCCTCGAAGCCCTCCGCCCGCGACCCGTAGCGGCGGGCGAGATGGCCCGCCGAATCCGCCGGGATGCCCCAGCCTGCGGCGCGCCGCACGAAGTCCGAAACGAAACCGCCGAGCGGTCCGTCCGGCCGGCCCGGGAAGGGCCGATCCGCCGTCCGGCTCGGCCCGGCGTGCAATCCTCCGGCACCGAGCATCGCGACGGCGGCGTCCACGGCCCGCCGGGCCATGCGGCGGTGGGTGGTCAGCTTCCCCCCGGCGACCGACACTTCTCCAGGGCACGACTCGAGGATCTCCTCCCGGCTGACGCGCGAGGTGGCCGCTCCGCCGCCCGACCGGAGCGTGCGCAGCCCGGCAAACGCGGCGACGACGTCTTCCACTCCGAGCGCAGCGGCGGGAAAGGCTTCGTTCGCCCGGGCGAGCAGGTACGCGACGTCCGCGCGGCGGGCGCCGGCGGCGTCCGGATCGCCGGTGTACTCGGTGTCGGTCGTTCCGACGAGGGTGACCGGCCCGCTCGGAATGGCGAAGAGAAGCCGCGAGGATTCGACCGGAACGGCGACGGCGCGCCGCAGCGGCAGGCGGGAGGCCGGCACCGTGACGTGCGCGCCGAGCGAGAGACGGATGCGCGGAGCCGCCTGCGGATCCTCCGCGCGGCGAAGCACGTCGGACCACGGCCCGGCCGCCCGAACCGTGACGCCGGCCCGCGCGGTGAGCGCCCGGCCCGTCTCGACGTCGCGGAGCCGAGCGCCCGCCTTCGGCCCGTCGCCGCGCCCGACCGGGGATTCGAACGCGACACGCGAGAGGACGACGGCGCCGAGCGCCGCCGCGTCGAGGACGTTCTCGAACGTCAGGCGGGCGTCGTCCGCGCGCGCGTCGGAGTAGATCGCGCCGCCCGACACGGAACTGCCCTCGAGCAGCGGCTCGGACTCGAGCGCCGCGCTCCGGCCGAGTCTCCGGTGTCGAGACGCCCCGCGGCCGAGCGTGAGACCGTCGTAGAGGGTGAGACCGACCGCCAGGGCGGCGCGGGAGACCCACCGGCCCGGGACCACGGCGAAGAAAAACTCGAGAGGCTCGACCAGGTGGGGCGCGAGGCGCAGCAGACGCTCGCGCTCCGAAAGCGACTCGTAGACGAGGGCGAGGGCGCCGCTCCGCAGATAGCGAAGTCCTCCATGGACGAGCTTCGAGGAGCGCCACGACGTGCCGGAGGCCCAATCCGCCTTTTCCACGAGCGCGACGGAGAGACCGCGCGAGGCGGCGTCCCGCGCGGTCGCCGCACCGGTGATCCCGCCTCCCACGACGAGGAGGTCGAACGGGCGGCTTTCGACGGCGGCCAGACGCTCCGCGCGCGGCGCGAGAGGGGTCACGGGACGCGAACGGCGTCCCGCGGGGGGCCCCCCGGCCGCACCGGCACGAGCCTCTTCAGCAGCGGAGGGGCGAGGAAGGTCGTTCCGAAAACGGCCAGCACGACGGCGGCGAACAAGCCCGGAGAGAGGGCTCCGGACGCGCGGCCGACGGACGCGAAGACGAGCCCGACCTCACCCCGCGGCACCATGCCGGCGCCGACGAACGCATGGCGCGTCCCTCGGCCCGAGACGAATCCTGCCGCGAACTTTCCCACGAACCCGACCGCCGTCAGTCCGAGCGCGAGCAGCAGCACCGTCCGGTTCGAGGGCGTCAAGGGATTCAGGAAGCGCACGTCCACCTGCGCGCCGACCACGACGAAGAAGAGCGGCGCGAAGACGTCCACGACGGGCTTCAACGCGCGATCGATGTCGTGCCGGCGATTGGTGCGGGCGAGGACGAGCCCCGTCGCGAACGCCCCGACGATCTCGGCGGAACCGGCCTTGCGGGCCGCGACCGACATCAGGAGGGCGAACCCGACAGACGCGGCGACGAGCACGCCCCGGACGCCGGCCTGGCCCACGAGCCCGATGAGCCACCGGCCGAGCGGCATTCCGACGACGAGCGCCAGGGCCAGAAATCCGATCGCCAGGCCTCCGGCGCGGACGGCGAATCCCGCGTCGAGGCTCGTGCCATCGCCCATCTGGCTCACGACGGCGAGGACGACGAGGCCGAGGACGTCGTCGACGACGGCCGCTCCCAGGATGATCCGGCCCTCGCGCGTCTCGAGTGCCCGAAGCTCGGAGAGCACGCGAGCCGTGATTCCGATCGATGTCGCGGTGAGGGCCGCGCCGACGAACACGGCCGCCCTGGCGGGCTCGCCGAGAGCGCGGGCGACGAGAAAGCCGCCGGCGAAGGGAAGGACCATCCCCGCGAGAGCGACCGCGAGCGCCGGACCGCCGACTCGCAGGAGCTCCCCGGCGTCCGTCTCGATTCCCACCTCGAACAGGAGCAGGATCACCCCGATCTCCGCGAGGAGGAGGATCCCCTCTGAAAGAGGGACCCATCCCAGAACCGAAGGTCCCAGCACCACGCCGGCAAGGAGCTCCCCCAGCACCGCCGGCTGGCCGAGGCGCTCGACAATCTCTCCGGCCAGCTTCGCTCCGAGCAGCGCCGCCGCGAAGGCGAGGAGGAACGTATCGGGGCCCGAGTGTTCCACGTCCGGATCGTACCGGAGCGGAGACAGGGGCGGTTTGTCCGGGGCGGCCGGGCGTGCTAATCTTCGCGCCCTCTCCAACCGGTGTGGGGCTGTAGCTCAGTTTGGGAGAGCGCCTGAATCGCACTCAGGAGGTCGTCGGTTCGATCCCGATCAGCTCCACCATTTCTCACAGCCCCGAACTTCCCTGAG
>JBDTOO010000026.1:0-49744 GCA_039933215.1 Acidobacteriota bacterium
GACCCTGTGCACCTTTACTATACCCAGGCATTGAATTTTGGTGTTGTCTGCGCAGAATAGGTGGGACGCTTTGAAGCTGGGGTTTCGGCCTCGGTGGAGCGGCAAGTGAGATACCACCCTGACGGCACCGGAGTTCTAACTGAGTCCCGTGATCCGGGACCAGGACCATGTCTGGCGGGTAGTTTGACTGGGGCGGTCGCCTCCTAAACTGTAACGGAGGCGTTCAAAGGTTCCCTCAGGCTGATTGGAAACCAGCCGTAGAGTGCAAAGGCAGAAGGGAGCTTGACTGCGAGACCTACAAGTCGAGCAGGTACGAAAGTAGGACTTAGTGATCCGGTGGTTCTGCATGGAAGGGCCATCGCTCAACGGATAAAAGGTACGCCGGGGATAACAGGCTGATCTTGCCCAAGAGTTCACATCGACGGCAAGGTTTGGCACCTCGATGTCGGCTCATCGCATCCTGGGGCTGAAGCAGGTCCCAAGGGTCCGGCTGTTCGCCGGTTAAAGCGGTACGTGAGCTGGGTTTAGAACGTCGTGAGACAGTTCGGTCCCTATCTCGTGTGGGCGCAGGAAATTTGCGAGGATCCGTCCTTAGTACGAGAGGACCGGGACGGGCGAACCTCTTGTGCACCGGTTGTCGCGCCAGCGGCATGGCCGGGTAGCGATGTTCGAAAGGATAACCGCTGAAAGCATATAAGCGGGAAGCCTTCCTCAAGATGAGATTTCCCGGGGGTAACCCCCTAAAGGACCGTGGGAGACGACCACGTTGATAGGCTGGGTGTGGAAGCGTTGCAAGACGTGAAGCTGACCAGTACTAATCGTCCGTGCGGCTTGACCATAAAATTTCTAAGGCGCGAATCTGCGGCGCGCTCACGCGCGCAGGTGACGGGAGACAGGTGACGGGAGACAGCAGTCCGTGGGGCTGCCGTCACCTGGCACCCGTCACCTGACACCTGTTCCACCCGACTTCTCTTAGTGAGCAGGAAAGCTGTAACGAGTTTTCCCGGTGATCTTAGCGAAGGGGCCACACCCGTTCCCATTCCGAACACGGCAGTTAAGCCCTTCAGCCCCGATGGTACTTCGAGGTAGACCTCGTGGGAGAGTAGGACGTCGCCGGGGAATTAATTTCGAGCCCAGGACCAGTTCCTGGGCTTTTGTTTTTTCCGAGAGAGCGGAAAGGATCCACCCGTTTGCGTATGGTATAAACCGCCGCAACAAGCCCCGCACCGAAAGACTCTTTCAGACCGCCATTCACGGAGGAACCGCATGCAAACGGAATTCCGTTCTATCGAACCTCTTCTCCGTCGGCTCGCGTGGGGCGGTCTCCTGTTGTTGTCGGGGTCGCTCGCGCGTGCGGCTACGATCACTGTCAATAGCACGCTGGATGCGGCCGCTAACGACGGTCAGTGCACTCTTCGAGAAGCCATCATCGCGGGCAACACGAACGCGGCGTCGGGTGGCGCCGCCGGGGAGTGCGCCGCAGGCGATGCCGGATCGGACACGATTGCCTTCAACATTCCGGGTGCCGGAGTCAGGACGGTCACGTTCGCGACGACGCCGCCCGCCATCACCGAGATGCTCTTCATCAACGGGTTCTCGCAGCCCGGCGCGAGCGCGAATACGAATCCACTGAACGCCGGAATCAACGCCGTCGTGCTGATTGAACTGAACCACGCCACGGTCGCGGGTTTGGCGGTCAATGCCGCGGGTTCGGTCATCCGAGGACTGAACATCCATGGAATCGGCGACGAAATTACCGTCAATGCCGATAACGTGACGATTGCAGGGAATTTCCTCGGAACGAATCCGGCCGGCACCGCGAAAGCCGGACCGAGCGGGAGCAACTACGGCATTACGGCCGTTTTGGCCACCAATGGCATCTTTGGGGGCCCCGCGGCCGCGGACAGAAATCTCCTCTCCGGCGACGACTCGGGAGCCATCCGTCTCAGCGGGGACAGTGGAACACTGATTCAGGGCAATTACATCGGGACGGACATTACGGGAACGCTGGCGATTGGCAGCTCCTTGTTTGGCTCGACGATCGTCGACAACGGGTCAACGTCCAACACGATGCTCCTCGGTAACCTGATTTCCGGCAGCGTCGGCGGCGGCGTTCAACTCAGCGGCGCCGGCGTGATTCAGGGAAACCTCATCGGTACTCAGCGCGACGGAGTCTCTCCTCTTGGCAACAACTCTGGTCTGCTTCTGGGAGCGAATAACCTGGGGGCCAGCGGGTTTCTGGTCGGCGGCACGGCCGCCGGGCAAGGGAATGTCATCGCCTTCAATCAAGTTGGGATCGTGATCGCATTCGGTTCGCCCGGCCATCGCATCCTAGGTAATTCCATCTTTTCCCATGTCTTCAAGGGGATTTCGCTGACCAGCTCCTCGATCATCCCTCTCGCCAATGACCCCTGCGACCCGGATACTGTCTTCGGAAACGCGGGGCAGAATTATCCGGTCATCACGTCCGCGGTGCCGGGCGCAGGCACCGTTGCGATTTCCGGCACGCTGAACAGCACCGCCAGCACGGCCTTCCGCGTGGAGTTCTTTTCGAATTCCGTGTGCAATTCCTCCGGAAATGGAGAAGGGAAGACGTTCCTCGGTTTCGCGGCGGTGACGACCGATGCGAGCTGCAACGCCACCTTCGGGCCGGTCGTCTTCGCCGTTCCGGCAGGCCAGGCGATCTTCACAGCGACCGCGACCGACCCGGCCAACAACACTTCCGAGTTTTCGACATGTTTCCCCCCGGCAATCGTGGTTTCTCCGACCGCAACCCCGACCGCGACCTCGACGGGCACGATCCCCGCGACTTCGAGTCCGACGTCCACTCCCGTCGTCGTCGTGGCGACCTCGACGCCCACGCCGGTTACGACAGGGCAGGGACCCGCAGGCGGGCCGACGACGCCGGTGCCCACGCTTTCACCGAAAGTGCTCGTTGTGTTCGGGCTGGCGCTGGCGCTTTCCGCGATCTTCCTTTTCCGGCGGACGGGTTAGGCTCGCGCCGTTTCCCCGTCATGGATAGCGGACTTACCGGCACCGTGAAGGCGCCCGGCGCCACGGGTTTCTTTGGCGGCGGCGACGGCATCAACCTCGCCGGCGCGGCCACGATCGGTGGCGCCTCGGCCGCCGCCCGCAACCTGATCTCCTGCCGGTGCACAGCCGTCCATATCTTCGGGGGGACGGTCACGGTTCAGGGTAATTACTCGGGCACGGCCGCGGACGGCGTCACTCTGCTGGGCAACAGCGGCGACGGCGTCCTCGCGGACAACGACGCCGTCGCCATCATCGGCGGCACCGTGCCCGCACAGGGTAACGTGATAGCGAATTCCACGGGAATCGGAGCCGTGGTCAGGAATACCGCGCATGCCAGCAGCCTGGGTAACTCAATATTTGGCAGCGGGACCGGCTCCGGCGGTCAAAGGCTCGGAATCGATCTCAACAGTGACGGGGTGACCCCAGCGCCCGTTATCCACGAGTCGGGTTATTCGGTGCGGTCATTCCGCCTTGAGCGGTCCCGATTCCTCTCGCCTTTTCAACCCTTCTCCCCCGGTTACCCGGATCTTCCCGAGACCCGAGTCCCGCTTCGCACTCGGGCGCTTTTTTCTTCCTTGAAAACGAATTTCTAGTTTCTCGATTGGCGCTTCCGTTGATAAGGTTCTCTCGAATAACTGACAGCGCACTGCTGACAGCGGATATTGGACTCAATGGAGGCCGCATGAGGATGGTCCCTCGACGATCGGATTCCCTCGCTCGAGTCGGATCGCGGTTGAGCGCCTGCTCACTCGCGCTGTTTCTCGTGGCCCTCTCCGGACGAGCGGCGAGTATCACAGTCAATACCGGGTCCGACGTTTCGGCAAACGACGGGAAGTGCACGCTGCGAGAGGCCATGACCGCCGCGAACACCGACACGGCGTCGGGAGCCCTCGCCGGCGAATGCGCGGCCGGCACCGCGGGGCTCGACTCGATCTCCTTCAACATTCCCGCCGCAACCGACGCCGCCTGTGTGTCCGGGACCGGCGTCTGCACGATCGTTCCCGCGTTCGACCTGCCCAACGTCACAGATGCTCTTCTCCTGGACGGGTTCACGCAAACTGGTGCAATCGCGAACACGAACACGGTTGCTTCGCGGCTCGGATTGAATGGGTCTCTGAAGATCGTGCTCCAGCGAGTCGGCGGCGGGAAAGGATTGACGATCCGCGCTCCCGGGGTGACGGTGCGCGGTCTGGTCATCAACACGTTCGATACGAAGATCGACGTGGTGCTTTCGGCGGGTGGAACGGTCACGATCGAGGGCAATTACATCGGGACGGACGTGACCGGCACGGCCACGACGGCGCAGAACGGCACCAACGGGATCGCAGCCAGCGGAACGGGCAACATCGTGATCGGGGGCACGACGCCCGCGGCGCGCAATCTCATCTCGGGCAATGGCCGCGCCATCCTGGGGCCGGGAATTCTTACGTTCACGGACATTTCCGCCACGATCCAGGGCAACCTCATCGGGACAGATGCCGCCGGCACGGGTCCTCTCGGCAATGGCGGGCCCGGAATCAACGCGAACCCCGTCGCATCGTCGCTCGTCGTTGGTGGAACCGATCCGGGCGCCGGTAATGTCGTCTCGGCCAACGGATACAACCAGCTCTCGATTTTCGGGGGTACGGGGCACGTCGTCCAGGGCAATCTCGTCGGCACCAACGTCGCCGGAACCGCGGCGCTGCCGAGCGACCAGCCGTTCGTTCCGGGCAATCCGCGCGTCGGCATCCGGCTCGTGAACACGACCAATTCCCTGATCGGGGGCACGACCGCCGCTGCGCGGAACGTGGCTTCCGGAAACATCAGCGGGGGCATCGAGGTGACGACCACGCAGGGCGGGGTCGGAGCCAACAACACCGTGCAGGGCAACTACGTCGGCACGGACATCACCGGGACCGCGGACATCGGGAACTCGAGCATCGGGGTTTACACTGCGAATTCTCCGGGCACGGTCATCGGGGGCGCCGCGGCCGGCGCGGCCAACATCATCGCGTTCACGAAGTTTTTCGTGGGAACTGGCGGCATCGGCGTCCTCGTCGGACTTCCCGGCACCGGCGAGTCGATCCTGACCAATTCCATCCACTCCAACGACAACATCGGAATCGATCTGGCCGCCGGGGTGGTCGATGGTGTGACGCCGAACGATGCGGGCGACCTCGACATTATTCAGAACTACCCCGTCATCACCTCGGCGCCGATCGCCGCGGGTATGGTCACCGTCTCCGGCACGTTGAACAGCAAGCCTGGTGCAACGTACCGGATAGAAGTTTTTTCCAGCGCCGTCTGCGACGCCACGGGTTTCGGGGAGGGGCAGACCTTCCTCGGATTTACGACCCTGGTGACGGACGCGGGGGGAAACGGAAGCTTCGGCCCGGTGGCCTTCGCGGTCCCCCCCGGCCAGCCGATCATCACGACCACGGCCACGAGCGCGGCGGGCAACACCTCGGAGTTTTCCGCGGCTCAGCCGGGAGCCTGCGGATTGGTGCCCGTTCCGACGCCGACACCCACCGTCATCGCGCCGACCGTCACACCTCCCGGTCCGACCGTGACGCCTCTGCCGCCGACACCGGGTCCGGCTTCGGGCGTAGCGGTTCCGATGCTGTCGCCCTGGCCGCTCGCCTTCCTCGCGCTGGCCCTCGCGGGCGCGGCGTTGTTGATCGTCCGGAAATCGTAGCGGCTCGCCTCCGCCATTCGCCTGGCCGCCGCGCGGCTCGAGTTTCACGACTCGGGCCGCCGCGGCGCCGCATCTGCGGCCTTCCAACCTGGTCGCTGCAACGAAGGCCGGCGAATTTCTTGAAGGTGTCCCGTCCGCCGCGGTCTCCGGACTCGAGACGGCGGCGAAGCCATTCCGTGCGCTGCACCGCGAAGCCGCAGGTCAACGGCTCGGGCGCGACGTAGCCCTTTCCCATCCTCTGCGATCGCCGCCGATCGGCGAAGCCGCCCGCAGGCCCTCTTCGAAGCCGCCTGGTTCGGTCAGTTGACGGTCGCGGTTTTCTTCATCGGCTTCGCCGCGCGCGGCTCGCGGGACGCGCGCGACGAAGGGGTTTCTCCGAGAAAGCCGGAGCCGTCCGTCTACTGCAGCGGCCCCCGGAACGTGTCGCAGCGGCCCGGGTCTCCCGACTCGAGCCCCCGCCGCAGCCATGCCTGGCGGTCCTGAGCGGAACCGTGCGTGAAGGATTCCGGGGCCACATATCCCTGCCCCATCTTCTGGAGGCGGTCGTCTCCGATTGCCGACGCCGCGCGAAGGCCTTCCTCGAAGTCGCCGGGCTCGATCAGGTTGCTGGCGTGATTTCCCCAGACGCCCGCGTAGCAGTCCGCCTGGAGCTCGATCCGCACGGAGGTCGGCTTGTCGGCCCTGGAGCGTCCGATCTGGTCAAAGATGCCGAGCTCGTCCTGGACATGGTGACCGATCTCGTGGGCGACGACGTAGGCGTCCGCGAAGTCGCCCGGCGCGCCGAAGCGCTCGGAAAGCTCGCGGAAGAACGACGTATCCAGATAAACCTTGCGGTCGAGCTGACAGTAGAAGGGGCCCGACGCCATGGAGGCCATCCCGCAGGCGGATCGGGCCGCGCCCGAGAACAGAACGAGGGTCGCCGGCTGGTAGGTCTTCCCGCTGCGCTGAAAGATCTCCTTCCAGACGTCCTCAGTCGAGGCGAGCACGACGGAAGCGAACTTGCCCAGCTGGTCCGACGGTGCCTGACCCGGCGCGCGGCCCGGAGCTCCGCTCGGTCCGGTCTGGGCGGACGGCGCCGCCGATGGGCTCTGCTGCACCATGTTCAGAAGCTGCAGAGGGTTGATCCCCGTCAGCCATGAAACGACCAGGAGAAGGATCACGCCTCCGCAGCCGAGGGACGCCCCCCGGCCTCCGATGGGGAATCCGCGACGATCCTCGACGTTGCTGCTTTCCCGTCCGCCTTCCCATCGCATGGTGTCTCCTCTTCTTTCCTGAATCGTGCCGAATGCAAGTCGCGGACCTGTTCGGTGAAGACGGAATCGGTTGAAGAGGCCGTCAGGCCTCCGCCCGGCGGCGCCCCACGAAGACCGCAAAGTCGGGCTCGAGCGCACCCGACGCGGAAAGCCGCTCTTCCGCCGCGCACAGGATCTCGAGCAGCCGGACATGCGCGGGCACCTCCTCGCGGAAGTTGACGACGACCTCGTAGAGAAGCAGATTCAGGAGGCCGCCTCCGTACGGATATTCCTTCTCGACCTGGAACGCGGACCGAAAGACGGGCAGGACATCCTCGCTGCGAACCGCTTCCGTCGGGTCTTCGCGGATCACCTGCGCGGCCGCCTGCCGCTCCCTCTTCCAGACGATGTGTCCACCGTGAGGGTCCCGGCGGAGCTCGTCGGGAAGAAGCCGGAAGTACCGGTTGATGAGGTCGATGCGTTCGGGCACGTACTGAAAACGGTTCGGCCCGACGTATTCGTTGAAAATGATCTTGCCGTCCGAGGTGAGGGCGCCGTGAATCCGCTCCGCGACCCCTTCGAGGTCCGTGATGTGGTGGAGGACGTCGTTCGCGATCACGGCGCCGTACGGTCCGTCGAGCTCTTCATGCTCGAGATCGAGGACGCGGTATTCGATCGAATCCATACCCTGTTCGGCGGCGAGAGCGCGGGCCTTCTCGACCGTCGCGGGCGCGAAATCGCACGCGATGATCGACCGGAATCTGCCCCTCTGAGCGAGCGCCCGCTCGAGCCATCCCGAGCCGCACCCCAGGACGAGCGCACGATCGACCGCCGGGGGCAGATGCTTCGACTCCACCCACGTCAGCCAGTCGCAGTCGGGGTTGCCGGAGACGAGCCGGTGCAGGTAGCGCCGGATCGTCGGAGAAGCGGTCCACACCTGGTTCTCCATGCTCGCCGTAAACGAAGGATCGTTCCAACGGGACGTCATGGCGCGATCATTATGGTTGTTTTCCCGGAGCCCGCCGCCGCCGGCCGAGCCACGCGACGGCCGCGAGGCAGAGGGCCGTCGCCGCCGACACGGAAGCTCCCGCCAGCGCTCCCGGCGGGAGGTACCGAAGTCTCACGCCGTGCTCTCCGGGCGGAAGGTCCATCGCGAGCAGGAGCCCCGCCCGGCGAAGGGGGAGAGCACCGCCGGAGTCGATCTCGGCGCGCCAGCCGCCATCGTCCACGAAGCTCGCGACGACCGGCACGGGCGCGCCGCCGGAGACGGCGGCGCGAAACGAAACCGAGTTCGTGCGTTCCGCGTACCCGGCGATGCGAAGCCGCCCGGACGGCGGGAGCCCGTCGGCGGGAAAGACTCGCGGGAGCGCGTCGCGATTTTCCAGGACGATGCCGTCGGCGGCCGAGTAGACGGGGCGCCAGCGAGCCGATCGAGGAGGATCCGCCGCCGACTGGAGAAGAAACCGGACGTTCAACCGGTCGAAGATCGCCGGCTCGTCAAAGCGCGCGATGGACTTGAAGTAGTCGAGGGGCGGGTATCCGGCGCTCCGATCGAGCTCGTCGACATAGTCGAGTCTCTCGAGGGGATCGTGCGTCCGGATGTCCTCCAACCCGGCGAAGACGTTCGTGTTGGGGAAGAGCATCGGACCGGCGCCCACGATCCGGAAGGGCGGGGTCTGCCGGCGGAGAAACGCGACGATCGGCGTCTCGGGATAGAACTGAGCGATCGGCCCGAAGGCGTAGAGCCTGCGGGTCTGGTGCAGCAGCTCGCCGGCGATCACCGCGCCCAGGAGCAGGGGCAGAACCTTCCGCGCGTTTTGGCTCCATGCGGCCGCGAGGAAAGCGACCCCCACGCCCGCGATCGACGCCGCCGCGAGGATGAGCGCGCGGCGCTCCGATTCGAGGCCGCCGGCGGCGGCGTGGAGTCCGGCGAAACGGCGCTCCACCGCCAGGGCGAGCACGACGAGCGCCGCGGCGGCCAGGACGGGCGCGAGGAGGCGGCGCGGTCGGCCCTCGGAATCGGCCCGGATCCGGTCGAGCTCGAAGGCGGCCAGCGCCGGGCCCGCCAGGGCCAACCAGATCAGAGCGCGCGCCGGCGTCATCCATCGGATCACCGGAATCTGAAAGAAGACCTCGAAGAGCGGCCAGGTGCCCGTCGAAACGGCAATGGCGGCGAGGATCGGCGCGAGGAGCGCGAGCTCCGCACGCGGCCGGCGGCCACCGGGCCGGAGGATCGAAAGCGCCAGCACCAGGCTTCCGGCCCCGAAGTACGAGAGCGCCACCTCCGGGAAGGGGCCGATCCGTCCCTCGATCATGGGCGCCAGCATCGCGTCGCCGAAGAGGCGCGGCAGGAGAATCGTCGCGAGAGCCCACGGCGAGCGCGGCCCGTGGGGCGTCCAGGAAAGCGGCAGACCCCTCCAGAATGCGGTGGCGAATCGGACGCGGTTGGACGCGCCGATCGCGAGAGCCTGCGGCGCGAGCAGGAACGCCGTCAGACCGAGCGCCACGAGGGCGGCGAGTGCGACCCGCGCGCCGAGCGGCCTCCAGTCGGGAAGATCCCCGCACGCGATCCGCGCGCCGAGCCAGAGGACCGCGAACATCGCCCCGAGCGCGGCGCTCTCCGGATGGCCCGCGAGCGGCCAGGCGCACAGGACGAGAACGAGGAAAGCCCCGGCACGCCTGCGGCTGGCCGGAGCCCTCAGACGCTCGACGGCGAAGAGCGCCCACGGCCAGAGCACGAGAACGGAGGAGAGCGGGAACAGCAGCCATGGCCCGACCGAGAACGACAGGCCGAACGCCAGCGCGCCGACGACCGCGGACGGGCGCGAGACCCCGAGCTCGCCGAGCCAGAGCCGCATGCCGCCGAAAGCGAGAAGGATCTTGGCCGCGGCGGCGACCGTCACCGCCGCCCACAGCGGGAACGGGAGCGTGAGGAAGAGAAAGGGCGAAAACGCGGCTGTCTGAGGATTCGCAGCGAGAGGTGTGCCCGCTCCGTTCCAGCGATTGCGCCAGGGAAGAGACCCCTCCTTCCACGCCAGCCGGACGGCCTTGCCCCAGGGAACGATCTGCGTCGCGATGTCGTTTAAGTTCGGGTTGTGCCGCAGGACGGGGCCCGTGGCGCTCCACGGGGGGAGGAGCATGACGTGATCGACCGGCACGAGGGTGCGGCTCGCCGAGTAGGCGGGGAAGAGGAGCGCGACGGGGAGCGCCGCGAAGAGGAGGATCTCGAGCCCGTGGAATCGGCGGCCGAGACTCCTGGCGACGAGCGCCATCGCCGCGGCGAGAGCGGCCTGCGCCGCGGCCATCGCGAGTCCCGTCAGCATGGCGCGCCGATCAACGGATCGAGACGGCCTCCCGAAACTCGGCGAGCCACTTCTCGGGAATCGGGCGCGCACCCGCCCGTCCCTCCGCTTCGGCGACGATCACGTGCGGCAGCTCGGGAGTGTCCTCCCAGGTCTGGTGCCGTTCGAGCCCTCGCAGCTCCGCCATGCCGCTTTCGCCGTAGCGGTGAAGCCGGACGGTCGCGAACCCCGCCGCGCGCAGCGCGGCGTCGAGCATGGGTGCGTTGTAGAGGAACCGATGGCCCCAGCCGTGGAATGCGCGATTCATCTGGAAGCAGTCGAGGAGCGGCTGCTCGTCGTCCGTCCAGCGTCCGACCCGGTAGTGGGTCAGGTAGACCCAGTCCAGATTGGGAGTCGAGAGCCGGAGCACGCCGTCGTCGCGAAGGACCCTCCGACACTCGCGCAGGAAAATGAGGCCGTCGTCGAACGAGAGATGCTCGAGAAAGTGCTCGGCGTAGATCGAGCGGACGTCCTCGAAGGGCAGCCCCGACGTCACGTCGAGCACCCGGTCGACGCCGGGCAGCGCCTTGTTGTCGATGTTGACCCAGCCCGAAATCGCCTCCTGCCCGCACCCGACGTGAAGCCGGACGGGAGAGCTGGCCGGCGCGGCGCCCCGCGAGAAGAGCTTCATGGCGCGAGCGTGTTTACCATACCTGCCGCGCGAGGTCCCGAGGCGCGCGGGCCGCTCAAACGGCGAGGGCGGCCTTGAAGAATTCGGCGAGCGCCGCGGCGACCGCCCGGGGGCGTTCGACGGGCGAGAGATGCCCGGCTCCCGGGATCTCGACGTAGCGGCCGCCGGGGATCGCGGAAGCCATCTCGCGCGCCGGCCCGGGTGGAGTGATGGCGTCGAGCTCGCCCGCGAGGACGAGCGTCGGGATCGTAATTTCGCGGAGAAAAGCGGTCGAGTCGGGCCGGTCCCGCATCGCGGCGAGGTCCGATTCGAGTGTCTCCGGCGTCTGGCGCAGGATCGTCCGGCGGACGCGCTCGACGAGGTCCTTCCGAGCGAGGGCCTCCGGTGAGAGCAGCTTCGGGAGCATCGCGTCGGCTGCCGCCTGCGGGCCGTTCGCCCGAACCGCCGCGATCGCCTCCTCGCGCTTTGCCCGGCCGGCGTCGTCGTCGGCTCCGGCGCGCGAGTCGACGAGCGCGAGCGCCTTCAACGTCTCCGGCCGGCGTCGAGCGAGGGCCAGGGCCGCGTAGCCGCCCATCGAGAACCCCGCGATGCCTGTCGGACCCGGGCAGGACTGGAGGACGGCCTCCAGGAAGTCCGCGTAGCTTTCGATCGTGCCCTCGGCGGGGACCGGGTTCTCCGAGCGTCCCGGAAGGTCCGGCTTGATGACCCGGAACTCCGTGGCGAGCACCCGCGCCACGCCGGACCACATTCCTCCGTCGAGCGGATACCCGTGCACGAGCACCACGGTCGGCCCCGCTCCGACCTCTCGGACCTCGAAGCTCTGACCGGCTCTCTCGATGCGCATGATCCGCATCATAGGCCCCCGTCGGACGCTTCGAAACCCGCTTCCGGTGATCCTGAATTTGTCACTCGACGCCCGATGCGTGCCCAATGGGTGTCACACGAGGCACAGTTGGGGCGCGGGGGCGCCCCCGCATTCGCACCGATCATCTCCAGCAAGTCTCAATACATCCGTGAGTTGTGGTGACTCCGTCCGGCGTTTTCTGACTTCGGCCCACCACGGCACACGGGTTGCTCTTATGTCTCATGAAAACCGATGAAACAGAACTGAGACAACGGCGGGTACCTCCCAGGGAAAAGTCTGGAAGTAACCGCCAACTAAAAGAACACCGGAAACGGAAGGAAGAAGGAAAAGACGATGAAAAAGCTCACGACTCTCGCTCTCGCCCTCACGGGTCTCGCCGTCGGAACCGCCGCCTACGCGGCTCAAAACAGCGCCATCGGCACGGGGACCGCGAATGCCCGGATCATCACCGCGATCTCGATCACGCCGGGAACGGCGCTCAACTTCGGCGACGTCGTCCCGAGCGGTGTCGTCGGAACCGTCTCGGTCGACGCAGCGGGCGTCCGGACCTCCGCCGGCGGCGCTTCCCTCGGTGGCGCGACGGGCGTCGCGGCGGGCGCGTTCACGATCAATGGCCAGGCGAGCGCGACCTACGCGATCACCCTGCCCGCCAACGGCGTCGTGACGGTCACGAGCGGCGCGAACAGCATGGCGGTGAACGGATTCGTCAGCAACCCCGGCCCCACGGGCACCCTGACGGCGGGCGGCACCCAGCCCCTCGCGGTCGGCGCGACGCTCTCGGTCGGCGTGAACCAGGCTGCGGGCAGCTACACGGGCACCTACCAGGTCACGGTTGCCTATAACTGAGGCAGCGTCCGAGGCCGGTTGCCGAGGGGGACGCGAGAGCGCCCCTCTCGCGCAAAGCTGAAGAGTCAGGGACTGCGCCCGACTTCCGAGACCGGTCCGGGATACCGCTCGACCGCGCAAGAGTGGAAACGAAAACCAAAAAGGAGACGGGCATCATGAAAAGGATGTCGACCATGGCCCTCGCCCTCGCGGGCCTTGCACTCGGAACCGAGGCCTACGCGGCTCAAAACAGCGCCATCGGCACGGGGACCGCGAATGCCCGGATCATCACCGCGATCTCGATCACGCCGGGAACGGCGCTCAACTTCGGCGACGTCGTCCCGAGCGGTGTCGTCGGAACCGTCTCGGTCGACGCAGCGGGCGTCCGGACCTCCGCCGGCGGCGCTTCCCTCGGTGGCGCGACGGGCGTCGCGGCGGGCGCGTTCACGATCAATGGCCAGGCGAGCGCGACCTACGCGATCACCCTGCCCGCCAACGGCGTCGTGACGGTCACGAGCGGCGCGAACAGCATGGCGGTGAACGGATTCGTCAGCAACCCCGGCCCCACGGGCACCCTGACGGCGGGCGGCACCCAGCCCCTCGCGGTCGGCGCGACGCTCTCGGTCGGCGTGAACCAGGCTGCGGGCAGCTACACGGGCACCTACCAGGTCACGGTGGCCTACAACTGAATGAAGCCGTCCTCTCCCATCCGAAGGGGCTGCGCGAGCAGCCCTTTCGCGCGAGAGGAGTGGCGACCATGATGAAACGAAGACTCTCGGCACTCGGGCTGGCTGCGGGCCTCCTGCTCGCCGGCGGGACCGGGGAGGCGGCCCAGAGCTCCCGGACGGTCACGGCCAATACGGGGGCCCGGATCATCACGGCGATTTCGATCACGAAGCTCGTCGACCTCGAGTTCAAGGACATCGTGCCCGGCGCGGCCGCCGGAACGGTCGTGATGAGCCCGGCGGGCGTGCGGACGAGCACAGGCGGCGCGACGCTCGGAACGGGGGTCGGATCCTCGCCGGCGTCCTTTCGCGTCTCCGGGCAGCCGAGCGCGAGGTTTGCGATCGTCCTCCCGAACTCGGTGGCCGTCAGCAACGGGGTTCAGACGATGACCGTCAACACGTTCCGGAGGGCGCCCGGGGGCGCGGGCAATCTCGGAGCCGGCGGGGCGCAGACCATTTCCGTCGGGGCGACCTGCCGCGTCGCCGCGAACCAGGCCGGCGGGACGTACACGGGCAATTTCAATGTGACCGTCACCTACAACTGATCCGGTGGCTCTCCGGCGCCGTTCTAAACCATGGTTAACATCAGCGTTGTGGAAATGACACGAAGGCTCCCCCTGCGAGCGGCCATTCTTCTGGGCGCCCTCGCCATGGGCGTTCCCTCTGCGGCGAGAGCCCAGGTCTGTAACGCCACGAACGATCCGAGTCTCGCCATCGCGCGAACCGCGGACCTCCAGTTCGGAGACCTGGGCGCGACGCCCTCGGCCGGAACCGCGGTCATCGACGCGGCTACGGGCGGCCGCACGGTGACGGGAGGTGTGGTCGCGGCCGGGGCGCTCTTCAACGCGGGGGCGTTCGACGTTCTCCTCTGCGGCCCGGCGGGCCCGAAGCGGTTCGACGTCATCCTGCCGGCGGGGTCGGTGACCCTGGCGGGACCGGGCGGGGCGACGATGACCGTGGACACGTTCACGGCGAGCCCGAAGACGTCCAACGTTTCCGGCAGCACGAGCAGCGTGACGACGATCACGGTCGGCGGAACTCTCCGCGTCGGCGCCAACCAGGCGCCCGGCGCCTACACCGGAACCTTCACCGTCATCGTGGCGCGCCAATGAGGCGGTCCGGCGATCGAGCGCTCGCGGCCATCGCCGTCGCTCTCTTCGGCGCGCTGCCGGCGGGCGCCCAGCAGAACTCCGCTTCCAGGGAGGGCTCGATCGGCGCCGCGATCGTTCAGGCGGTCTCCGTTCAGAAGTCCCAGGATCTCGTCCTCGGCGAGTTCCGGCCCGGCGAGGCGCCCGGCACCGTGGAGCTCCATGTGATTCCCTCGAGCTCGGCGGCCTCGCGAACGTCGAGCGGCGGCGTGGCGCTCGCCGGCTCGGCGTTTTCCGCCGCGGAGTTCTCCCTCTCCGCCCACGCGGGAGCTCCGGTCCAGTTTGCCGTGCTGCTCCCTCCGTCGATCACGATCCAGCGCGTCGGAGGCGCCGAGAGCATGCGCGTGGACGGCTTCCGCGGCAGCATCCGCGAGGTCTGCCCGCCGGGGCCCTGCGCGAGCTCCCCCTACATGCTCCAGGTCGGTGCCACGCTTCACGTCGAGGCGGGTCAGCGCGCGGGAAGATATGTCGGCACGTTCACCGTCACGGTCAACCAGCTGTGAAGATTGCCCCGCTCGGCGCAAGCGGCGATAATGAGGGAAAACCCATGAATTCTCCTCTTCTCCGCCGATCCGGAGGACCGGCCGATCGCGCCCCTCTGCGCACAGGTTTCCCGCGCCGGCGATCGTGGTCGCTCCTGCTCGTTCGTTCACTCGGCGCCGTTCTTCTCGCCGGCTCCCCGGCCGGGGCGCAGACCCCCGCCGAGGCGCCGTCGCCGGCTCCGAAGTCGGTCGAGGCTTCCGCGCCGGCCGACGTCCCCGGAATCGGCGACCTCCTCGTCGCTCCGACGCGGATCGTGTTCGAGGGACGGACCCGCGCCGCGGAGCTGACGCTCTTGAACATCGGAAAACAGACCGCCACGTACCGGATCTCCTTCACGCATCTCCGGATGGGAGAGACGGGCGACCTGAAGGAAATCGACAAGGCCGAGCCCGGCGATCGGTTCGCCGACGATCTCGTCCGCTACTCACCGCGTCAGGTGACGCTCGATCCGAACGTCGCCCAGACGATCCGACTGCAGGTCCGCAAGCCGGAAGGCCTCGCGGACGGCGAGTACCGTTCGCATCTCCTCTTCCGGGCCGTGCCACCCGAGAGCTCGCAGCCGGAGACCTCCGTCGAAGCGCCGGAAAAGAAGACCGGCTACAGCATCCGGCTGACGCCCATCTACGGCGTGTCGATCCCCGTGATCGTCCGAAGCGGCGCGGTATCTGTCAAGGTGACCCTGAGCGACCTCGAAGTGCGCCCGCCGGAAAACCCCGGCGATCCGATGAGCCTCGACATGAAGATCCGGCGCGACGGCAACGAGTCCGTGTACGGCAACCTGCGCGTGACCTTCGTGCCGCTCTCGGGCAAGGAACAGGTCGTAGCGGTCTTGAACGGCGTCGCGGTGTACACCCCGAACACGCAGCGTCTGCTTCGGTTTCCTCTCCAGCCGCCGCCCGGTCTCGCGCTCGCGAAGGGACGCCTCAAAGTTTCGTACGTGCGCGCCGAGCAGAACGGGGACGTCCTCGCCGCGGCGGAGACGGCCCTGCCCTGATTGGGCACCGTTCGGCTTCGCTTGCTCCTGCGGTCGGCTTCGACCCTTCTGGCCGCTTTTCTCCTCCTCTCGGGCGCGGCGGCGGCTCAGGAGTCCGGAGTTCCGCCGCGGCCCGGGTACGTCCAGCGGCCCGAATCCGATCTGCTTCTCTTCGACCTCCGTCTCGGGCAGGTCGTTCTCGTGGAAGCGATGCCCTCGTACCCGATCAAGGGCGGGGCCCTCGTCCCGCTCGGCGAGATGTGCCGCGCACTGGACTTTGCGGTCTCTGTCGACGTCGCGTCGGGCGGAGCGTCGGGCTATTTCATCTCCGAGAACAGGCGCTTCTCCCTGGACGTGACGGGGCGGAAGGTCTCGGTGGCGGGGCGTGAAGCGCCGTTCGACGTTTCGCGCATCGAACTCCATCAGGACGACATCTATGTCGACACGGTCCTCTTCTCTCAGTGGTTCCCGGTCGACCTGACGGTCGACTTCTCGGCGCTCCTGATCACCGTCCGGCCGCGCGAGCCGCTGCCGATCCAGAAGCGCCAGGAGCGCGAGCAGCGAGCGTTGAAGGAGATGTCGAGCCTCGGGTACTCGGGGCCCCGTTATCCCGCGACACCGAATCCCTACGGCGTCCTCGACGTGCCGTTCGTCGATCAAACCCTGCGCGCCACGATTGCCCGAACGGGCAACGGAGGCTCGCGGGCCTTTCAGTACTCCACGTTTCTGTCGGGAGACCTCCTGTACCACGAGGCGAGCGCCTACGTCTTCGGGGATCAACACGGGATCCAGGACGCCCGGGCGACGATCGGCCGTCGCGATCCGGGGGGCGAGCTGCTCGGCCGGCTTCGAGCCACCGAGTACGCCGCCGGAGACGTTCTCTTCCCCGGCCTGGAGCTCATCTCGCTCCCCCGATCTGGACCGGGCGCGGTGCTCTCGAACTTCCCGCTCCACCAGCAGACCCAGTTCGACCGCCACACGTTTCGCGGCGACCTCCCCCAGGGGTGGGAGGTCGAGCTCTATCAGAATCGCGCCCTGATCGGATTCCAGCAGTCGCGCCCCGACGGACTGTATGAATTCAACAACGTACCGCTCGTGTTCGGCCTGAACGAGTTCCGACTCGTCTTCTATGGTCCGCAGGGGCAGCGGCGCGAGGAATCCGCGCGATTCAACATCGCCGAGTCGCTGACGCCGCCGGGAGAGCTCTATTACCGGGTCGTCGCCAACGATCCCCGCGGGTCGACGCGCCGGGGCCAGCTCGACCTCGACTTCGGCATATCGCGCCGCTTCACCGCCTCGCTCGACCTCTCATCCGTCGAGCTCGAACACGACGTCCGCCACGACTACGGACGTTTGGGTGTCCGTGGGTATTCGGACGCGATCTTCGGGGACGCGGAGATCGTCGTCGATCGCGCCGGGGGGTTCGCGGCGAGCGGCGCCGTGCAGACACGCCTGGGACCTCTCGGCATCACGGCGCGCTATACCGGTCTCGGAAACGGGTTTACGAGCGAGGCCTTCCTGCAGACTTACGGCGAGATCCGCAGCCGCGCGAGCGTCCGGCTGGACGCGACGATTCCCGCCGGCCGGTCGTCCGGGATTCCCGCGGTCATCGATTTCACGGAGGATCGTCTCGCCTCCGGGCAGTCGGTCGACCATCTGACCGGACGGCTCTCCGGCTTCTATCGCGGCTTCGCCGTCTCTCACCTGCTCGACTGGACGTTCTCGCGAGGGGATCGACCCCTCCTCCAGGACTCCGCGATCGGCGACCTCCTGGTGAGCAAGTTCGTGAAGGGCTACGGCCTCAGGGGAGAGCTCATCTATTCGCTGAAGCCCGAGAGCGAGATCTCGAGCGTGTCCCTGACGGCGGAGCGCGTGTTCCCCTCGTACTACGCGACCGTCGGAGTCCTGCGGAACGTCGGCGCGCGGCAGACTCATCTCCTCGCGGGGGTGACCCGTTCGACGGGTCCGCTGGGATTCGGCGTCAACGTCGACTATTCGAGGCCAGGGGGATTCACGGCTTCGCTGACATTGAACGTGAGCGTCGCGCGCGATCCCCGGTCCGGCCGCTGGTTCACGTCGGCGCGCAGCCTCGCCGGGTCGGGCGCTCTGGCGCCGCACGTTTACCTGGATTCCAATGGCAACGGCGTGCGCGATCCGGGAGAGAAACCGATGGAAGGCGTCGGGTTCTTCGCCACCCGCGCCTCGTCCGAGGTGACGACGGGGCCGGACGGAAGGGCTTTCCTGACCGGACTGCCGATCTACCAGCCGATCGACGTCGCCCTCGCAGGGGCTTCGCTCGAGGACCCCATGGCCCTCTCCGAGAAACCGGGGGTCCGTTTCGTGCCTCGCCCGGGCCACGTCACCCTGGTGGATTTTCCGGTGCTGGTCTCCGGAGAGATCACGGGGACGGTGCGTGTCGCGCGGGAAGGGGAGTCGCGGGAGGTCTCGGGAGTCGTCGTCCAGCTCGTCGGCGAGAGCGGGGCCGTGGTCGCCGAGACGCGGAGCGCCTACGATGGCTTCTACGACCTCACCAGGATCGTTCCCGGCCGGTACACGCTGCGGGTCTCTCCGCCGCAGGCGGAGCGGCTGAAGCTCAGGGCGCCAACGCCGCGCGGCGTGGTGATCGAAGCGAGCGGAACGATCCTCGACGGCATCGACCTCCGCCTCGAAGCCGCTCCCTGAGCAGGGCCGGACTGTCTCCGAGGTTGTGTCTCGTGAGACACTTCAGTACCGGATGGACACCGCGTCATTGAATGTAAAACATTCATAAGGCGTCACTTAGTTGTGATCTGGCGGGTGGCCCGACTCATGCTCCCTCTCCCGGTGAAGAGGAAATATGAAAACCATCCGATATCCCGCCGCGCTCCTCCTGGCCGTCGCCGGCCTTTTCTCTGCCGCCCCGGTCGCCAAGGGCGCCACGGCGTCGGCGGTCGTGTCCGCCACGGTGCTCGGCCCGGCGGGCGAGGAGACGGCGAGCGGCGCCGTGACGCTCTCGCGGATTGCCGGCCGGACCTCCGACATCGAGCTTCCTTCGGCGGGCGGGCACACCTCTCCCGTTCTCGCGCGCTTCCGCGTCGGAGGGGGCTCCAACGCGACCTTCGCCGTTTCGCTTCCCGAGACCGTCGTCCTGCGCGGCCGCGGTTCGGAGCTCGATGGCCGGAACCTCGAGATTTCCGGGTTCCGTGCAGCAGGCGCCGGCCGGCTGGACTCCGCCGGAAAGACGACGATCTCGATCGGCGCCGATGTTCGGGTTCCGGCCGGGCTGGTTCGAGGCGATTACGCGGGAAGCTTCCCCGTCACCATCGCTTACGACTGATTCCCGCCGCGGGCGGCGCGAGAGGTCCGGGTCTCTTCCGAAAAGGCCGTGTCGCGGCCCTGTCCTTCCATTCGACCGCATCGTCCGGCGGTCCTTCCGCAGTCGTTCCGGCTCCGGCAGCGAGGTGACCGATGAGCCCTGAACACTCGGTGCTGACGGTCGACTCACCGGGCCACGCGAAATCGGCCAGCTCGTCCGCCGGGCGGATCTTCGTCATCGACGACGACCGCGAGATCCGGCAGCTCCTGCGGACGCTCTTGACCGGCGCCGGCTATGAAGTCGCGGAATTCGCGTTCGCCACGACCGCCCTGGAAGCGATCCGGCTTCAGTCGCCGGATCTCCTCCTCCTGGACCTCGACCTCCCGGACCGCAGCGGGCACGACGTGCTCGAAGAGGTCCGTGCCGACCCCGCGACGCGCCTGCTTCCCATCGTGATGCTGACGGGCCGGGTGACCCGGGAGGGGAGGCTTCGGGCCTTCCGGCAGGGCGTGACCGATTTCATCTCGAAGCCCTTCGCGCCCGAGGAGCTGCTGCCGCGGGTTCGCTCGCTCATCATGCTGAAGCTCTTCGCCGACGAGCACGAGCATACCGAGCGGGTGATCCTGACTCTCGCCCGGACCATCGACGCTCGCGATCCGTACACGGCGGGCCACAGCGGCCGCGTCGCCCAGTACGCGGATCGCATCGGGGAGCGCATGGGGATGGATTCGGGCGCCCGTCTCGAGATGCGCCGGGGCGCCCTCTTCCACGATCTCGGGAAGATCGTCGTTCCGGACTCGATTCTCCGAAAGCCCGGGCCGCTCACCGCCGAGGAGCGAAGCGTCATCAACCAGCACCCCGTCGTCGGCCAGGAGCTGCTCGCGCCGATGCGGACCATGCGCAAGACCCTGCCGATCGTCTACTCGCACCACGAACGCATCGACGGCTCCGGCTATCCCGACGGCCTTGCGGGCTCCGACATCCCCGCGGCGGTTCGCATCGTCACCGTCTCCGACATCTTCGACGCGCTCACCACCGATCGCGCGTACCGCCCGGCTCTCGGCCTCGAAACGGCCTTCGAGATCCTGGACGAAGGCGTCGCGAGAGTCTGGTGGGACCGCGACGCGGTCGACGAGCTTCGAGCGGCGATCGCCCTCGACGGAATCTCGGGAAAGGCGCCCGCCTCTCTCTGAACCCGACCCCGGGGCCTATACTCAGGGCAGTCCATGTCCCCCGGCAGCTCTCCTTCGACCGCCCGCATCGCGCTCGTCGAGGACGACCCGGCGGTTCGACAGACCCTCGCGGCCATCCTGACAGCGGCCGGCTATTTTCCGGAGACGTTCGAGAGCGGCGACGCGTTTCTCCAGTCGGGCGCCCGGACGGGATTCGACGTCGTGCTCACCGATTTTCAGATGGAAGGGACGTCGGGGATCGACCTCCTCAAGGCGTGCCGCGCCGACGCGGATCCGCCGGAGGTCCTTCTCGTGACGGGCGTCGGCTCGATCCGCCACGCCGTCGAGGCGATGCGGCTCGGCGCGTTCGACTATCTGTCCAAGCCCGTGGAGCCGAAGGAGCTTCTCCACCGGATCTCACAGGCCCTTGAGACGCGCAATCTGAAGCGCTCCGTCGCCGCGTTGTCCGGCGAAGTGCGCCGGCGGCGGGGCGTCGATCCTCCGGTCTCCGAGAGTCCCGTGATGCGCGGGTTTCTCGCGAGGGCGGCGCGGGTCGCTTCCTCTTCGTCGACGGTTCTGATACTGGGCGAGACCGGCACCGGGAAGGAAGTCACCGCCCGATTCATCCAGCGGAGCGGCCCGCGAGCCGAACGGACCTACCTGGAGCTGAACTGCGCGGCGATTCCCGAGAACCTCCTCGAGACGGAGCTCTTCGGGCACGCTCGCGGAGCGTTCTCGGGCGCGCACGCGATGAAGCGAGGGCTCTTCGAGGAGGCGAGCGGCGGCACCCTGTTCTTGGACGAGATCGGGTCGATGTCCCTTCCCGCGCAGGCCAAGATGCTTCGCGCGCTGGAAGAGGGCGCCGTGCGCCGCGTGGGCGAAAATCAGTCGATCCCGATCGACGTCCGCATCATCGCCGCCACGAACAGAGATCTGCACGCCGCCGTCGCCGCGGGGGAATTCCGCGAGGACCTCTACTATCGGCTGGCGGTCGTGACCCTGGTCGTCCCCGCGCTGCGGGAGCGGCGCGAGGACATCGAGCCCCTGGCGCGCACGTTCCTGGCGGAATCGGTTCGCCGGCTGGGAAAGCTCCGCATCTTCGCTCCGGAGACGATCGAGTTTCTGAAGTCCCATCCGTTTCCAGGCAACATCCGCGAGCTGCGCTACGCGATCGAGCAGGCGGCGATCCTGTCGGAGGACACGGCTCTCCGGCCCGCGGACTTCCCGTTCCGGCCGGGCGCCGGGTCGCCCTCGGGCGGCCGGCGGCCCCGGACGGGCGTGATCTCGCGAGAGCGGATCGAGCAGGCGCTCCGCGAGAGCGGGGGGAGCCGGGTGGCCGCCGCGCGCGCTCTCGGCGTGAGCCGCGCGACGTTTTACCGGCTTCTCGACCGGCCGGCTAAGACCGAGGCCGAGCCGGGGCCGTCGGGCCCATCCGGGGACGTTTAGAGCTCTTCGCGGACCTCGGCGGGCGGGGCTTGCGCGGCGCAACCTCGGCGGTCTTTCCGCGCGCGTCGCGCTGCTGCCGGGCGATCGCGCCGAGCTGCGTCGAATCCTCGACGTCGTAGCGCTTCGGCGCGACGGCGGTCCGGGGGGCCGCGCCGATCGAGTCGATCTCCTTCTCGTCCATCGAGAAAGTCTTGCCGTCGGTGGTGGTGAAGATCACGCGGGTGCCGGAGATCCGGGGAGGCTCCTTCAGCAGGTACTCGGTCCCCGTTCGGAGAACGATGCGGCTCGGCCCGCCCGGAGAGCTCGGCGCCGCCGGCCCCGGCGCGACCGTAAGCCATGCCGAGAGCAGGAGCCCGAAGATCATGCGATCAGGATACGTTCAAAGCGCCTCGGGAAGGAAACTTACCGCGCGAGCGATCTTCCTCGTCAGCGTCGGGATCGCGGCGGTGTCGAGCTCCGCGGGCGAAAACCAGCGGGCCGTCTCCGACGGAACGGGCCGCTGAGCGCCGGCGCTCCGGCGAGCGCGGTAGACGCGGATCTCGAGGCGGCGGCGCATGATCGTGTGCGCCGCGCCGGCCGCGGGCGTCCGTTCGAGCGCAAATCCGAGCGGCGCGATCCGGGCGGTGAGGCGGTCGAAAGCCTCGAGGGGAGACGATCCCTCCGCGGAGGGGAACTCCCACATCCCGCTCAGCCAGCCGGCCGGGCGCGTCAGGAGGAGAACGCGCCCCCGCGTTCGGATCTCCGCCGCGGCGAACGCGACGCGGGCCGCTGGCGGCTTCGGGTCGCGCTCGGGAAACCGGTCAGGCTCGCCGATTGCGAAGGCGGCGCAGTCCGCACGGAGCGGGCACTCGGGGCAGCGCGGCCGTCTCGGCAGACAGATCGCCTGCCCGAGATCCATGAGCGCCGCCGTGGCGTCTCCGGGCCGGCGCGCGGGGAGAAGGAGCGCCGCGGCGTCCAGGACGAGCCGCCGGTGCGCGCGCGAGCCGGGCCGGCCGCGGATCGCGAAGAGCCGCGAGACGACGCGGATGACGTTCGCGTCCGCGGCGGAGATCCGGGCGCCGAAGGCGAGCGAGGCGACCGCGGAGGACATGTACTCCCCGAATCCCGGAAGCGTCCGGAGGGCCGCGGGCTCCGAGGGCAGCCGGCCCCCGTGCTCCCGCACGACGATCCCGGCGGCGCGTCGAAGATTGCGCGCCCGAGCGTAGTAGCCGAGGCCGGACCATTCCGAGAGAACGGAATCCTCCGACGCATCGGCGAGCGTCCGCACGTCGGGGAAACGCGCCAGGAAGGATTCGTAACGGCCGCGGACCGCGGCGACCGTCGTCTGCTGGAGCATCACCTCGGATACCCAGATCCGGTAGGGGTCCGACGTCCCGCGCCAGGGAAGCTCCCGCTTCTCTCGCCTGTACCAGGCCAGGAGCCTGCGCGAGATGGCGCGTCCGGAGGAAGGGGCCGGGGAAGAAAACGGGGAGGCGGTCCTGCCGCGCGAGGCGGCGGCCGCACCCGGGGCGCGGCTGGCGATCACCACGGGCTCAGGACGCCGTCAGCTCTTCCCTCGGTGCGATCCAGCCCTTCTCCTTCTGGAGGTCCCGGACCTGCTGTTTCTCCTCCGCGGTGGGCAGGGCGTCGGCGGCATGCTTCGCGTAGGCCTCGGGAGTGAGCTTCTCGCCGCGGACGGAATAGGTCTCGCCGGCGAACTCCCCGATCGACCGGTGGAACTTCATGTCCGGGGCGACCAGGGGATCGGCGCCGGGCGGCAGGAGCCGGCTGATGGACTCGAGAAGCTTCTCGACCTCGTCGCGGTACATCGCGCGGGAGAGCTCGTTCAAGTGCGCCTTGTCGGGCTCGCCTTCCTGGCGCGCCTCGTCGTAGCGGCCCTTGAGGCCCCACACGTAGAACCATTCCGCCGAGGAGGAAGAGTCCTTCCCGAAGAGGTCGTAGGCGGTCGACAGCCACTTGTTCACGTACTTCTGGAGGAGAGCCGGGGGAACGACGCCCGCCTTGACGATTCGCTGCAGGCCCATGTGCCCGGTGCCGAGGTGGAAGCCTTCTTCGCGGAGCATGGGTCCCATCGAGCGGGCGAGCGGCGCGAACGAGGATGTCGACAGCATGTTCAGCTGGAACTTGCCGTCCCGGTCCACGAACTCGGTGTAGGTGAAGAAGTCGACCCAGTCGTCGACGTCGACATTGAAGGAGCCGAGGAGGCGGTTGTTGTCCCAGGCGCGGCGCTCCAGCAGCTTGCGCGCTTCGACCTTGCCCGTCTCGCCGAAGTGGTTGACGAGCAGGTGGCACATCTGCCAGCCGTGCCGCATCTCCTCGACCATGATGCGGCAGACGCTGTCGGTGTCGTACTCGGACGGCGAGCTCGCCAGCAGATTGCGCTGCTGCTCGACCGACGCGAACTCCGTGTCGCCCTGGTAGACGATCAGGTTCAGGAGGGCGTCGCGGATCTGCTGCTGGGGGATCTGGGTGACCCGCTCCCACTTGCGGTTGCCGGCGAAATCGCCGTACTCGATCTCGTCGGTTCGAAGGTCCCCGTACTTGGCCTCGAACTGGTAGTCCGAGAACTTCGGAAGGCGCAGGTCGATGTCCTTCTGCCACGAGCGGAAGGCGTCGATCCAGTCGTCGAAAGTGGCGATCTTCTTCATGGCGTTTCCAAGTGATGAGTTGTTGAGCCTGTTCGGCCGCGCGTGGGAAGCGCGCGCCCGAACAGGGCGCGGCGCCTTTCCGCGCTTGGCGCGGGACGCCGCGGCTGCCACGAGCGGAAGGCGTCGATCCAGTCGTCGAATGTGGCGATCTTCTTCATGCGGTTTCCAAGTGTTCAGTTATTGAGCCGCGCGCGGTCTTTTTCACGGCCATATGAACCGCGTATCATACTGGTTTATGCCGGCGGAGACTCTCCGTCGGTCGATCGGAGCATGAGGGATGCCACTCCGCATCGATTGGGAAGGTCTCATCGTCGGCTTCGAGAGCCGCTCGCAGCAGATCACCCATTTCTTCGACCGGGAGACGGGGGATGTCGAGCAGGCGCTCGTGCGGGACGCGGCCCGTCACGCGGAGTTCGAGGGCGATCCCCGGTTCGTCGCCCTTCCGCGGGACCAGGGGGAACGGACGCGCGGCGACCTCGAGGCCTTTCTGTCACGCTGCGAGGACGACGCCTGCCGGTCGGCCCTCACCGAGGCCCTCTCGGCGTCCGCCGCGGCGGGCGCGTTCCGGTCCGTTCTTCTCCGCTACCCGAATGAAGAGGCCCGGTTCTTCCAGTTCAAGGAGCATCAGGCGCTCGACCGGGCGCAGGCCTGGCTGTCCGAGCAGGGCGTCGATTTCCGCAAGCCGGATCGCGGCCTCGCGATGTAACCGGCCCGGCGATCGACACCCGTCGCCGCCGGACGACGATCCTGCCTGTGACCCCATCCACGGATCCGCGCGACGCGAAGATCGCGGCGCTCCTCGAAGGAAGCTATGAGCTCCTCGGACACCTGGGGCGCGGGGGATTCGCGACCGTGTACCGGGTGCGGAACCGGCGCCTGAACCGGGTCGAGGCGCTCAAGGTTCTCTCCGCGGATCTCGAGGAGCCGGATTTCGCCGAGCGCTTTCGCCAGGAGGCGCGGCTCGCGGCGTCCCTCGACCATCCCCATATCGTCAAGATCTTCGACTACGGACAGGGCGACGACCTCTGCTGGTTCACGATGCAGCTCGTCGACGGCCCGACGCTGATCCGGGAGCTCAAGCAGAAGGGGCCGTGGAACGAGGCCGACGCAGCGTCGCTCGCGGCGGCGATCTGCGACGCCCTCGACTACAGCCACCGCCGGGGCATCATCCACCGCGACATCAAGCCTGAGAACATCCTCGTCGACACGGAGCGACATCCCTACTTGATGGACTTCGGCATCGCGAAGTCCGACCAGAGCGTCGTGCACACGCGGACCGGGACGATCCTCGGCTCGCCGGCCTACATCGCCCCGGAACAGCTGACGGGCGGCGCCGTCGACGGCCGCGCGGATCTCTATGCCCTCGGAGCCACCCTCTACCGGATGGTGTCGAACAGCTTTCCCTTTCAGGACAGCGATCCGGTGCGGATGGCCATGAAACGCTTCACGATGGCGCCGGAGCCCCTCGGTCCGAAGAGACCCGGAATCGACCCCGTTTTCGAATCGATCGTCATGCGCGCGCTCGAGCGCGACCCGGCGGCGCGCTTCGCGACCGCGGGGGACATGGAAGCCGCGCTGCGCGCGTTTCTCGCCGGCAAGCCCGTCCTGCTTCCGCCCGCCGCAGCGGACGCGTTCCCGCCCGCCCCCGAGCCCGGAACGCCCTACGGGTTCTCGCTGCCGGCCGGCGGAGCGGCGGCCGACTCCCAGCCGACCGTCCGCACCGCGCCGCCCTCGCCCGCTCTCGCGCCGCCGCCCTCCGTGGCGCGGCGCGCCGCGTGGCCCGTCGCCGGGGGACTCGTCCTCGCCGCCGCGGTCGCGGCGTGGCTCTACGGACGAGCGGTCGCGCCGGGCCCCGCCACCGCGGCGGCTCCGGTCCCGGTCCCGGTTTTTACCAGCGCCTCCTCCGCGCCCACGGCCGCTCCCGCCTCCGCCTCCTTTTCCGCGACGCCGCCGGGGAGGCCCACCGAGCCCGCGGCCGAGCCGTCGCCGGCCCCGCGGGCCGCGGAGAGGTCGGCCCCGCCGCGTCCGGCCGTCCGCCGTCCCGCTCCGGCGAACCCTCCGATCGTGAAAGCCGCCGCCGCGCCGGCGCGCCGGGCCGTCTCTCCGCCGGAGACCGAGAGTGCGCCGGATCTCGAGATCTCTCCGCAGATCGCCCGCGAGTTCGCCAATCGCAGCGTCGGGCTCCGGGTCACCGTCGCCGAAGACGGCAGCGTCCGGGACGCCCGGGTGATCTCGCCCGTATGCCCCGAGTGCGATCGCGCGGCGAGGGCGGCGATCCTGCGGTACCGGTTCCGGCCCGCGCGGGACGCGGAGGGAAAGCCGGTCCAGAGCGTCGTGGGAGTGCCCGTTATAATCCCCGCGCCCGATTGATCCCGATCGGGCTCGAGGTGAACGCATGATCCGAACGACTTTCGCCCGGACCGCTCTTCTCCTCGCCGCCGCCCTGTCGGGCGCCGCCGGTTGCGCGAAACGCCTCGAGCTCCGCATGACGATCGACGTGCTCGCGGAGCCGGGGAAGGCCGACATCGAGTACCGAAACAAGGCGATCGGCGCGGTCCCTCAGAGGATCAACATCGAGACGTTCGACGACCTGGAGTCGATCCGGGCGACCGCTGCCGACGGACAGGTGATCGAGAAGCGCATCCGTATCCTCTCGCCGGAGACCGCGCAGGTGATCTTCCGATTCGGGAAGGAGGCCTCGCCGCTCGCGCGGAAGCTCGGCGCCGCGCAGCTGCTCGTCTTCGAGTATTCCGAGAAGGTGTCTTTCGACAGCGGCAAGTCGGATCTCAAGCCGGAAGCGCTGCCGATCCTGAACAAGCAGAAGGAGATCCTGAACACGTATTTCCCGAACGCGAAGGCGTTCGTGTGCGGATACACGGATTCGACGGGAAGCGACGACCTGAACCTGAAGCTCTCGCTCGACCGCGCGAACGCGGTCTTCAACTACCTATCGGCTGCGGGAGGCGTCGCGAAGGCGCGGCTCGAGCCCCGGGGCTTCGGCAAGGAGTTTCCCGTCGAGACGAACGGCACCTCCACGGGCCGGGCGCTCAACCGGCGGACCGAAGTCGTGCTCCCGCAGTAGGTCGGCCCGCTCACGGGAAACCCCCGGAGAGGGTTGGCTGGTCGAAGAGGAGCGTTCCGAAGCGGGTCGCGTCGTGAAAGTCCGGCGGGTCCCGGTGGAGCGGCGACCATGCCGAGTACTCCGTCGTCTGACCCGTCTGACCCGTCTGACCGCGGTCGACCCGGTAGAAGTTCGCACGCCAGCGGAGCGGGACGCTTTCCCCGCCGCAGAGAGGCGCGAGCGGAATGGTGAGCGCCGCGGACCACGCGTCGGGTCTTCGCGTCACGCGCGCCCGGTACCCCGGGCAATCCCAGAGAACGTCGACGCAGATCGTCGGCCGCGTGAGTCGCGGCGATTCGATCCGGGCGTCGAAGAGAGTCCCCAGAGGATTCACCTCGAACTCGTAGTACGTGTGGGGCGGATCGAGAGGAGCGAGAAACGCCTCGAAGACGTCCTCCTCCCACAGAGCGTCGTCCCGCCGGGTCTTCGTCCCGACCCAACCTTCGTCGCGGGCGTCGAAGCGCACGACGAGCGCTCCGCCGCGCACCCCGATGCGCAGTGCCGTCCGAAGGCGCGGAGGTGCTCCGTCCGCGGCGCGCAGCAGGGACAGGGGAGGCAGCGAGACGAGACGGTCGGTCGCGGAGAGTCGCGGGACCCGGATCTGAGGCGGAGTCGTCAGAGCTTCCACGACCGCGCGAGGTTGAAGCCGATGAAGTAGTTCTTCGGAGGCAGGCCGGAGAACGTCGAGCCCACGTACTGGCTCACCGTCGTCCCCCGCAGGTTGCCCACGGTGAAAGAGAAGCGGTGGCGGGGCACGGTCTTCTCGATCGACGCCATCCATCCGACGCCGGTCGAATCCGCGCGCCCGTTGCGGGGCACGATCTCACCATTCAAGTAGATCGAGCGGGTCACGGCGATCGAGAGCGCGGCGGGAAAGTTGTATATGTTCTCGTAGAGAGGCTTCGGCGCCACGAAGCGCTCTCCGCCGTAGCGCGAGACGTAGGTCGGCACGACCGTCACGCGGATGCGGGGGCCGATCGAGACGCCGAGGATCGCCTGAGCGAAGAAGCCGCTGCGGTACTGGACGTTCCTCTCGGTGCGCCACCCGCCGCCCCCCCGCAGGGCGAGGCCGAATCCGCCGCTCACGACCTGCCACTTGAGGTCGGCCTCGTAGTCGTCGAGGCGGGATGAGCGGTACACGCTGACCTGGAGATGCTTCACGGGCGTGTATCCGAGCCCGATCCCGATCTCGGCCCCGGAATCGAACGAGTAGAGCGAGTGGATGTCGCTGTCCTCGAGAGCTTCGCTGAACCGGTGCGTGAAGAGCATCGACAGCGTCCCGGCCGCCGGAACCTCCGGCGAGGGAAGGTTGATGATCTTGTCTCCCAGCCGAAGGATCGGAGCGGACGCGTCGGCCGGGGCGGGCGTCACAACCGCCGGGGGCGTCGCGGCCGAAGCCGGGACCGACTCCTGCGCCGAGAGGACGCCGGCGAAAAGGATCGCGGCGATGGCGGGCGAGAGGCGATGGCGCGTCGTCATGGCGTTCGGTCCTCCGTGGCGCCGGAGTATAGCGGCCGTCCCTCGGGACCGACGGCGCGTTCACGACCCCTTAAGGGGTGCGCGGGCGGAAGGCCGAGACGCGTCAGACGCGAAGGAGTCCCGCGCCCCAGTGGAGACCCGCGCCGAGCGCCGTGAAACAGATGAGGTCGCCTTCCCGGATCCGGCCGGCGCGCCGCGCCTCGTCGTAGACGAGCGGGAGCGTCGCCGCCGTCGTGTTGCCGTACTTCTGGATGTTGTTCCACACCTTTTCATCCGGCAGCCCGAGACTCTTTTGGACGGACTCGTTGATGCGGAGGTTCGCCTGGTGCATCAGGAGAAGGGAGAGATCGTCGACCGAGAGGCCGTGGCGCTCCAGAGTCTCGCGCACGATCCGGGGCATCGCCGTGGTCGCGAGCCGGAAGACCTGCCTTCCCTCGACGACGGGCACCGTCCTGTTGTCGGCGAACTGCTCCGGGGAGAAGTACGGGAACGAAGCCGATCCTCCGCCCGGAACATAGAGCTTGTCGAAGTGGGAGCCGTCGGTCCTCATCTCGAACCCGAGGAACCCGCGCCCGTCATCGTCGTCACGGGCCTCGAGGATGAAGGCGCCCGCGCCGTCCCCGAAGATGACGGCGCGGTCCCGCTGCGCGGTGCCCCATGAGTACGCCTCGGGCGCGACCGGACCGTCCGAATCGCCGAACATCACCGCCCACTCCGCGTCGGACCAGGGATAGAGGGAGGCATGGCATTCCGCGCCGACTAAGAGCACACGGCGATACGTCCCGGAGCGGATGAACGCGTCCGCGACCTGGAGGCCCGAGAGAAAGCCCGCGCACTGCATGCGGATGTCGAGCGCGGGAGTGCGGTCGAGCCCGAGGCGCGCCGCGAGCAGTCCGCCGTTGCCGGGAAAGTAGTGCGCGGGCGTCATGGTCGCGAAGACGATGAGGTCGATGTCGCCGGCCTCGAGGCCGGCGTTCGTGAGCGCGTCGCGCGCGGCCTCGACGCCCAGGTCGCAGGACGAGGTGCCCTTGCGCGCGTAGCGGCGCTCCTCGATCCCCGTGCGCTGGCGGATCCACTCGTCGGTCGTGTCCATGAGTCGCGACATCCGGTCGTTGGTGACGACGCCTTCCGGCACGAACATTCCGGAGGCGCGGACGACGGACCGGGCGGGAGGGGGCACGCGCCCGGGATTATAGGGAATCGGGCGGCGGCCGCCTGCTAGCACCTTGTCCGAGTCATGTCAGCGGCGCTGCCCTTGAGCGTATTCGGGCGCGCGTGGGATGCGCGCGCCCGAATACGACGCGGCGTCCTTTCCGCGCTGCGCGCGGGGCGCCGCTAGCGGATCGGGAAGATCTCGACGTCTCCGGTCCCCGGGTCGATCTGCTCGGCGGCCGCGAAGACGCGGGCCCCGGACGGGGACTGGACCCGGACGCGATTGGCGGCGCCGGAGCCGTTCAAGGTCGAGACGATCGCAGGGATGCGCACGGTCGCGAGAGCGCCCACCGCCACGTCGCGGCGCCCCGTCTCCGTGCCGTGCTCGTCGAACGCGATGACCGTCACGGTCGCGGCGGCGTCGCCCCCGTTGTAGAGGAGCAGGTCCGTCTGCCGCTTGTCCGTCTGGGGCGCTCCCACCGTGCCGGCGCCCCCTCCGGCAGGCACGGCGTCCGCGTCGAGGAGAGCGGGCGAGAAGGCGGCATAGTCCCCGCCGCTCTTCCGGGACGCGACGCGGACCGCGGCGGCCACCGGGACGTCCGCGGAGTACGCCAGCGTCCCGTCGCCAGTTGCGGAGAAGCGCGCCGCGAGGACGTCGGCGATCACGACGCTGCCTCCGGGCGGAAGCGAAACGATCGAAGAGGGGGGAGCCGCCGCGCCGCCGGACGGGGAGAACGAGAGGGTCACGTTCGCCGTCCGGGTCGCGTCGGGATTCGCGAGGAAGAGGTCCGAGACGAACGTCCCGCCGGTCCCCGCGCCGCTCGCCACCCCGAGAAGGGCGCCGGACGCGGACGCGGCCGCGGGAAGGGAAACGGCGACGTCGCCGACGCCCGTGTCGAAGAGGTTGACGTAGGACTGCACGGCGCCCGAAGCCACCGCGATCCGAATGACGTCGCCCGGCTCGGCGGCGACGCCGAACGCCGAGGCCGCCGGATTGAATTCCTGGAACGTGTTGGCCGCGAGCACCAGCCGCCGCGTTCCTCGAACGGTGCCGTCCGGGGCGAGGAGCGTCGCGGTGATGTCCGAGTCGCCGGGGCTGTAGACCCCGAAGATCGAGACTTCACCGGCGCGGACGCCGGTGAAGAGAGTCCGGACCGAGCCCGCGCCCGGCAGCTGAGCCGTCGCGGCGGCGGGCATCGCGAATCCGAAAGAGGATCCGTCGCTCGTGAACCGCGTGCTGCGGACGGAGGCAGCGAGGTCCGCCGGATTGCCCGAGCTCACCCGAAAGCGCACCGGGCCGAACTCGACGCCGGCGTTCGTGCTCGCGAACTGGAAGGTGTCCGCGAGAAACACGGTCTGTCCCGGCGCGAGGATCACCGTGTTGTGCGGCGCCAGGGCGCCGGGCGTGTAGAGGTAGAGCACGTCGACGGTGAGGTTCGCCGCGCCGCGATTGACGAGCGTCGCCTCGATCTTGATCCGGTCGCCGGGCGAGACGCCGAACTGCGCGGCGAGGGGCACCGTCGGATCCGTCGCGGCACCGATCGTCTGGACGTTCAGCTTGACCAGCTTTCCTTCCGACCCCACCCACACTCCCGCCGGCGTCACCGCGACGCCGTATCCGTTCGTGCTCGGGTAGATCGTGCGGACGATCCCGGTCGTCGTCGAGGTCACGATGACGGTCGAGTCCTCCGCCCTCGTGGGCTTGGTCGTGAACGTGGACATGATGGCGGTCGTGTCGCGAACGGTCGCGAGCCGCTGCTCGAGGGTGGTTCGGACGTCGAGGGTCTCGGGCGTGATCGTGCTCGTGCGGCCGGTCGCGACCGCGGGATCCAGGACCGCGAGCGCTCCATTGGCGGCGGCCGCCTCGGTCACGTAGACGCGGCCGTTCGAGACCTCGAAGTGGTACGGGTCCTGGAATCCGTCGTAGGAAACGAGGGTGTTCGTTCGAGGGTCGAACCGGTCCAGGCGAAACGCCGAGAGTTCGGGGATCCAGAGATTGCCGGCGGCGTCGAAGTCGATCTGCGTGGGATTCAGGCGGGCGATCGCCGGATCGAGAAGCGTCCACGAGGTCTCGGTCGCCGCTCCCGGCACGTATCGCACGATCCGGTTGTCGCCGAAATCCACCATCCAGAGCGCCCCGTCCGCCCCGACCGCCACGTCGGAGTAGGCGAACGTCCTGGTGGACCGGTAGTCGACGACCTGGAGCGTGATGGGATCCACGGATTGGAGGAAATGCCCCGACTGAGGGACCCAGAACGTGCCGTCCGGCGCCCGGTACAGGCCGGCCGGCCGGGAGCCGGGGATCACCCACTCCCGAAAGGCGCCCGTGCCGAGGTCGAGCCGCCCGAAGGCGGAAAAGCCCGCGTTGATCTCGCTCTCGCCGTTCTCGATGATCCAGGCCGTGTTGCCTTCGATCTCGAAATCGACGGGATTCGCCCCTATGTGGTTGTCGTCGCGAATCTGCCACTGCTTCATCGTCACGCCGTCCGGGAGAAGCTGGACCAGGCGGTCGTTCGACGGAACCAGAAAAAAGACGCTGCCGTCCGGCTGGACCTGGATGCGGACGCCGCTGACGGCGCGATCGTTCTCGGTCGCGTACGTCGTCGCCGAAGCGCTCGTCGTCGGGCCGGCCGTGGGGGTGGGCGTCGGCGTCTGTCCCGAAGCGGCCGGGGCGAGAGGCAAAAGGAGGGCGAGAAGGGCGAAAATCCGCACGCGGATGGGCATCGGGCGATGATAACCCACCGATTCCGGCGGGCATTTCCGTCGCGCGGAGAAGGTTGTAGAAGAAGACGAATCCCATGGCCACTTCCTCCCCGATCGCTCCGATCCTCGCCCGGCGAACCGTCGCGTCGGCGCCCGAGCTCGTCGAGAAACTTCCGGACGGACGGCTGCGCTGTTACGCCTGCGGACACCGCTGCCCGATCCCGGATGGAAGAGAGGGCGTGTGCCGCGTCCGCTACAACGAGGGTGGAGCTCTCCGCGTGCCGTGGGGCTACGTGGGCGCGCTGCAGTGCGATCCCATCGAGAAGAAGCCCTTCTTCCACGCCCTCCCGGGCACGGACGCGCTGTCGTTCGGGATGCTCGGCTGCGACCTCCATTGCGGGTATTGCCAGAACTGGTTCACCTCGCAGTCGATCCGCGACTCGCGCGCGGTCGGCCGCCCGCGCGACGTCGATGCGAACACGCTCTCGGAGCTCGCGCTGGAGAACGGAGCGCCGACGGTCGTGTCCACCTACAACGAGCCGCTGATCACTTCGGAGTGGGCCGTCGAGATCTTCCGCGAAGCGAAGCGGCGGGGCCTTCACACCGCGTACGTATCGAACGGCAACGGGACCCCGCAGGTCCTCGACTACATCCGTCCGTGGATCGATTTCTACAAGGTCGACCTGAAGTCGATGGACGACAAGCACTACCGGGAGCTCGGGGGCGTGCTGCAGAACGTCCTCGATTCGATCGGGGGCATTTACGAGCGCGGGATCTGGCTCGAGGTCCTGACGCTCGTCATCCCCGGGTTCAACGACGGCGACGACGAGTTGCGGCGCGCGGCCGCGTTCATCGCCTCCGTCTCCCCGGACATTCCCTGGCACGTCACGGCGTTCCATCCGGATTACAAGATGGCCGACAGGGAAGCGACTCCCGCCGCGACGCTGATCCGCGCCGCGGAGATCGGCGTCTCCGAGGGGCTTCGATTCGTCTACGCCGGCAACCTGCCGGGCCGCGTCGGCGACTGGGAGAACACCCGATGCCCCGGCTGCGCGTCCACCGTCATCCGTCGCCGGAGCTTCGTCGTCCTGGAGAACCGGCTGCAGGACGGCCGCTGTCCCGACTGCGGCCGGGCCATCCCGGGCCGCTGGGATTCCGCGCTCGAGGGCTCGACGCGCACGCGGGGGATTCCGCTCCCGGTCGTCTGATTCCGAATCTCCCCTCCCCGGCGTCCGTCGGGTAAACCTTCCCGCTCGTCCCTCGTCCAACTCGAAACCGCCAGGGCTGCGCGGCGGCTCGAAGGGGAGGCTTTCCATGTCGACGCTCCAGTGGAACCGCGATGCCGCCGCTCATCTGCTGCGCCGGGCGGCCTTCGGGGGGACTCCGGCGGAGATCGACGCGCTCACGGCTCTCGGTTTCGAAGGGGCTGTCTCGCGCCTCGTCGACTACGACGGGATCGACGCGTCCGCCTACGAAGCGGCTCTCGCGGCGCGGGGATACAACCTCCTGAACCAGCGCGGCCTCCAGCAGTGGTTTCTCGACCGGATGGCGAACTCGCCCCGCCGGCTCGAGGAAAAGATGACCTACTTCTGGAACCTCCACTGGACGTCCGGCCTGACCAAGGTTCGCGGCGAGACGCTGATCGCCAACCAGAACCGCACGCAGCGCACGCACGCGGTCGGGCGCTTCGACGACATGGTCGTGAAGATGTCGCAGGACCCGGCGATGCTGGTCTGGCTCGACAACTGGCTGAACAAGGCGGCGAAGCCCAACGAAAACTACGCGCGGGAGCTCATGGAGCTCTTCACGCTCGGCATCGGCAACTACTCCCAGGACGACGTGACCGCGGTGGCGCGCTCCCTGACGGGATGGACGGTCGCCGGCTACCGGAGGTCGGACCACTACAACGGGGCGACCTTCGCGATCGACGCCGCGGTCCACGACGGCGGAACCAAGACGATCCTCGGCCGCACGGGACCGTGGAGCGGCACCGAGGCCATCGACATCATCCTGAACCACTCGGACGCGCGCGGATCGGTGTCGGGCCGGTTTCTCGGGGGGAAGCTCTGGAGCTTTTTCGCGTACGAAAATCCGCCCGATTTCATCGTGGACCAACTGGCGGCCGTGTACGTCTCCTCGGGGCGCGTCCTGCGGGAGGTCCTGCGCGCGATCTTCTCGAGCCCGGAGTTCTACGAGCCGCACGCGAGGAAGTCGCTGGTGCGGAGTCCCGTCGAGTACTCCGTCGCGTCGATCCGGATGCTCGAATCCACGAGCGACTACGCCTCCGCGGCGGCGTCGCTCGATGGGATGTCGCAGGACCTCTTCGATCCGGAAGACGCCAAGGGCTGGGACTGGGGGCTTGCCTGGATGAACACGGGGACGCTCTTCAATCGCGCGACCCTCGCGAACACCCTCGCGAGCAACCGGGGGAGCAGCGGGACGCGCTTCAATCCCGAAGCGCTCCTGGCCGGCCGGCCGGCCTCGACCGCGGACGAGGTCGTGGGCATCTTCTCCGAACGCCTGAACGTCGCGGATGTCGCTCCCGCAATCCGCGGCGGATGGATCGACTACATGAACACGGACGACGCCGGCCAGCGTTTGACCTGGACGAACACGCCCGCAAACGTCGACAGGAAGGTCCGGGGCCTCGTGCACCTCATGCTCACGAGCCCCGCGTTCCAGTTCGCATGAGGCGCTCTCCCGTCGGAGGCCCGAGATGAGCTTTTCGAGACGCGACTTCCTGATGCGGAGCGCGGGTTTCGTGACCGTGTCGACGATGGTCCCGAAGTGGGGCGTCCTCGGCGCCAGGCGCTTCGAAGAGACCGTCGAGTCCGACGCGGCGGCTTCGGGACGGACACTGGTGGTCCTCGAGCTGATGGGGGGGAACGACGGGCTGAACACCGTCGTGCCCTACACGGACCCGAAGTACCCGGAGCTGCGGTCGCGGATCGGAATTCCGTCGGCCTCCGTGCTGCCGCTCGATGGCGGGCTCGGACTGAACCCGCAGATGACGGGCCTCAAGGCCCTCTGGGACGCCAACCGCCTCGCGGTCGTCGAGAACGTCGGGTATCCCGGCTCGAGCCTCTCGCACTTCGCGTCGCGGGACATCTGGCACACGGCCGATCCCACCCTGGAGGAGCACCGCGGCTGGCTCGGCCGATGGGCCGACGCGACCCTCGCGGGAAACGGAAACCCGCTCTCCTGCACCGCGATCAGCCAGTCGCTGCCGCGCACCCTCCTCGCCGACCACGTTCAGGTTCCGTCGTTCGTCTCGCTCGCGACCTACTCCTACCAGACCGACGGGGCGGCGCCGGGAGACCGGGGGAACCAGCTCTCCGCTTTCCTGCGCGAGAGCGGCCAGGCCTACGAGACGCCCGTTCCGACGGACGCGGTCGGCCAGCTCGGGGAGGACGCCATCTCCTCCTCGTCGATCCTCCAGTCCGTCGGGACGGGGTACGTGGCGATGGGGACATATCCCGCCGGGAGCCTCGGAGCGGCGATGCTCCTGATCGCCCAGATCATCAACGCGAACGTTGGCGCCCGGATCCTCTACGCGACCTTCGGCGGCTTCGACAACCACGCGTCCGAGGATCGCGACCACGACGGGCTCTTGAAGACGGTCTCGGATTCGATTCAGGCGCTGTTCGCCGATCTGGACGGCCACGGAAAATCGCACGACGTCCTTCTCATGACGTGGTCGGAGTTCGGCCGCCGGGCGCAGGACAATGCGTCGAACGGGACCGATCACGGGACCGCAGCCCCCCATTTCGTGGTCGGCGACGCGGTCGAGCGGGGCATCTACGGAGGCCCGCCGGACCTGGCGCATCTCGACGGGGACGGAAACCTTCAGATCGAGAACGATTTCCGCTCCTACTACGGCACGGTGCTCTCGGACTGGCTCAAGGCGGACGCGGCGGCGGTCCTCGGCGCGGGCTGGCCCAATCTTGGCTTCCTGAACAAGGGGTACGTGTAGTTTCCAGGCGTCCCGTTTGTACGCCACCGCTCAGCCGGGCCGGGGACCGCCTGATAGCCTCGAAGGGTGATTTCCGGGAAAGCCACGCTGGAGGGGACCAAGGGGTTTGCCGCCCGTTCGAGCGCTGGAAAGGGCCATTTCCGGCACGTCACCGCCCGGCTCTTCCTCTCCTCGATCGGCCTCGGAACGTACCTCGGAGCGGAGGACACCGCGACCGACGAGGGATACGAAGCCTGCGTCCGGCTGGCCCTCGAGTGCGGGATCAACGTATTCGACTCCGCGGTGAACTACCGGGGACAGAGGAGCGAGCGGGCAATCGGAAGGGCCATCGAGGGGGCCGTTGCGGCGGGGGAGGTCAGGCGGGACGAGGTCTTCGTCTCGACCAAAGGAGGGTATCTGCCGCATGACGCCGAGGATCCTCGTCCCCCCCGCCAGTACATCCTGGAGACCTTCGTCGAGAGCGGGATTGCCCCGAAGGACGCGCTCGTCGCCGGCGGGCACTGCATGGCGCCGGGTTACCTCCGGGACCAGATAGCGCGCAGCCGCCGCAACCTGGGCCTGGAGACGATCGACCTGTACTACCTCCACAACATCGAAAGCCAACGGGCGGCGCTCGACAAGGCCGCCTTTCGGAAGCGGCTCACGGCCGCCGCCGAGGTCCTGGAAGCGGCCGCGGACGCGGAGGAGATTGGAACCTGGGGGCTCGCGACCTGGGACGGCCTCCGCGTTCCACCCGAGCACCCCGAGCACATCTCCGTCAACGAAGTCGTCGAGGTCGCCCGCGAGATCGCGGGGGACAAGCACCACTTCTGCGCGGTCCAGCTCCCGTTCAACCTCGCCATGCCCCAGGCGATGGGATACGCGTCCCAGCTGACCGGGCAGGGAAAGGTCACGGTCCTTCGGGCCGCGCAGTCGCTCGGGCTCTCCGTGTTCGGCTCGGCGACGCTCCTGCAGGGCCGGCTCGCGGAGGAGCTGCCCGAGGAGGTTAACGAGGCGTTTCCCGAGGTGTCGACCCCGGCGCAGCGGGCGATCCAGTTCTCCCGGTCCGCCCCGGGCATGACGGTCTCCCTCGTGGGGGTCTCGACGCCGGCGCACGCCCGCGACGACTTCTCCCTGTCGGAAACGCCGCCGGCGCCGCCCGCCCGGGTGATGGGGCTGTTCGAGTGATGTCCTGGCTTCATCCAGGAAGAGCCACGGCTCGCCTTCGGGCAGAGTCCCTCTAGCCGTCTCCAAAAGCCACCGGCCTTCATGGCGCCGGCACTCGGCCTCTTTCATCGACCGCCCGCCCTCTCGATTCGGCCCGGGCCCCCGACCGAATCCCCCGCTATCCGCCGCCCGAGATATCTGCTAATATCCGACTTTCCCGCCCGGACTTCGAGTCAGCGCGGCGGGTGGTTGGGAGTTCATGTCCGAAGACCCCTTGGTGACCCCGCTTCCTGCGTCCCCTTCCTTGCAGACTGAAAGCCCCGGCCCTTCTTCCGGAGAAGGCCCCCGACCGCGCCGACGGCGGCGCCGGCGTCGGCGCGGCGGCGGCGGGGGGCCCGGCGGGGGCCGTCCGCCCGGCGGGAACGGCAGCGGCGGCGGCGCGACGGCCGAGCGCGTCGACGAGATGGCCGCGGCGGGCCCCGAACGGGCCGTCGAGGGGGTCCTGTATCTCCCGCCCCGCGACAACGCCCCGGGCGTCCTGGTCTCTTCCAAGGCGAACTACCTGCCGACGCCCCGCGACCCGATCGTGCCCCGGGACCTGATCACGCGCGAGGGTCTCGAGCCCGGAGCGCTCATCACGGGCTTCGCCGTCGACGGCTCGCGCCCGGTTCTGCGCCGGATCGAGACGGTCGAGGGGATGGAGCCCGCCGTCTTCCGCCAGCGGCCGTCGTTCCAGGAGCTCGTATCGATCGACCCGCACGATCGGATGAAGCTCGAGACCGAGACGGACGAGATGTGCGGCCGGGTCGTCGACCTCCTCGCCCCGATCGGCCGCGGGCAGCGATGCCTGATCGTCGCGCCGCCCAAGGCCGGGAAGACCACGCTCTTGAAACGGATGGCCCACGCGGTCTCCGTCAACGACCCGGACGTCTACGTCATCGTGCTTCTCATCGACGAGCGCCCGGAGGAAATCACCGACTTCCGCCGCAGCGTGCGCGGGGAAGTCATTGCCTCGTCCGCCGACCTTTCCGCCGAGAACCACATCGCGGTCGCCGAGATCGTTGCGGAGAGGTCCCGCCGCCTGGTCGAGTGCGGCAAGCACGTCATCATCTTCCTCGACTCCATCACCCGTATGGCGCGCGCTTACAACCACATGCAGAAGGGCGGCGGCAAGATCATGTCCGGCGGCATCGACGCCCGGACGATGGAGAAGCCCCGGCGTTTCTTCGGCGGCGCGCGCAACGCCGAAGGCGGCGGCTCCCTGACGATCATCGCGACGGCGCTCGTCGACACCGGCTCCCGGATGGACGAGATCATCTTTCAGGAGTTCAAGGGGACGGGAAACACCGAGATCGTGCTCGACCGGGACCTCTTCAACCGGCGCATTTTCCCGTGCATCAACATTCCGCAGTCCGGGACCCGCAAGGAAGAGAAGCTCTACGAACCCGAGGAGCTCCCCAAGATCGTCAAGCTCCGTCGCGCGCTCGCCGCCGTCGACAAGATCCAGGCGATGGAGCTCGTGCTCGGGCGACTGTCCAAGTTTCGGACGAACGCCGACTTCCTGAAGAGCTTCTGAGAGGCGCTTCCGCTCGTCCGGGCCGTCGCGAAGGAGAGCGAGTCGGTCGATCCTGTCGAGAAACGCGCCCAAAGGGCTCGGAAACGGGGCGAAAAACGCGCGCGGAGCTACCCGTTGTGGCCGTTCTCGGTTAGCCTAGTGACAATCGACCATGTCCGGTGACACGACCAATCCCGAGGTGCAGGAAGCGCTCGAGGAGCTGCAGCAATATCTGTCTGACTCGCTGCCGCCCCTCGTCGTGGCCGAATCGATCCAGGTCCTGCTGCGCTACCCGCCCGACCTGATGGCCTCGAAGATTCACGCCTGGACCTCGTCCCAGTACCGGGGGGGGGCGGAGATCCCCGTCTCCGACTATCTCTTCCACGCCGTCAAGAAGATCCACCTGATGGGCGAGTTCCATCTGGTGCCGAAGGGACCCTTCGAGGCCTACCTGCTGGAGCTGAAGGAGCGGGTGCTCGCCTATTGCCCCGAGGGCGACCGCGATTTCCTGCGAGGCAACCTCTCCCGCCTTTCGGAGGCGACTTCCGCCATGTCGAGCGCGGCGGCGGTCGACGTTCTCTTCCGTCAGGCCCCGACCCCCGGCTCGCGGCCCCGTCAGACGATCCCCGGCGCTCCTCGACCCGGCGAGGCCGTTCCCGGCGACGACTTCAACAGCCTGAGGCGCCTCTCGCTCCTGCTCGACCGGCTCGAACGAGAGGTCGGCGGCGCCGGCACCGGAAACCCCGGCGCGTCGGCGCAGCGCGCGGCTCCGCTCGCTTCGCAGGCGCTCGCCGCGGCCGCACGCACGTCGCAGTCCGGCAAGGAGTTCGAGCACTATCTCGAGCGGATCCGCGACATGGGCTTGAACGTCAACACGGGCGACGTCTTCAAGTCGCTCGGAAGCAGCCTTCCGGGCTGGATCATGCCGGGCACGTCGGACGATCCGCGCCTCGCCGCGCTCCCCGTCAGCCCCACGGTCGAGGCGATGCGGCGCATCGTCACCGAGAGCGAGAGCCCGGAGGAGGGAAGCCGCCGCTTCCAGGAGATGGTGCGGTCCGCGGTCGAGCGGTTCAACGAGGGATCGCTCGCGCAGGCCGGGACGATGATCGACCTCGCCAACCGCATCATCGCGGACCGGGCGGTCGACCCCGTCGCCGCGCAGGCCGTCCGCAAGAAGGGGGACGAGGAGCTGGATCCTGAGCGGCTGCGAAAGTACGCCGAGTCTCCCGACCTCCACCCCGCCCTCCGCAAGGTCCTGAACTTCTTTCTGGCTCTCACGCCGGAAGGTCTCCTGACCGATCTCCGCCGCGAGGTGAAGCGCGAGAGACGGCGTCTCTTCCTGCTCCTCCTCGAGGTGCACGGCGTCCCGGCCCGAGAAGCTGCCCTGGCGGAGCTGCGGCCGGCGTTCGGCCACGGAGCGGGCGACGAGGAATGGTATTTCCGCCGCAACTGCCTCTATCTGCTCCGGAGGATCCCCCGGCCGGCCGGCGCCCCGATCGACGAAGACGTGGACCTCGCCGTGCGCCACGCGGAGATGCGCTTTCCGGCGCCCCTCGTCAAGGAATCGATCGCGAACCTCGGCCAGCTGAAGCATGAGCGCGCCGAGCACACCCTGGTCAATCTCCTTCAGGACCTCGATACGGTCCTGCTCAACAAGCCGGCCGAGTCACCGTACGACCCGCGCGAGAGCCGCCTTCTCCTCGACCGTGTGGTGGCGGCGCTGGCGCGCTTCGGGACTCCGGGCGCGCGAAAGGCCGTCGTCGAGCACAGTCTGAAGAAAAAGCCGGAGCTCGGCGACACGATGGCGCGGCTCGCGGAGCTCGCGGGGCAGGACATGTCGAACGACGGCGAGACGCTCGACGAGCTGGTCGCCGCCCTGCGGGCGAACTCCCCGTTCAAGCTGTTCGGCCTCGTTCTCCACCAGAACGACCAGAGCGTGTTCCACGTCATCGAAGCGCTCTCGACGACGCCCGCTCCCGCCGTGCGCGCCTCCTTCGAGGAGCTCGCCAAGCGCTTCTCCAATCACGAGATCGGTAAGGCGGCGTCGAAGGCGCTCGCGAGCCTCGCGGCGCCTCCGGCGTCGGAGTCGAGCGCCGCCGCCGCGCCGTCGGCCACCCTCTCCGGCGATCTCGACATCTTCGGATTGCCGGCGCTGCTCCAGAGCCTCGCGGAGTCTCGCGTGACGGGGACGCTCCTGGTAAAGGATCGCAAGGGCGAGGTGTCCGGCACGTTGGCCCTCCGGCTCGGAAGGCTGCGCGCCTGCCAGACGGGGCTTCTCGCGGGCGAGGAGGCCTTCTTCCAGCTCCTCGAGCGCCCGGTCTCCGGGACGTTTCTCTTCTCGCGGCTTCCCGAGGTCCCGGGCGACGAGAGCGGGGCCGCGGCGCTGAAGGAGATCCTGCCGCTGTCTCTCGAGGGCATGCGGCGCTATGACGAGCTCCAGCAGGCCGCTTCGCTCGTTCCGGACGAGGTGTCCCTGAAGGCGACGGACGTGAAGCCGACGCCGATGCCCGACGAGAAGGACGGAATCCTGATGCGCGACCTCTGGACGAAGGTCGCGCGCGGCGCCACCCCGAGGGAGTGCGAGACGACGGTCAAGGCGGACTCCTACAGGATCCGCCGCCTTCTCGTGCACTGGGTCTCGGCCGGCGCGCTCGCCGCCGCGTAGAAACTCACAGAGAAGCGTTCGCGGCGGAGACGGGCCGCCCCCCTCGAGGCCGGCCGGAGCTGTCTCTGGAACCTACCGCCTGTGGCTCTTCCTCTTTCCGCGCCCGAAGCCCTCGTCTTCCGCTCCCGCGATCGGGATCCGCACGCGCGTCGGATCCTCCCGCTTCGGTCCGCGCGGGCCGTGCGGCCTCGGCTGTCCCGCGGCGTGAGGCCGGGGAGCGTTCGACACACGCCCCGACCGGAAGAGATCGTCGGCCGGCCACTCGACGCGGATCGGCCGGTCGATGAGCTTCTGGATGGCGTCCAGGGAGAAGACGTAATCGTCGCAGGCGAAGGAGACCGCCGTGCCGACGGCGCCGGCGCGGCCCGTGCGCCCGATCCGGTGGACGTAATCTTCGGCGTCCTGGGGAAGGTCGTAGTTGATGACGTGCGACACGCCCTCGATGTGGAGGCCGCGCGAGGCGACGTCCGTCGCGACGAGCACGGCGAGCCGCCCTTCCTTGAAGTCCGTCAGGATCTTCAGCCGGCGGTCCTGGGGGACGTTGCCCGCGAGGGCGCGCGTCGGGTAGCCGTTCGCCGTCAGACCCTTGACGAGGTCGAATGCCGTCGTCCGCCGATTCACGAAGATCAAGACCCGGGAGCCGCCCTCGCGCTCGAGCACGCCCAGGAGCAGTCGGAACTTCTCGGACGATGAGACGTGGTACAGCACCTCGGTGATGCCGTGGGCGCCGATCCTCTCGGGCTCCACCTCGATCTTTTCGGCGTTGTTCATGTGTTCGTACGCGAGCTCCATGACGCGCACCGAGAGCGTCGCCGAGAAGAGCAGCGTCTGGCGCTGGTCGTACGGCGGGCAGCGGCGGAGGATCTTTCGAAGGTCCCGGATGAATCCCATGTCGAACATCCGGTCCGCCTCGTCGACGACCAGGATCTCGACGTCTTTGAAGGTAGTGGCCCCCTGCTGCTCGTAGTCGATCAGGCGGCCCGGGGTCCCGACCAGGATGTCGGGGACCGTCTTGACCGCGTCGCGCTGGAGGCGATAGTCGATGCCGCCGAAGACGGCCAGGGTCGAGAGCCCCGTGTGCTTTCCGAGAAGCTCGGCGTCCGCCCGGATCTGGACCACGAGCTCCCGCGTGGGGGCGATGATGAGAGCGCGGGGGCCGCGAGCGGGTCCGCGGCGTGGATTCCGGAGAAACCGCGAAAAGATCGTCATCAGGAAGGCGGCCGTCTTCCCGGTGCCCGTCTGGGCCTGCCCGGCGACATCCTGCCCCGCCAGGGTCAGCGGGAGGGTGCGCGCCTGGATCGGGGTGGCGAAGACGAAGCCCGCCTCCGCGAGGCCCCACCGGACCTCGTCCGGCAGATCGAAATCGAAGAGGCGTTGATTCGAGAGGTGCCGTTCGGTGCCGGTGGAAATATTTGTCACCGGAGGATTTTACCCCCATGTCCGTCTCCCGGGACGGAAGCGGGATCGGGATCCCGCCTGCGGCCCCGGTCGCCGACGAGAGGCTTTCCGGTCGCGCGGGCGAGCGCCGCGCCGATGCGGCGTTTCTCGGCCGGCCCGGCCATGCCGGCGAGAGGAAAAAGCCGTCCCGAGGCCCGCGCCGCGAGGCGGCGGACGGCCCACGTCCACCAGGGAGGCAACGGGAGGAAGGTCTCCCTCCAGCATTCGAGGTCCGCCCGGGAGAAGCGGCGCACCGTGACGCGCTCGAAGGCGGACGTCCGGATGACGATCTCGTCGGCCCCGACGTCGACGCTTTCCTCGGCGAAGGCCAGTGCCGCGAGCCCGAGGAGGGCGAAGGGCGTCGCCAGGCCGACCGCCGCCGTGAGCGCCGAAAGGACCGGGAGGGGAAGGTCCGAGAAGTCCCCCCGGCGCAGGCCCGTCTCCCAGGCCCGGGCGAGGCGGGCTCCTCCGAAAAGGGCGGCGGCCACGAGAACAGAGCCCGCGAGGAGCAGGCGGATGCGTTCGCGGCGGCTCCCGATCAGGGCCCCGATTTCGATGCGCAAACCGCCCGGGCTCGCCGTGATCCGGACGCGCTCGCCGTCTCGATTCGCCATCTTTGGAATTGTATGATCCGGGCTCCGGCGATGGCCCGGGAAGGAGGAGCGGCGTGGCGAAGATGAAGAAAAAAGGTGCTGCGAAGAGCGCGGGCAAGGCGAAGAAGAAGAGACCCGCGAAATCGAAGAAGGCGTCCCGTCCGGCCGCGCGAGGCCGCTCGGGCGGTGCGTCCGCGAAAGGCGGCGCCGCGAAGCGCTCGACGAGCCGTTCACGGCCGACCGCCAAGCCCGCTTCGAAGTCGAAGACGCCGTCGAAGTCATCCGGGAAGAGCGGAGCGGGACGAGGGAGCGCGGCGAAGGCCTCGTCTCGTTCCGCGCCGGCAAGGAGATCGGCCTCTTCGAAGGCTTCGGGCGGGTCCCGTTCATCCTCCATCCGCGGCACCGTCGCGAAATCCCCGGCGGCGCGCCCCGCGGCTCGGTCCGCGGCGAAGCGGCCGGCGCCGGCGTCCGGGAAGTCCGGCGCCGCGGCGCCTTCGGGACGGTCGGGAGAGATGTACGGAGAGGGCAACTGGAAGGCGGACGAGGAGTACCGCCAGGGCGTCAAGGAGTTCGCCGCGACCCATGACGTCCCGAAGCTCGCTCGAGAGGCGGCCGACTCGCTGGACGACGAGGAAGAAGAGGTCGAAGAGGACGACGAGGAAGAGGCTCCGCCCGCCGCCAGCGACGAGACGGAGTGGTAGAATCTCCGTAGATCCGAGAGAATTGCCGGACTCTTGTCCGGCTATGTCGGAAGCGAAGGTCCCGAGGAAATCGGGACCTTCGCGTTTTCAGGACGATCGGATCCTGTCCTCCAGGCTCGAGGGCCTTCAGGAGCTCCGCGGGATCGGGATGGGATTGCGGTCGGCGTCGAGATTGACGAAAGTCACTTCCGCCTCCGTCACGCGCGCCTGCTCTCCCGCTCCTTCGCTCCGCTGCGCGAAGACCTCCACCGCCACGGTGATCGACGTGCGCCCGATGCGGAGCAGGCGCGTGTAGAACGACACGAGGTCGCCGACGTTGACCGGCTCGTGGAAGACGACCTCCCGCATCGCGACCGTCACGATCCGGGACGCGCCGTGGCGCTTCGCCTCGACGGCGGCCGCCTGGTCGATGTAGGACAGGATCACGCCGCCGAAGATCGTTCCGTGCGCGTTCGTGTCCTTCGGCATCATGATCACGCGGATCGAGGGCTCGCCGCCAGCCGTCGGCAGCGCGGCTTCGCCGCCCGGCCCGGCTCCTCGTGCGGAAGGGCTCACAGCGGCCTTCGCGAAGTCGGGATGACGGGAGGCGCATAGGTGATGGAGATGCGCTGCACGATCCCGCCGGTCAGGTTCATGATCATCGTTCCGTCCGCGTAATAGTAGGTCCACACCTGCGGCCGCGTGATGCCATCCGCTCCCATTTCCATGGAAGGCCGGCCAAGCGCGGCGGTGACCTGCTCCGAGCGGCGGCCCGGGTCGATCTTCCGCCGGGCCTCCGTCAGGCCTCCGGGATGCACGGCCGCTCCGACGCCGGTCAGCGCCTCCGTCTGCCGGTAGAGATGTCCCTCCCACCACCGGGGCGCGAGCGTCGCGGCGACGAGGAGCACCGCGATTCCCGCGACCCACAGGAGCGGACGCAGCGTGCCCTGGGGCTCCGAGTCCGTCCGGCGGCTCAGGAGAGGCCGCCCTGCGCCCCGAATTCGAAGAGGATCGCGCGGTGCAGAGAGTCCGCGCGCCGCGCGATCCCGGCGTCCGCCCGCACACCCTCGGCGTCCGCCGGCACTGCGGCGTCCAGGGCGAGGGCCTCCCGCGACAGCTCTCCGAGCGCCGCGCGTGCCGCCGCCACGTGGCCGAGCCTCTCCTCGCCGCCCGTCGCGGCGGCCCCCGCCACCCCCGCCGGCACCGTCACGGCCAGCTTCTTCAGGCGGCGCGCGAGATCCGCGTCGAGCGGAGCGAGCCGATCCGCGAGCGCATACACCTCTTTCGTCAGAGCCATCGCCTCGTTCCACAACGGATGGCTCTTGTAGGACGGCCGGGTGCTCATCGCTCGATTGTACGGCTCGGCGCTTCCCGCCCCGCTTCCGCGACGGACTGGATTTTTCGACGAGCCAGGGATGCGGATAAGATTCCGGCGTCATGCTGCAGAGAGTCACAGTCGTCGGCGCCGGCAACGTCGGGGCGATGGCCGCCCAGCGAATCGTCGAGAAGGAGATCGCGGACGTCGTCTTAGTCGACATCCTCGAGGGGATCCCGCAGGGCAAGGCTCTCGACATGCTGGAGTCGGCGCCGGTCGAGCGCTTCGACGCGAAGATCTCGGGCTCGAACGCCTACGACGGGACCGAGGGATCGGACGTCGTCGTGATCACCGCGGGTCTCGCGCGCAAGCCCGGGATGACCCGCGACGACCTGGTCAACAAGAACAGCGACATCGTCGGCGGCGTGGTCCGGGAAGTGGCCCGCCGCAGCCCCGACGCGATCCTCATCGTGGTCTCCAATCCGTTGGACGCGATGTGCGAGGTCGCCCGGCGGGTCTCGGGATTCCCGCGCGAGCGCGTCTTCGGGATGGCCGGAATCCTCGACTCCGCCCGGATGCGCTGGTTCATCGCGGAGGCGCTCGGGGTGTCGGTCGAAAACACGCACGCCTTCGTGCTCGGAGGCCATGGCGACACGATGGTTCCGCTGCCGCGATACTCCACGGTGGCCGGCATCCCGATCCCGGAGCTCCTCTCGAAGGAAAAGATCGACGCGATCGTGAAGCGGACCCGCGACGGCGGGGCGGAGATCGTCAACTACTACAAGACCGGGTCCGCGTACTACGCGCCCTCGGCGGCCGTCGTCGAGATGGTCGACGCGGTTCTCAAGGACAAGAAGAAGATTCTTCCGTGCGCGGCATATCTGCAGGGCGAGTACGGGATGCGCGACGTCTATCTCGGCGTTCCGGTGAAGCTCGGCCGCCGCGGCGTCGAGGAGATCATCGAGATCCGGCTGCTCGATGAGGAGAGGACGGCGCTCGAGAAGTCCGCGGAGGCGGTCCGGGAGCTGTTCCGAATCCTCAAGGTATGACCGCCGAGCGCCACTTCTGGATCCGCCGGCTCCACTCGCTGTCGGGCATCGTTCCGATCGGCGGCTTCCTCGGTTTCCACCTCTTCGAGAACTACCAGGCGACGCGGGGCGCCGACGCCTATAACGAGATGACCCACAAGCTTCAGACGCTGCCGTTTGCGGTGGCGATGGAGATTTTGATCATCGCCGTGCCTCTGCTCTTTCACGGCGTCTATGGGCTCTTCATCACGGGAACGGCGAAGCCGAATGTGATCTCCAACCGGTACGTCCGCAACGCGATGTACTTCCTGCAGCGCGCGACGGGAGTCATCGTCTTCGCGTTCATCCTCTTCCACTACTGGACGACGCGGCTCGTGCAGATCCGGGATCACGAGAGCCTCGATCTCTTCCGCCAGGTCCAGGCGGCCGTCAACAACCCGTGGATCTTCGCGTTCTACGTCGCGGGAATTCTCTCCGCCACATTCCATCTCGCGAACGGAATCTGGTCGTTCTCGATCGTCTGGGGGCTCTCCGTCGGCCCCCGCGCGCAGCAACGCATGATGTACATTTCGATCGCGGTCTTCGTGGCGCTCTCCTTCCTCGGGTTGCGCTCGATCTCCGCGTTCCGGCTTTAAGGGAGAGGGGTGAGGCGTGAGAGATGAGAGAAGGCAGATCGGAATGATCCGAGAACCTCTGACCTCTTTCCTCTCTCCCCTGACCTGAGCATGGCCGAACGGATCATCGTCGTCGGTGGCGGCCTCGCGGGCCTCATGACGGCGGTCCGCGCGGCGGAGCTCGGAGTCTCCGTCGACCTCTTCTCGATCGTCCCCGTCAAGCGGAGCCACTCGGTCTGCGCGCAGGGCGGCATCAACGGGGCGGTGAACACGAAGGGCGAGGGCGACTCTCCCGGGCTCCATTTCGACGACACCGTGTACGGCGGCGACTTCCTCGCGGACCAGCCGCCCGTCAAGGCGATGTGCTACGCGGCCCCCGGGATCATCAACCTGCTCGACCGCATGGGAGTCATGTTCAACCGGACGCCCGAGGGCCTTCTCGACTTCCGGCGCTTCGGGGGGACGAAGTTCCACCGGACGGCCTTCGCCGGCGCGACCACGGGCCAGCAGCTTCTCTATGCCCTGGACGAGCAGGTGCGCCGCTACGAAGTCGCGGGGCTCGTCCGCAAGTACGAGGCCTGGGAGTTTCTCGGGCTCGTCCGCGACGCCGACGGCAACTGCCGCGGGATCGTCGCGCTCGACTGGTACTCGATGAAGATCGAGGCGTTTCCCGCCGCGTCCGTGATGCTCGCGACCGGGGGGCCAGGGATCGTGTTCGGCCGCTCGACCAACTCCGTGATCAACACGGGAACGGCGGCGTCGGCCGCGTACCAGGACGGGGCGCGCTACGCCAACGGCGAGTTCATCCAGGTGCACCCGACGTCGATCCCCGGCACCGACAAGCTCCGCCTGATGTCCGAGTCGGCCCGCGGAGAGGGCGGCCGGATCTGGGTGCCCCGGACGCAGGGAGACAAGCGCGATCCGATGTCGATTCCGGAGAAGGAGCGCTGGTACTTCCTCGAAGAGAAATATCCGGCCTACGGCAACCTCGTGCCGCGGGACATCGCGACCCGCGAGATCTTCCAGGTCTGTCTGACGGGTTTCGGGATCGGCGGGCGCCGGGAGGTCTACCTCGATCTGACGCACCTCCCGAAGAAAGACCTGGACGTCAAGCTCGGCGGGATCCTCGAGATCTACGAAAAGTTCGTCGGCGACGATCCTCGTGTGACGCCGATGAAGGTGTTCCCCGGCATGCACTACTCGATGGGCGGACTCTGGGTCCAGTTCGCGAAGGACGAGACGACCGGGATGCTCGACGAAACGTCGGTGAAGAACCAGGCGACGAACGTCCCCGGTCTCTACGCGGCCGGCGAGGTCGACTTCTCGATCCACGGGGCGAACCGGCTCGGCGCGAACTCCCTCGTCTCCTGCCTGTACGCGGGCAAGATCGGCGGGCCCGCGATGGTGCGCTACGGTCGAGAGACGTCGTCGAAGCTCCCCGCCGCGGACGGAGCGTTCGCGGACGCCCGGAAACGATGGGAGTCCGAGTTCGCGCGCCTCGCCGGCGCCGACGGGCCGGAGAATCCCCACGTGATCGCGGAGGAGATGGGCGACTGGATGACGGACAACGTCACGGTCATCCGCGAGAACGGCAGGCTCCGCGAGACGGAGGCCAGGCTGGTCGAGCTCGCCGAGCGGTGCAAGAGGGTCGGCCTGACCGACCGCTCGGGATTCGCCAACCGGGAGATCTCGTTCATCAACCAGCTCCGCAACATGCTCGTGATCGCGCGGG
>JBDTOO010000027.1:0-44640 GCA_039933215.1 Acidobacteriota bacterium
CGGCGGCGGGCGGCGTCTCTTCGAGAACCTGCGCGAGCCCGGGCCGCAGTTTCGCGTTGACAGGGTTCTTGACGGTCCAGCCGCCACACACCTGCGCTATGTGCGTCAGTGAGGGCGGACTAACAACCGGTTGCAACGGACGGTCCGCTGCGCGTCCCGCGGCTGAACCGGAGCGTCAGGCGCATGGAGCCACATTGCTGAGTCATCGCCATATTTTTCATCTCTCGATTCCCGTCGCCGACCTGGAAAGGGCAGGGGCTTTCTATTGCGAGGTTCTCGGGGCGACGATCGGCAGGGCTGCGGACGAGTGGCTGGATGTCTTGCTGTGGGGCCACCAGATCACTCTTCAGGAGAGGCCTTCGGAAGTTCTTCCACCAGAGGCCCAGGGAAAACGTCATTTCGGCGTCGTGCTTCCGTGGCCGGAATGGGAGAGGCTTGCAGATCGCCTTCGAGCTGCCGGCGTCTCGTTCCTGGAGGAGCCATCGGTCACCCTGAGGGGCACGCCTCGGGAACAAGCGAAGTTTTACCTGGCGGATCCCAGTAACAACGTGATCGAGATCAAAGCGTACCGAGATGTCACGGCGGTCCTGGGCTACCCAAAGGAATAGCGCGCGCGGCCTGACACGCTCGCGCAGCGGACTGGTTCGGCGGCTCCGTCTTTCCACTCGCCGCGGGCGCGCTGACCCCTCGGCAGGACAAAGCTGTATCCCGCTGCTCGCTTGTACCGGATTCGGTTTGCGCGCCCCTGCGCTTGATATCGTTGGGCGCGACAGATGCCAGCCGACGCAATCGCCATCCGCGTCGCCAAAGAAGCCGATGCGCCGGCCATGCTGGAAATCTTTCGGCCCTACGTCGAGAGCACCAGCATCTCCTTCGAGACGGAAGTGCCGTCCATCGAGGAGTACACAGCCAGAGTCCGCAAGTATCTCGCGGGTTGGGCTGGGGTAGTCGCCGAGGCCGCCAGCGGTCAGCTCCTTGGCTTTGCGTATGGTTCCTCCCATCGCGACAGAGCCGCGTACAAGTGGTCCGTTGAAACAACGGTCTACGTGGCGCTGGGGGTCCAGCGAACGGGCATCGGTCGCATGCTCTACGCAAGGCTCATCCCAATGCTCGCAAGCGCGGGTTACTGCAACGCCTATGCTGGTGTTGCCCTTCCCAATCGGGCGAGCACTGGCCTGCATGAAGCCATCGGATTCAGGGCGATCGGTACGTTCCCGCGTGTCGGGTACAAGTTTGGCGCGTGGCGCGACGTCGAATGGTTTCACATGGCCCTGCGCGAAGCACCACCTTCCTGAGAGATGAGCGCAGAGAGTGTGGCCGGACCCTTCCGTCGAGCGGACGTCCTCCAGCAAGTCTTCGCTTGCGGCCGACGCCGCTGGTTTCGCCGCCGTCGCCGCGGAGCCGCCTACCGGTGGGCGTGCTCACCCTTTTCCTGAGGTAGGGTAAGCCTTGTGACCGCTCGCCAACCCAGCCCCAGCGCACGGTTGTCCGCGTTCCTGTCGAGGTTTCCCCCGGAGATCGTCGCGCTGGCGAAGCGCGCTCTGCCCAAACTTCGGCGCGCTTTTCCCGGCACCCATCAGCTCGTCTACGACTATTCCAACTCTCTCGTGGTCGCGTTCGGCATGTCAGAGCGCGGATATGAGGCCATTGTCGCCATGGCTGTCTTACCGCACTCGGTCAAGCTGTACTTCGACAAGTCCCTCCCCGACCCTAAAGGTCTTCTCGAGGGTTCTGGCGCCAAAGTGCGCAGCGTTACTCTCGAGGCCGCGTCCGACCTCGATCACGGGGATATCCAGGCACTCATCAAGGCGGCGATCAGGCACTCCGGGGTCACCTTCCCGCGCACCCGCTCGACCCGCATGGTCATCAAGTCGGAGTCGAAGAAGCGGAAACCGAGGAGAACCGGGCACGGCTGACAATGCGCTGCGGCGGCCTCGCTTCGCTCGCCGCTGAGCTTAATATCGTGCGCTGATCTCATAAGGTCAAAGCGTTAGGCTCCTGAATATGAGTCAGAAGCGCGCGACCGTCTATTTCGAAGCCGACATTCATCGAGTCCTTCGACTGAAGACTGCGGCCTCCGAGAAGTCCATCCCGGCGATGGTCAACGAGGCCGTTCAGCTCTCCCTTGCCGGGGCCAGACGGGTCGAGCAACCTTGCCGCGATGACGCCAACCCTTCCATCGAGGGTACGCCGAATGCGAGCTGCGCTGGCTTCCGGTCGCCTCCCATGTCAACGTTACACGCCGCAAATCGCCTTGCCAGAGGTAGCAGCTATGCCTGAGAACAAAACCAGGCCCACCGACGCCAGGGTCGAGGACTACATCGCGTCGAGAGCGAATGAACAGCAGCGGACCGATTGCCGAGAACTGATGGCGCTGCTCGAAACGATCACCCGGCAATCGCCGAGAATGTGGGGGCCGAGCATCGTCGGCTATGGCTCCTACCGGTATACCTACGAGAGCGGGCGCACCGGGGAAGCTCCTCTAACGGGCTTCGCCCTCCGTGGCCGAGAGCTGGTGGTGTACCTGGCCGCCGAAGAAGACAGACAGAAGTCCCTGTTGTCCAGGCTCGGCAAGCACAGGATGGGCAAGGGTTGCCTGTACTTCAAACGGCTGGCCGATCTCGACGAGTCGGTGCTCAAGCAACTCGTCTCCAACTCGGTCGCTGAAGTGAAGCGACGCCATGGGTAGGGCGGCGCGTCTCCCCCCCGAGGGGGATGGGTTGCCAGAGGTCGGTCCTGAGAAAGCCGGCCGTGTCCCTGCGTATCTCGCGTGAAACTCAATCCTCTTCTTCTCATCACTGCCGGGGCGTATTCAATTCCCGGGCTCGGCCTGACCTTTGCGCCATCCGAGCTCGTCGCGTATATCGGGTCACCGTCTCACCCGGCGGCAACCTGGCTCGCGCAGCTGTTCGGCGCGGCCCTGCTCGGCCTCGCCAGCCTTAACTGGTTCCACCGCTACGCCGAAGTCGGTGGTGTCTTCGGTCGGCCAGTTCTCCTCACGAATCTCGTCTTCGTTGTCGTGGCTTTCTTCGCCACCCTCGGCGTCTGGCGTCATCAGGGCGGTGTCGCTTTTCTCGCAGCGGTGGTGGGCCTCGGCCTTCTGGCCCTGGCATTCGGGCTCCGACTATTTCAACCTCCGAGCTCGCGGGGATCGGGTGCTGCCTAGACCCGCGGGTGCAGCGCAGGGAGGAGGATGAGAGATGTCGGCGAGGCGACCCCGGCTGCCGGGCGCCTGGAGTTTGTTGATTCGCTCCGTGGCTTTGCCCTCTTTGGCGTGTTCTGGGCGAACCTGCTGATCTTCTCGGGTATCGAGTACCTGACCGAGGGACAGCGGGCTTCGTTATTACGCGGCCGGCTCAATACCCTCGCCTATTCCTTCGGGCAGTTCTTCATCGAGAACAAGTTCATGGGCCTCTTCTCGCTTCTTTTCGGAATCAGCTTCTGGCTGTTCTTGAGCAGAGTGACGGGCAGGGCTGCGTCGGCGACCGGACTCTTCTATCGGAGGATCTTCTGGCTGTTCGTGATCGGGGCCATCCACGGTTGGCTCCTGTGGTGCTTCGACATTCTGCGTTTTTACGCGCTCTGGGCCGTACTGCTCCCGCTTTTCGTGCGAACCGCGCCGAAGCGCTTGCTCGGAATCGCTCTGGCGGCTGCCGTGCTGCTTCCAGCGCTCGTTGCGGCCGCGAACACTCAAGTGACCCACCCGGCGGCGCCAACGACCGGATACGACGCGATGGCTCTCGCCGCATTCAGCGGGGGGAGCTTCAGCGAGGCTCTGAAGGCGAACTGGCGGTATGACTGGCATCTGACCTTTTCCATCAGTCAGATCGCATACCAGGTGGCGATCTTCGGGCGCCTGCTTCTCGGGCTCTGCGTTGCCCGGACGCTTGACCTGGGGAACCTTGGCGGGCATCGCAGACTGCTTCGAACGGTCCTTCTCGTCGGAGGGCTCGTTGGCGTCGTCGGAAGCGGCATCGTCGCCGGAAACGTCCTCACGGGCGCTGGCGACAATCCCTGGGTGGCCTTCAGTCGGCGGCTGCTCGTCGAGGGAGGTCAGCTCGGGCTGACACTGGCCTACGCATCCGCAATGGCGCTGGCGTTTCTCGTGGCACGCTGGAGGCGGGTGCTGCGCCTGCTCGCCGCGATGGGCCAGATGGCCCTGACGTGGTATCTGCTACAGACCCTCTTCGGCATCTGGATGTTCTACGGCTTCGCACATGGGCCTGCCCTCATGGGGAAGGTGGGACCGGCGGCGCTCGCTGCGATTGCGGTAACAGGTTACGTGTTGCAGGTCGTGCTGGCGCGAGCCTGGATGACGCGATTCCGCTTTGGTCCGGCAGAGTGGTGCTGGCGGAGTCTCACTTACGGCAAGGCCCAGCCCTTCCGCCTGCCCGCGTCGGTAACGGTGGAGTCCGTCGATGGTTGAACCGCCTGGCCGGCGGCTACTGAGCCGCCAACCGTCAGGAGGCTGGAGGCGGCCATGAATCGCCCGAGCCGCAACGCATTCCTGGCCCTGATCCTCACCCAGGCGGCTCATTCGACCGAGGAGTACTTCGCTCGGCTGTACGCCGTTCTTGCCCCGGCTCGATTTGTGAGCGGTCTTCTCTTCGGTGACCCTCGTATCGGGTTCGTGATCTTCAACGCCTCGCTGGTCGCCTTCGGCCTCTGGTGCTTTTTCGGCCCGGTTCGCCATGGCCGCCAGTCGGCGGCCGCGCTCGCGTGGTGTTGGGTTGTGTTGGAGGTGCTGAATGGCGCCGCTCACGTGATCTGGTCGACGTCGGTGGTCGGCTATCGGCCGGGTCTCGTCACTGCCCCCGTCCTCGTGGTGATCGCGCTGGTCCTGGCCCGGGCGCTCAGGCATGCTCATGCAACAACCAAGGAAGCCGCCTGACCCGCGGGTTCAGCGGACAATGATGGGCCCAAACGGCGGTGACGAGTACCTGGGCGGTTGGCTCCGTCGTATCGGCCCTCGTCTTGAAGCGAAGCCCCGTCGGAGACTGGATCGAGGGAGCGCTTCTCGTCGGTTGGATCATCTTTACTTCGCTTGCACGGCCGCAGCGTGTTTCAAAGTAAAGCGGTCGCCTGACACGTGCGTGCAACGGATTCGCTCATCGGCTTCGCCTCGTCATTCGCCGCTGGCGCGCAGGCCGCCAGGCGTTGGGGGAGCCATGTTGACGCAGCGGGCCCCCGTGAAGGCTGTCGTCGTTCTCGCCCTGACACTGGTCGCGATGTGTTGGACGGCATCGGGCCAGCAGGTGGCGCGATCCTCCGAGAGCGACGCGGATCGAATCCGACGGACGTCGCCGGCGAATCCCGCTGCCCTTGCGGCGCGACAGCGGTTTCTCGAGATGTTCGCCCGGGCATACTTTCCGGGACGAACCGGTCAGCTCCTGATCGTGCCTCGGGAAGGCGACTTCATCACCCGGCCGGACCCGGACGTGACGTACATGCACGGCTCACCGTGGGCGTATGACGTCTCGATTCCGCTGATGTTCGTGGGCCCGGCGGTGAGAGCGGGGCAGTACTCGACGCCGGCCGTGCAACAGGATGTTGCGCCGACGCTCGCGGCGGCGCTGGGCGTTCAAATGCCCTCGACGGCAACGGGCCGTGTATTGCCGGTGTTACGGACAGGCTTCGTTCATCCCCGAGCGATCATGCTGATCGTCCTCGACGGCATGCGCCGCGACTATTTCGATCGGTACGCCGCGGTCATGCCGACCCTCGCCGCTTTGCGCCGGGGCGGCGCCTGGTTTACGGAGGCGCACGTCAACGCTCTCCCTTCGAACACGGCTGTCGGGCACTCGACCATCTCGACGGGCACCGATCCACGCGTGCACGGCATCACGGGAGTCAGCGTTTACGACCGCACTCATCACCGGCGCCACGACACGTTCGACGGAGGGACGCCGCAGGATCTGATGGCCCTGACACTGGCGGACATCTGGCAGCAGGCGACGGCAAACCGGGCGGTCATCCTGGCGCAGGGAAGCATCGACCGGGCGGCGACCCCGCTCGCGGGGCACGGCGGGTGCCAGCTGAATGGCTCGCCAGTGGTTCTCGCGAGTTACGATCAGCAGACGGGCGGCTGGCACACGAACCCAGACTGCTTCCGGCTGCCGGAGTACCTGAAGGATCGAACCGTCAAGACGCTGTGGTCGGCCGGCGGCGAGTGGATGGGTCACAAGATCGACTCATCTGCCCAGGTGCGCTATTCGGCCCTGTTTCCAGCCTTCGAGGCGGACGCGATGGCCGCGATGATCGAGCGCGAGCCTGTCGGCGAAGACGACGTCGCGGATCTCATCCTCATGAACTACAAGGGCGCGGACTTCGTGGGCCACAAGTACGGTCCGGCGTCGAACGAGATGCGCGTCACGCTCGGCCAAATGGACCGCCAGCTGGGACGGCTGCTGGGTGCGCTGGAGGCAAAGGTTGGGAGGAGCTATCTTCTCGCGGTCACCGCGGACCATGGCATGCCGCTGGCGCCGTCCTCGCCGGACCGCCGGCACTTTGCGCCGTCGATCATCGACCTGCTGCACGAGAAGTTCGATCCAGGGAAGCGGCTCATCACTTCTTTCGAACCGGAAAACAGCCAGATCTTCGTGGATGTCGACCGGCTGTGGTCGCTTGGTCTGACTTTGCGCGATCTGGCTCTCTTCCTCGAAACCCAGCCGTTCGTCTTTGCGGTATTCACGAGCGACGAGGTCGGCCGTGCGTCGGCGTCGGTGAAGCCTGTGGACCCGCCGCACCTGAAGTCCAGGTGATCCCGCCGCTTACCCCGCGACTTCAGCGGACGCAGTCCGCTTCGCCGCCGTCGACACTGAGCCGCCAGCCCCCAGAATTCACGAGGGTGCCATGAAGTTCATATTTGAGATTCGCATAAAGTCAGGTCATACCGTGGACGAATACGTAGCGGCGTGGAGTCGGGGTAGCGCCATCATCCAGCGTGCGCCGGGCGCTCGAGGCACCAGGTTGCACCGCAAGATCGATGAACCGAATACGCTTCTCGCAATCGCGAGCTGGGATTCGAAAGCGAGTCGAGACGCATCAGAGGCGTACCTGCGGCCAGATGACGCCATGAAGGCGATCCTCGACGCTCACAGCCAGTACGCTGACTTCACGGTCCTGGGTGCTTTTGAGGATCCAGAGTGGGTAGTCGAACCGCACCCGTAGACTCGGCGGCGTCGAGTCGGGACCGTCCAACCCGCGGTTCTCGCTCGTCGGCTTCCTCCTCGCATCCCGCTGAACGCGCGGCCCGTTAGACCGCTCAAGGAGATATGCAGATCATTGGGGAAAACCAAATTACTGCAAATGCACAATGTTGGCATCGTTGTCGACGACCTCAAGGCCGCTGTCGCGTTTTTCGCCGAGCTTGGTCTGGAGCTGGAGGGCGAAACGACCGTCGAGGGGCAATGGGTGGACCGCATCGTCGGGCTCGACGGTGTCCGAAGTGACATAGCGATGATGCGGACTCCTGACCGCCACGGTCGACTGGAGTTGTCGAAGTTCCAGAGGCCGCTGGCGACCCGCGTCGAGCGGAATGAACCGGTGAACAGGCTGGGCATGGGTCGCATCATGTTCGAGGTTGAGGACGTCAAAGAAGTCTTCACCCGTCTGCAGGCCCATGGTGCCGAACTCGTTGGAGAGATAGTTCAATACGAAGACAAATACCTCCTCTGTTACGTTCGCGGTCCGGAAGGAGTACTCATTGCTCTATCTCAGCCGCTCCGCGGAAGTCCATGACGCGGCATGAACTGTCTGAGTGAGAGCCGTAGCGGGCAACGCCGCCGCGCCGCCAGCCGTCAGCCGCCAGCCGTCGAGTTCATCGGCGGTACTGTTCGGTAATGCGACCTCTTCGATACTCCATCAACGTCACATTGGATGGGTGCTGCGATCATCGTTCGATGTTCGCGGACGAAGATGTGCATCGTCACGCGGTCGAGAACCTCGGTCGGGCCGATGCCCTCCTCTTTGGCCGGGTGACTTACGAAATGATGGAGGCAGCGTGGCGGCCGCCGGCGCGGACGGGAGCGAGGCCTGATTGGATGGAACCCTTCGCCCGGACGATCGACGCGGCAAAGAAGTACGTCGTGTCGAGCACCCTGGACCGGGTCGATTGGAACGCGGAGCTCGTGCGCGGGGATCTGGGAAATGCCGTGCAGCAGCTCAAGCGGGAGTCGGGTAGGGGACTCTTCGTGGGAGGCGTGAAGCTCCCGATGGCGCTGGCGGAGCTGGGATTGATCGATGAGTACGAGTTCGTGGTGCAGCCCACGGTGGTGGGGCACGGGCCGACTCTGTTCGCGGGCCTGGCGAAGCGTGTCGACTTGAAGCTCGTGAGCCGCATGGAGTTCGGCTCCGGCGCGGTGGCGATGCGGTATGAGCCGAGAAAGTAGCCATCGACCTTGCTAGCGCGGTCTGCCACTGAAGAAAGGCCAAACAGGTGACCAGCATGACAGCCAGGGATGATTCATGGGTTCTCGTCACGGGTGCATCGAGCGGATTCGGCGAGGAGTTCGCCAGACAATACGCAGCGCAGGGTCGGCGGCTGGTTCTCGTGGCGCGCCGGTTGGAGAAGCTTCAGGCGCTCGCGAGCGAGTTACGGGACCGGTATCGCGTCGAAGTGATCGTGGAGCAGGTCGACCTGTCGGCGATCCCCGCCGTGATCGATTTGCACAAGCGGCTGAGCGAAAGCGGGACTTCGATTGGTGTCCTGATCAACAACGCTGGTCACGGACTGCAGGGACCATTCCTGGACGCGGCGCTCGATAAGACAATGTCGATGCTGGACCTCGACGTCGTGAGTATGACCGCCGTTACGCGTCTCTTCGCCGAGGACATGCGATCCCGGGGGCATGGTCAGATCCTCCTGGTTGCCAGCCTCCTGGCCTATCAGGGCGTGGAGAACTTTGCCGTTTACTCGGCCTCGAAGGCCTACGTCTTGCGGTTCGCCGAGGCGCTGCATCGCGAGCTCAAGGGCGACGGCATCGTCGTGACAGCACTCTGCCCGGGCATGTCGGCAACCGGATTCGCGACGACCGCCCAACAGAAGATCACGCCCGCGTTGAAGCTCTTGATGATGCAGCCCGCGCCCGTCGTGCGCGCCGGGATCCGCGCCTTGCGAGCCGGGCGCGTCACCGTGGTTCCGGGTTGGGGCAACAAGGCCTCCGCCTTCATGACCTGGGCCACACCGCGCTGGCTGAGCCAGGCCATGACGTCTCGAGTCATGGGCGCCGGAGGAACGCGTTGACGCCGACCTCGCCGACGGACCCGACCGTGTAAATAACCGGGTTGGGTCGCCGTTTCCTGGCCCGCATGCCGACGCGCACGGCTGCTTCGACCCGCGCCGACCCGCCGTTCAGATGAGCGGCTTCAGGACCATCCGACCGTACGCGATGAAGGCCATGAGGAGCCCCAACACGGCGCTCATGATTATGGGCGTCATCTCGTGGTACTTGACGTGCACGCCGATGAATACGAGGCTCTCGATCGCCAGGATCGTGGCGGCCAACACCGTAAGCGTCGGATGCCAGTGGATGGCGCCGGGAACGATCAGGCCGATCACGCAGACGAGCTCGAGGATGCCGAGGGCCATCCAGGCTTCTCGCGGCAACGCACCGAAGGACGGAACCCCCTCGCTGACCTTGTCGAGCATGAAGACCTTCATGATGCCCGACGCTCCGTACAGGAGCGCGGCGAGGATCTGCAGGACCCACAACAGGATGTTCACTGTCTGCCTCCTCCCGGTTGCTGCGTCGACGCGCGCAGGGCGGTTTCTCCCCGCGCGATCCGAGCTCTGAGCCCACGTTCGGTGACCCTGGATTCCTTCATGATACCCAACCGCTTGATATTCTGGCGGCAGGTGCGGACAGGCGACACACAGTGGGGGACGGGCACGTGGATCCCATCGCGCCGAACGAGAAATCATGACGCGTGACCCCCGGCTGCGGGGGACGCGGCCGGCGTCGCCGCCGTCCCACTGAGCCGCCGAACCGTCAGACCGCGGCAGAAACGCCCCCCCAACGCACATCGGAGGTTCACATGAAGCGAGTCACCGGCATCGGCGGCATCTTCTTCAAGGCGAAGGATGCGCCAGCCTTGCAGGCCTGGTACAAGCGCCATCTCGGCATCGATGTCCAGGAGTGGGGCGGCGCCGCGTTCAACTGGGCCGACTCGGAAGGCAAACCCACGGGGGGAACGACCGCCTGGTCCGTGGTCAAGGAGGCGAGCGCCCAGTTTGCTCCGAGCCAGGCCTCGTTCATGGTCAATTACCGAGTCGAAGACCTTCACGCTTTGGTCGCCGCGCTCAAAGCGGAAGGCTGCAACGTCCTCGACAAGATCGATGACTCCGAGTACGGGAAATTTGGCTGGGTCATCGACCCCGAGGGCAACAAAGTCGAATTGTGGCAACCGCCTGCCGGTCAGTAGAACGCGCCCGCCCGCCGCGCGGCGGGGTGCGATCTGACTGAGCCGGTGCCTGCTGCCCGCTTGTCGCCCGTGCGGCTGGTTCTGATCGGCATCCTGTCGGTACAGTTCGGCGCGGCGGTCTCCAAGGGGCAGTTCGGCGAGATCCCCCCGATCGGGATGGTGCTGCTCCGACTCGCCACGAGCTCGCTGATCCTGCTCGCCTGGGCCCGCCCCCGGCTGCGGCGCCGCACCGCGGCGGACTGGCGGCCGGTGCTGGCGCTCGGGCTCGCGCTGGGTGCGATGAACTGGGCGTTCTACGAGTCCTTTGCCCGGATCCCGCTCGGAGTGGCGGTGACGATCGAGTTCGTCGGCCCGCTGGCGCTCGCGGCCGTGGGCAGCCGCCGCCCGCGCGATTTCATGTGGGTGGGGCTCGCCGCGCTGGGCATCGCCCTGTTCGGCGCCGGACCCACGAAGGTCAATGCCGTCGGGTTCGGCCTCGCACTCCTGGCGGGCGGGTGCTGGGCGCTGTACATCCTCTCGACCGCGGCGACCGGGCGCCGATGGGCCGGCGTCGACGGGCTGGCGGTGGCGAGCACGGTCGGGACCCTCGCCATCGCGCCGTTCGCCGTGGCCAGGGCGGGCGCGCGCCTGCTCGAGCCTCGCCTGCTGGCGCTCGGGGCTCTGGTCGGTCTGCTCAGCTCGGTGATTCCCTACAGCCTCGAGATGGCGGCGCTGCGCACTCTGCCGCCTCGGGTGTTCGGGATCCTGATGAGCCTCGAACCGGCCGTCGCGGCGCTGGTGGCGGCCCTCCTCCTGCGGGAGTGGCTCGCCCCGCTGCAACTGCTCGCGATGGCGTGCGTGACCGCGGCGAGCGTCGGCGCGGCCCGCACGACGCCGGCCCGCGACGTCGTCCCGGGCGACTGACCGTATCCGTGCTCACGTGATCGCGAAGCTCGAGTGCTCCCGTTCAGATCTATGAGCGCTTCAGGCAAAGTCGGTAACATCGGGAGCCGACCCTGAGGCCGCAGGAGGACCTTCTGGATGAAGCGGACATGGACGATCATCGCGGTCGGCGACGTCGCGGGCAGCCTCAAATGGTACCAATCGCTCTTCGGCCAGCCGGAGACGCCGCCCGCCCATGCTTACTTCGGGCAAGTCCTCGACTCGGACGGCACGGTCTTGCTCTGCCTCCACGAGTGGGGTGCCCACGAGCATCCCTCGTTGACGAGCGTCGATCTCGGAAAGCCCGGCAACGGGCTCCTCCTGTTCTTCCGCGTGGACGATCTCGACATGGCCCTACCGAGGGCACGGGCTCTCGTCCCCCGGCTGGAAGAGGAGCCCCACGTGAATCCAAGCACGGGAACCGCGGAGTTCTCACTTCGGGATCCGGACGGGTATTACGTCACGATCAGCGCGCTCTCTTGAAAGCGTCCGCATGACAGGCACATGGATACCCGAGGCCCCGGACTTCGAAACCCGGGTGCGCGAGAGCTTTCTTCGCCAGACACACATGACGACTCTCGGCGCCACGGTGGCATTCGTTGGTCCGGGTGAAGTGCATGTCGCGCTCCCGTTCGCGCCGCAGCTGTGTCAGCAGAACGGCTTCATGCACGCGGGAGCCATCGCCAGTGTCGCCGACTCGGCCAACGGCTATGCCGCGTTGACGCTGGCTCCGCCCGAGACGGATGTCCTCGCGGTGGAGTTCAAGATCAATCTGCTGTCGCCGGCCCGGGGCGAGGGGTTTCTGGCGTGCGGCCGCGTTCTGCGTCCGGGTCGGACGCTCACCGTCTGCATGGCCGAGGTGTTCGCGACCGGGGCCACCAACCGGACCCTGATCGCCACGATGATCTCGACGATCATCGTCCGTCCGACGGAGAGGAAGGGGAGCCCGGGCGCGGCCTGATACGCGCGGGCGGCGGACGCGGAGGTCCGGCCCGGTCGGCACTGAAGAAGAAGGAGACTGCGAATGCCGCTCGACCTCGACGGGGTTTGCCCGCTCCAGATCTTCGACATGCCGTAGCCTTGCCTTCAATGGCAAGTGGCCTGACGCGCGTGCCCGCGATGCGCATCGCGAGCGTGGGCCACGCGCTCTTCGCGGCGACCATGATCGCCCTCGGGATCCTGGGCCTGGTCCGCGGCGGCTTCGCCCCGATATGGCAGCCGGTGCCTGCGGGCCTGCCCGGCCGGCATGCCCTGGCATATCTCTGCGCCTTCGTCTCCCTCGCATGCGGCATCGGCCTGTTCTGGCGGCGGACGGCCGCCCCCGCCGCGCGCGTGCTGTGGGCTTATCTCCTGCTGTGGCTGCTCATCTTCAAAGGGCGCTTCATCCTCCTCGCGCCGGCCCAGGAAGCTTCCTATCAGACCTGCGGTGAGACCGCGGTGATCGTCGCCGGCGCCTGGGTCCTGTACGCGTGGTTCGGCGCGGATCGGGACCGGCGGCGGCTCGGGTTCGCCGTCGGCGAGCGGGGCGTGCGCCTCGCGCGGGTGCTCTACGGCCTGGCCTTGATCGCTTTCGGCCTGTCCCACTTCGCCTATCTCAACATGACCGCCCCGCTGGTGCCTGGCTGGCTCCCGGCGCACGTCTTCTGGGCCTATTTCACCGGCTCGACCTTTCTCGCCGCGGGGGCGGCCGTGCTCACCGGCGTGTTTGCGCGGCTGGCGGCCGCGCTGTCGGCGCTGCAGGTCGGCTTGTTCACGCTGCTGGTGTGGGTGCCGATCCTGGCGGCCGGCCACGTCAGCGCCCAGCACTGGGGAGAGTTCGTCGTCTCCTGGACCGTGACGGCCGGAGCATGGGTCGTGGCGGACTCTTACGGCGGCGTTCCCTGGCTCGCCTTGAACAGGCGGTAGCGCCGGCGCAGAGTCTCAATGGGATATGGGTGGACAGCCGAGACAGTTCCGACGGAGCGATGTGTGGGCTTCTCTTCGAGGACGATCGAGAAAACAGGAGACAAAACGTGAAGAACCTGATGCTGTGTTCGGTGTTGCTGCTTCTGGCCGCGCCTGCCGCGGTCGCCCAGGACAAGGTGTCGCCCGCGCCGACGGTCGAATCCACGATCATCGCGCTCGAACAGGAGGGCTGGAAGGCGTGGAAAAACAGAGACGCCGCCTGGTTCCAGGCCAATACGACCGACAGCTTCCTGTCGATCAGCTCCGAAGGCATCAGCGACAAAGCGCAGGTCGTCAAGGCGACGCCGACGGAATGCGAAGTCAAAGCCTTCTCGCTCGCGAACTTCCAGTTCGTGATGCTCGACCAGAATGCCGTGCTCCTCACCTACACGGCCACGCAGGACGCCGTGTGCAACGGAAAGAAGGCGCCGGCGGCCGTTCGCGCGGCCGTCAATTACGTGAAGCGCGGCGACCGGTGGCTCGAAGCCATGTACATGCAGACCCCCTGATCCGTCCCGCGCTGTCCGGATCCGGTGATGTCCCTACCCATGCGGGCGCGCGTGAGGGGCATCCGGGCTGACCGGGCGTTGTCGTTGGCCTGTTCGCCCCGGTACCTCGACCGAAGCTAGGATGACGAGGCGATGACGAGTGAAACGTCGGTGCGACCGGTCCCCGAATCCGGGCGAGCGGTCATGCCGTGGCTCTTGGATTCGGATCCTGCGATCCGCTGGCAGGTCCTGCGTGACCTCGCCGGTGCGCCGGACGAAACCGTGGCCTCCGAGCGCGCGCGCGTCGCATCGGAAGGGTGGGGCGCCAGGCTCCTCGCCCTGCAGGGTCTGGACGGGACCTGGGGGGACGGCATCGCCAGACCGAAATGGGAATCCACGCTGTACTCTCTGCTGCTCCTGCGGAACATGGGGCTCGACCCGGCGAGCGCGGAGGCGCAGAGGGCCGTGGGCCTCGTCCGCGACCAGTTCACCTGGGGGCCGGAGTTCGGCGACACCCGGTTCTTCGAAGGCGAGGTCGAGCCCTGCATCAACGGCGGCGTCCTCGCGCTCGGCGGCTACTTCGGTGAAGTCGACGATCGGCTGGTCGATCGGCTCCTGGGCGAGCAGCTGGAAGACGGCGGCTGGAATTGCGAGGCTCCGAAGAGCCGACGTTCCTCGTTCCACACCACGATCTGTGTCCTGGAAGGGCTCCTGGAGCGCGAGAAGGCCCGGGGCGCCAGCGCCGCGGTGACGGAAGCCCAAACCCGGGGACAGGAGTATCTCCTCGCGCGTCGCATGTTCCGGAAGCTGTCCACGGGCGAAGTGATCGACCCGAAGTGGACCCGCTTTTCCTTTCCGACGAACTGGCACTACGACGTCCTGCGGGGCCTCGACTCTCTGCGCCGCGCCGGCGTCGAGCCGGACGAACGCGTCGCCGAGGCGGTCGAGCTGGTCGCGGCGGCCCGGCATCCCGACGGAAGATGGCCGCTCCGGTATCCCCATCCCGATCCGCCCCGACGATGGAACAACCCGGTCGGCTTCGACATGGAGGGCGGCGAAGTCGAAGCGAGCCGCTGGAACACACTCCGTGCATTGCGGGTGATGGAGTGGTCCTCGCGGTCCGGCAGGCGGCCCGCCACGGAACCCGACAACCAGGCGCCGCGCATCCACGGGCCACAGTCTCGATTCGGAGAGTCCCCGTGAAAATGAACCGTCCCATTCCCATGCTGCCCGTGCGGAGCATGCCGGCGAGCGTCGCGTTCTATCAGAAGCTGGGATTCGGCGTCGAGAACAGGAACGACGGCTGGGGTTGGGCCATGCTCGTTTTCGACGAGTGCCGTTTGATGGTGGATCAGTCGATCAACCCTCATCCGGATACGAAACGCGCGTCCGTTCTCTACCTGTACCCCGAGAGCATCGTGGAGTATCACCGCCTGGTGCGAGAAAGCGGACTGGACGTCCCCGACCTGGACGTCACGTTCTACGGCATGACGGAGTTTCGACTGGACGATCCCGACGGCAACCGGCTGTGGTTCGGTCAGAACACTCCAGCGGAAGGTTAGCGATACCGGTGTCCGTCTTCGAAATCCCCGAGAACGTGCGAGCGGCCTGGCCGGACGGTGCCCGGGACTTCGACTTCCTCCAGGGGGAATGGGTGATCCACCATCGCCGTCTCGCCGAGCGCTTGGTGGGCTCGAGCGAGTGGCACGAGTTCGAGACGCCGTTCGTGATGCACCCGATTCTCGGGGGGCTCGGCAACATCGACCAGTGTCGGACGGTCGACGCCCTCTTTTTCGAAGGGGTCTCCCTGCGGCTCTTCGACCGGGCCGACGGTCTCTGGAGGATCTACTGGATCGACAGCAACGGGGCGCGACTGTTCCCCCCGGTCGAAGGCCGGTTCGACGGCCCGGAGGGAGTCTTTCGCGGCGAGGATCGTCACGCGGGCGAGCCGGTGCTGGTGACCTTCGTCTGGAATCGCCGGGACCCCGAGAGACCCACCTGGCAACAGGCCTTCTCTCCGGACGGCGGCCGGTCCTGGGAGACGAACTGGCATATGACGTTTCGCCGCCCGGATGCCGTTTCCTAGTCTCGATGCCGGTCTCAGGGCCGGGGCGATGCCGATGGCGCGAAACGGGGCGGCGACGCCAGGCCCTCCGGTTCCGCTTCGAAGCCGGGAGGATCGGGGTCGATCGTGCTCGTAGAGATCGGACACGTCGAGGCGCTCTTCCGGTATCCCGTCAAGTCCATGGGCGGCGAGCGACTCGAGGCCGCCCGGATGGGCTGGCACGGGCTCGACGGGGATCGGCGTCTGGCATTGCGGCGGCTCGATGACCGCAGCGGATTCCCGTGGCTGACGGCGAGCCAGCTTCCCGAGCTGGTCCTCTTTGCTCCCTTCCGCCGCGAAGAGGACGCTCCGGACGCTCCGGGCGACCTGCCGACCCACGTCCGCACGCCGGAGGGGAAGGAGATGCCCGTCTTCGGCGAGGACCTCGCCGCGGAGGTCGGACGCCGGCACGGTGCCCCGGTCGAGATGATGCCGATGAAACATGGCACGTTCGACGAGGCGGCCATCTCGGTGATCGCCACCGCCACGATGAGCGAGATCGGACGGCTCGCGGGGCGAAGCCTGGACATGCGGCGATTTCGCCCGAACGTGGTCCTCCGTCTCCTGCGGCCGACGCCTTTCCAGGAAGACGAGTGGGTTGGCGGCGTGCTCTCCTTCGGCGAGGGGGAGGACGCCCCCGCCGTCGCGGTCACGATGCGCGATCCGCGCTGCTCGATACTGAACGTCGACCCCGACTCCGCCATCCGAGCTCCCGAGGTGATAAAGGCGGTCGTCCGTGCGAACCAGAACAACGCGGGAATCTACGCGACGGTGACCCGCATCGGAAGACTGGTGATCGGACAGCCGGTGTTCCTCCGTCCGGCGAAGGAGTTCAGTGACGGTGCGTGATCACGGGTCCCAGACGCCGTGGCTCGGTGAACGGCGAAGTCAGTGCGGGGAGGTCCAAGGATGACCGAGAGGCTCGAGAGGAACAGGAAGACGGTCATGGAGTTCTATGACCTGATGTTCAACCAGTGCCGCCCGGCCGATGCGATCGAGCGCTATGCCGGCGAGGTCTACATCCAGCACAACCCCGGCGTCGCGGACGGGAAAGAGGCCTTCGTCGAGTACTTCACCCGGATGGCCCGCGAGTACCCGGGAAAGCGCGTCCACTTCCAACGCACGGTCGCGGAGGGCGACTACGTCGTCCTGCATTGCCTCCAGGAATGGCCGGGAGATCGCGACTGGGCCGGCATCGACATCTTTCGCCTGGATTCCGGCGGCAGAATCGTCGAGCACTGGGACGTCCTTCAGCCCGTGCCCGCGAGCGCGGCGAACTCCAACACGATGTTCTGAAGTCATGAAGCAGTCGATCACTCTCGTCTCGCTCGTCGTGCGCGAATACGACGAGGCGCTCGCCTTCTACGTCGGCACTCTGGGCTTCACGCTGATCGAGGACCGGTATGTACCCGAACAGGACAAGCGATGGGTCGTCGTCGCCCCGCCCGGCGGGACGGAATCGCGTTTGCTGCTGGCTCGCGCATCGAACGAGGAACAGGCGACGCGCATCGGGAACCAGACCGGCGGGCGCGTATTCCTGTTTCTCGCGACGGACGACTTCGAGCGCGACTATCAGAAGTACAAGGCCAGGGGCGTCACTTTCGTTCGTGAGCCGAAGGAAGAGCCCTACGGAACGGTGGCCGTGTTCCAGGATCTCTACGGAAACCTGTGGGATCTCTTCCAGCCCCGGTCAGGTCCATCGGACGGACGCGGCTGACCCTCACGTTGGCGTCTCCGTGCGCCGGGCGTCCGGGCGCAACTTTTTGAGCGGCGTCCCGTACGTGAGCCCGTGCGGCGACCCGCGAGCATGGTGACAATCGGACGCAGTCTGCGACTGCTCCTCGTCGCGGCGTCGATCGCGCCCCGAGCCGCGTTCTCCCAACCCGCGCCCCCCGCTCCGACTCCGGGTCCGACTCCGCGAGCCGAAGCTTCCACCGCCGGGTCCGAGACGCTTTCTCTCCCCCCGGATTCCCCGCGCTGGCAATTCGAAGGGAAGGCGAACGCCGCGGAGTACCTGGGTCGAAAGTGTCTCCTGCTCGACGGAGGCGCGGCGATCGTGAAGGACCTGGAGATGCGCGACGGCGTCATCGACGTGGATGTGGCGACGCCGGCGAAGCGCGGCTTCTTCGGATTCCAGTTCCGGCTCGCGAGCGAGGGCGCGAACGGCGAATGGGTGTACCTGCGCCAGCACAAGTCCGGGCTTCCCGACGCGATGCAGTACACGCCGATCCTGAACACCGGCGCCAACTGGCAGATCTACAACGGGCCGGGATTCACGGGCGCGGTCGAGATCCCGGCGGACACGTGGTTCCACCTGCGGCTCGAGGTCGCGGGCGCGCAGGCGAAGCTCTACGTCCGCGACATGGAGAAGCCCGCTCTCGTGATGAACGACCTGAAAAGCGGCGTGCAGAAGGGATTCGTCGCGCTCCACGTTCTGACGGGCGCGACCTATTTCTCCAACGTCGAGCTGCGCGAGACGCCGCCGGCGGCCTGGGAGCGGCATCTCCCGCCGATGCCCGCGGGGACGATCACGAAATGGAGCATCTCGCCCGCCTTCGACGCCCAGACCCGCAACGCGGAACGCCCCCTCTCCGCGTCGGAGCGCGGCGCGATGAAGTGGGAGCCGGTCGAGGCGGAGGCGCCCGGATTCGTCGTGCTCTACCGCCATCGCGAGGCGCCGCATCTGCGGGTCACGTTCGCGACCGACTTCTCGAAGCGCCTCGATCCCCAGCCCGGCACGAAGCTCCTCTACGCGCGCGCGACGATCTCCTCCGACCGCGATGAGGTGAAGAAGCTGGCGATCGGTTACAGCGACGAGGTCACCGTCTTCCTGAACGGCCGGATCCTCTTCCGGGGCCGCAGCGCGCAGAACTTCCGCGACCCGGGCTTTCTGGGCATCGTCGATCCCGAGGACGACGCGGTCTACCTTCCGCTGAAGAAGGGCGCCAACGAGCTGGTGCTGGCGGTGAGCGAGCTCGGCGGCGGATGGGGATTCATCTGCCGGCTCGAGGACCTGAAGAACTGAGGAGCCCGCGGCGCCCGAGCCGTAAGATGCCCGGGTGTATCGAGAGCCCCTGCTGACCCGGACCGGAAGTCTCCGCGCGGCGGTTCGCGCGTCGCGGATCGTGTCCGCCCTGGCGATCGCCGCGGCCGCCGGGCTCGCCGCCGCCGCCCAGAATCCCGCTCCGCCGCAGCAGATTCCGCCGAACCAGATTCCGCCCCACCAGACTCTGACGATCGACTCCAGGGTGCTCGGGGAGACCCGCCGCATCCAGGTCTACGTGCCTCCCTGGTACGAGCGCGACCCGGCGATCCGCTATCCGATTCTGTACATGCCAGACGGCGGACTCGAGGAGGACTTCCCGCACGTCGCGCGCGACGTCGATGCGGCGATCCGCGCGGGTGAGATGCGCCCGGTCATCGTGGTCGGCATCGAGAACACCGAGCGGCGGCGCGACATGACCGGGCCGACCGAAGTCGCGTCGGACCGGAAGATCGCGCCGCGCGTCGGCGGCTCGGCCCGATTCCGCGGCTTCATCCGCGACGAGCTCATGCCCGTCATCCGAAAGCGGTTCCGCGGAAACGGCGAGACGGCGGTCGTCGGGGAGTCCCTGGCCGGCCTCTTCGTCCTCGAGACCTTCATGCAGGAGCCCGCGCTCTTCGGCACCTACATCGCGCTGAGCCCGAGCCTCTGGTGGAACGGCGGGGCCCTCGTCCACGGCGCGGCGGAGCGGTTGAAATCGCCGTCCCGGGCGTCATCGGCCGTGACCGTGTATCTCGCCACGGCGGGAGACGACGGGCTCGAGGAATCCGCAAGGGAATTGACGGAGGCCCTGCGCGCCGCGCCGCAGAAGGGGCTGACGTGGTACTTCGAGCCCTGGCCTCGCGAGAAGCACAGCACGATCTATGGCGCGACCTCGCCGGCCGTGTTCCGCAAACTGTTTCCTCCAGCGCCGCCGCGCCGCTGAGCCCGGGAATGAGCTGGCGGTAGGCTCGAAGACGGCCATGTTGAGGATCGCCGAAGCCCTCGCCGCGGACGACGTCGCTGCCGTCCGCACGCTGCTCCTCGAATACCAGGAGCTTCTCGGCGTCGACCTCTGCTTCCAGGGCTTCGAAGCCGAGGTGAACGGTCTGCCCGGTCCCTACGCGCCGCCCGCCGGCCGTCTCCTCCTCGCCGCGCACGACGGTGTGCCGGTCGGCTGCGTGGCCCTTCGCCCCTCGGGTCCCGCGCAGGCTGAGATGAAGCGCCTGTACGTGCGTCCGGCCGCGAGAGGCCTGGGAGTCGGGCGCGCTCTCGTGTCGCAGGTGCTCGGGGAAGCGCGCGCGATCGGCTACGCGGAGGTCGTCCTCGACACCCTTCCCACGATGACCGAAGCCCAGGCGCTCTACGAGAAGTTCGGCTTCCACGAGATTCTGCCGTATCGCGCGAACCCGATCGAGGGGACGCGCTATCTCGCAAAGTCCCTTCTCGCGCCGTAGACGTGCGCATCGAAGCGACGCCGGGGAATCAGAACCGGGGCTATGCTCTGATCAGCCTCTAATTTCCGATCCCGAAGGTGCTACGGACAATCGAAGCGGGCCGCGACGGCGTGGCCCTTGCGATGAAAGGGAGGCATGCCATGACCCGAAAGATGAGAGTTCTCGCCGTCGCGTTCGGCTTCACGGTGGCCCTCCTGGGGTGCTCCCGCGCCGCCGTCCCGGCCGCCGCAGAAGTGAAGGCGAAGCCGGTTCTCGCGCCGGAGCCCGTGGTGAACCATCTGCCCTCGGACGCCGGGCCGGGCCAGAAGGTCGCGCACGGCGAGCTGATCGTCGGCGTCGACGAGGCCAGGCGGCAGCTCAATGCGCAGCATCACGCGTACAAGGTCCTCGAGACCCGGAAGATCCCCGGTGCGTTTTCGAAGCCGGCGATGAAGGACATCAAGGACTTCGCGCTTTCGAAGAGCGACCTCGACGTGATCAACCCCGGACCGGGCGAGTTCGTCCACGTCATGGAAGGGCAGCGGCACGGCTACGAGAACCTGACCATCGGCATCACCTACACCGCGCCCGGGGGCGCGCCGCCGATGCACAGCCACAAGGGAGAGGAGTCCCACGTGCTCCTGAAGGGGCAGAAGATCCTCTATGCGCTGGGCGACAAGCTCTTCGTCAAGGAAGGCCCCTACATCGTCAACATCCCGGCGGGGGTGCCGCACTCGTTCCAGAACCTCGACAGCGACGTCGCGGAGCTCGTCGTGATCTTTCCGACCAATGTCTGGGAGTACGACGTCCTGGACTACTTCCCGTTCTCGACTCCCGAAGGCAAGGCGATGGCGGAAGCGGCAAAGAAATCCCCGGCGCAGCCTTCCGGGAAGTGACAGGTTCCCGGGCGCTGACGGCGTTTCGGGTCCGTCCCGCGGAGCGAGAGGATGCCGCAGCGTGGCTCGGCATGCGACAGGCCCTGTGGCCCGAGGACGCGGAAGGCGAGCATGCGGAGGAGATCGAGGAGTTCTTCTCCGGCCGGTCGAAGGAGCCGCTGGCGGTGCTGATTGCCGAGGGGGAATCGGGCCGCCTGATCGGGATCGCGGAGCTCTCGATCCGGACGTCGGCGGAAGGCTGCCGGACAGATCGTGTGGCGTACCTCGAAGGCTGGTTCGTGATGCCGGAATCGCGGCGGCAGGGCGTGGGACGCGCGCTGATCGCGGCCGCGGAGGAGTGGGGTCGCGCGTACGACTGCGATGAGCTGGCGTCGGACACGCAACCGGAGAACGAGGCGAGCGTCGCGGCGCACCGGGCGGCGGGCTTCACCGACGCGGGGGTCGTCCAGTGCTATCGGAAAGAGTTGTGACGTCCCTGTCGCGCGGACAAGCCGGGCGCGGGCGGGGAATCGAGATTCCGGCGATACGCTCGGCAGATCAGGGAACCGGGAACGACGTTTCCAGAAGGGAGAGCGCATGGAACCCAAATACACGGTGACGCTGCACATCCGCCGGGAGGCGGACGGGCGGGAGGCCGTCCTGCAATTCAACGCGAGCAACGTCGCCGAGATCCCCGACAAGGAAGGCAGGGATCTGGGGCGGTTCCGGCTGGTGCCCGAGGGGTTGCCGGACGCGAAGGACCAGGTGGCGACGAGAGACTTCAGCGAGTGCCTGAAGTACTGCCTGATCGACGACGCCAACTCGCTGCCTTACTGCCTCGCCATCTGCGGCGCCGCCGGTCCGTAGGAGCCAGGGACACGTCTTCTCCCTCCGCGTACCGGGGGAGAGGACACGGTGAGGGGGCCGCTTCGAGCCGCGCCCGACTCGACGGAGAGGCTCGGGTGGGCGCGTCGAGGTGGACTCGCGCGCGATAGGGAAGACTCCCTGACGAACCACCGCAGCCGGATCGCCACGCCGGATCGGTTGCTATCTTCCGGAAGACATGCCGACGCGAAAAGGAAACGAAGTTACCCCGGGCGAGTCCGGGCGGATCGGGCCTGACGAATCGCGGTATCGCGCGTCCGTCGACAAGCGCTTCAACAAGCGGTTCCGCGGAAGCCCGGACTACCTGCGGCTGGTCCGCTCGGCCGATGAGGTGCTCGCAGCCGTCGAGGAAGCGGTCGCGGATGGCCGGCGCCTCGCGGTGACGAGCGGCGGGCACTGCCTCGAGGGGTTCGTCTCGGATGCAGGGGTTCGCGCGCTCATCGACATCTCGCCGATGAAGGGCATCTCCTGGGACGCCGAGATGGCGGCCGTCGCCGTCGAGGCCGGAGCCACGGTGGGCGAGACGTTCCGGGCGCTCTCCGAGAAGTGGGGCGTCGTCATCCCGCTCGGCGAACATCCGGACATCGGCATGGGCGGGCACGTTCCCGGCGGCGCGTTCGGCTTCCTCTGCCGCCAGCTCGGCCTCGCCGCGGACTATCTGTATGGCGTCGAGGTGGTTGTCGTCGACCGGGACGGGCGGGCGAGCCGCGTGGTCGCGACGCGCGAGGCGTCGGACCCCCATCGCGAGCTCTGGTGGGCGCACACGGGCGGCGGAGCCGGCAACTTCGGCGTCGTCACCCGATTCTGGTTCCGGTCGCCGGACGCCTCCGGAGATGATCCCGGGAAGATCCTGCCGCGCGCGCCGGAGTCGATCACGACTTTCAGGGCGGAATGGAGTTGGAGCGGCTTCGATGATCGCTCCTTTCTGCGTCTCCTCCAGAACCACGGCGACTGGTCGGAGCGAAACAGCGGCTCCGATTCCCCTGACGCGTCCCTCTGGACGCTGCTCGAAGCCCATCGGCGGCAGTTCGGGAAGATTTTCGTCCGAGGTGTGAGCACGGCCGGCGACGGGGCGGCGCAGCAGGCCGATGCATATCTCGCCGCATTGAGTGAAGGGATCGCCGCTCCGGCGGCGCGGGAGACCGCACGGATGCCCTGGCTCGATTTCGCGTTGAATCCGCTGCCCGATCTCTTCGCCGCGCCGCCCGGCGGCGTCAGCGTCAAGGTGAAGGACGCCATGCTCCGGAAGCGGCTCACCGACTGCCAGATCGGCGTCGCGTACGACCATCTGACGCGCGACGACCACGACGTCATGGGCGGGATGCTCGGCCTCGCGACCTACGGGGGCCGGGTCAACACCGTCGCTCCCGACGCGACCGCCTCGGCGCAGCGCGGCACGATTCTCGACCTCGCGTGCACCACCGGCTGGCTGGATCCGCGGGAGGAGGGGAAGAACCTGGCGTGGGTTCGGCAGTTCTTTCGGGATCTGTTTGCGGAGAGCGGGGGTGTCCCGGTCCCGGGCGACGCGTGCGACGGCGCCTTCATCAACCATCCCGACACGGACCTCGCCGATCCGGCGTGGAACACGTCCGGGCTGCCCTGGCACACGCTGTACTACCGGAACAACTACCCCCGCCTGCAGGCGGTGAAGGCGCGGTGGGATCCGCGCGACGTGTTCCGGCACGCGCTTTCCATTCGAGGGAAACAGTCTTGAGCGATTGGGAATCAGAGGTGCGAGATTTTTCACCCTGGTGGGGCATCGCGATCGGTCCTCGAACTGGTCGGCTTGTGGCTCATGTGGTCCCGGGGCTGGCGCTTAACAACTATCTGCTTCCGCTCCGGATGCTGAGATTCGGCGGACTGCTTCCTGATGGCGAAATGCGTGCCTGACCCCAGTTGGTCCTCCAGTTGGTCCTCATCGCGCGCCGCAGCGCGTCGTCCCAGTCATGGAGTCGGCTCGCCTACTCCCTGAACTGGGGCGGGACTTGCGTCGCCATGCAGCTCGGACAGATGCCGTGGCTGAATTTCGCCAGCGAGTGCTTCGAAAGATAGGTCTCGACGGTGTGCCAGTAGTTGTTGTCGTCTCGGATCTTCTTGCAGTACGAACAGATCGGCAGGATTTCCCGCAAGGTCTTCACTTCGGCCAGCGCCGCGCGCAGCTCGCTGACGAGGCGTTCGCGCTCCTCCTCGGCCTGCTTGCTTTCGGTCACGTCGCGCGCCACGGAATAGATGACTTTTTCGGCTGAATCGGGAGAGGCATTCCACCGGAACCATCGATAGGAGCCGTCCTTGCAGAGATAGCGATTCTCGAAGGCGAGCGCCTGCCCGCCGCCCCGGACGCGGCGGTTCTGATCGAGCGTGCGCTCGCGGTCGTCGGGATGCACGAACTCGATGAAAGGCTTCGACATCAGCTCCTGCCGGGTGAAGCCGAGCGTGCGTTCCCAGGCCGGATTGAGCCGCTTGAAGTGCCCGTTGAAGTCGAGGAAGCAGAGCAGGTCGATCGAGTCGGTGAAGAACCGATCTTCGAGCTGATGGACCGCTGCCGCCGCGTCGTGCTTGCAGAGGGCGAGGTCGATCCCCGCCCGCAGCTCACGCTCGGTGAATGGCCGGACGACGTACCCGTAGGAATGAGGGGAATCGGTTCCGTCGAGGCTCTCCTCGTCGGTGTCGGTGATCATGAAGACCGACGGGATTTTCGGGCGGCCTCGCATGCCGTCGGCGGACGCCATTTTGTCGAAGTCTCCTCGCAGGGCGGCCGCAATCAGGATGAGGTCCGGAGGAACGCGGGCCGCCAGGGCCGCCGCTTCCGATCCGGAGGAGGCAATTCCGGTGACCTCGTAGCCGAGGCCGGTGAGAAGTTGCTCGAGATCCCGGGCCACGTCCATCTCGTCGTCGACGATCTGGATCTTTCGTTTCGCCACGGATGGTGCGCCTTTTTAGATTCCCCGCTGCCCTGGCGCGCGCGAGCGTCAGGGGGCCGGGGGATCCGTCGGCAATCTATCCCGAGTCCGTCGGGTCCGTCGCCTTCGCGTTCGCTGCGCGACCGCTGCGGCTCCCGCAGCGTGAACGTCGCCTCCGCGCTCGCTTTGCGACCGCTGCGGCTCCCGCAGCGTGAGGCTCCTCCCTCCCTTCGGTCGGGAGACTCCTCACGCTGCGAGCGGATGGACGAGGTTGGCGGAAATGGAACCCATTTGAGGGGGGAGAGGGGTGGATGAGGGGCGTCTTCCCGGGCTGGCCACCCTGGGATTCGCTCAGCCCGGCGAGTGTTCGGAGCGAGTGGTGCCAGGCACGCATTTCGCCATTACACGAGGAATGGTGCCAGGCGAGCGGATGGGGCCAGGTGCGCACTTCACCATTTATGGGTCGAATCTCTCCGGGGACCTCTCGCCCACCGCCGGGGAGAGGGGAAAGGGGGCGCCTGGCGTACGCCGGCGCTCTTCCTGCGGGGATAGGATCCTCCGACTCCAATCTTCCGATCTCCGGAAGACGCGGTGTTCCTCCAGGAGGTTCATCATGCGTCGACGCCCCGCCATCGCGGTGGTCGCCCTGGTTCTCGGCCTCGCTTCGGTCGTGCCGGCAGCGAGTCTCCTCGCGGTGGAGCCGCCTCCCGTCTCCGTGGATGTCAGCTGGTACAAGCTGACGGACATCTCGCAGTCGACCGATCCGGCGTTCTCGGCGACCTTCGGGGGAGCGCTCGTGTCGGGATTCAACGGGCTGACGATCCTGGTGAACGGACAGCCGGCGCCCGGTTCCTTCGCGTCGATCAAGTGGGCGCAGATCCCCTCGCTTCGTCCCGAGGTGCAGATCTGTCTCGACCGGGCGATGGGAGCGGCGAATCTCATGGAGACCCAGGCGGCTTCCGGAAACCCGGGCGGCCGGAATACGCAGTTCCGGATCAGGCTGACGGGGGCGATCACCGTCAACTCCGGAAACACGCGCGTCAACCCGGGTGACTGGACCATTCTCGAGGTCTCGAGCTTCCGGACGATCGTCTGCGCGGCCAGCACGTTCATTCCGTAGATCGGGGGGGCGGCGCATTGATCGATCGGAGCATCTCTTTCGTGTCGGCGTCGATGGCCGCTCTTCTTCTCGCCGCGAGCCCGGCGCTTTTCGCCCGGCCGGAGCCCTCCGCCCGGCCGGGCGACCTGCGTCCTGTCGTCGAAGTCGGAAGGTACCGGCTCCAGAGCAACCCGTGGGTCAACCTGCATCAGCGGCTGCTCTACGAAGCGCGCTTCCCGGTCCCGCCACCGTCCGCGCTCGCCGGAGAGGACCTCGCGAAGTGGAAGAGCGCCGTCGAGAGCTACCGCGCGCTTTTCGGGCGGCGAAACCCCATCCACGACGGAGAGCTCATCCGCATGAACGCGGCGCTCGCCGCGGCGGCGGACGCGTCCGGTCCTCCCGCTTCCATCCCTTCCGCGGCCACGGCGGCGCTCCAGGCGGCGATGCCGCTCTACCGCTCCGGTCCGTGGGAGGAGGACGACCGCGCGAATCGCTTCTGGATGGCCCTCGCCGAGCCGATGCTCCGGGCGGCTTCCGAGGAGCTGGCGGAAGCCCACGCGAAAGTCTACGGGGTGCCGTTTCCCCGGCGGATCCTCGTCGACGTGTCTCCCCGCGCGTGGGAGTTCGGCTCCTACACGGTCGGGGAAGGGGAGTCGGCTCACGTGGTCATCTCCAGCACGGAGCCGGGCAACCAGGGGTTCGCGGCCCTCGAGCTCCTGCTCCACGAGCCCTCGCACGCGATCGTCGGGCCCGACTCGGGCGCCATCGGTCCGGACGTCCTGAGGGTCGCCGCGCGGCTCGGCGTGCGGGCGCCGTCGAGCCTGTGGCACGGGATCCTGTTCTACACCTCGGGCGAGCTGACGCGGCGCGCGCTCGCGCGGCGCGGAGTGGCGGATTACCGGCCGATCATCACGGCCATGTACGACGTCGTCTTTCCCGGACTCCGCAAGCCTCTCGAGACTCACTGGCAGGCGTACCTGGATGGCAAGGTCTCGCGCGAGACGGCGATCGAGGAGATCCTGAAGGAAACCTCGGCCGCGAAGAAGACGCCATGACGACGCCTCGCGCCCCGGTGGAATCCCCGGCCGCGAGCGGGGCGTAAATCCGGGCATGGACTTCGATCCGGATCTCTCGTCGCAGTTACTCGCTCGAACCCCCGCCACGCTCAACGCGCTGCTTTCGGGACTTCCGAAAGACTGGACGGCGCGCGGAGAGGGCCCCGACACCTTCAGCCCGTTCGACGTCGTCGGCCACTTGATCGATGGTGAGGAGAAGGACTGGATTCCCCGCGCCCGGATCATCCTCGCCCGGGGCCCGAATCCCGTCTTCGAGCCCTTCGACCGCTTCCGCCATCGGACGCGCAACGCCGGCCGGCCGCTCGACGCCCTCCTTCAGGAATTCTCGCGGCTCCGCGAGGAGAGTCTCGCCACGCTCCGATCCTGGGATCTGACTCCCGCCGAGCTGGATCTGCCCGGCATCCACCCCGGCCTCGGCTCGGTCACGCTCCGGCAGCTCCTGGCGTCGTGGGTCGTGCACGACCTCGGGCATCTTGCCCAGGTCTCCCGCGTCATGGCGAAGCAGCTCCGCCGGGAGGTCGGTCCGTGGGAGGCCTTTCTCCCGGTGCTGACGGATCATGAGACTCCGCGATCCTGAATCGCGGGCGGCGGAAGAGGGCGCGGGAGTGATCGCGTGACGCTCCTCGAGACGATCGGCGGAACGCGGATCGTCCCGCTTCGATCGATGGTCCCGGCCGGAAGCGCCCGAATTCTCGTCAAGCTCGAATACGAGAACCCGACCGGCAGCATGAAGGACCGCATGGCCCTCGGGATGATCGAGGCGGCCGTTGCGGACGGCCGGCTGCAGCCCGGCGGCTCGGTGGTCGAGTACACGGGCGGAAGCACCGGCGTTTCGCTCGCCTTCGTGTGCGCCGCGAAACGAATCCCCATCCAGATCGTGACGTCGGACGCCTTCAGCCGGGAGAAGCGCGACCACATGAGGGCCCTGGGAGCGCGGCTCACGATCGTCCCGAGTCCGGGCGGAGGCATGACGAAGGCGCTGACCGAGGAAATGGTCGAGACGGCGAAACGGCTGGCGGCCGCGCCCGGCACCTTCTGGACGAACCAGTTGAACAACACCGATCAGCTCGCGAGCTACGAGCGCATGGCCGACGAGATCCGGCAACAGGTCGAGGGCCGCGTCGACGCCTTCGTCCATAGCGTCGGCACCGGGGGCTCGCTCCGTGGAATCTCGACGCGCCTCCGCGCGCGCGGCGAGGCGGTCCACGTGGTGGCGGTCGAGCCCGCCGAGTCGGCGGTCCTGTCCGGCGGGCCGAGCGGGTCTCACAAAATCGAAGGCGTCGGAGCGGGATTCGTCGTGCCCCTGTGGAGCGCCGGGCTCGCGGACGAGATCCAGACGATCTCGACCGAAGAGGCGATGGCGTCCGCGCGGCGCCTCGCCACGGAGGAAGGGATCTTCGCGGGCACGTCGACCGGCGGGAACATTGCGGTGGCGTTGAGGGTCGCCGCGCGGCTCGGACCCGGTCGCACGGTGATTACGATCGCCGCGGATACAGGGATGAAATACCTGAGCACAACGCTGTACTCCGGAAAGTAACGCGCGGGAGAATCGGCGCGCGTGGGCGCCGCCTGGAGCGGCGTATCCGGAAAATCGAGGTGACGCATGCTGGACCGGATTCGAGACGGCCGCACCGACCTGGTCTTCGAGTACGTCCGGGACGGACACCCCGCCCCCTCGACCGACGCCGGCGGCGTGTCTCTCCTGCAATGGTGCGCGTACTACGGCGACGTGAGCGCCCTGCGCTTCCTGCTCGGCAACGGCGAAGTCCTCGCGTCGCTCGGGGAGAACCTCGGCCTGAACGCGGCGGCATTCCACGGCCACTGGCGGCTCTGCGAGTTTCTGATCGAGCGGGGCGCCGACCCGAACCGGGCGCTGCCGGACACCGGCGAGACGCCTCTGCACGCGGCGCTCTGCAAGTCGGACTGGCCCTCGCTCGCTCTCGTCGTCCGCGTCCTCCTCGCCCGTGGCGCGGACCCGAACCGCGCGGCGGCGGCGGGCGCCGAGACGGGATGCTTCATGCGGGACTGCCGTACGAGAGGCGAGACCCCTCTCCATCGCGCCGCTGCCTTCGGAAGCGAGGACACCATCCAGCGTCTTCTCGACGCGGGCGCGGCGCGCGACGCGAAGGACGCGAACGGCGATTCCCCGCTGTCGTGGGCGAGCTGGTATCTGCGCCCGGATTCGATCCTTCGAAAACTCTGCTACGGAGAGTTCTCCATCCGTCCCGACCGCCTCTCCATGGAGGCGTATCTGCTCGGACAGCCGCATGCCGGAGAGAAGTGACGCTTTCCGCGGCGATGAAGCTCTAAAGGATCCCGATGGCCAGGTACTGGTGGCAATGCACCGAATGCGGCGACCGGCCGGCGTGGCTGGCGGTCTGCCGCTCGCGCAGCGTCGCGGCGTTCGTCTGGGACGAGCTGCGCCCGAGCGGCTGGGACCAGGGCCTTCTGAAGCGGAAGTGCCAGTGCGGACGCCGCTCCCTGCGCATCACCTACCGGCTTCGCGGCGGCGACCCCGAGAGAGTCAGCGTGAAGCACATCGTCGGGATCGAGCCGGAGGGGGACCATCTTCCGATGCTCTGGGAGACGTTTCGGCACGCGAGCCCTCTCGCGACGTGGATCGACCTGAAGTACCAGCGCGGCCGAAGCCCCTGGGGCCTCACCAAACGGCTCGTCCTGAAGAAATCGCAGTTCGCGAGGCTGCTGCGCGCGTACGAGCGCCTCGCCCCGAAGCGAAAGCGCCGCTCTCCGTGATCGCGAAGGGCGCCTTTCCTTCCGATGACGCGTCGCGAGACACGCTCTGAGCGACCGGAAAAAAGTCCCCCTCATCCCAGCCCGTTCCCGCCTCGCTGGCGGGTGCAGGAGGAAGGCAAGCAGCCGCTCCAGTCGGAGAGAACGGCATTCCGTGCGAGCATGGGCAACCGCTTCGAAATGATGGATGAACGGTGGATGCGCTTCCGGCTGCGTACGCCGGGACGGGAGGCCTTCGTGAACGCAGTGCTCCTCATTGCGGGACTCGTCTTTTCTCAGGCCGCCGGCGCCGCTCCGGCTTCGGCACCGGCGCAGGCCGAAACCGAGATCCGCGAGCTGCAGACGCGGCAGTCGGACGCCTGGAACCGGCACGACGCCGCGGCCTATGCGCGGCTCTTCCGGGACGACGGCGACGTCGTGAACGTCGTCGGGTGGTGGTGGCAGGGGCGGCCCGAGATCGAGAAGAAGCTCACGGCGGGCTTCTCCGTCGCCTTTCGGGAGAGCACGCTGACGATCACCGGCGTCGAGGTCCGGTTGCTCACACCGGTGCTCGCCGTCGCCCACGTGCGATGGACCATGACGGGAGCCAGGACTCCGCCGGGCGTGCCGGAGCCGAAGCAGGGCATCCAGTTGCAAGTCCTGGAGAAGGGGGAGGGCGGTTGGCGGATCGTGAGCTTCCAGAACACGTCGAGCATTCCCGAGGTCCCGTTCCCGGCGGGTCCGCCGCCTGCTTCGCGCGCCGCGCCGGCGGACACGATCCAGGTGACCCTCCTCGGGACCGGCTCTCCGTCGCCCGGAATGAATCGGTTCGGACCGAGCATCCTCGTCGAGGCGGGCGGGCAGAAGCTCGTCTTCGACGCCGGGCGGGGCGCGCTGCAGCGGCTCACCCAGGTGAAGGTGAGCTGGAAGGACGTGCAGGCAGTGTTCCTGACTCACCTCCATTCCGACCACGTCGTCGGATTTCCGGATCTCTGGCTGACCGGGTGGCTCGTGGGCGAGCGCGATACGCCGTTGCGCGTCTTCGGCCCGAAAGGAACCCGGAAGATGATGTCCCGTCTCGAGGAGGCTTACGAATACGACATCGCCATTCGCATCTCCGACGATCGCGCGTCCCCCCAGGGCGCCGTCATCCTGGCCCAGGACATCGAAGGGGGCGTCGTCTACGAGAAGAGCGGCGTGAAGGTCACCGCGTTCGAGGTCGACCACGCGCCGGTCAAGCCGGCGTTCGGGTACCGCATCGATTTCGCGGGACGATCGGTCGTCCTCTCGGGAGACACGCGCGTCTCCGAGAACCTGATCCGCTCCGCTCAGGGATGCGACCTGTTAATCCACGAGGTCGCGGTGTCTGAGTCTTTCCGCCGGTCGGGGGTCTCCGCCGACCACGTGAAGTCGATCGTCGGGCACCACACGACTCCCGAGCAGGCCGGCGAGGTCTTCGCCCGCGTAAAGCCGAAGCTCGCGGTCTACTCGCACATCGTGCGCCCGATCGCGACCGAGCAGGACGTGATCCCGGCGACCCGGACGAAATACGCCGGACCTCTGGAGCTCGGGTCCGACCTCATGGTGATCGAGGTCGGAGATCAGGTCTCGGTGCGCCGGCCGGACCGCCCGCCGTCCTAGCCAGGGTCAACTTCATTAAACCCGGTCACGTCAACGATTTGGCGGTAATGGTTAAAGACTCCTTGGCCGGTCCGCGCAGGCCGGTCCCTGAACTATGCTTCCGCGCTCATCGAAGAGGAGGAACCCATGGGCCATCGCGCCGAATCGCTCGCGGATCGCATCGTCCAGGGAGCCACGGGGCTCGCCGCTTTCACGGAAGGACTGTCGGACGGGGACTGGCGGACCCCGATGTCGGGCGCCGGGAATGACCGCCGGCCCGTCGGCGTCGTCGTCCACCACGTCGCCAGCGTGTACCCGATCGAGATCGACCTTGCCCGGGCGATCGCGAGCGGCAAGGCCGTGACGGAGGTCACCTGGGATGCCGTCGCCGAAATGAACGCGAAGCACGCGAGCGACCAGTCGAAGATCACGAAGGAGGCCGCGCTCGAGCTTCTCCGCAAGAACAGCGCCGAGGCGGCCGCCGCGGTGCGGTCCTTCACGGACGACGAGCTCGACCAGGCGGCGCCGTTCTCCCTGAGCTTCGGCGCGCCGGTGACCTCGCAGTTCGTGCTGGAGGACCACGCGGTTCGCCACAGCTGGCACCACCTGGCGCGCATCCGCGCCGCGCTCGGCCGGTGACGATCCCCGGCAACTCCGCGCTGCTCTTGATCGACGTCCAGAAGGGCATGGACGCGCCGCGATGGGGAGCGCGGAACAATCCGGAGGCGGAGCGCAATATCGCGGCGCTGCTTGCGGCCTGGCGGGAGAGCGGCCGCCCCGTGATCCACGTGCAGCACATGTCCGTCGAGCCGGACTCGCCGCTGCGGCCCGAGCTGCCGGGCAACGCGTTCAAGCCGGAAGCGATCCCGAAAGCGGGGGAGCCGATCTTCCAGAAGACGGTGAACAGCGCGTTCATCGGCACGGCGCTCGAGTCGCATCTCAAGGACCGCGGCATCGATGCGGTCGTGCTCGTCGGGATCACGACGGATCACTGCGTCTCGACCTCGGCGCGGATGGCCGCCAACCTCGGATTCGCGACGACCGTCGTCTCCGACGGCACCGCCACGTTCGAGCGGACGGGACCGGACGGCGCGCACCACAGCGCCGAAGAGATGCATCGGTTCGCGCTCGCGAGCCTTCATCGCGAGTTCGCGACGGTCGTGAGGACGGAGGAGATCTTGAAGCAGCTCGAAGGTATGGGTGAGAGGTGAGAGGTGAGAGGTCAGAGGTCCGAGGCAGCTCCGCCTTCGCCCTCTCTCCTCCCTCCTCTTTCCTCTCACCTTCCATGAGCGATGACTCTCTCTAAAAGCACGCTTTCGGACCTGGCGGAGATGCCTGACCGCCTGGAGGCCGCGTTCCGGCTCGTACCGGAGGGACGCGCCGACTGGACGCCTCCGTCGTGGGAGGGGATCCCCGGGGAACGCTTTTCGCCACTCGGACAGATCTGCCACGTCCGGGATATCGAGCTCGAGGGTTACCACGTGCGGGTGGCGCGAATGCTCGAAGAAGAGAGCCCCGCGCTCGTCTCGCTCGACAGCTACGCGCTCGCCGCGGAACGGAACTATTCCGGCGCTTCGGCCGAGGACGCTCTCGCCGCGTTTCGCGCCGGGCGGACCATCACGCTCGGCCTGTTGCGAAGCCTGACCGACGACCAGCTCCGCCGCCGGGGCACCTTCGCCGAGTACGGCGCCATAACGCTGCGGTCGCTGGTCCACTATCTGGCGAGCCACGATCATCAGCACCTGGCCTGCATGGACTGGCTGCTCGGACGGCTCCATGGGGAAGAAGAGGTGAGAGGGATCCGAGGTGAGAGGTGAGAGGTGAGAGGTGAGAGTCAGGGGGGTCCCAGCCGTGCTGCCCTCTGTTCTCCTCTTCCCGCTTTCCTCTCTCCTCTTTCCTCTCACCTTCCATCGCGCCGCAGGTAACATTCGCCGCGAATCAGAGTGCGGGCGCTCGGAGATTGGCCGGTCCCACGGAGGTGACGATGTCGGAGCGATTCGAGTCCGTCGTTCTGGACGGCCACAAGGGCCTCGCATTCGAAGTCCCGTTCGATCCCGCGGAGCGGTGGGATCTTCCGCTGGTGCCGCTCCGGCCCGGGCGCCGCGGATTTCTCGTGAAGGGCACCGTCAACCGGGTCCGCTTCGAGAGCGTCGTCGTCCCGCGCGCGCGGCGCTTCTTCGTCCTCGTGACGGACGAGATGCAGTCAGCGGCAAAGCTTCGCAGCGGCTCGGATGTCCGCGTCTCGCTCTCCGGCAGGCCGCGCTGAAGATGGCTCGAAGCGCCGGCCAGATCACGATCACGGTCCTGATCGTGCTGTTTTTCATTTCGACGCATCTCTTCGCGTCGAAGATCGGTATCGCTCTGCGCGGCGGCGTCTCGCGCAAGCGCGCCGGGCGCGCGGCGCGGCGAGAGGGCCGCTCGACGGAGCGCCGGCTGGTCGAGAACGAGCCGATCGACCCGGAATAGATTGCTCGCCGGATTGGAGACGTGGATGGACGACGACCTCGAACGGATGGGGCGTGAGGAACTGGTCGCGGTGGCGCGCAGGCTGCGCGACGGCATCCGCCGGCACCGCGACAGCTCCGGCCAGCAGCTCTGCTGGCACCATCCCGCTCTCTGGGGACTCCTTCCGGAGAAGACGGATCCGGTCCCCGTCGTGCCGGAGTGGCCGCAGTTTCTTCAGGGCTGCGTGAAGTACCGGCAGTCGCTCGACGAACAGGCGCCGGATGCCCCGCGCAGTCCGGAGCCCTACGGGGAGAGGGGATAGGAAAACGAATGCCGTTCAAGAGCCAGGCGCAGCGGCGGAAATTCGCCGAGCTGCTGGTGAAGGGCGGGATCTCGCCGCAGATCTTCGAGGAATGGAACCGGGAGACCGGGTCGGCGGAGCTTCCGGAACGCGTGAAGCCCGGGCCGAAGTCGGTGGCGAAGCGGAAGCCGCGCGCGAAATCCGCCGCGAGGTCCGGCCGGAAGCCCGCCCCGAAAACGAAGGCGAGCCGGGCGAGCACGGGGCGCAGAAAGAAGTGACGATCTCCGCGAGGGAAGCGCTCGATCGCCTGCGGGAGGGAAACCGCCGCTTCGAGACCGATTGCCGCAGGGGCGATGCGGTCGCGAATCCGTCGCGGCGCAGCGAGCTCGCCGCCGGCCAGGAGCCCTTCGCCATCATCCTCGGATGCTCTGACTCCCGCGTTCCGGCCGAGTTCGTCTTCGACCAGGGTCTGGGCGACCTTTTCGTCATTCGCGTCGCCGGAAACATCGTCGCGGAGTCCCAGGTTGGCAGCGTCGAGTTCGCCGCGGCGCGGTACGGAACGCCGCTCGTGGTCGTCCTGGGGCATTCGCAATGCGGCGCCATTCTCGCGACGCTCGAGGAGCTGCAGCACGGCGCCGGTCAGTTGTCGCGGAATCTCAAGTCGATCGTCGATCGGATCCGCCCGGCCGTGGAGGCGTCGTGGACCGCCGGGCCCGGACAGGACGTGGAGGCCGTGACCAGCGCGGCTGTTCGCGCCAACATCCGAGCCTCCGCGAGCCATCTGCGGCACGGCTCGGCGATCCTGGAGCAGCTCATCCGGGAAAACGGACTCCTCGTCGTCGGAGGCGAGTATTCGCTCGAGACGGGGGTCGTGGATTTCTTCGACGGCCTCTGACTCGCGTGCGAGCTCGGTCTCGAGGGCCCGTGCCTGTCGTTGATCTCGTGATGACGATCCGCGCGTCGGCGGAACGGTGCTTCGATGAGGCGCGAAGCATCGATCTGCATGTGGATTCGATGTCGAAAATCGGAGAGCGTGCCGTCGCCGGCCGGACGAGTGGACTCATAGAGTCCGGTGAATCGGTCACGTGGGAGGCGAAGCACTTCGGTGTTCGCCAGCGGTTGACATCGCAGATCACCCGGTTCGACCGCCCGGCGTATTTCCGTGACACGATGACGAAGGGCGCATTCGCCGCACTTGTCCACGATCACTTCTTCCATTCGACGATCCCGAACGTCACGGAGATGCGCGATGTCGTGACCTTTCGATCGCCGTTTGGTCTGCTCGGCCAGAAAGTGGATCGTCTCGTCATGCGCCGGTATCTGGCGAATCTCATTGCCGAGCGTCAGCGTGCGGTCAGAACGGCGGCAGAGGGCCGGTGACGAGGGAGGCCGCGCGTCCGTTCGAGCCGCCCGAAGGGGAAAAGGCCCTCAGAACGCGAAGATGGATCGGGGGATATTCTTCGGCGAATGCACGTGAAATGGCGCTCTTCGGCTCCGTATCTTCTGAGCCTTCTCCGCATCGTCGCGGCATTTCTCTTTCTGCTCTATGGAACCACGAAGCTCTTCGCCTTTCCCGGGGCGGTCATCCCGGCCGGCGGAACCCTGCCGCCGTTTTCGCTCGGCGGAGTCGCGTCGATCCTGGAGCTCGTGGGCGGCGCGTTCCTCATCGTGGGCCTGTTCACGCGCCCGATCGCGTTCATCCTCTCGGGCGAGATGGCGGTGGCCTACTTCTACGGACACGCCGTTCAGGGGATGTGGCCGATCTTGAACGGCGGAGTGCCGGCCGTGATCTTCGCCTTCGTCTGGCTCTACATTTCCGCGGCGGGCCCCGGGCCCTGGAGCCTCGATGCGCTCCGGAGCCGGACGCCGCACGGCGCCTGAGGGCGGTCCTCGCGATGCGGGACTCGCCGCGGATCGTGCGGCCCGTGACCGCCGCCGATCGGGCGCAGTGGGAGCCGCTCTGGGTCGGGTACAACGCGTTTTACGGGCGTCCCTCGCTGCCGTCGGAGATCACCGAAGCGACGTGGTCGCGTTTTCTCGATCCCACCGAGCCGGTGCACGCACTCGTCGCCGAGGAGGAGGGCCGGCTGCTCGGCCTCGCCCATTACCTCTTTCACCGAAGCACCATATTCGTCGGCCCGACCTGCTATCTCCAGGACCTCTTCACGAGCGAGGAGGCGCGCGGCCGTGGGGTCGGCCGCTCGCTGATCGAATCGGTGTCCGAGCGGGCCGCCGAGGGCGGAGCCCGCCGCGTGTACTGGCACACGCACGAGTCGAACGCGACGGCGATGCGACTCTACGACCGGGTCGCCGAGCGGTCCGGCTTCGTCGTGTATCGCAGAAACCTGTAATCGAGAGGATGATGGGCGGCGCGGGCCGCGAGAAGAGGAGGACGCCATGATCACCGGGGCGCATGCGATCGTCTACAGCCGGAACGCCGAAAAGGACCGGGCTTTTCTCCGCGACGTCCTGGGGTTCTCGGGCGTCGACGTGGGCGGGGGCTGGTTGATCTTCGGATTGCCGCCCGCCGAAATCGCCGTGCATCCGTCCGACGATAACGACGAGCACGAGCTCTATCTGATGTGCGACGACGTCCAGGGCTTCGTCGCGGAGATGTCGAAGAAGAAGGTCGCGTGCGGAGCCGTCGAGGACCTGGGCTGGGGCCTGCTCACGCACCTGACGCTGCCGGGAGGCGGAAAGCTCGGCGTCTACCAGCCGCGTCACGCCCGGCCGCCCGCGTGGCGCGGCGGCGACGCCGCGAAGAAGAAGAAGCCGGCGGCGGCGCGGGCGTCCGCGTCGCCCCGGAAGAGGAAGCCGGCGCGCCGCGCGGCGAAGGCCGGCGCGGGAAAACGGACCTCCTCGAGGAAGAGGACGCCGGGGCGGTAGGAGCGGGCGACAACGAGGAGGAAGTCATGGCGACGGCCTGGGTTTACGTCATCAACGACGGCGGCGGAGTTCCGAGAGTCGTGCGGCGGAGCCACTCGGGGATCACGGTCCAGCAGCAGCAGGCGGGCGTCTATCTCGTCACGTTCCCGACATCCGTCCGGCGGCTGGCGTGCGTCGCGACGCTCAACAACAGCGTCGGGACGATCACGGCGATTCCGGGGGACAACGCCGGCCTGCCGGCGAACCAGGTGACGGTCGTGACGCTGACGCTCCAGAACCAGGCGCGAGGCATCTACGACTTCAGCCTGGCCGTGTTCTACAACCCGGGAGCGCGCGACGTCGTGACGCTGCCGCCCGGCGGCCTGACGACGGCGCTCGCCCGCGCCGGGAAGAAGCGTGCCGTCCGGAAGTCCCGCGCACCGCGCGCTGGCGGATCGGGCGGGCGGCGGGCCCGGCGCTGAGACCGGAGAGCAGGATTCCGCGGTTCCATCGCGATGCCGCATCGCGATCTACCGCCAGGAGCCACTGAACATGGCCGACGCCAGCCTCGCCGACGCCGCGTCCCCGGAGATCTCCGGGCTGATCGAGGAGGCCCGCCGGGTTCAGGGACGGTTCGCGCTCGGAGGGGCGGATTTCGCCTCCGGTGCGGTGGGCGCCGCCGTGCGGGGCCGCAGCGGCCGGATCTATACGGGGGTGTGCGCCGACCTCGCGTGCGGCCTCGGCTTCTGCGCCGAGCAGGCGGCCATCGCCGAAATGCTGAAGAGCCGCGAATCGGCGATCGCGGCGGTCGTCGCGGTCGGAGCGGACGGCATCCTCGCGCCGTGCGGACGATGCCGGGAGTTGATCGCCCAGGTCCACCCGGGAAACATGGACAGCCTCGTCGTGCTCGACGCGGGGCGCGCCGTCCCTCTGCGCGAGCTCTTGCCGGAGCGGTGGCTCGACGGCTCCCGGAACGGCGGTTCGCGATGAGGGCGAGGCATCTCGCGATCGGGATCGCCTCGATGACTTTGGGCGCCGCGCCGGGCGAAGACGTCCGCGGCGGCGGAGGCGCGAGCTCTCTCGTCTCGCGGGTCGATCACCTCGTATACGCGACGCCGGACCTCGACCGGGGGATCGACGAGATCGAAAAGCTCATCGGTGTGCGCGCGGCGCCGGGAGGGCAGCATCCCGGCCGCGGAACACGCAACGCGGTGCTCGCCCTCGGACCGGCCTCCTATCTCGAGATCATCGCGCCCGACCCGGCGCAGCCGACGCCCGCGTCTCCCCGCACATTCGGGATCGACTCGCTGACGGGCTCGAGACTCGCGGCGTGGGCGGTCACGAGCCGCGACGTGGAGGCCGCCGCGTCCGAGGCGGCGCGCGAGGGAACACCCCTCGGCGAGGTGAAGTCCGGAAGCCGCAAGCGCCCCGACGGCGTCCTGCTCTCGTGGCGTTTCACCGACCCGCAGGCGATGGTCGCGGGAGGGGTCGTTCCGTTCCTGATCGACTGGGGAGCATCCCCGCATCCCGCCTCGTCCGCTCCGAAGGGCGCTTCCCTGATCGCGTTGCGCGCGGAGCATCCGGCCGCCGCGCGCGTCCAGAAGCAGCTGCGCAAGCTCGGGCTGGCGATGCCCGTCGAAGCCGGGCCCGCTCCGGCGCTCATCGCGACGATCCAGGGACCGCACGGGCGCGTGGAGCTGCGATGATCACGCAACGCGCCCGCGGAGAATTCGACGTGAAGCTCACACCACAGACGGACGGGGAGAGGGCGGTCCGATCTCTCGGGCGGCTGACGATCGACAAGCAGTTCCACGGCGACCTCGAAGCGGCGAGCCAGGGCGAGATGCTGACGGCGATGACAGAAACGGCGGGCTCCGCCGGATACGTGGCCGTCGAACGCGTCACGGGGCGGCTCCAGGGGCGCGACGGCGCGTTCTCCCTCCAGCACATCGGCACCATGAACCGCGGCAAGCCGTCTCTCTCGATCGGGGTCGTGCCCGATTCGGGCACCGGGGGTCTCGCGGGGCTCGCCGGGAAGATGGGAATCGAGATCACCGACGGGAAGCACTTCTACGACTTCGAATACACGCTTCCGGATGAGACCTCGTGAACAAGGAGGACTTCCGAAGGCTCGCCCTCTCGCTTCCCGGAGCGAGCGAGGGCGCGCACATGGGGCATCCCGACTTTCGCGTCGGCGGCAGGATCTTCGCGACCCTGTCTCCCGAAGAGGGATGGGCGATGGTCAAGCTGACGCCCGACGAGCAGGAGGCCTTTGCGCAGGCGGCACCCGCCGTCTTCTCGCCGGTTCCCGGCGGCTGGGGCCGCGGAGGCGCGACGCGCGTGCAGTTGCGGGCCGCCACGAAAGCGGTCGCCCGGGATGGGCTTGTCGCCGCGTGGCGGCACCGCGCGCCGAAACCGTCCGTCGCCGAGCTCGAGTCGAAGAAGACGACTCGGGCATCGAGAAAGAAAGAGCGCTCATGAACCTCGTCGGCCGGCGAACTTCCTCGTTTCGAATCGCGGCCGCGATCGCGGCGATCGGTCTCTTAGGTGCCGCGACGGCCTACGCCCAAACGAAGCCGCGGGCGAGAGACCTCGGCATTCCGTTCGGCGGGACGCCGGGACCGTTGAACGCCATCACCGACGTCGCCGGCGTGCAGGTCGGTTACGCGACGCTGATCTCCGGCGAGGGGAAGATGCCGCCCGGGCAGGGTCCCGTCCGGACGGGGGTCACCGCGATCTTTCCGCGCGGCATCGAATCCCACGTTCGGGTCTTCGGCGGCTGGTTCTCTCTGAACGGCAACGGCGAGATGACGGGGACGACGTGGCTCGAGGAGTCGGGCCTCCTCGCCGGGCCGGTGATGATCACCAACACGCACAGCGTGGGCGTCGTTCGGGACGCGGTCATCGCGTGGCAGGTCCGGCACGGCCGGCTCGAGACCGACGACTGGTCCCTTCCCGTCGTCGCCGAAACGTGGGACGGCTGGTTAAACGACCTGAATGGATTCCACGTCCATCCGGACGACGTCTTCCACGCCATGGACGCGGCGCGCGGCGGGCGGATCGACGAGGGGAACGTGGGCGGCGGAACGGGAATGATCTGCTACGAGTTCAAGGGCGGCACCGGCACCTCGTCGCGCCGCCTCGCGGCGAAGGACGGCGGCTACACGATCGGCGTTCTCGTCCAGTGCAACTGCGGCCGCCGCGCCCAGCTGACGATCGCCGGCGCCCCGGTGGGCCGGGAGATTCCCGAGCATCCCGCTTACGGCGACACGGGGTCGATCATCATCGCCGTCGCCACCGACGCGCCGCTCCTGCCGCACCAGCTGAAGCGTCTCGCCCGCCGGGCGTCCCTCGGCCTGGCGCGCACGGGAAGCATCTCCGGAGACGGGTCCGGCGACATCTTCGTCGCGTTCTCGACGGCGAATCCCGACGTTCAGAAGTTGAAGGGCGTGGCGGATCTGAAGATGCTGCCGAACGATCAAATGAATCCGCTCTTCGAAGCGACCGTCCAGGCCACGGAAGAGGCGATCGTCAACGCCCTCGTCGCCGCCGAAACGATGACCGGTATCGAGGGGCACCGCGTGATCGCGTTGCCCCACGATCGGGTGCGAGAGATCTTCCAGAAGACCCGCAAGTAAGGAAATCCCTTCTCCTCCACCGCGGTCACCCTACTCAAAGGCAGGTGGCGTGTAGGATTTCATCCGTGCCCGTCGACGTCTCCTCACTTTTCGGAAACATCGACATCTATCTCTTCGATCAGGTCCTCCGCGGGAGGATCGCTCCGGGCATGACCATCGTGGACGCGGGCTGCGGGCACGGCCGCAATCTCGTCCATTTCCTCCGGCAGGGATACGACGTCTCCGCGTTCGACGCGGATCCGGAGTCGGAGAGCGCCGTCCGAGCCCTCTTCGTCTCTCTCGCGCCGGGTCTTCCGCGATCGAACGTCCGGATGGAGCGTATCGAGGCGAATTCGTTTCCCGACCGGTCGGCCGACGTGGTGGTTTCCAGCGCCGTTCTGCATTTCGCGAGGGACGAGGCGGAATTCCGCGCGATGCTGGCTGGTACCTGGCGTCTGGTAAAGCAGAATGGATTCCTCTTCTGCCGCCTGGCGTCTTCGATCGGTATGGAAGACCGGGTCTCTCCGCTCGGCGGCCGGCGCTTCGCGCTTCCGGACGGCTCGGAGCGCTTTCTCGTGGACGAGGCCTACCTGCTCGCGCGGACCGCGGAGCTGGGCGGCCGTCTGCTCGACCCGATCAAGACGACCGTCGTCCAGGACCAACGCTGCATGACGACCTGGGTCGTCGGGCGGGTCGCGTGACGGCCCGGGGGCGCGGTCCCGCCGGGAAAGACGGCGGAGGTCCTCAGCGAGCGGCGTCGGCGAGTTACGCCGCGATCTACGCCGTCGTCGCGCGGATTCCCCGCGGCCGCGTCGCGAGCTACGGGCAGGTCGCCATCCTCGCGGGGCTGCCGGGCCGCGCGCGGCAGGTCGGCTACGCGCTCCATGCCCTCCGGGAGAAGAGCGGCGTTCCGTGGCACCGCGTCGTCAACGCCCGGGGCGAGATCAGCCCCCGCTCCGAGCGGGGCATGGACGTCGTGCAGCGTCTTCGCCTCGAGCGCGAGCGAGTGCCCTTCGATGAGCGGGGCCGCATCCCGCTCGGACGTTTCCGATGGCGACCCGGTGTGCGATCCGCGCGGCGCTGACACCGGCGACTTCCCGAGTCGGTTGCATTGCCCGCCGGCATTTCTTACCCTTCGCGTCATGCCGCAGACCCTTTTCGAACCCGCCGGCCGCGCGAACGTCGAAGCGAGGCTCGGAAAGCTCGGCCCCGAGGCGACGCGCGCATGGGGATCGATGGGCCCCGCGCAGATGCTCGCGCACTGCTCGGCGGCCCTCGAGGTCGCGACGGGCGACCGGCCGCGCAAGCACCAGCTCATCGGAAAGATCTTCGGTCCCTTCGTCCGCAAGTCGCTTCTCGGAGACAAGCCGTTCAGCCGGAACTCGCCGACGGACCCCACGTTCATCGTCACCGACGAGCGCGAGTTCGACGCCGAGAAGCGGCGCCTCTCGACCCTGGTCGACCGTTTCTGCGCCGCCGGACCGGCGAAGGCGGGCGCTCAGATCCATTCCTTCCTCGGCCGGATGACGGGGGACGAATGGGGCGTCATGATGTACAAGCACCTCGACCATCACCTGCGACAGTTCGGTCTCTGAACGGGGACACGTCCGGCTCGACGCCGGGGAAGAGAACGCATGAAAGCCCGGAATTCCTCCGCCGGAGTCGCCTTCGTGGGAGTGGGGATCGCCTTCATCGCCATCGGCGCGAGCGGACGGAATGCGTTCATCGCGATCGGGCTCGCGTTCCTCGCCATCGGTCTCGCGGCTTTCTACCGCGCGACCCGCAGTGGCGGCAGAGTCTGACGTGTCCATCCGGATCGTCCGGCTCGGCGCTCCCAGGCGGAGGGGGGAGGGCGTGCGCCTCGGCACGGTGCGCCGTCCCCCGCGCGGCGTGCGCAAGGAGGACTATGCGGGACGCGACTTCTTCGACGTCTGGATGCCCGACCTCGCCCCGAGCGCGTCGCTCGTGTCCTGGGCGCTGTCCGAGCCCTTCACGGCGACGCGTTGGGAGCGCTACGCGCGCCGGTACCGCTCCGAGATGGGGCGGCCCGCGGCGGCGCGGCTGATCCGCCTGCTCGCCGCGCTCTCGGCGCGATCGAATCTCTCCGTCGGGTGCTACTGCGCGGACGAATCGCGGTGCCATCGATCCCTGCTGCGCGGACTCCTGCGGGACGCCGGCGCGCGCATCTCTCCGAGGTAGCAGGAGGCGATCCGATGGTCGAGTACCTCTCCGATCCGATCGATCTTCGCGACGCGGCGACCGTGTCGGTGTACGACGAGCTCCCGCTCTGGTCCGCGATGTTCGGGCAACTCCTTCTTCGATACGTGCCGCTCCGGCCCGACCTCCGCGTCCTCGACGTCGGACCGGGCACCGGCTTTCCCATGCTGGAGCTCGCGGAACGGCTCGGGCCGACCTGCGAGGTTCACGGGATCGACCTCTGGCGGGCGGCCCTGATGCGCGCGCGCCTCAAGGCCCGCGTGCGGGGGGTCCGTAACGTGGCGCTGTCCGAGGGCGACGCCGCGGCGCTGCCCTTTCCCGACGGGCAGTTCGATCTGACCGTTTCCAACCTCGGCATCAACAACTTCACCGATCCGGAGAGAGTGCTTCACGAGTGCGCGCGGGTCGCGAAGCCCGACGGCCTCCTCGCGATGACGACCAATTTGCAGGGTCACATGCGGGAGCTCTATGAGGTCTTCGAAGCCACGCTGCTCGACCTCGGGCTGCCGGAAGCGGTCGCGGCCCTCAAGCAGCACGTCGACCACCGCACGACGGTCACCCGGGTCTCCGACCTTCTCGACCGGACGGGCTGGCGGGTGCGCGCGATCCACGAGGAGACCTTCTCGATGCGTTTTCTCGACGGGAGCGCGCTCCTGCGGCACTACTTCATCCGCCTGGGGTTTCTGGACGGCTGGAAAGCCGTCGTACCGGCGAGGGAGCAGGAGCCGGTGTTCTCGCGCTTCGAGGCGAGGTTGAACGGCATCGCCGAGACGCGCGGAGAGCTCGCGCTGACGATCCCGATGGCTTACGTCGAAGCCGGTCGCGATCCGGACCGGGCCGCGGAGCCGTGAGGAGGGAGAAGTCGGAATGAGGCGCTTCGGATTTGGCCTTCTCTTCGGGCTCGCCGGCTTCGCGCTCGCCGCCGTCGCGAGCTACTTTCTCGTGCAGCAGTTCTCCGCGAACCAACACGATCGATCGGTCGAGGCCGGGATGACGAGCGTCTTTTTCTTCGGGCCGCTCGGCGGAGCAGCCGGGTTCGTGGCCGGGCTGATCCGCGGCGGGCGGCGCGGGATGGCGGCACGGCCTCCGGCCGCTTAGAAGTAGCCGCGGCGTCGAACCGTAACCAGCGCGAAGGAGTTTCATGACCGACCGGATCGCCGACCGCCTGAAGGAGCTCGACATCGCGCTTCCCGATCCGAGCGCGCCCGGCGCGAATTACGTCCCCTTCGTGCGGACGGGGAATCTCGTGTTCCTGACGGGGCAGCTCTCGCAATGGAACGGCGAGCGCCGCTTTGTCGGGAAGCTCGGGCGCGAGTTCGGCGTGGCCGAGGGGCAGCAGGCGGCCCGCCTCTGCGCCTTGAATCTCCTGGCGCACCTGCGCGCCGCGCTCGAAGGCCGCCTCGATCGGGTGTCGCGGTGCGTGCGGATCGCCGGCTTCGTGAATTCGACCCCGGATTTCACCGGCCAGTCCCAGGTGATCAACGGGGCCTCGGATCTCATCGTGGAGGTTTTCGGTGATGCGGGGAGGCACACGCGGATGGCGGTCGGCGTCAGCGGGCTGCCGTACGACGTCGCCGTGGAAGTCGAGGCCGTCTTCGAGGTGGACTGAAGCCGTCGCCTCCGCGTTCGCTTCGCGACCGCTGCGGCTCCCGCAGCGTGAGGCTCCTCCCTCC
>JBDTOO010000028.1:0-43393 GCA_039933215.1 Acidobacteriota bacterium
TCCCCTGCAACTGGTCCGGGCTGCCCGCGTGGGCGATCTCGACGGAGCCGTTCGAGAAGAGCGCCGGGTTGACGAACGTCCGCGCGTTCAAGACGACGGTCCCGTTCGCCGGGATGGTTACCGTAGTCGATCCCGCGACGGCGCCGTCCAGGCCCCGCCACGTCACGACGACGTTCGGGAGGGATGTAGAGCTCGTGTTCCGGATCAGCGAGAAGGCGTTGTAGTCGCCAGCGATGAAGAACCAGGGGCAGAACAACGTCGTCTCGACGAATCGGAGCGTGACGGTGGCGGTGTAGAAGCTCATGTTGTGGGGAAACAGTTTCGCGAAGACATTCTGGGTCCCCAGGGTGTGAACCCAGCAGGCCCGCGAGAGAATCAATCCTTTGGATGGCTCTTCCCGGATGTCGTCGTCGTCTGCGATCGCCGTCGTACCGTTGGCATCCAGGACTACCAATTCTGGATCGAAAATCTTGTCTCCGTATGAGCCTTCGAAGCTTCCCGCTTCGACGCAGTAGGACCGGCCCCGCTCGGCGGCCAGTTGAAACCAGTACTGTGAGGTCGAACCGCTCAACGAAGACGTTGCCTTCTGTCCCCACTGGAACGCCGCCGCCGTGTTCTGCGTGGTGTTGTTCTGGCCGAGCAGCGTCCCGCTGACGAGGAAAGCGGTCAGTGCGGCGATCGACTTCATCGGTTTCTCCATTCTGGTTTTCCGCGGGGACCGCCCGGATCATACGTGGATGCGAAAAGGGCTCGGCCGAGCAAAATTCTCCAAGGCTGGCGGGCCGCGAGCCGCCGGGGCTCTACCAGGGCTTGCGCTGGGTGAACAGAGCGTCGAAGCCGAGGCCGGTGGTCCCGGAGAGTGTCGTCGTGCTTCCCTGGAGCTGGTCCGGCGCGCCCGGATAGGCGATCTCGACGGAGCCGTTCGAAAAGAGCGCCGGGTTCACGAAGGTCCGCGCGTTCAAGACCACCGTGCCGTTCGCCGGGATGGTGACGGTCGTGGATCCCGCCACGATCCCGTTCAGGCCGCGCCACGTCACGACGACGCCGGGAAGATCGGTGTAGCTCGTGTTTCGGATCAGGGAAAACGCGTTGTAGTCGCCCGCGACGAAGAACCAGGGGCAGAAGAGCGTCGTCTCGAGGAATCTCAGGGAGACGGTGCTGTTGCTGGCAACGATCGACGCGGAAGGAGCGAGTTTGACGAACACGGTCTCGTTCGGCAGGTTGTGAACCCAACAGGCTCGAGAAAGAAAATATCCCTTCGGCTCTTCGTTGTTGTCGTCGTTGACGACTATAGGTGTGGCGTGGTCCTGTCGGTACACAGTGAGTTTCGTGTCCATGAACTTGTCGCCGTAGCCCGTTTCGTAGTTTGCCGTTTCCACGCAGTAGCACCGGCCAGAAACGGCTTCCAGCGCGAACCAGAACTGGGTCGGGGTCGCCGAATTCACATACGAAAGCGTCTTCTGTCCCCAGACCTGTTGGGCGGCCATGCCGGGTGTGGTGTTGGCCTGGCCCATGAGGACCGCCGAGACGAGGAGGAATGCCGCGGAAGCGAGGATGCGTTTCATCTCTTCCCTTTTTCTCCAGAGCTTCCGGCCGAAAGCGGCCGGAAGCGGGGGACGGGCGGCCGGATAGCCAAGGCTACCGGGCTTCTGCCTCGCGAACGCGGGGACGCCGGATGGGGATGGGCTCGCCGGACTCGTCCACGAAGGGCAGGATGTGGATCCCGTCCCGGAGGATCGGAATCAGCCGGCCGCGCTCGTCGGGAAACGGAAGAATCTGAAAGGCGAGGAGGGGTTTCTCGATCTCGACCGGGGCGCCTTCGGGATCGATGAACGGGAGGATGCGGACCCCGCCCGAGGTCCGGAAGAGGGGGATCGCGTCGACGGCCCGGGCCGACATCTCGGCGCTGGCGGCGAGCTCCGCCGGATCGGCGGCGACGGCCTGGACGGCGGGCTTGGCACGGTCCGCCTGTCGCGCTTCCTGGGAGAAGGCGGCGGCGGAGCCGACGAGAAAAAGTCCGGCGAGAGCGGCGATCTTCTTCATGAGTTTCTCCATTTCCGGGAGGCGTTGAGGACGGACAGAAGCGATCATTTCTCGAGGTTCCCTGTCACGGGCTACCACGGCCGGCGCTGCGTGAACTGGGCATCGAAGCCCAGGCCGGTCGTTCCCGATAGGGTCGTCGTGCTGCCCTGGATCTGCTCCGGAGATCCGGGGTGTGCGATCTCGATCGTCCCGTTGGAAAAGGCTCCCGGATTGACGAACGTTCGCGCGTTCAGGACGACCCCGTTGTTTGCCGGAACGTTGACCGTCGTGGTGCCGGCCACCACGCCGTTCAATCCGCGCCAGGTCACGACGACTCCCACGAGCGGGCTCGAGGACGTGTTTCGGAGGAGCGTGAACGCGTTGTAGTCGCCAGCGATGAAAAACCAGGGGCAGAAGAGCGTCGTCTCGCTGAAGCGCAGAGTGACCGTGGCCGCCACGTGGGCGTCGAAAGGAGTCAATCGAACGAAGTTCGGGCCTGAGTTCGCGGCACTTGCCACCCAGCACGCTCGCGAGAGGTGTCCGCTGTACGGCTCCTCGTCCGTGTCGTCGTTCTGCACGATCAGAGTGGTGGTGTCGGAGCGGAAGACATCGAGGACCGGATCGAGATTCTTGTCTCCCCATGTCCCGGAGCCCGGGACGGCGCCCTCGAAAGGACCCGCCTCGGCGCAGTAGCTTCGACCCGCCACCGTCCAGAGCTGAAACCAGTACTCGGAGCCCGTCGCGATCGAGCTCGAAACCTTCTGACCCCAGTGCAATTGCGCGGCGAGGACCGGCGTCGTGTTCGACTGGGCCGGCAACGAAGCGGCGAAGAGAAGAATCCCGCCCAGGGCCAGGAGCGATTTCATAGTGTTCCTCTGAGAATCCGGATCGGGAATGTGCGGTCGCTCGGAATCCGAGCGAATTTCCCCGATTCTATCCCTCCGATCGCTCGTCCCGCCGGCTACCAGGGCTTACGCTGCGTGAACTGGGCGTCGAAACCGAGCCCGGTCGTGCCGGAGAGGGTCGTCGTGCTGCCCTGGATCTGCTCCGGGCTTCCCGCGTGGGCGATCTCGACCGAGCCGTTCGAGAAGACGGCCGGGTTTACGAAGTTCCGCGCGTTCAAGACGATAGTGCCGTTGGGAGGGATCGTGACCGTCGTCGTTCCCGCGACCACACCGCTCAGCCCGCGCCAGGTCACTGTGATGTCGCGGGCGCGTCCCGCTGTATTCCGTATCAGGGAGAACGCATTGTAGTCGCCCGCGACGAAGAACCAGGGGCAAAAGAGCGTCGTCTCGATCACGCGGAGCGTCAGGTACTCCGCGACGGGTGTGTCCTGATGCGCCTTCACGCGGATGTAGTTGAACCCGTGGAGCGTCGGGATCCAGCAGGCGCGGGAGTGGAAATAGTTATAGGGCTCCTCCAGCGGGTCATCGTTGAAGGCGATCGGCGTGCCGGTGTCGTCCTGAATTTCGATGTCGGAGTCCTCGACGCGTTCGGCGAAGACCGTCGTCTCGGCCTGGCCGGTCTCGGCGCAGTAGGAGCGGCCGGCAATGCCGAAGACATGAAACCAGTGGGCCGTTGCGGCCGATGGCCCCATGGTCGTGAGGACCTTCTGACCCCACGCGAGGTTCACCGAAGTTACGATCGTCGTGTTGATCTGGGCAACAGTAGTAGAAGCCGCGAGAATCGCGACGATACCGATGAAGAGTCGTCTCACGAGACCTCCTTGTCGAAGCGACAGTTGTGCGAAGGCGGAAAAAGCGGTCCGAGCTACCAGGCCTTGCGCTGCCCGAAGACGGCGTCGAAGCCTAGGCCGGTCGTTCCCGAGAGCGTCGTCGTGCTGCCCTGGATCTGCTCGGGACTCCCCGAATGGGCGATCTCGACGGAGCCGTTGGAGAAGACGCCCGCGTTCACGAAGCTTCGGGCGTTCAAGACGACCGTCCCGTTGGCGGGGATCGAGACTGTCGTCGTTCCTGCGACCGTTCCGTCCAATCCGCGCCAGGTCACGACGACGCCGGAGAGAGCCGTGCTCGCCGCGTTGCGGATGAGAGAAAACGCGTTGTAGTCGCCCGCCACGAAATACCAGGGGCAGTACAACGTCGTCTCGACAAACCGGAGCGTGACGGCGCTAGCGGGAACCGATGCCGCGTGAGGAATCAGTTTCACGAAGACGGTCGGATTCGGAAAAGTATGTACCCAGCAAGCGCGAGAGTTGACGAATCCTTTGGGTTCTTCGCCGGCGTCGTCGTTGCCGCGGATCACCGTAACGGCGTTGCCTCCCAGGACGGACAATTCCATGTCGGGAGACCCGTCGCCGTACCCTCCCTCGTAGTTGCCCGCCTCGACGCAGTACGAGCGACCGGCGGTCGCCTCGAGCACGAACCAGAACTGCGTATTCGCGGCACCGCTGACGAACGACGTCGCCTTCTGCCCCCAGAAGTACGACGCCGCGGTTCCGAAGCTGGTGTTGTTCTGACCCGGAAGTGGAGCGGCCAGAAGGAAGGCGCAGCAGACGCAGAGCCGTTTCATACCACTCCCTCCCTTAAGAAAATCGCGTCGACCGGTTCGAGCATCCTACGCGGACGGGGATGGCGACGACGGCTTTTCTCGGAGCGAGCTCACCGCACGACGCCGCCGGGCTATCGCTACCAGGTCTTGCGCTGCGTGAACTGCGCGTCGAATCCGAGGCCGGTGGTTCCCGAAAGCGTCGTCGTGCTGCCCTGGAGCTGTTCCGGGCTGCCTGGATGGGCGATCTCGACGGAACCGTTGGAGAAAACTGCCGGGTTCACGAAGTTCCGCGCGTTCAGAACGATCGTTCCGTCGGCGGGTATCGAGACCGTCGTCGTTCCGGCGACGACACCGTTCAATCCGCGCCAGGTCACGACGACGCCCGACAGATCCGAGTTGCTCGTATTTCGAATCAGAGAGAAGGCGTTGTAGTCCCCGGCCACGAAATACCAGGGACAGAAGAGCGTCGTTTCGATGAACCGCAGCGTGACGATGCCCGCCGGGACACTCGCCGAGTGAGGGAACAATTTCACGAAAACGGCCTGGCTCAGTGCGGAGTGCGTCCAGCACGCGCGAGGGGCGACTCCTCCATAGGGCTCTTCTTTCGAGTCGTCGTTGTTGGCGATCACGGTGATGGCGTTGGCTTGGAAGACGGATAATTCCAGATCGAGCGCCCGGTCGCCGTAAGGGCCCTCGACGCTGCCCGCCTCCACGCAGTAGGACCGGCCGTGCACCGCAGCCAGCTGAAACCAGAACTGCGTGTTGGTGGCACCGTTGACGTACGACGTCGCCTTCTGCCCCCAGAAGTAGAGGCCCGCCATACCCGAGATCGTGTTGGCCTGCCCGAGAAGGGGCGCGGCCAGAAGAAAGGCGCAATAGACGAAGACTCGTTTCATGATCGCTCCTGTCGAAGACGGCGTGGGATCAGTTCCGAGGGATCATATGCGGGCGGATGAAGGGCGACGAGGAGTCCGCGTTCCCTGCGGCGACCTCGCCGGCCGACGCGCGCCGGCGGTGCTCCCAACAACTCTTCTCCGGCCGGAAGAGGGGCCGGATGCGCTACCAGGCCTTACGCTGCGTGAACTGGGCGTCAAAGCCGAGGCCGGTCGTTCCCGAGAGCGTGGTCGTGCTTCCCTGAAGCTGCTCGGGGCTCCCCGCATGGGCGATCTCGACGGACCCGTTCGAAAAGAGAGCCGGGTTCACGAAAGTTCGGGCATTCAGGACGACGGTTCCGTTTGCCGGCACCGTCACGGTCGTCGATCCGGCGACCGCTCCGTTCAAGCCTCGCCAGGTCACCACGACTCCGGGCAGATCCGTGATGCTCGTGTTGCGGATCAGGGAAAACGCGTTGTAGTCGCCCGCGATGAAGAACCACGGGCAGAAGAGCGTGGTCTCGACGAAACGCACCTGGATGGCGCTCGTCGGTACGGTCGGGGCGTTCGGCGAAACCCGCACGTAGATGTTCTCGATGGGGAAATTGTGGATCCAGCACGCGCGGGAGAAGAAGAATGACGGGGGCTCTTCCAGAGTGTCGTCATTCTCGGTGATCAGCGTCGTCTGGTCCTGACGATAGACATCGATGATCGTGTCGACGTTCTTGTCTCCGTACGAACCCTCGAAGTTGGCCGTCTCGACGCAATAGCAGCGCCCCGGAATGGCTCGAAGGACGAACCAGTACTGACTCGAAGTCGCGCCGCTGACGACGGTCGTCGCCTTGTGCCCCCAGCCGTAGTCCGCGGCGTTCGCGGCGGACGTGTTCGTCTGAGCGGGGAGGAGGGCGGCGGCGGACAGGAGCACGGAGGAAACCAGGAATCGTTTCATTCTTCCTCCCTTCGAAGTGCGTCGCGGAAGCGAGCGGAAGGCATGCTCGGATCCTATTTCATTACCGCGCGTCGGCCGAATAACAGAGGCAGGAGACAGGAGACAGGTGACAGCAGCCGTTTCTGCCGTCACCCGTGACCGGTCACCTCCCGCGCGTGCCCCGCTCCCCCGGCGGAGCTCGACCAGGAGCCGGCCGAGATCGACGCCGCGGCCGCGAGCGGGACCGCGCGTCGGCCGAATCACGCGGCGGCGGGTTCCGGCGCGTCCTTTCGATCGCGCATCCCAGCTCACCGCCGGCTCGCTCGTCCTCCCTCGGCCGCCTTCAAGGCGGCCTCGACCCGCGTCCGCACGTTCAACTTCTTGAAGAGGCTGTAGAGGTGCACCTTCACCGTCTGTTCCTTGATGTCGAGGCGCGCGGCGATCTCCTTGTTGCGGTAGCCATCGCCGAGAAGAGTCAGGATCTGCCGCTCGCGCGGGGTCAGGGGCCGCGCCCCGCCGCGCAGCCGGCGCTGCGCCCGGGAGATCGCCTGAGTCAGCACCCGGCGGTCTGCCCAGCTCTTTCCGGACGCCACGGTCTCGATCGCGCGCAGGAGCGTCGCGAAATCGAGCGTCCGCGACTGGACCCCGGCGGCGCCGTAGCCGAGGAGGCGGACCGAGAGGGCGTCGTCCGGCCGCGCGATGAGGACGAGAACCCTCAGGGCGGGGAACTTCGCCCGCAGGCGGAGGAGCAGCCGCTCGGAGACGGCGTTCCACGAGTCGGAGTCGAGGAGCAGGATTCCCGAAGCCGACCGCTTGAGGTCGCGGAGCATCTGCTCGGGCACCGTGCCCGTCACGCGAGCTTGCGCCCCGGATTCGCGGCGGATGCGCTCGGCCAGGCACTCCGCGAAGAGAGCGTTCTCTGAAGAGACGACGACTTCAGGCGCCATCGTCTTCCTCGCCGCCGACCCGGGGATACGCCCGGTCGGGCTCGGAATCGGCCGGCGAGCTCTCGAGGAGGGCGCTGATCGTGTTTGCCAGCGTGTCGCGGATTCCTTCGTGGGTCCGTCCCGGTATCCCGGCCGGCTCCGCGTGGGCCGGCTGGCGGCGCTCCGCCTGTTCGCGATCCTCCCGGCGCTGGTCGGCCGTCGGGCGCCGGCTCTCGGGCGGCAAGCGGAACGAAACGGTGGTGCCGCGGCCGGGAGCGCTCCGGAGCCGCATCTCGCCTCCGATCGACTCGACGCGATAGCGGCTTCCGGTCAAACCGTTGTGCGAAGAATCGAGGAGCGCCTCGAGCGTTGAGCGGAGGTCGAAGCCGACCCCGTCGTCGGAAATGGAGATCGTCGTGCCGGACTCCGAGAAGACGAGCGCGATGCGCACGGAGCCCGCCTTCGCGTGCTTGCGCACGTTGGTGAGCGCCTCGCGGATCAGGCGGGTGGTGTCCTGCACCTGGATGCGCGGCAGCTCGCCCTCGCCCTCGATCCGCAGCTCGACCGGGATGCTGCTCTCGCGCTCGAAATCGTCCGTGTATGCCCGGAGCCAGGGGACGAAATGTTCGGCGTCGGAGGGCGGGGACCGCAGCTCGAGGAGGTAGTGACGGGCTTCGCGGACGGTCTCGTTGGCGAGGTCGATCAGCCGGGCGAGCTCCGTCCGGAGGCGAGACGGCGCGTCCGCGGGGCCGAGCGCGAGGCAGACCTCCTGGTGCTGTTCCTCGATCGACGAGCAGACCTCCGCGAGGAGCTTGACCGACGAGAGCGACTGCAGATGTCCGTCGTGCAGCTCCGCCGCCCAGCGCGTCCGCTCGCCCGCGATCGCCTGCTCGCGTCCCGTCTCCGCCTTCCGAAGCACCGATGCCGTGCGGCCGACCGCCGACGCGAACCACGCGGCCCGCCGGATCCGCGCGCGGGAGCCGCGGCGCCGGCTTCCCCAGATGGCGAGCACCCCTCGCCAGCCATCGCGCGCCGAGTAGCGGGCGAGCACGACCTCCGGCTCGGACGCCGTCAACGCCCGCATGCGCACCGGCTCGGCCGAAGCCGCGGCGCGGACGAGAGAGGCGTCGTTCAACGCGGGCGGATCACTCGCCGGATCCTCCGGGAGCGTGCGGATCCACCGGTGGCCTTCGAGAAGGAAGAGCGCGGCGCCGTCCGGACGGACCTCGTCCGCGATCTCCCGCGCCCAGAAGTCGAGAAGCTCCTCGACGCCCCGGCATCGCGCGGCCAGCTCCATCCCCGCGATCGTAGCGTCGTGGATCCTCAGGCGCTCGACGAGCCGGAAGGGCGAGGGGATGTTCACGGGCCCTCGCCTCCGTCGCGCTTGCGCGAGGGCCGGGACCGGGCGTAGCGCCGCGCGAGCATCGCGGCCTCGAGCCTTCCGCGCACGCCGAGCTTCGCGACGAGGGACGCGACGTGGCTCGCCACGGTCTTCTCGGAGAGGCCCGTCTTCTCCGCGATCTCCCGGTTCATCATCCCGCGGCCGAGAAACGCCAGCATCTCGCTCTCCCGCGCCGTCAGCGTATCGACGGGCATCCGGGGGGCCGCTGCGGAGAGGATCCGGGAGGCGGCGAACCGGCTGGCCCACACCTGACCGCCGGCGACCGCTCGGATCGCGCGGAGGATGGTCGCGGCGGAGCTGTCCTTCTGCAGGAAGCCCCGTGCTCCTCCGGCGAGCGCCCGTTCCTCGACCTCCCGCTCGAGGTGGACCGTCAGCATGATTGCGCGAGTCTGGGGCGCGGCCTTCGGGAGCTCCGCGAGGACGCCGAAACCGTCGCAGCGCGGCATGCTGACGTCGAGAACCAGGATGTCCGGATGCAAGCGCCGGCAGAGCTCCAGCGCCGCCTCGCCGTCCGCCGCCTCGCCGATCAGGTCGAGCTCCGAGGCCATCGACAGCACTTTGCGAAGCCCTTCCCGGAAGAGCGGGTGGTCATCCGCCAGCGCCACGCGAATCATTTTCACTCCGGCTCTAGAACTTTGATTCTAGTACGAAATCCGGGGAAACGGTTACCTCCGAATGCGGATGTGGCGCCGCGATGAACGTGCGAGCATCGCCGCCCATGTCATCCGGATTCTCTTCGCTCGACCGTGCGCCCCGTTTCTCGCGCCGTTTTCGGCAGGATTGTGTTTGTTTTGACTTTCCCGAAAACGCCGTCTATTCTGAAGAAAGCCAGACCAATCGAATGCGATATCCCCTCCTTCATGGGCGGGGAGAAACGAGCATCGCAGCGCCGCTGCGGGATTCATTTCTCTCCGTTCCAGACAGGCCGAACTCGTTTCCCACCCCCTGGGAACGCCGATTCTCTTTCTCGCGCGATGGCGCGCGTGTTTCCTCTTCCGCTGTGCGTCCTTCCTTCAAGACCCCCGAAAGGCTGGTGAATCGATGAACGCATCGCGCTCAACCGGACGGATGCCGCGGGCCCTTCGGTCCGTCGTACTTTCGCTGATTCTCCTGACCGGCGTCTCGGCGGCGGCTCATGCGCTGACCGTGACCTCGCTCACTCCGAGCCCCACGCTCCCGAAGCCCTACGGAACGACGATCACGTGGACGGCGAACGTGACGGGTGCAACGGGAACGGTCGAGTACCAGTTCTGGCGATTCAGCGCTCAGACCGGGACGTGGTCCGTCGTCCAGGTGTGGGGCACGAACAGGACGTTCGCGTGGACGCCGAGCTCGACCGAGATGGGAACCTATTCGATGCAGGTGTGGGCGCGAAACCAGGGTTCCGCAGCCGCCTACGACGGCTGGATCGGAACGCCGAGCTTCGTGATCACGAACCGCCTGCCCTCCGTCGTGACGTTCACGCCGAACGTGACCTTTCCGAAGCAGTACAACAGCTCGATCCGCTGGACCGTCACCACGACGGGCGGCGTCGGCCCCCTTTTCTACCGTTTCTGGCGATACAGCTACGCGACCGCGACCTGGGTGATCGTCCAGGACTACGGCACGTCGAACACCTATACGTGGACACCGACCGCGGGGGATATCGGCAAATACGCGCTGCAGGTCTGGCTTCGGAACAACGGATCTTCGACGACCTACGACGGCGCGGGAAACTCCGGTACGTTCGACATCATCGGACCACCGCCCCGCATCGTTTCTCTCTCTTCGACGAAGACCTTCCCGACTCCGGCCGGAGCGCCGATCACGTTTTCGACCGTGGCCACCGGCGGCGTGCAGCCTCTCCAGTACCAGTACTGGCTGTACCACGTGTCGACCGGCGCCTGGGTCGTCGAGCGTCCCTACAGCTCGAGCAGCACGTGGACGTGGACGCCTCAGGCCGCGGACGCGGGCAACTACTACCTGCAGGTCTGGGTCCGCAACGCGGGTGAGACCGTTGCCTACGACGTCTACTACGCGAGCGGTTCGTTCCAGATCACGGGGCCGGCTCCGCTCGCGGTGTCGGCGATCATCGCGTCGCCGGGCGTGCCCCGGCCGGTGACGAGCGTCGTCCAGTGGACGGCCACGGCGACGGGGGGCGTCCAGCCTCTCCAGTACAAGTTCTGGCGTTACAAGGCGTCGACGGGTATCTGGTCGGTCGTCCAGGACTGGAGCGGCAGCAGCACCTGGAGCTGGACGACGGCTCCCGCGGATGCCGGCAACTACTCCGTCCAGGTGTGGGCGCGTAACGCGGGCTCGTCGGCGAACTACGACGCCTGGAAGGGCACCTCGGCCTTTACGATCACACAGCCGACTTCCGACATCGTGCGATTCCTCGAGCAGGCCTCGTTCGGACCCTCGGACGCCCTGATCGAGCACGTTCGCCAGATCGGAATGTCCGCATGGATCGACGAGCAGTTCATCGAGTCGCTGTCGGGGTATCCGCCGCTCCCCTCGGTTCCGGATGACGTTCCGGTGACATGCGACTCGAACTGCCAGCGCGACAACTACACGATGTACCCGCTGCAGAATCAGTTCTTCCGCAACGCCCTGTACGGCGACGACCAGCTTCGCCAGCGCGTCGCGTGGACGCTGCACCAGCTCTTCGTCGTGTCCGGCAACGACGTGACGATTCCCGGCTGGTACATCCCGTACTTAAACGCCGTGTACCAGGGCGCGTTCGGCAACTACCGCGACCTGCTCTACAACATCACGCTGAATCCCGGGATGGGCTCGTTCCTCAACATGGACACGAACACGCGGCAGAACCCGAATGAGAACTATGGCCGCGAGATCCTGCAGCTCTTCTCGGTGGGCACGGACCTTCTCTATCCGGACGGGACGCCGCAGTTGAACCTGGCCGGCACGCCGATCGCGGTGTATGACCAGACCCTCGTGACGGAGTTCGCGCGGGTCTTCACCGGCTGGCGCCGCGCGAACGACCTCGCTCCCGGCTTCTCGAACTACTTCTCCTCGATGCAGGTCGTGACGGGCAACCACGATACGGGGCAGAAGGTCCTCCTGGGCGGCCAGACGCTTCCCGCGGGGCAGACGCCCGCGAAGGACCTCCAGGACGCGCTCGACAACATTTTCAACCACCCGAACGTCGGACCGTTCATCGCGAAGCACTTCATCCGCCAGATGGTGACGAGCAACCCGAGCCCCGCTTTCGTCGGCCGCGTCGCGGCCGCGTTCAACAACAACGGGTCGGGCGTCCGCGGCGACCTGAGGGCGATGGTGAAGGTAATGCTCCTCGACCCCGAGGCGCGCACCCCCACGGCCACTCCCGCCTACGGACACTTGAAGGAGCCGGCGCTCTTCGTCACCAACATCCTGCGCGCGTTCAATGCCGTCTCGGCGAACGGCCAGGCGCAGAGCGACGGGTACCTCAATCCGCAGACGGCGTCCGTGAATCAGGACGTCTTCAAGCCCCCGACGGTCTTCAACTACTACCCCGCCGACTACATCGCTCCGAACACGACGATCCTCGGCCCCGAGTTCGGCACGGTCTCAACCGTCTCCGCCCTGCGTCGCGCGAACATCGTCAACACGCTCGTGTTCTCGAAGGTCGCCGTGTCCGGAAACGCGCCGCAGGGGACGTCCATCGACTTCGCGGTGCTGCTCTCGATCGCCGGCAATCCGCCCGCGCTCGTCAAGGAGCTCGACCGCCTGATGATGCACGACACGATGTCCGCGCAGATGAAGACCAGCATCCTGGGAGCCGTGAACGCGGTTCCCCTGACCAATCCGCTGTTACGCGTCCAAACGGCCCTGTATCTGGTCGCGACCTCGTCGCAGTACCAGGTGGAGCAGTGAAAATGAAAGACCAGAGTCGCCGCGAATTCTTCCGCCGGACGAGCTGCGCCGCCCTGGGCGCGGCCGCGATGAGCGCGGGGGTCAAGAAGCTCGGTTTGATGAGCGCCCTCGCGCAGGACGCCATGGCCGCCAACGGCGCTTCGGCGCTGGCCGCCGGGCCGTACAAGGCCCTCGTATGCATCTTCCTCTACGGCGGCAACGACGCGAACAACATGATCGTTCCCGCGGACACGACGGGGTACGGCGCGTATACCGCCGCACGCGGTACGGCCGGCCTAGCGATTCCCCTGGCAACGCTCCTGCCCATCACTCCCGCCGGACTCGGGCCGTTCGGTCTCCACCCGAGCCTCACGCCGATTCAGACTCTCTTCAATCAAAGCAAGGTCGCCATCGTGGCGAACGTCGGTCCTCTCGTCCAGCCGCTGACGCGGACCCAATACCGCTCCGGCGGGGCCCGCCCCTATCAGCTCTTCTCTCACAACGACCAGCAGGAAATCTGGCAGTCCTCCCGCGCCGACGCCCGCACGCAGTCGGGCTGGGGCGGCCGCGCCGCCGACCGCGTCGTCAGCATGAACGGCGGTTCCGGTTTTCCGATCGTCACGTCGGTCGCCGGCTCCGCGGTCTTCGCTCAGGGTCTCGTCACGCAGCCGCTCGGCATCGCGCCCGCTCCGACGGCGTTGAACCAGGTCCTCGTGTTGAACGGCTTCAATACCACCCCGGAGTCCGTCGCTCGCAAGAACTCCATGGACTTCCTGCGGACGATCGACCGTACGGCGACCCTCGTGTCGGTCGCGAGCGATCAGACCGAGCAGGCGATCCAGGTGCGTCAGGACCTTCAGGTGGACCCGATCGTCAACACCGTCTTCCCGGGCACCGGCCTCGGCAACCAGCTGAAGCAGGTCGCGAAGGTGATGAAGCTGAACCAGACGAGCCTCGGGCTCTCTCGCCAGGTGTTCTTCTGCTCGCTCGGCGGGTTCGACACGCACCAGAACCAGCTCGCCGCGCACACGCAGCTCTACGGGCAGCTCTCGAACGCGATGAAAGCCTTCTACGACGCGACGGTGGAGCTCGGACTCCAGGACGCCGTCACCACGTTCACCCTCTCCGATTTCGGGCGCACTCTGGCGCCGTCCGGAACCAACGCCGGAAACGTCGGCTCCGACCACGCCTGGGGCAACCACCAGTTCGTGATGGGCGGTTCGGTCCTCGGCGGGAAGATGTACGGAACTTTTCCGACGCTCTCCCTCGGAGGACCCGACGACACCGACAACCGCGGTCGGTGGATTCCCACCACGGCAGTCGACCAGTACGCGGCCACCCTCTCGACCTGGTTCGGCGTTCCGTCGGCCGACCTGCCGACGGTGTTCCCGCTCCTGAACCGGTTCGCCACTCCCAATCTCGGTTTCGTGTGATGACGGGTCGGACCTCCAGCAGCCGGCGCGGCGAGCGACTCCGGGTCGCCGCGCTCGTCTGCGCGCTCGCCGGCGCCGTCGGCGTTCCGCTCGGTTGCCAGTCCGAATCGGACGACGTCACGGGACCCGGTCTCGAATCGAAGTCGACGCAGGACGCGGCGGCGGCGGCGACGCCGTTGCCCCGGATGTCCATCGTGAAGCCGCAGCGCGCGCCGCGTACCCCGGGCGTCGCCGCGACACCGACGAGCCCCGTGGGCGGGCCCCCGAAGACGAACACGCCCCCCCCGACCTCGACGCCGCCGTCGACCGGCGGGACGCCCACGCCGACGCCTCCCGTTCCGAATCCGCCGACCGCGACGCCTCCCGACATCCCGACGATTCCGGTCCCGACGAGCACGCCCCCTCCCACGGCGCCTCCGCCTCCGACCTCCACGCCCGGCTCCGGGCAGACCGTCGCGATCGCGTTGCGCGCCGTGAACTGGCAGTGGGACTGGGTCCAGGGGCCGAACACGACGGGGAAGGACCCGGCATATCCCGGCCAGAACGGCATCACGCTGAAAGCGGGTCAGCGCTACCAGTTGAAGGTGACGAACAACACCTTCGACGACGGCACCTCGGGAAACGCCGTGCACTATTTCAGCGGGATCAGCAGCCTCGGGATCAGCGGTGCCGCCCTGTCCATCGGCGGCTCCGGCATCACGCAGACTTTCACGGCCGCCGTCGGCGACTACGAGTTCGCCTGCACCGAGAGCGGCTGCGGTTCGGGCCATGACCGCATGCATGGAGTCATCCACGTCATCCCTTGATCGGCGCAGCTCCGATCCCTCGAAGCCCGGCTCGGGGAGGCCGGGCTTCTTTTTTTCCGGCGGGATTCCGAGCCGCGGGAGATCAGTCCTCCGCTTCCTGCAGAGCGCCCGTCGCGCCGGGGAAGGGGAGGAGGATCGTCTCGCGTTCCCGGTACCACTGGTGGTCCGGGTCGAGGATCCAGGTTTCCTTCACCGTCGATTCGAAGGCGCCGGGAATCTTGGGCGGCGACTGCGCGCGATAAGCGATCGTCACGTCGGCACGACCCTCCGTGATGGAGACGTCCGCGACGCGGAACTCGAGGATGTCGAATCGGGTCAGCCGGCTCTTCTTCAGGAACTCCTCGCGCGGGTGCCGGGACCGGTACCCGGCGGAATAGAAGGCGTACATCGCGCCGAGGTCCTTGCGCTGCCGGTTTTCCCAGAAGGTTCGGACGCGGCCGGTCAGGACGTCCGCCGCCGGGGGAGCCGCGGGCGCGGGCGTCCGCGTCGCACAGGCGGCGAGCGTCAGGGCGAGCGCCGCGGAGAAGGCCGCGACGCGGGAGAAGCGGGAGTTCTGCATCCCGCGCATGCTAGCGGCAAACCGGGCGCGCGCGCTTTCGGCCTCCCCGAAACCGGTCTCGGAGCTTTTTCTCCTCGGCCGTCGCGGGGCGTCGATTTCGGGACTCCCGGGCGTTCGTTTCGCGTTCTGAGCGGCGGACAAAAACAAGGGGCACCCGGGTCGGCGGAGCGACAAATCCCGTCAGTCCGCCCGGAGAATGCGTGGATAAGTGTTGCGAATAGAGCCATTTAGCAGACATGGTCGGGGTACGACTCTTGCTCTGTCGGGGGGTAACTGGAGGTTTCATGATCAAGAAGAGGACGGAATCACGTCCTGGCAGGTGGGATAGCGCCCGACGCGTGATTTTCGCTCTCGTCGCCGTGCTGTGCGTGCACAGCAGGGCCGCAAGGGCGACCAGCGTCATTCCGATCTCCGACGCGGAGCTGTCCCGGCGGGCCGACCTGGTCGTGCACGGGACGGTGCTCGCTTCCCAGGTCGAAGAGGATGCCCTCGGGCGGCCGGTCACGGTCACCCTCATCCGGCCGCTCGCCATCCTGAAGGGCGGGCTCTCCGGCGACCTCGTCCTCCACCAGGTGGGAGGCACGCTTCCCGACGGGCGGTTTCTGAAGATGTGGGGACGGCCCGAGTACTCCCCGGGTCATGAAGTCGTCGTTTTCGCGATCGCCCGGCCGGACGGGGACTACGAGACCGCGGAGATGCTCCTCGGCAAGTTCGAGGTCTCCCAGGACGCCGCCGGCCATCGCTTCGCGATTCCCGACCTGGCGAAGGGCGTTCATCCCGGCGTCGACGTCTTCGCGAGCGAAGAGGATGCGGCCCTGGGTATTTCCTCCGACGCCGCGCGCCCCGCCGCCGGCCACCGGCTCGCTTCGGCCGCCGCCGCTACCGTCGCGGACGCCGTCTCGGCCCGGCCGCTCACCGCGTTTCTGACCGCCATCCGGAACGGACAATTCTCAAGCTTCCGCGCCGCCGAGCCCCAGGGCGCGCTCACGCCGGTGTCGCATTCCGAATGGATCGGGCAGGGCAAGACCACCATGTGGGGCAACATCAACAACTCGCTCTGGCGCTACAACAACAATGCCACGGCCGTGTGGGTCCTGAATGGAACGACGAACATCGACGGAGGCGGCGTCGCCGAGGCGACGGGCGCTCTGTCGGCCTGGACGTCCGAGCCGAACAGCTCCATCAACTACACCCCGGGCGCTTCGTCCTCGAATGTGATCTACATGAACGCGACGTCGTCCTCGCTCGGCTGCGGCTGGGCCACGTGCCTGTCTGGCGCGGGAGTCATCGGATGCGGCGGGCCGAACGGCGGCGGACAGCACAGCTGGCGCGGCGAGACCTACGCGACGATCGTCGGCGGAACCGTCGAGCTGCGGGCGGCGTGCTCCCTCAACGGATACAGCTCCGTCATCACCCAGTCGGTGCTCGAGCACGAGCTCGGCCACACGCTCGGTCTCGGCCACCCCGATCAGAACGTCTCCGCGCACGACACCTGCCGGGGCAACGAGAACGCCGCGATCATGTACTCCGTCGCGCAGAACCGGGTCAGCCTCGGCACCGACGACGTCGACGCCATCCGCTGGCTGTACGGAGATGGCGGCAGCTCGTGCACGGGTCCGGTCCCGCCCTCCGTCTCCGCGATCTCCCCCGCGTCGGGAGTCACCGGTGGCGGAACGTCGATCGCGATCTCCGGCGCGGGCTTTCAGGTCGGCGCCACGGTGACCGTCGGCGGAACCGCGGCGACCTCTGTGTCCGTGGTGAATGCCTCGACCATTTACGCGACCACGGCCGCGCACGCGGCCGGTTCCGTCTCCCTCGTCGTGACGAACCCCGATTCCCAGACGGGATCGCGGTCGTTTTCCTACGTCGCTGTGCTGGCGAACGGCACGGATCTCGACGCCAGCGGCGGCACGGACATCATCTGGAGGAATTCGGCCTCGGGCATCAACAGCATCTGGCTGATGAACGGCACCACCGCCGCCAATGTCGTGCCGCTGATGTCGGTCACCGATCCGGCCTGGAAGCTCGTCGGCGCCGGCGACTTCAACGCCGACGGAAAGAACGACCTGGTCTGGCGCAACGACTCGACGGGGTTGAACTCGCTCTGGCTCATGAACGGCACGACGGTGTCTTCCGTCATCTCGCTGGCCGCCGTCCCCGACACGAACTGGAAGATCGTCGGCGTCGCGGACTTCAACGCGGACGGCAAGGCCGACATCGTGTGGCGCAACGTCGTGAACGGTTTGAACTCCGTGTGGCTCATGAACGGCACGGTGACGTCGTCGATCGCCGGACTCCCGACGGTTCCCGATCAGAGCTGGAAGATCGCGGGCGTGGGCGACTTGAACGGCGACGGCAAGCCGGACATCGTCTGGCGGTCCTCGGTCGGACTGAACGCCGTCTGGATGATGAATGGCACGACCTCGATGGGCGTCCAGGGAATTCCGAACCAGACCGATCTCAACTGGGTGATCGCGGGCGTCGGCGACTTCAACGGAGACCACCGCGCGGACCTGATCTGGCGCAACAAGTTGAACGGCCTGAACGCCTTCTGGACCATGAACGGATCGACGGTCACGGCCGTCGTGGGCCTGCCGACACTTTCGGACGTCAACTGGTCAATCGGCGCCCCGCACTGATCCTCGATCGTCTATCTTGTCGGGATGGTTTTCCGCCACGCCGTGGCGGGATGGGAAGAGCGCCGGAAGCCAGCCGGCGCTCTTCTCTTTCCGAAGCGGCGCTTTCGTCGTTCTCGGGGCGCCCTGTCGCCGGCGGCGCCCCGCTTTATCGAGGTGAGCTCGTGAAGGGATTTCTCCGTCCGCTCGTTCGTCGGGCTTCGTCGAAGCGTTCCCGCGGGGCGGCCGGGTGCGCCGCGTTTCTCCTCGCCGCGTCCGGCCTCCTGGCCCAGGCGCCCGCGGCGCCGCCGATCGCACTGCGCAGACTGGCCACGGGCCTGGCGAGCCCCACGAACATCTCTCACGCGGGCGACTCGCGGATCTTCCTGGTGCTCAAGGGCGGGCAGGTCGTGATCTGGAACGGCGCCTCCATCCGCACGACGCCGTTTCTCGACATCGCGGCCCTCGTTTCGACCAACTCCGAAGAGGGGCTTCTCGGCCTCGCGTTTCATCCGCAATACGCGACGAACGGCTGGTTCTACATCTATTACACGAACACGAGCGGCAGCCTCGTCATCGCCCGATACCACGTGCTCGCCTCGGATCCCAACCGCGCGGATCCGGCGAGCGGCGTCTCGCTCCTGACGATTCCGCACCCCACGTTTCAGAACCACAACGGCGGGAACCTGAAATTCGGACCGGACGGATACCTCTACATCGGCACCGGCGACGGGGGATCCGGCGGAGACCCGAGCTGCAACGCGCAGCGCTCCGACGTGCTGCTGGGAAAACTGCTCCGCATCGACGTCGACCAGAACACGACGGCGCCGCCCTACTACGGTATTCCTCCGACGAACCCGTTTGCCGGCGCGGGCGACCCGCTCGACGAGATCTGGGCGCGCGGCCTGCGCAACCCCTGGCGCTTCTCCTTCGACCGGCTGACGGGAGACCTCTTCATCGCGGACGTGGGACAGGGAGAGCGTGAGGAGATCGACTTCCAGCCCGAGGACAGCACGGGCGGGGAGAACTACGGCTGGAGAGTGATGGAAGGGGAGAACTGCTACTCGACCACGTCCTGTCCGGCCTACGTTCCTCCCTGCGGGTCCGCCGCGCTCGCGGCGCCCATCGTGACGTACGGCCACGGCAACGGCGACTGCTCCGTCACGGGCGGGTACCGGTACCGCGGATCCACCATTCCGCTGCTCGCGGGCCGTTACCTCTACGGCGACTTCTGCTCGGGCCGGATCTGGTCCGCCGCCCAGGCCGGCCCGGCGTGGACCCCGGCGCTCCACGCGACCACCGCCGCGAACGTGAGCTCCTTCGGCGAGGGACCGGCGGGCGAGCTCTACCTGACGACGTTGAACGGAGCGTTCTACCGGATCGTCGGCCCACCGCACGCGGATTTCGGCGGCGACGGGAAGACCGATCTCGTCTGGCGTAACACGTCGAACGGCCTCGACGGGGTCTGGAACATGGATGGAACCGCGGTGGCGTCGGTGACCTCGATCCCCCAGGTGCTGGACATCAACTGGCGGATCGTGGGAACCGCGGACTTCAACGGCGACGGGAAGACGGATCTGCTCTGGCACCACCGGACCAGCGGAGCGACGAGCATCTGGCTGATGAACGGGACGGCCCTCCTCTCGATGGTGGCCCAGCAGACCGTGCCCGACACGACGTGGGAGATCGAGGGGACGGGCGACTTCAACCGCGACGGCCGCCCGGACATCGTCTGGCGCAACCGCATCTCAGGTCTGAACTCCGTGTGGCTGATGCAGGGGACGACGTTCTCGTCGGTGGCATCCCTCCCCAGGGTGGCGGACGCGAACTGGAGGCTCTCGGCCATCGCGGACTTCAATTCCGACGGCTCCTCGGATCTCGTCTGGCGCCACGCGGTCAGCGGCTCGACCGGCATCTGGCTGATGAACGGGACGGCCTACGTCTCCGGCGTGACGCTCCCGACGGTGGCGGACCCGGGTTGGCAAATCGACGCGACGGGCGACTTCGACGGCGACGACCGCGCGGACCTCGTCTGGCGCCATCACGGGACGGGTCTCGCCGGCATCTGGCTGATGAACGGGACGGCGGTCTCGGCCGTCGTCTCGATCCCGTCGGTGACGGACACGAACTGGGAGCTCGTCGGGGCCCGCTGAGACGATCCGCCGCCGCTACGGCGCCGCTCGCGGCTAAAATGCCCTGACGATGTGCGGCATCACCGGGTTCGTCTCGCGGGAGCCACTCTCCCGCGGCCTCCTCGCCGCGATGAACGAGACGCTCCGCCACCGGGGCCCGGACGACGCCGGAGTCTGGCTGTCGCCCGCGTCGACCGTGGCGCGGGACGGGTCGAAGCGAACCGAGGGTGAGGTGGGCCTCGCCCAGCAGCGGCTCGCGATCCTCGACCTTTCGCCCGCGGGCCACAACCCGATGGCCAACGACGACGGCTCCCTGTGGATCACCTACAACGGCGAGGTCTTCAACTTCCTCGAGGTACGCCGGGATCTCGAAGCGGCGGGATTCCGGTTTCGCTCGGGGACCGACACCGAGGTCATCCTCAAGGCGTACGAGAAGTGGGGACGCGCCTGCCTGGATCGGTTCGTCGGCATGTTCGCGTTCGCGATCTGGGACTCGAAGCGGAGATCCCTCTTCGCCGCCCGGGACCGCCTCGGGATCAAGCCCTTCTACTACCTCTGGAACGGCCGGGAGCTCGCGTTCGCGTCCGAGCTGAAGGCGCTGCGCCTCCACCCGGCTTTCGAGGGGGAAATCGACGCGGACGCCCTCGCGCAATACCTCCGGTTCCAGTACGTGCCGAGCCCGCGGTCGATCTACCGCGAGGTCTTCAAGCTCCCGCCCGGCTTCCTTCTGGAGCTCGAAGGCGGCCGCGTCCGCACCGAACGCTACTGGGACCCGGTCGCGATCGCGTCCCGCGGCGTCTCGTCGGTGCCCGAGAAAGAGCTTTCCCAGAAGTTCGAGGCTCTCGTGTCCGAAGCGGTCCACTACCGGATGATCTCTGACGTCCCTCTCGGAGCGTTCCTGTCCGGCGGCGTGGATTCGTCGACGGTCGTCGCGCTGATGCGCGAGAAGGCGACGGGCCCCGTGAAGACCTTCTCGATCGGCTTCGAGGAGAAGGCGCTCGACGAGTCGCCTTATGCGCGGGAGGTGGCGCGCCACCTGGGAACGGAGCATCACGAAAAGATCTGCACGATGCAGGACGCGCTCGATCTCATTCCCATGCTCGCGAAGCACTACGACGAGCCCTTCGCCGACTCGTCCGCGATCCCGACGATGCTGGTTTCGCAATTCGCCCGGGAGCACGTCACCGTCGCTCTGTCGGGGGACGGCGGAGACGAGCTGTTCTGGGGCTACGCCCGCTACTTCGCCTACCAGCGGATGGGTTCGCTCCTGAAGAGTCCCCGGTGGCTCCGCCGGGGAGCCGCTTCGATGATGTCGCTCATCCCGGACCGGCGCTTCCGGCGCGCGGGCTCGCTCCTGCGCGAGGAATCGGCGAGCGACGATCGCTATCTCCGGTTCGTGAAGATCCTGATGGCGGAGGAAGTAAAATCGCTGTGCGGGCGTGACGCGGAGCTGCCCGCCCTCTACGAGGACGCCAAGAGACGGCTCGGCGGCTCGCGGCCGGACGCGGTCTCGATCCGCGACCTGGTCAGCTACCTGCCGGAGGACATCCTCACGAAGGTGGATCGCGCGAGCATGGCGTTCTCGCTCGAGGCGAGGGTGCCGCTCCTCGACCACCGTCTCGTCGAGTTTTCGCTCGCGCTCCCGTTCCACCTCAAGTACCGGGACGGCCAGGGCAAGTACCTGCTCCGACAGGTCCTCGACCGCCGCGTGCCCCGGCGCCTCATCGACCGGCCGAAGATCGGATTCGGCGTGCCGCTCCGGCGGTGGTTCGCCGGCGAGCTGCGCCCCGCTCTGCAGGAGACGCTCTCGCCCGCCGCGGTGGCGCGTGCCGGCCTGGTGGATCCCGACGGCGTCGCGCGACTTCTCGGGAAGGACTTCGACATCGCGCGCACGCGTCCGGAGGTGATCTGGCTCCTGTACGTGCTGCACCTGTGGGGCGCGGAGGCGGCCTCGGCGAGACACTTCCCGCAGAGCGCGGCCCCGACGCTTGCGCACGCCTGAAGCAGCGGCTGGGCCCGCTCCAATCCGGCTTCTTCGGGTCATCTCCCGTCTGAACGTCGGCGGACCCGCCCGCCAGGTCTTCTGGGTCTCGCGGGGGCTCGTCCCCCTCGGCTACGAGACCACGGTCGTGACGGGCGCCGTCCCCGCGAACGAGGATGACCTCGAAGCGCCGTTCGACGCAGCCGGCGTCCCGGTCGTCCGGTTCCCCGCGATGGAGCGGGAGATCTCCCCGCTCGCCGACCTCGCCGCCGCATGGCGGATGCGGCGCCTCATCCGGGAGGCGCGGCCGGATCTCATCCACGTCCACCTCTCCAAGGCGGCGTTCCTGGTCCGCGTCGCCCGCATCCTCTCCCCGTTCTCCGCCCATCCACCCGTCGTCTACACGCACCACGGGAACCGGTTGCGGGGATACTTCTCGCCCGTGAAGGCCGGCGTCGTGCGCTGGACGGAGAGGCTCCTGGCGCGCTTTACCGACCGCTTCCTCGTCCTTTCCCCGCAGCAGCGCGACGAGATCTCCGGCGAGCTCCGGATCGGAGACCCGCGGCGTTACCGGGTGGTGCCCCTGGCGGTCGACCTGTCGTTTCTCGAGCGGCTCGACGAACACCGCGGGGCGCTGCGCGCCGAGCTCGGCCTCGAGCCGGGGCGTCCTCTCATCGGGATCGTCGGACGTGTCGCTCCCGTCAAGGAGCACGCGATGTTCATCGACGCGGCCGCCGAGGTCCTCCGCGGCTGGGAGGGAGAGGGACGTCCCTTCTTCGTCGTCATCGGCTCGGGAAGCGCCGGCGAGATGGAGGCGCTCCGAAGTCGAGTGGATCGCGCGGGCATCGGCGGCTCCTTCCGGTTTCTCGGGACGCGCCCGGACCCCGCCGCCTTCCTCGCGGACCTCGACGTCGTCGCCCTCACGTCGCGCAACGAGGGCACGCCGCTCTCGCTCATCGAGGCGATGGCGGCGAGCCGCGCGATCGTGGCGACGGACGTCGGGGGCGTGCGGGACATCCTGACGCGCGAGTGGACGGACGGCGCGGACGGCCCCTGGCGCGAGTCGGAGGAACCGCGGGGACTCCTCGTTGCCTCGGGTGACGTCCGCGGCTTCGCGGCGGCCGTCACCGCGCTGCTTCGGGATCCCGCGGCCCGGGCGCGCCTGGCGCTCGCGGGCGAGCGGCACGCCCGCTCGGCTTTCTCGCTCGAGCGGTTACTGGGGGATCTCGATCGGGTCTACCGTGAGCTGCTCCGGCCCGATCGCTTCCGGCCGCGCCGGCCCTGACCGGGGGCGGCCCGCCCGACGTGCCCACCGCACGAGCCGGACGGCGAGCGCGGCCGCGGAAGCGACGGCGACGCTGTAGCCGATCAGGAGAAACGAGAGGATCCGCCAGTCGAGGCGAAATGCCGCCGCGCCCGCGAGAAACGAGACCGGCCCCAGGAAGACGCAGAGGACGAAGCCGAGCGCGACGCCGGGGCGGCGCCACGAGAGGCGCCGCCCGCTCCGACGGCGGTCCCGGCTTCTCCAGCGGAGCAGGAGCAGCGGGATCCCCGCGACGTAGATCCAGAACACGCCGCCGGAGGCTCCCGGAAAAAATCCGGGCGTCGACGCCCAGTACCCGAAGAGCGCGCGGCCGTATCCCCGCGCGATGTGCGTCCCCACCTGCGCCGGAGTGTGGAGTCCGAAGACGTAGCGGCCCGTGGTCGTGAGCGGACCAGCGAACAGGTTCGCGGCGACGGCCGCCCGCGACGGGAATCCCGGCCGCCCCGCGAACTCGAGATTCCGGAAGCCCGTCGCGTAGATGTTCAGCGCGTAGAAGGGATCGCCGAAGCGGCTCCGGCAGGAGACGAGGAATGGCGCGACCGCCAGGATCGCGATAGCGGTCGGAACGAGGACGTTCCGCCATGCGGCGGGACCCCGGCGTAAGAGGCCGAACACCACGAGGACGAGGAACGCCGGCACGATCGCGTTCAGCCTCGTGAGAACCATCGCCGAGAGAAGAAGGGCGAGCGCCGCGGTCCGCCACCCCTCCGAGCGCACCGTGCGCGGGAGGAGGACCACGCAGAACAGGCAGAGCAGGAGCGCGAAGAGCTCGTCGCGGAGGCCTTCGACCGAGAGCGTCGAGAGCCCGGGATGGACGGCGAGGAAGAGCGCCGCGACGAGCCCGGCGGAGGCGCCGAACAGCCGCCGGCCCAGGCCGTACACAGCCGCGACGAAGGCGAGCCCGATGAGAAGAGATGTGAAGCGGGTCGCCGCCTCCGTGGGGCCGGCCGCGGCGTACGCGCCGCGGAGGAGCCAGACGAACAGCGGCTCGCGCGCGGTTGCGAACCATCCGGACGGCGCCGAGGCGATCGACCGGAACACGTCCGCGTCGGGAGCGAAGGGCTTCGCATCCGTCTGCCAGGCGAGCCAACGGGACCACGCGGCGAGCGACAGCGCGAGAAGCGCCAGGACGGACGACGCCGCGCGCCAGCGCGCCGGCCGCCGCATCGCCAGAAGGATGGCCGCCGCCGCGGCCGCCGCGGCGAAGAGCACCGGACGCCCTTCGACGAGGATTCGGTTCGCCGGCGCGTCCATTGCCGCCGGCCACGCGGCCGCCGCGGCGCACAGGGCGGCCGCCGCCCCGAGCCGGAGGGCGAGTCGGCGGGCGGTCGCGGGCGAACCCCGGCCGGCCACGAACACGGCGATCAGCCCGAAGAAGAGCGCGAACACCCGCGGATGCGCCCATCCGGGGACCTCGTTCGCGCAGCGCAGCTGGAGCTGATCCAGGATGAGCCGCTCGGGAGAGCCCGCGGGCTCCCGGTCCGAAGCCGTTACCCGGACCCAGATCCGCCGCGACCGCTCCTGCGCACCCCCCAGAGTCAGGAGCGGGGCGCCGAGCCGGTGGACGTCGCGGGCGATGACTCTCCAGGCGACGCCGTCGTCGGACACCGAGATCGTGTTCGACACGGCCGGCGTCGGCCGGTAGAGCCAGATCGAGAGAAACGCGGCCTGCCCGGCGGGAAGATCGACGGTCAGGACGAGGACTCCGTCGGCGCCGGGCACGAGGACGAGCCCATACATGCCGTAAGACCAGCCGGAGAATCGGACGGCACGCCGGGAGAGGGAAGCCATGCGGTCGTTCAAGTCCTGGGTCTCGATCGAGGGCGGCGGCACGGACGTCGGGCCGCGGCGAAAGGCGGGACGGAGGACGAGAGACGTCAGGAGGAAGGAGGCGCAGGCCGCGAGGACGACGCCGCCTCTCCGTCCCGGGCGAAAGGGCAGGAAGCTTCGTCGTGGTGGATCGGATCTTTCCGCCCTCTCGCCCCCGTTCGCGTCCGTCTGGGTCGGAGGGAAAGGCGGCCGGTCAGCACCCAATCGTCGACCGCTCGCCCCGGGAGATCATTCGAGGATGGCGCGCCGCACGGAGAGGCCCAGTCCTTCGCAGAGGTTTCGAATCTCCCGCTGGCGCGCCTCGAGCAGCTGGGAGCTCGCGATGACGACCTCGTCCACGTCGCTCGCGCGGATGATCTCTTCCAGCCGGTCGATCGGCCCCTCGACGGCGATCCCGTTCAAGTGCTTGCCGATCTTCATCGGATCGTCGTCGAGATACGCGACGATCGTCCGGTGAGACCGGGGGTCCCTCCGAAGGAGCCGCGCGGCGACGGAGCCGAGGTCCCCGGCGCCGACGATGACGGTGCGGATCGTCCCGCGGGCGCGGCCCCGGAACATCTCGGAGAAGAAAGCGACGGAAGCGTGTCCCGCGACCACCATGCCGAAGGCCAGGGCGGCGTCGATGATGATCACCGCGCGCGAGAAGCCTTCGAACTTGAACGCGATGACGAGGACGGTCGTCGTGACGAGGGACGACGTCAGGATCGCCTTGGCGACCGCGATGACGTCCGAGATCGAGAAGTGCCCGGTGACCCGCCGGTAGAGGCCGAACAGCTGGAAGCTCAGCAGCCGGGCGGCGATGACGATCGGCAGCGATCGTGTGAGGACGGTGAGGTTCTCCCCGTCCAGGCGCCCCTCGAAGCGCAGGAGGTAGGCGCCGAGGTGCGCGACGAGCACGATGGCGAAGTCGGCCAGCAGATCGAGCAGCGGCCATTTGTGCGGGATGAACGCGTTGAACACCGCCATCCGCTTCTCGCGCGCCGCCGCGATCTCTTCGGGTGTCCTGGCATAGATCGGAACGCGGCTCAGGAAGCTGCCGAAATAGTAGATCCCGAGCAGCAGTGGGAGGGCCGACACGATGATCAGGGCCACGGAAGCCCGCGGCACGACGAGCGAAAGGATCCCGCTGCCGAGGGACACGGCGTAGAGGAGCAGGGCGGTCTGCCGCTCCGTGAGGCCGAGCGAGACCAGCCGATGGCTGCTGTGGTCCGCCGCGCCGGCCGTCACCGACCGTCCGCTGGTGAACCGGTTCAGCGCCACGAGCGCCGTGTCGAAGATGGGGACGACGAGCACGAGCGTCGGACCGAGCATGGCCGTCATGATGGTCGTGCGCGGCTGAGCGACGTCGAGCAGCGTGAGTGTGGCGAGCGTGTAGCCGAGGAAGTGGCTTCCCGTGTCGCCCATGAAGATCGTCGATGGAGGAAAGTTGAAGCGCAGGAAGGCGACGCAGCTCCCCACGAGCGCGGCCGCCGCGAGCACGAGCGGCGCATTCTGATTCTGCAGGCCGTGCAGGAGGAGAAAGAAGCCGGCGATGGCCGCGATCCCTCCGGCGAGCCCGTCCATGTTGTCGAGAAGGTTGACCGCGTTGACCACCACGAGGATCCAACCCATCGAAATGAGCTGGCTCGCGACCGGGTGCATGCCGGGAATCCGGAGCCCGAGGGCGATCGGCACGAGCGACGCGACCATCTGAAAAAGGACCTTCGTCGCGGGGCGGAACTCGAGCAGGTCGTCCAGAAATCCAATCAACGCGAACGCGAGATTTCCAGCCAGGAGGATCTTCCAGCCCCAGAGCGACAGGTCGTGGCCCGTCGCGATGAGGCCGATCCAGAAGCCCGCGAGGATCGCGATCCCCCCGAAGAGGGCCTTCGGACGGGGGCCCGAATTGAAGCGGTCGCTTCGGGGCCGGTGGGTAAACCCGGTCGCGAAGCTGATCTTCCGGACGAGGGGGACGAGGAGGAACGTGACGAGGAAGGCGAGGCCCGCGGAGAGCCCGATATAGGCGGCGGACAGGTGTTTCAACGTGCCGCGCCCTCCCGCCCGGGCGCCATCCGGCGGAGCGCGTCCTCGCCGGCCCCCCGCGGCCGGCTGCCCGCTCCGATCGCGCTCGCCGCCCACACAGCGGACAAAAGGAACCTCCTGGAAGGGCTCGACTTCCGGACCACCTGAGTCGGTTCATGATAACTCGTCGGAGGCTTCAGTCTGCTGAAGATGAAGCGACTCTCACCGGATGGGCGGCGAGGGAGCTCTCTGCCTTTTTGAAGTGAGGCGCATCGCGCGCCGCATTCCCAGATGGCCCGATGACCCGATGACCCGATGGCCCGATCGCCGACAAATGGCCCGATCGTCCGATCGTCCGCTCCTGGATGGCCCGATTCCCGACCTCTCAGACGTCGGAGAGGCGGGCGGCCAGGGCTGTGATGTTGTCTTCCCCGCCGCGCTCGTTGGCGAGCTCGATCATCCGGCGGATGGCGGCGGGGATGTCCTCGCGCGCGAGCTCGCGGGTGATGTCGGCGGGGGCGAGCTTCTCGGAGAGTCCATCCGTGCAGAGGAGGAGCACGTCGCCCTCGCGCAGATCGACGGCGTCGAGCGCGACCTCGACGGCTTTCTTGCGGCCGATGGCTTGAAGGATGACATTGCGGTAGGGGGAATGCGCGGCTTCCTCCTCTGTCAGCGCGCCCGCCACGACGAGAGACTCGACGAAGGACTGGTCGCGCGTCACCTGCCGGATCTGCCCTTCGCGCAGGACGTACGCGCGCGAGTCGCCGACGTGGGCGAGCACCGCCCGACCGCGGCACACCACGGCGGCGGTCAGCGTGGTCGCCATGCCCTCCAGCGACGGATCGTCCTTGGCCTTCTGCCAGACCGTCCGGTTGACGCGCTCGACGGCCTTCCGGAAGACCTCGCCTCTCGGGCAGCCGTCATCGAGCGCTTCTATCTCCTGGACGAGCTCGGAGAGGGCGAGCGAGCTCGCGATCTCTCCGGCACGCCGGCCGCCGACGCCGTCGCAGACCGCCAGGAAAACCCCTGCCTTTCCGACGGGCAGCTCGCGCACCTCGAGCTCCGCGACGTTCTTCTCGGTCGTCAGATCGACGATCGCGAGGTCGTCCTCGTTGTTCGAGCGCCGCCGCCCCGGATCCGTCGCTCCGAAGGCCGTAATCCTCATGCCGCGGGGACTCTATCGCCTTATACTGACGACGGCAGATTCGCCTGGAGGCGGCACCCCGTTTGCAAGCAATCCGCCGAACTGAACCCTCTCTCCGTAATCCAAGGAAGGAAGTCGGCATGAAGTCGGTCCGCCCGTCCATCGGTCTCTTCGTGGTGATGATTTCTTTCTGCGCGCTTTCCGCGTCGGCACAGATCCCGGGCGCCATCCAGACGCTCGATGCCTCAGGCGCCGCTCGGCGGACCTTCGCCCACCGCGAGGACGTCTTCCTCGCCGCCGGATCGGCCGCGACGCCCTGCCGGGCGGCGGAATATCTGACCGACGGCGACTACTACTTTCAGGTGACGGACTCGACCGGGCGGCGCCTTCTTTCCGTCGACCCCGTTTCGCAGCGGCGTTTCACGGTGCGGCATGGCGTGATCGAGGCGGCGGCGGCGTCGGAGCCGAGCCTCCCGCGGCACCTCCCGGGACCGGCATCCGCCTGCGGGTCGGCGTCGCTCGGCCTCGCGCCGTTTGCGGACGTCGGGCCCGGCGAGGCGTCCTACGTCGTGTGGGTGACCCCGGTCTCGAGCCTGGACGGGGATCCGAACTCCATCGACCCGGTCTGCGGCGACCGGTGCTTCCACGGCTTTCGCGCGGAGTCATCCCGTCTGCTCGCCTTCCGCGTCGAGGACAAGAGGAACTGCCAGCCCACGTTCTGCGCCTCGGGAGCCAAGTTCCAGGATGCCAACGGCAACGGTGTCCGGGACTCGGGCGAGGCAGGGATCCCGGGCGTGGAGATCGACTTCGACAGTGGAAACGGCGTCGTCCTCTCCGGGCTGACGGGCCCCGACGGCTCGTACCAGGTCTGCGGGCTCACCGACGGCGGCACGTTCCGGGCCACGGAGAGCGTGCCCTTCGGATTTTTGCAGACGGGACCGCTCGACCACCGGCTCTCGCGGCGCGTCGTCGCGCGCGATCTCGGCTACCTGATCTCCTTCTGCGACGCGAACGTGAGCGGGCTCGACTTCGGCAACCAGGCGCTTCCGAACGCGATCGGCGGGACCAAGTTCGAGGACCTGAACGCGAACGGCCTCCGGGATCCGGGTGAGCCCGGCCTCGCGGGCGTCAGTATCAGCCTCTTCCCGGGCGTCGCGCCGAACCCGACGGGCGTGAGCCGCACGGTGGTCACGGACACGAACGGAAACTTCCTGTTCACGAACTCGGCGGCCGGCCCCTTCTTCCTCGTGGAGACTCCTCCGGCGGGCTTCACGCAGACGACACCCGCCTCGGGCTCGATCGGTGGAACGCTTGCCGCCGGCGGGAGCTCGCTCGACAACGTGTTCGGAAATTTCCGCGGCGCGCTGACGGGCGCCGTCTCGGGGCTGAAGTTCCTCGATGCCAATGGCAACGGCCTGCAGGACGAGGGCGAGGGACCGCAGCCAGGCGTCACATTCACGATCTCCGGCCCCGCGGGCTTCACGCCGGTGACGGCCGTGACCGGCGCCGACGGCCGGTTCAACTTCGCGTCGATCCCCTTCGGCACTTACACCGTGACGGAGACGGTGCCGGCGGGGTTCGAACAGACCGCGCCTCCGGCGCCCGGAACGGCGACGGCGACCCTGAGCGTTTCCCAGACGACGGTCTCGAACCTCGTGTTCGGCAACCACGCGCTCGCTTCCCCGGCGACGATCGGCGGCACGAAGTTCATTGACGCGAATGGGAGCGGCGCCCGGGATCCCGGCGAGGGCGGCGCCGCGGGAGTCGTCATCCGCCTCCAGGGGCCGGGTGCGGCCGGGCCGACCGTGCAGACGACCACGGCGGCGGACGGGTCGTTCTCGTTCCCGGGCCTCGCGCCGGGGGCGTACTCGGTCTCCGAAGTCGTCCCCACGGGCTTCGTCCAGACGGTGCCGGGCGGAGGCGGGTTCATCCCGGTCACGGTGGCGTCCGGGCAGGTCCGCAACGATCTGCTCTTCGGCAACCGGATCGCGGCTCCCGGCGTGGCGGGCGCGGTCGCCGGGATCAAGTTCCTCGACCTGAACACGAACGGCGTGATCGACGGGATCGACCGTCCGCTCGCCGGCATCGTGTTTGTCCTCACGGCTTCCGACGGCTCCAGCCGTCAGGTGACGTCGGGCGCGGATGGGACTTTCCTCTTCGACGGCGTGACTCCGGGCGTCTACGTCCTCTCGGAGATCCTGCCCGACAACTTCGCGCAGACTTTCCCCGGAACGCCGTCGGCTCCTCAGACCTACACGGTGACGGTCACCGCCGGCCAGACCGCGGGCGGCTTCCTCTTCCTGAACAAGTGTTGAAAACGGTTGGTGCGCGCGCGCGCGGAGGCTTCAAGATGTCGAAAACGCGTTGGGGAATTCTCGGAATGGGATTCGCGCTGCTGTTCGGAGCCTCCGGTCTCGGAGCGCAGCCGGCGACGGAAGTGAGCGACCGGGTCTCCGGACCCGCCGGCCTCGCCGGAGAGACTTACATCGGTCCTCACATCGGCCTGACGTTCTTCGGACACAAGGACGTCTACTGCCGCTGCGACGTCGACGGCAACGATTTCCTCTTTCTCGGAGGACGCGTCGGCCACATGTTCACGGACAACCTGGCCGTGGAGATCACGGGGCAGTTCACCCATCCCGACCGCGTGCCGAGCTACTGGGAGTTCACCGGGGGAGCGCTCTGGGATTTCACGCCGACGCAGCACGGGTGGAACACGTACGTCGCAGGCGGCGCCGGCGCGGCTCGCCCCGTCCCCTATTTCCGGGGCAAGGGCGTCGCGCTCGCGTACGTCGCCTTCGGATCCGAGTACCGCTTCAACAAGCTGATCGGCATGCGCCTCGAGATGAAGGGTCAGTACAACTTCCGCGCGACGCTGTCCGACGAGTTCGGGCCGTTCGAGCAGGCCGGCCGTCTCGACGTCCAGCCGAACATCGGCGTGCTCTTCCGGTTCGGCGGCGGGGTTGGCCCCGCGGTCGTCACCGCTCCGCCGGCGCCGCCGCCTCCTCCGCCCGCGCCCCCCGCGGCTCCGGAGACGCCGAGGGAGCCCGCGCCCGCGCCCGCTCCGCCGGTCGTGACCGCTCCGCCGCCGCCCGCGGCGCAACAGCCGACCACGGACACGATCGACTTCGACAAGGGCAAGGCCCGGCTCACGAACATCGCCAAGGCGCGGCTCGACGCCGTGGCCCTGCGCCTGCGCGACAACCCGCGCGCCACCGTCGAGGTGACCGGTTATCCCGACGCGACCGGCGGCGCCCGCGGGGAGGCCCTCGCCCGGCATCGGGCGGAGGCGGCCCGCGACTATCTGATCGAGCGCCATGGCATCGACGGCTCGCGGATCACGACCGGCACCGACCTGAAGAACGCCGCCAAGCGCGGCCAGGCGGACATCGTGGTGACGTTTCGGAACTAGGGCACCCCGACGATTCGGAAAGGAGGCCCCGCGAGGGGTCTTTTTCCGGCGCCGTAACCTGACTGACCGGTCGGTTAATAAAACGGTCCTTTCTTCCGGTAGCCAAAGGGTTTACTGTCGCCGGTAATGCCCGGCTATGAAGCGGAATCGCGCGTCGCCTTGCGGCTGACGGTCAACGGACAGCCCGAGGAAATCGCCTTCGCGCCCCACAAGACGCTTCTCGAAGTTCTACGGGAAGATCTCGGGTTGACGGGGACGAAGCACGGCTGCGAGCTCGGCGAGTGCGGCGCCTGCGCCGTCCTGGTCGACGGGCGGCCGGTTCTCTCCTGTCTGGTTCTCGGACTCGAGTGCGGGGGCCGAAGCGTCGAGACCGTCGAAGGCATGGCGGGGCCCGAAGGCCTCCATCCGCTCCAGAAAGCGTTCGCGGATCTCGGCGCGGCGCAGTGCGGGTACTGCACCCCGGGGATCCTGCTCGCGGCGCAGGCGCTGATCGCCGGCAACCCGTCTCCGGACCTGCCCCAGATCCGCGCGGCGCTCGCGGGCAACATCTGCCGCTGCACCGGGTACGTCAAGATCTTCGAGGCGGTCGAGCTCGCCGCCGCGTGGATGCGCGGCGAGGATGCCGCGCCCCGCCGCGAGTCCCTCTACGGAACCGACTTCGACGAGAGCGGGCTCCTCCCGGTGCTCCCGTCCGGCCCCGGCGAGGGAGGGCCGCGGTGACGCGCCCCCGCACGCGGGTCGTGGGTCGCCCGTGGGCCAAGGTCGACGCGGCCGCGAAGGTGACCGGACAGACCCGGTTCGCGGACGATCTCTCGCTACCCCGGATGCTTCACGCGAAGCTCCTGCGCTCCCGGCGCGCGCACGCACGGCTGGTTCGCGTCGATGCCTCTCGCGCCCTCGCGGCCCCCGGCGTCTTCGCCGTCGCGACCGGCGCCGATCTCCCGATCGCGTTCGGGATCCTTCCCGTCTCGCAGGACGAGCACGCCCTCTGCCCCGATCGGGTGCGCTTCGTCGGCGATCCCATCGCGGCGGTGGCCGCCGTCAACGAGGATGCCGCGGACGCGGCGCTCGCGCTGATCGACGTGGAGTACGAGGATTGGAAACCGATCGGCTCGATCGAAGAGGCGATCGCCCATCCGGTTCCCCGCATCCACGACTACGGCGATCTCGGCAACTTCCACAAGCTCGTCTCGATGGAGTTCGGCGACGTCGAGTCGGGCTTCCTCCGGGCGGACCGGATCTGGGACGACATCTATTTCTACGAAGGAAACACGCACCTTCCTCTCGAGCAGCACGCAGCGCTCGCCGATTTCGGACCGGACGGCAAGCTGACGCTTTGGAGCTCGACGCAGACGCCCCACTACGTCCACCGCGCGCTCGCGAAGGTCCTGGAGATGCCGGCCTCGCGGATCCGCGTCATCGCGACTCCGAACGGCGGAGGGTTCGGGGGGAAGTCCGACCCGTTCAACCACGAGATCGTCGTCGCCCACCTTTCGCGCGTCACGCGGCGGCCCGTCAAGATCTGCCTCACGCGCGAAGAGGTCTTTTACTGCCATCGCGGGAGGCATCCGACGCTGATGCGCGTGCGCACCGGCGCGCGGGCCGACGGCGCGATCACCGCCATGCACTTCCAGACCGTTCTCGACGGAGGCGCGTACGGCTCGTACGGCGTGGCCTCGACGTACTACACCGGCGCGCTCCAGACCGTGACGTACGAGGTGCCGGCGTACCGCTTCGACGGCGCGCGCGTGTTCACCAACAAGCCCCCGTGCGGCCCGAAGCGGGGCCACGGTACGCCTCAGCCGCGTTTCGCCATGGAGGCGCAGCTCGACAGGATCGCCTGCGACCTCGGGCTCGATCCCGCGGACATCCGCCTCGCGCACCTCCAGCCTCCCGACTCGCTGACGGCGAACTTCCTGCGCATCGGGTCGATGGGGCTCGGCGCCTGCATCGAGAAAGTCGTCGCCGCTTCCGGCTGGAGAGAGCGGCGCGGCCGCATGCCGCCGGGGCGCGGCCTCGGGCTGGCCTGCTCGTCCTACATCTCCGGCGCCGGCCTGCCGATTTACTGGAACGCGATGCCGCAGTCGGGCGTCCAGCTGAAGCTCGACCGCAGCGGCGGCGTCACGGTCTTCTGCGGCTCGACGGACATCGGGCAGGGGAGCGATTCGGTCCTCGCCTACGTGGTCGCCGAGATCCTGGGCATCGACCCCTTCGACATCCGGGTGGTCACCGCGGACACGGACCTGACCCCCGTCGATCTGGGTTCTTACTCCTCCCGCGTCACGCTCATGACGGGAAACGCGGCGCTGCAGGCCGCGGAACGCGCCCGGGACCTCCTCGCATCCGCGGTCTCCACGCAGCTCGACTTGCCCGTCCTCCGCCTCGTTTTCGCCGGCGGGCGCGTCTTCGACGCCGAGGATCCCGGCAAGGGCCTCGCGTTCGCGGAGGCGGTCGTCGCGGCCGAGTCGAAGCTCGGAACCCTGGGCACGGTGGGCTCCTACTCCCCTCCGCCCTCCGCCGGGCGGTATCGCGGGGCCGGCGTCGGCCCCTCGCCCGCGTACTCCTATTCCGCCGCCGTCGTCGAGATCGAAGTCGACCCCGAGAGCGGCATCTATTCCGTGCCGACGATCTGGATCGCGCATGACGTCGGGAAGTGCATCAACCCGGTGCTCGTCGTCGGCCAGGTCGAAGGCTCGGTCTACATGGGGCTCGGCGAGGCGATGATGGAGGAGATGTCCTATCGCTCGGACGTCAACGGCAACGTGGTGCACAAGTTCCCGTCGATGCTCGAGTACAAGAGCCCGACGACCATGGAGATGCCCGACGTCGTGACGTTCCTGATCGAGGACCCCGATCCGAACGGGCCGTTCGGCGCGAAGGAGGTCGGCCAGGGGCCGCTCCTGCCGATCCCGCCCGCGGTCGCCAACGCGGTCTACGACGCCGTCGGCGTGCGCGTCGACGAGGTTCCGATCACGCCCGAGAAGATCCTCGCCGCTTTGAAGTCGAAGGCCCAGGGGAAAGCGGCCCGGTTCGGGCCCGATCGATTCCCGGAGATCCCCTATCCCGAGCCCGTCCACATCCCGACGCCGGCCGAGGGCGGCGACGGACGCGCCCGGGATCGCGAGGCGACCGGCGCCGGCGGCGTCCGCGGCGCGGTTGCGGCGAAGGTCTGAGCGATCCGTCATGCTGCGACTTCCTCGATTTCGATACCTCGCGCCGCGCACCGTTGCCGAAGCCGTCGCCATGAAGTCCGACGCCGGTCCCGATTCCTCGTACGTCGCCGGCGGAACCGACCTCTATCCGAACATGAAGAGGCGGCAGCAGACTCCTGCGACCGTGATCGGGCTCGGACGCCTCGCGGAGCTGAAGGGCATGGCGTTCGGAGGGGACGGGGCGGTCTTCGGCGCGGGCGTGGTCCTGTCCGAGATCGAAAACGACCCGGAGGTCCGGGCAGCGTACCCTGGCCTCGCGCACGCCATCGCCGAAATCTCGACGCCCCCGCTCCGGAACATGGGCACCATCGGGGGAAATCTCCTTCTCGACACGCGGTGCAACTATTACGACCAGAACTTCGAGTGGCGCCAGGCGATCGACTTCTGCATGAAGAAGGACGGGGCGATCTGCTGGGTGGCGCCGGGTTCGCCCCGGTGCCTCGCGGTCCAGTCGGCCGACTCCGTGCCCGTTCTCATCGCGCTTCAGGCGCGCGCCCGGCTGGTCTCGGCCGGAGGCGAGCGCGAGATCCCCGTCGAGGACCTCTACAGAAACGACGGCATCTCCTATCTGACCAAGCGGCCCGAGGAGCTCCTCGCCGGCATCGCGGTGCCGGCCCCGGAGGGCTGGACCGCCGTCTACCGTAAGCTCCGGCGCCGCGGCGCCTTCGATTTCCCCGTCCTCTCGGTCGGGGCCGCGATCCGCCGCGAGGGGGACCGGGTCGCGGCATCGCGCCTGGTGCTCGGCGGGGTCGCGTCCGCGCCGATCCGCCTGACGAAGGCGGAGGAGGTTCTCAAGGGCCGGGCCCTGGACGAGGACGCGATCCGCGAGGCCGCGGAGGCCGCCGCGGGACCCTCGCGGCCGATGGACAACACGGACTATTCGTTTCTCTGGCGCAAGCAGATGACGAAGAAGTTCGTGGCGGACGCCCTCCGGCAGATCGCTAGGGCCGTCTAGCTGACTCCTTTTCAGGACACCGCGCCGGCGGCCGGTCGCGGGTCGAAGGTCGGCGAAAGCCCCCCCGACCGTTCTGCTGTCACCCGTCACCCGTCACCCGTCCTCTGTCACCCGTCCCCTGCCCGAAGAGCCCGCTTGCGCACGGCGGGATGATCTGGTACTCTGCACGCCTTCTCGTATCGCTCGCCTTTCTCGCACGCATCTCGCGCCGCAGAAGTCCGACGAAATCCCACGGGAAGTCGGATGCGTTCGAGCGGCGCGGCGAATCCGAAAAACTGACGCCGGAACAGGACTCTGTATCGATGAAACTGTACGTCGGCAACCTTCCCTACAACACCACCGAAGACGACCTTCGGACCCTCTTCTCGCAGTACGGCAACGTGGAATCCGTCGCCGTAATCACCGATCGGGATACCGGGCGGTCGAAGGGGTTTGGATTCGTCGAATTCGGCGACGACAATGAGGCCAAGAACGCCATCTCCGCCCTTTCCGGGCAGCAGTATGGCGGTCGCGCGCTGACGGTCAACGAGGCTCGCCCCAAGACGGGCGGCACCGGTGGCGGTGGTGGCGGCGGCGGGCGGGGTGGATACGGCGGCGGAGGCCGCGACCGCTATTGAAGCTCGACAACACGATGGACTCGTCCAGAGGGGGGCCTTCGCCCCCCCCTTTTTTTTCGAAAGGACTCCGTCTCATGAAGCTCTATGTGGGAAACCTGCTCTACAACACGACCGAAGACGACCTTCGGACCCTCTTCTCCCAGTACGGGACCGTGGAATCGGTGGCGGTGATCACCGACCGCGATAGCGGGCAGTCGAAGGGATTCGGCTTCGTCGAGTTCAACGACGACAACGAAGCGAAGAGCGCCATCTCGGCTCTCTCCGGCCAGCAGTACGGCGGCCGGGCGCTGACGGTCAACGAGGCGCGTCCGAAGACGGGCGGCGCCGGCGGCGGCGGCGGGCGCGGCGGATTCGGCGGCGGCGGCCGCGACCGCTACTAAGATTCACGCGATTCAGAACGGGGGGGCTTCGGCCCCCCTTTTTTTTTGGTTTTCGGCGGGCCTTGCGGTCCTTCCGAGCCCGGTTGCGCCCGGCGGGACGGTTTGATCTGATGCGAACGAGGGAGAAAAAATGGTTGAAAACACAGGTTCTCGTGCGGGCCAGCCGGGAGCGACGGCGGCAAAGCCGGAGCAGTACTTCCTGAGCGACGTCCAGGAGCTGCGCCGTCGTGCCCGGCAGCACATCGAAGACGGCGCCGTGACGGCCGGATACGGGGCGGACAAGGAAAAGGTGATCGCGGTCTTGAACGAGGCGCTCGCGACCGAGATCGTCTGCGTCCTGCGGTACAAGCGCCACTACTTCATGGCGACCGGAATCCACGCGAACGCGGTCGCGGCGGAGTTCGCCGAGCACGCCGCGGATGAGCAGGGTCACGCGGACAAGATTGCCGAGCGCATCACCCAGCTCGGGGGAGCTCCGAATTTCAACCCGGAGGGGCTCGCCTCCCGGAGCCACGCGCAGTACGTCGAAGGAAACACGCTCGCGGAAATGATCAAGGAAGACCTCGTGGCGGAGCGCATCGCGATCGAGTCGTACGGAGAAATCATCCGGTTCCTCGGCGACCGGGACATCACGTCCCGTCGTCTGATGGAACAGATCCTGGCGGTCGAGGAAGAGCACGCCGACGACATGAAGGATCTCCTCGCCACTTTCGACCCCACGAAGCCCGGGGACTGACCGCCGCGGCTGGCGGATCCATGTCCGATTCCGGCTCTCCGCGGCTCGAGACCTGGGGCGAGGACGACGGCCCGCTCACGGAAAAGCGGGTCATGGGTTTTCTCGAGCGCGAAGGCTACGAGGTGGCGATTTACGCGTACCGCGAGGGCACCGAGTTCGCGGAGCACGCACACGCGCAGGACAAGTGCGATGCCGTCCTCGAGGGTTTTTTCCGCATCCGCGTCGGCGGCGAGGTCTTCGACATGAAGCCGGGGGACCGGCTCTACATCCCCGACGGGACACGCCACACCGCGGAGGTCTCGGGCCGGCGGACGGTGGTCTGCCTGGACGCGACGCGCTGGTGACGGAGGCGGATACACTCCGGCGAAACCGCTCGACCGAAGAAGGAGAAGCCGATGTTCCGTGAGTTCAAGACTTTTCTGCTCAAACAGAACGCCATGGCGCTCGCGATCGGCGTCGTCATCGGCGCGGCCGTCGGCAAAGTGGTCTCTTCCCTCGTCGACAACGTCGTGATGCCGGTCGTCGGACTGATCGTTCCGAGCGGCAGCTGGCGGGCCTGGTCGATTCCTCTCCGGTCGCACGAGGAGGCTGGCAAGACGGTCATCGACGCGGCGGTCGGCGTCGGACCCCTCCTGGGCGCCCTCGTCGACTTCCTGATCATCGGCCTCGTCGTCTTCATGCTGACGAAGGCCCTGCTTCCGAAGCTGTCCGAGACTCCGCAGACCAGGACGTGCCCGCAATGCGGCGAGACGATCCCCAGTTCCGCGACACGCTGCCGCGCGTGCACGCAGCCGGTCGCTTAGCCGGGCGACGGGCCGAGACGCTGGCGGCGCGGCAGCAGTTCAGCGCGCCGCTTCCTCCCGCCCGATGCGGGCCGCCTCGTCGAGGAGGAAGAGGAGATCGTCCTCCTTCGTGCGGAAATTCACGATGCACACGCGAAGCGCCGTTCGACCCTTCAGGACCGTCGGCGCGAGAAAGAACGTGCCGTCGCCCACGAGACGGTTGACGATTCGCCGGTTCAGGGCATCGATGGCCGCATCCGGGAGTGACGACCCGGCCGGGCGGAAACGGAAGTTCGCGATCGAGAGAACCGTCTCGGAGAGCCGCTCGAAGTCCGGCCGGCGGTCGACTTCGTCCGAGAGGAACCGCGCGAGCCGCACGTCCTTCTCGATCTCCGTCGCGTAGCCTCGGCGGCCGTGCGTCTTCCACGCCATCCAGACCTTCAGCGCCTTGAAGCCCCGGGAGAGCTCGACACCGCGCTCCGCGAACCACGCGGGGCCGGGGAAGGGGCTCTCGGGGTCGGAGGCCAGGTACTCCGGAAACTTCCGGAACGTCGCGGCCAGGCGCCCCGGCTCGCGGACGAGCGTCGCTCCGGCCTCGTAGGGGACGTAGAGCCACTTGTGCGGATCCGCGGCGATCGAATCCGCACGTTCGATGCCCGCGAACAGCGGAGCGAGCTCGGGGGAGAGCATCGCGAGCGCGCCGTAAGCCCCGTCCACGTGGAACCACATCCCTTCGCGGCGGCACAGTTCCGCGAGCTCGCCGAGCGGATCGATGGCCCCCGTGTTCACGGTGCCGGCGTTGCCGACGACGATGGCGGGAAGGAACCCGGCCGCGCGGTCCTCCGCGATCGCGCGTTCGACGTCGGCGGGACGGATCCGGAACCGGTCGTCGGCCGGAAGCCGGCGCAGCTGCCGGGTTCCGAACCCGAGGAGATCGGCGGCCTTGTCCACGCACGAGTGGACCTGGTCGCTGGCGTAGATCGTCAGCCGCGGGCGATCGGGTCCGCCGACGCCGTCCTCCCGGACGTTGCCGGGTGTCATGGCGCGGCGCGCCGCGGCGAGCGCCGTGTAGTTCGCCATCGAGCCTCCGGAGACGAGGATCCCCTCGGCCTCGGCGGGAAAACCCACGGCCGACGCGAGCCAGCCGATCACCTGCTTCTCGACGTGGATCGCCGCGTGGTCTCCGCCCCAGCAGTTGGGATTCATGGCCGAGGCGAGCGCGTCGGCCATGCTTCCCACGGGATCGGCGGTCGCGTTGATGAAGCCGAAGAAGCGGGGATGGGAGTTGCCCATCGGGTAGGGAAGGACGTGCTCCCGGACGAAAGCGAGGGTCTCCTCGATCGGCGTGCCCTCCTCCGGGGCGGGTCCCTCGAAGAGCCCGGCGGATCCGCCGATCTTTCCGAAGACCGGGCGGGTCTCCAGGCGCGCCCGGTGTTCCGCGATCGCGTCGGCGGCGAGATATCCCAGCCGGCGCACCTCGTCGGGAGGCAGGTCGAACGCGCTCATGCGGCGTCCGGAAGCGCGCCCTCGCGCTTCAGAAGGTTCCGCTTCCAGTCGAGGCCGCGCCCCGGAGGGCCGCCGGAGTAGCCGCCCAGCCGGCCTCCCGCCGCGATCACCCGGTGGCAGGGAACGAGGATCGGAACGGGATTCGCCGCGAGCGCCCCGCCCACGGCCCGCGCCGCGGCGGGACTGCCGATGGCGGCGGCGACGTCGCCGTAGGTCCGGACGGTTCCGAACGGGATCGCGCGCGTCGCTTCGAGCAGCACCCGCCGGGCGAAGGGCGTCGCGTACGCGTCCGGGTCGACGGGGACCGTGAACTCGCGGCGCCGGCCCGCGAAGAACTGCGACAACTCGGCCGAGGCGCGGCGCAGAAGCGGAGCGCGGCCGGGAAGGGCCCCGGGCGCCTCCGAACGGAGAAGCGCCGAGAGCCCGGCCCGGGAGCGGCCGAAGAGGACCCGGCAGACGCCCCGCTCCGTGGCCGCGAGGAGCACCGTCCCGAATCCCGGGTATACCCGCACGTCGTATCGCACGACCGCGCTCTTCCCGGTCCTGGCGCCGCCTTCCGCCACCTCGAGCCGGGCGAAGTCCTTCATGGAGACGAGAGCAGCGACGTGGCGGCCATGGCGTTCGAGGACGATGCGCTCGCCTCCGAAGGCGACGCGGTTCAAGAGCTCGGACAGGCCCGCGCGGGCCTCGCTCGCGGGGAGAACGGTCATGGGACAACCTCCTGGGGTCATTTGTACAAATTGTACAAAGCAAACCCGTGGTTGTCGAGCCGGAAAAAGGGGCGGCGCCGCCGCCGCCCCTTCGAGCCCCGGGCAAGAACCTCTACTGGATGACGCCGCACCCGAGACGGCCGCCGGCGTTACCCGTCGGCTGGGTCGTCAGGTCGTCCGCCTTCTCGTGAAACACGACCGCGCGTCCGACGACCGAGTTCGGTCCGGGCTTCACCGTGAGGAGGTCACTGCGCACGTCCAGGTCTCCCTTGCCGTCGGCGCCGATCTCGATGTTGCCGAGATCCCCCGCGTGACGCTTCTCCGCCATGGGCCCCGCGTGGGGCATCTGGCCGGGGTTGAAATGACCTCCCGCGGACTTTGCCTCAGGGTCTGAGCAGTCGCCCTTCTCGTGCAGGTGGAGGCCGTGGGTTCCCGGAGGCGCGTTCTCGATGTGGACGCGGACGCGCACGCCGCCCGAGCCGAGCTCGCTGAAGACGGCGGTGCCCTGGACGGTTGAGCCGCTCTTCGATTCGATCGTCGCGCGGGCCTCCATGCCGCCGGCGGCCGCGGCGGAGGACCCCGCGGCGGCCGAGGAGGACCCCGAGGCGCCGGACGACGCGCAGCCGGTCACGATGAATGCGGCCGCTGCCGCGAAGAGAGCTCCCGAGATTAATTTCGACTTCATGCTTTCTCCTTCACATTCGGATTGGGAGAGAATATGCCTGCAACGGCAGTGCCGCCGCAACCCCGATGCTAGACGTTCCTCCCATCGAAGTCTCCCGGATCACCCTCTTCGGTCTGGTCGCAGCCGGAGCGGTCGTCGCCGTCGCGATGAACGGACCCCTCGCCCAGTTCGGCGCCGGATTCGCCGTGGGGGCGGGTGCCGTGCTCGTGCTGTCCCGCGCGATCCGCCGTCCGGAACCGGAGCCCCCGCCGGAAGAAGGGAGCCCCTCGTGAGGGTTCTCGTCGTCGAGGACGAGGAGAAGATCGCGCGGTTCCTGAAGAAGGGATTGACCGAGAAGGGTTACGCCGTCGACACGGTCAAGGACACCGACGCCGCGCTCGAGAGGACGGAGACCGCCTCCTACGACCTCGTCATCCTGGATCTCCTCCTGCCGGGGTCGCGCGACGGGCTGGAGCTCTGCCGCGAGCTGCGGACCCGCGGCGCCCGCGCCAAGATCCTGATGCTGACGGCGCGGGACACCGTCGAGAACAAGATCGAGGGTCTCGACGCGGGCGCCGACGACTACCTGGTCAAGCCATTTTCCTTCCGCGAGCTGCTCGCGCGCCTCCGCGCGCTCGGCCGGCGGACCGAGATGGAGGAGCCGGGGCCCATCTCCTTCGGCGACATCGCCTACGACCCCGAGTCCCGCGAGGTCGAGCGCGACGGCGAACAGATCCGGCTCACCGCCCGCGAGGGCGCCCTGTTCGAGCTGCTCCTCCGCCGCCGGGGGAAAGTCGTTTCGCGGTCGGAGATCCAGGCGCGCATCTGGGAGGACTCCTTCGACCTGTCGACGAACATCATCGACGTCTACATCAACTCACTGCGCAAGAAGATCGACGCCGGGGAGCGCGAAAAGATCATCCAGACCGTCCGCGGCGTCGGATACCGCGTGCGCTCCTCGGGTGCGTCGAACCCCCCGGAAACGGACGAATAGCTCTGGGCATCTTCACCTTTCGCGGACGACCCGACCCTCACGCTCCGCGCGAAGACGGCGTTTCTCTGCTCCTGCGGCGCCTCGCGGAGACGGAACAGAACCCCTTGAAGAGGATCCCCGCCGCGGACCTGGAAGGCGACGCGCGGAGCCTCGCCGAGCGGCTGAACGCGCGGCTGGACGCTCTCGCCGGCACGGAGAAGGAGCAACAGCAGTTCATCGCCGACGTATCGCACGAGCTGCGGACGCCCCTGACGGTGCTTCGCGGAACGCTCGAGGTCGTTCTCGAGGAAGACCGGCCCGCGGAGGAATACCGGGAGGCGATCGGCAACGCCCTGCTCGAGGTCCGGCACCTGACGCGCCTCTCCCAGAACCTCCTCTTCCTGGCTCGAGGCCAGAGCGGCCGGATCACGCTCTCCTTCGCGAACGTCGATCTCGTCAAGTTCGCCGCGGACGTCACGCGCGACCTCGTTCCGGCGGCCGCGGACCGGGAGATCGAGGTCGCGGCCGAGCTGCCCGACCAGCCCGTGCGCGCCTTCATCGACGCCGACCGGATGCAGCAGGTCCTCCACAACCTCATGGAGAACGCGATCCGTTACACCGAGCCCGGCGGCCGGATCCGCGTGCGGCTCACCGCGGCGCCATCCGAGGCCGTCCTCGAGGTCGTGGACACCGGAATCGGGATCCCGCTGCGCGACCAGCCGCACGTCTTCGAACGGTTCTTCCGCAGCGACGGCGCGCGCCGGGCATACCCGGGCGGATCGGGACTCGGCCTCTCGATCGTCCGGTGGATCGTCGACGCGCACAAGGGGACGGTCGAGGTCGAGAGCGCGGCGGGAACCGGGACGACCTTTCGCGTGCGGCTTCCTTTGATCAGCTAACCGGAGGCCTTTGGGTCGCGTTGCGACCGTCGGCCTCCCGCATCGCGAACCTCCTCCGCGCGGAATCGCGCGGAGACTATTCGCGATGCGACCGGGGCACTTATGGGGATGTGCCGCTCGGCGAGCTCATATCAGGCATGAGCCGCGGCTCGGCTCAGCCTCGGCCGCTACCGTCGGCCTTTGGGTCGCGTTGCGACCGTCGGCCTCCCGCATCGCGAACCTCCTCCGCG
>JBDTOO010000029.1:0-41392 GCA_039933215.1 Acidobacteriota bacterium
ACATGAGCAGGGCGTCCCCCCGCTCGAGCAGCCGGAACCCGCGGCTGTACGTCGCGGTCGCGGAGGGGCCGAGGACCATGCCCGTCTGCTGGAGCATCGTCACGCCGCCGGAGTGGAAATGGAGCGGCGGCGGGTGGCCGGCGTTGACGTACATGAAGTTCCCCTCCTCTTCGACCTCGCCGTAGAAGAGGGAGACGAAGCGGGTCGTCATCCGCGACTGATTGATGATCCGATTCAGTCTTTCGACCGTGCGGACGATCTTGAAGTCGCGCTCGACGCCCATCCGGAGACCGGTATAGACGTCGCGGACCTGCAGCGCGGCGGGCAGGCCATGGCCCGAAGCGTCGGCGATCGCCACCCCGAGGATGCGGTCCGAGAGAGGGATGAAGTCGAAGTAATCGCCGCCGACGATTTCGGCCGGCGCGGTGAACCCGGCAACCTCGATCGCCCCCCGCCGGAGCGAGCGCTTCGGCAGGATCGACATCTGGATCTGCCGCGCCTCGTTCAGCGCGGAGACGAACCGGTTCTGTCGGAGCTTCTGGTCGACGGCGAGCCGCATGATCCCGAGCGACGCCATGAGGTCCTCGTCGGGCGCCGTCGGGTCGACGGAAAACGAGAGGATGTACTGGTCGTCCCCCACGGCGATCGCCGCGAACCTGTCGGCGTCGAGCCGTTTCTCGAACTCGGGATCGACGCCGACGGCGGTCAGATCCATCACAACCACGCCCTCGTCGACGACCCGCTGGACCGGCGGATAAGCATCCGGCACGAAGATTCCGAGCTCAACGTTGCGCACGCCGCCAAAGGTCCGGGTCAGCTCATAGCCGCCGTCCCGGCGCTCGTAGAGCCGCCCGCCCCGAACCCCCAGGTCCTCCCGAAAGTTATCGATGACCGCGCTGGCGGTCTCGGCGATCGTCGACGCCACATCGGGCGACCGTTCGATCGCCTCAATGGCACGTTCGACCTTTCGGAAGAGAGACTTGCGGGTTTCCATGGAGCCGGGCGATTCTACCCGACGGGGAAATCCGCCGGCTGTCGAAGACCCCGGTTACAACTTTCGATTTCGGGACAGGTTGCGGTCAGCGAAGCGCTCGGAGATGTCTTTCAAAAGCTTGACCGTATGGATCTCCTCCGCAACCATGCTCTCCTGGCGCGTAAGCGGTAGGGCGCTGATCAACAGATCCCTGGCCTCTTCCAGGATGCCCACTGCCATTAAGGTTTCCGCGAGCAGCAATCGGGAATACGCAATCCAGTACCACGCATTTCGCGACTCGCGGAGTCGGAGAGAGTTTCTAAACCAGGGAATAGCCTTCTCCGGTCTACCCGCCTCCAGCTCGACCCAACCGATATGGCCGAGGGCAGACGCGAGGGACATTGAATCTGGGGCGCAAATCACGGCATCGCTCAGGAGCGTTTTTGCCGGTTCGTGATCACCCTCTTGTTCCAGGAGTTCGCCCTTGTTCGCCAGTGCAGTGCACTTAATGTCTGGAAAGGCATCGAGACGATCATCTGAGAGCAACGCGCTCAACCGTTCCAAGGCCTCCCCGGTGTGACCCCGATGCTTCTTGATAAGCGCTGCAATCAATCGGCAAAGGAGCACCTCTCTGAGCAGACCATAGCGGTCGCACCTGGCCTCGAGCGCGCGGCAGCGAGCCATAAGGCGACGGTACCGATGCAACTGCTCGTCTTGCGTGATCGCAATGAGGTGTATTTTTGCCCGAATTGGTCCTGCGGCGGGCGCACCTGCGAGAGACCGCCGCGCAGTCGCGATCCAAGCACGTACGTCCTTTCCGGGTCCCAGCAGGCGGAAGCGCGCGGCTGTTAGGCACGACGCCTCCGCGAGGAGTAACGACTTCTCCGTGTCGGAGATATTTAGTTCCGCACTCGCAAGCCAATTGCAGAACAAGGGCAAACAGGCGGCCACACGTTCGTTTCGCTTCAGACGAAGTAACGTGATGGCCGAGAACACATCCACTCCTGTCGGCAAGAGAGAGGCGATCGATTGCTCGGTTCCTTCCGCAGCCTCAACGAGGCCCTCGTCTATCAAGTCGACTACCGCGGAAGATTGCCGCGACCATTCGTCGGCCGAGCGAATCCACGCTTGCGACTCTGATGCAAGGTTGAGGAGAGCGCTGTGTCGCCACCCGAGGTAACTGAGAGCTATTCCAATATCTACTCGCTCACCAAGGGGGTCTGGCGGCCAGCTTAGCAATTTGAATTCACCAAACATTAACCTGACACGGCTCAGCACCTTCGCGTCTGGGGCCGGAGCGAGCATCAACTTGCGGATTTCCCGAGAAAGCGCTTCGAGATCAGATGGCGAGAGAACGTCGCCGTAGTGAAACCTACTGATCTGATCCGACACACGCGTCAGACTTCCCAGATCCGATAGGGCTGAAACCAACCCAGCCATGTCTTTGGGAAATTGCGAGGGCCTATTAATCATCCGGGTTTCCCTGCGCTCGCCGATAAGAGCCATCACCGGGCGTCGCCGTCCATTTTGAAATTAAGAGGGATCGCCTGAGACGCTTTCTGTTGAAGTTCGCCGCAAGATGATCCACGACTTGGTATAGCCACGCCCGTGGATTACGGCGGGCGTCCAACTTGAAAAGCGCAAGGACGAAGGCCTCTTGGACTAGTTCTTCCGCGTCCTCGTGCCTGAGGCCGTGACGGCGAATAGCACGTCTAACCAGGGGAAGAAACCATTCAAGATAAAATCTCTCAAGGTCAAAAGACGCTTCGGGCGGAATGAGGGCAGGTTCTGTAGGACGCCGCTCCGGGCCGGGCAAGGGGCCGCCTTTGGAACACAAATTCCGGTTTCTCTTACCTCTCTATTGTCGCGAGGGAAAGGAAAGCGGCTAATTTTCTTTAAGGTGCTGCCTGAGTCGAGACAGGGCCTGCCGGTCCGTGTTCTTTAGTGTGACGGAGCGTCTGAGAAGTTCAATGGCTGCAACACCTTCGACCGCCATTTGCTGTTCTTCAATGGTCGGGAGGGCCGCGAGAATCTCCCATTCGGCTTCGCGGTCACGGCCCGCCGCCAGGAGGGCTTCAGCCAAAAGAACACGCAAATATGCGATCCGCGTTTGCATGCGGAGACTCGTCGCGTCCCCGACAGCCGAACGAAGGCACTTTATGGCCTCGGCGTAGTTTCCTCTGACTCGATAGGCCTCTCCTAGTGAAGCCTTTAGCCCTTGAGATGCTAAGTGATCACCCGTGCTCTCGATCGCTGCTAAGGCAGCTTGGTACTCCGTCAGCGACTTCTCGTCCTCACCGCGTCGGGCATATGCCTCGGCAATATTTGTGTGGACAAGCGAACGGAAACTCGGGTCTTCGGGTCCGAACGAAGCGCGGAGCGATAGCAAGCACTCCAAGGAGCGATCGCCATTTCCGAGTTCCTTAAAGATCAGCCCGTGCAGAAACTTCGCTTTGTTCGAGTCTCCAACCATTCCCAACCGATCGTATTCTGCGATTACTGACGGCAGCAAAGCCAGAACATGAGTGAAGCGCCTCATCTCATAGCGGAGAACTAAGCGCGCATGAGATACGCGATTAAGAAGAGGCGCGGAGTTGACAGTATGACGAAAAGAGATGTCCGCGAGATCGAACCAGTTCTCGGCATCCTCGAAGCAACCGATGAGTCGACTTGTGGTACCCGCCAGGAGAGCAGCCTCTCCCAAGAAGTAATCACGCTCATCAAAGAGGCCGACGGACGTGGCTGCCTTCAGCCTTTCAAATAGCGCCGAAGCTTCGGCCTGAATTCGTTTCGGGGCGGAGTTAAGGTCTTTCCTTAGCTGATCGAGCACCGCCATGGAAACGTCACCCAGTTCGAGTGCACCCCAGTTTTCATCGGTTCGATTCTCGAGGGGAATCGACAGCAGGTTCTCCGCGGCAAAGCGAGAATCTTCCGCCGAGAAGCTGGCCTGAGCCAGCCGCGACGGAAACTTCAGCAGGCGAGCAGACTCAGGCATCTGGGTTGTGGCGGAACGTGAGTAGTTCTAGGCTCCGCGAGAAGTCTTTGGCAACTTCGGCGGGCTCGCGGTCGAGAATCGTTGCGGTGACCGGATCCGCTTCACGGAGTCCACTCCCGATCACGTACTTCTGATACTCACGTGCGAACTGGCAGGAAGCAACGAGCAGAAAGGGTCGAGACTCCTTCGGCGATTTGGAACCGGGCCGCATACAGAATCGGAGGAACCAGAGATAGAGGTCTTTCTCGAGTTCGTTCGCCTCTGAGTCGACCATGCCGTAATGCGTGACGAGGGCGATATGAATCAATCCAAGCGTGTCTTGGAACACGGCTCGAACATCCCGCTCAAACGGACTCTCCTTGTCGTCGCGGACGGCAGACTCGTCGGAGATCTCCATGGTGCGATTCCTTTCTGGACTGGACGCCCATATTAGGCGTCCACCAGAAGATAGTCAAGTAGCGTTCTCGAAAAAGTCGAGCTGGAGTTAACTCTAAGAGGTAGAGCTACTTACGAGCGGCCTGGAACCGGACTCAGTACTTTTAACAAGGTGTCCTCTTTCGCCAAAAACCCGGGCAAAACGCCCGCGTTATAGAAACCGAATTCACGCACCCAGAAAGCCGGCGCGTCGGGATAGACCTTCGGCGGTCTACCTTTTCTAGTGAATCCCACCGAGGCTTTAAAATGAAACAGGCCTATTGGAACACAAACGACCCTGGCAGGTGTCAAGTATTTTTGTCAGCCACCCCGCCTCGGAAGCCGATCCCGGCGCCTCCGCCCGCCGCTACCCGAATTTGATCAGCGAGCGGAGGATCCGGTCCTGGTAGGCGTGGCTGCCGCCGTCCCAAACTGTTCTTCCGTTGAGCAGAATCGCGAAGGCGTAGCTCTTGCCCGACATCGCCGTCACGTAGCCGGCCAGGGTCGAAACCCCTTTGATGGTGCCGGTCTTGGCGAGGATCCGGCCCCGCAGGTCGGGGTCCCGGAAGCGATGGCGCAGGGTTCCGTCCGTTTCCCCGGAGAAGGCCATCGTCGTCTTCCAGGCGGCGGCCTGCGGATGGCGGTTCATGGCCCGCAGAAAGGCCACCAGGTCCCCGGCCGCCACCCGGTTCGAGGCCGAGAGCCCGGATCCGTCGTGCAGATCGTACCGGGCGGGATCGAGGCCGAGCGAGGCCAGGAACTGCTTTTCCACGGACACCGCCGCGGGCCAGCTCCCCTGCCCCGTCTTCTCCGCCGCCACCGTCTTGAAGATCTGCTCCGCGTAGAAGCCCTGGCTGCGCTTGTTGCAGACGGCGAGGGTCGGCAGCAGGTCCGAATCCGTCTGCGCGACGAGCGCCCAGGAGGCGTCCGCCTTCACCGGCTTCTCGACCACGGAGCCCGTCAACTGGATTCCAGAATTCTTCAGACGGTTGCGAAGGGCGGCGCCAAAAAACTCGGGCGCGTTGTCGACGGCGATCGGGGTGGACCACCAGACCGGCCGCGCGGGGACGGTTCCGGAGACGGTGACGGAGTCGGAGCCCGCGGACCGGGCGACCGCGACGCGAACCCGGCCACGGCTCGACACGGTCCGAGCCGATGAAACCGGGTGCAGGACGCCCGTCGGCGGGTCGATCGTCACGGCGGCCGGATTTCCGGGGCGCCCTCCCGGCCGGATGGAGACGAGCACGACGTTGTCGTTGAACGCCAGCGCCGAGATCGGCGCCTGGTACCACTTGGCCTCCTGCCCCGTGGGCCAGTCGGGGTGCCGGGACACGCCGTCGAAGAAAGAGGCGTTCAGGATGAGATCCCCCGCCACCTGACGGATTCCCGCCTGGACGAGGCCCTGCGCCCACCTGTCGAAAACGGCGTTGAAGTCGTCGTTGTAAAAGCGGCCGGAGATGTTGGGATCTCCCCCGCCCACGACGAGGAGCGACCCGAAGAGGACGCCCTCCTTGACCTCGCCGCGCCGCCAGAAGGTCGTCTTGAACTTGTAGTCGGGGCCGAGGTAGTGGATCGCGGCGGCCGTTGTGAAGAGCTTCGTGATCGAGGCGATCGTCTCGGGCGTGCGCGGGCTGCGCTCGAAGACCACCTGCCCCGCGTCGAGGTCCGCGATCGACACCGACAGACCATCCGGCCCCGCCGGCGGCCGGCGCGCCGCCTGCTCGAGCGCCTCGGCCAGGGACTTCGGCTCGGGAAGCTTCTCCTCGACGCGAGCGCGCGATTTCCGAACAGTCCGTGGCCGGCGCGGAGCGGCGGAGGCGATCGCTCCGGCCGAGATGAAGAGGAGAAGGAAGGTGATGGACCGTCGAAGATGGGAACTGAACACCAATCGGAAATTATAATCGGATTCGAGTGAAATTCGACGAAGCATCCAAGACGTTCGAGGTGTCCGTCCGCGAGCTCGCCGAGGAAGAGGGTTTCCGCCGCGTGGGATTCGACCGCGGCGATGGATGGAGACGGCTCGGGCTCGGCGCGCAGATGCATGCGCGGGTCCTCGGCACGCGATGCGACGCGCATGCGAGCTACCGTGCGGAAGTCCACCTTCAGGCTCGCATCCTGATCGACGACTGGACGTGCGTTCTCACCGGACGCCTGGACGGATGCATCGAGCGCGCGCCGGGCGAATGGCTCATCGAGGAGCTCAAGTCGACGAACCTCTCCGTCGAAGGGGTGCGCCCGAGCGGCATCTCGTTCGAGCGAGACCGCCGGCAGCTCCTCGCTTACTGCTCGCTGTGGCGGCGGCTCGGTCATCCCCGGGTCGCCGGAGCGCTCGTCTACGTCGACATCGAGACCGGCGAAGAAGTCTCCATCGCCGTGCCCGACGCCGGCGCCGATGGCGACCGGGCCGTCGAGCGAGGCCTCGCGCGCCTCCTGGCCATCTGGCGGTCGCAGGAGGCCGCGCGCGCCCGCAAGCGAGCCGCCGCGGACCGGCTTCCCTTCCCGCATTCGGCGCCGCGCCCCGTGCAGGAAGTCCTCATCCAGGCCGTCGGGGCCTCGATCCGCCAGGGCGAGAACCTGCTCGCGGAGGCGCCGACCGGCTCGGGAAAGACCGCCGCGTCGCTGCACCCCGCGATGGCCGCCGGCCTCCGCTCGGGCCGCCAGGTCGTGTTTCTGACGTCGAAGACGCTGCAGCAGAAGATGGCGGTGCAGTCCCTCGTGGCGATGAACGAGCGCGCCTTTCACACGGTCCAGGTCCGCGCGAAGGAAAAGATGTGTGCGAACGACCGCATCCTCTGCCACGAGGAGTTCTGCCGGTTCGCGAAGAACTATCCGGAAAAGATGGCGCAGTCCGACATCCTCGGCCGACTCCGGGACACCTACTCCCACCAGGACCCCTCGACGGTCTTCGAAGAGGCGCGGCGCGAAGAGGTCTGCCCGTTCGAGGTCCAGCTGGAGCTCGCGGCCAGGGCGGACGCGATCGTCGCCGACTACAACTACGTCTTCGAGCCGGGCGTCGCGATGCGCCACCTGACGGGCGAGGGGCTCGACAACGTGATCCTGCTCGTCGACGAGGCTCACAACCTTCCGGACCGCGCGAGAAAGATCTTCTCCCCCGAGATCCTCGAGGAGGACCTTCGAGCCCTGGTCAACCGGCTCGCCCTGCAGCCCGGCCAGATGTTCGCGGACCTCCTGCTTTCCGTCGAGGAGCTGCTCGAGGTCCTCGAGCGGATCGTCGAGGAGCTTCCGGAAGGCGAGGCGATCGCGGAGTGCGAGCCGCCGCTCGAGCCGATCCGCACCTGGCGCGCCGACTGGGAGCCAAAACTTCTCCGCTACCTGGCATGGAAGCGCGAGTCCAAGCTCGCCCTCGTGGACGATCCCGTCCTCGATGTGCATTTCACGCTTCAACGGTTTGCCGCGGTTCTCAACATCTACGGCCCCGAGTTCACCTGCGTCGTCGAGCGGCGAAGCGGCGGCATCCGCGTCGCGCTCGTGTGCCTGGATCCCGCGAAGGTGCTCGGACCCGTGTTCCGCTCCGCTTCCTCGACCGTGTTCCTCTCGGCGACGCTCTCGCCGGCGGACTCGTTTCGGCGCGTCCTCGGGCTCGAGACCGACCGAACGTCGTCTCTCTCGCTGCCCCCGCCGTTTCCTCCGGAGAACCGAAAGCTCATGATCCTGCCTCACGTGCGCACGACGTATTCGGCGCGCGAGAAGAGCTACCCGAGGATCGCCCGCCTCATCTCGGAAATGTCGGACGCCCACACCGGCAACGATCTCGTGCTCTTTCCCTCCTACCGGTTCCTGACGGAGGTGGCGTCGCGGATGCCGAAGACTCGCGCGCGCCTTCTGGTGCAGCGCCCCGACCTCTCCGACTTCGAGCGCCAGAACATCCTCGGCGCCCTCGCGTCTCCGCCGGCGGAGGGCATCCTGCTCCTCGCCGTTTCGGGCGGCATGTACGCCGAAGGGGTCGACTACCCCGGGGAGCTCCTGACCGGCGTGTTCGTGGTCTCCCCGGCCCTCCCCCAGGTTTCTTTCGAGCGGGAGCTTCTCCGGCGTTACTTCGACGAGAAGGAGGACGCCGGATTCGACTATGCCTACCTGCAACCCGGAATGACCCGGGTCGTCCAGGCCGCCGGGCGGCTCATCCGGAGCGAGACGGACCGCGGCGTCATCGCCCTGATCTGCCGCCGCTTCCTCGAGGAGCCGTACGCCTCCCGGCTGCCCCGCGACTGGTACGACGAGACGCCGGACGAGCTCGTCACGAACCGGCCGGCGGAAGACATCCGCGAGTTCTTCGAGGGCTACGGACGCCCGCCCGGGGGGGATTGATCGTGGCGGCCGGCGGGGACTACTACCGCAAGAAGAAGATGCCCCGCGTCACCGTGGACGCATGGATCGTCGACGGAAAGGGCCGCCTTCTCCTGATCCGCCGCGGCCGCCCTCCGTTTCGCGGCGCCTGGGGGCTGCCCGGCGGCTTCCTCGAGTGGAAGGAGCTCGCCGAGGACTGCTGCGCCCGCGAGACGCTCGAAGAGACGGGTCTCACCGTCCGGGTCGGGCGGCTGCTCGGCGTGTACTCGGAGCCCGAACGCGATCCGCGCGGCCACAACGTGACGGTTCTCTACGAGGCGACTCCGATCCGCGGCACGGCGCGGGGCGGCGACGACGCGGCGGAGGCCCGTTGGTTCACGCGGAAGGAGCTCGACGCGCTCGACTTCGCGTTCGACCACCGGCAGATCGTCAGCGAGCAGTGGGCTCGAGCGGCTCGACGGGCTCCCCGGCCGCGGCGTCCGCCTGCTCCGGCGAAACGGCGGCGGGCGGATCCTTTTCGGCGCGCTCGACGCGGCGCCTCTCCAGGATGAGGAGCTCGCGGGCGACGTCGAATTTCTGCTTGTGCTTCTCGATGATGGCCACGGCGTCCTCGAGAGACCCGGAGATGTGAACGAGATCGAGGTCCTCCGCGTTCACGAGCTGGCGCGGCACCATGTCCCTCCTCATCCACTCGAGCAGGCCCCGCCACATGTCGCCGACCAGGACCACGGGGCGCTCCGTCATGAAGCCCACCTGGAGCAGCTGCCAGACCATCATGAGCTCGAGCGCCGTGCCGATGCCTCCCGGAAAGATCACGAAGGCCTGGGACATGCGCACGAAATGGTGGAGCCGCGAGAAGAACGTGCGATGGGCGGTGACACTGTCGAGATAGGGGTTCGCCTTCTCGTATGGGATGGCGATCGTCAGTCCAAAGGAGCGCGTCTTGCGCGACGAGCGGCCGCGCGTCGAGGCCGCGCCCTCGTTGGCCGCTTCCATGAGCCCCGGCCCGCCCCCCGTCACGATGTCGCAGCCGAGCTCCGTCAGGCGCGACGCCATTTCCCGGACCTGCGCGTACTCCTTGTCCCCGGGCTGCACGCGCGCGCTGCCGAAGACCGCCACGCGGTAGAAATGCAGCTCGGCGGGATTCAGCGCCTCGAGCTCCTCGATCGTGTCCCACAGGCGCACGATCGTCCGGTCGATGATCCGTCCCACGTCGGGAGGACGGCCGTTGCGCTTGGCGGGTTTTCCGGAATCAGGCAAAGGACAGTTTTCCCGCGAGAGGGTGGTTCATGGGCCGGGGGCGATCAGTCCGAGGTTCGGAGCGTCGCCGAGAAAGCCCTGGCCAGGAGGCCGTCGTCCGTCACCGCCCAGACGCTGTAACGGTAGAAGGTGCCGGGGCTGGTGTCCGGGTCGACGTACGCATATCGGAAAGAGTCGTCGGCCTGGAGAGTCGAGGGAAGGATCTGAGGACCGGTGCGCACGATGCGGCCGTCCGCCTGCACTTCTTCGCGAAAGAGGGCCCAGCCAGCGAGCCCCTCGTGGCCGGAAGTCGTCCACCACACGCGGGTGCCGCCCGGGCCGGCCGCCGCTTGCGCCGCCACGTTTGCCGCCGGGAACGCCGCAATCGCCTCGACGGTCGCCGGAATCGCCTCCAGGGGTGGACCGCCCGGAGTTCCTGCGATCACCCAGTCGACCCGCGCGATGCCCGCCAGCGGAACGGTGTGCGTCGTGCCGGCTTTCCAGAAGACGACGTCCGCAGGAAGGGCCGCGTCGCGATAGCGAACGACCGCCGCGGCTCCGGCGCCCCGGTCCGGCCAGGAGATCCGAAGCGCTCCGGTCGCGTCCGCCGCAGGGACGAGGCTGCGGTGGCGCACCGAGAACGTAGCGGGAGTCGCCGCATCCAGCGCCCCGCCCTCGAGATCCGCCAGCGTCAGCCGGGAAGGCAAAGGCTCGCTTTCGACGAGCGTGTAGAGCCGCGCCGCCGCGCGCAGCAGAAGCGCCTCTTCGCGCTCTCCTGTCGCATCGGTCCAGGTGTGGAGCAGGAGGGGAAGGACACTCTCTCCGCTCAACGCGGCGCGCTCCCAGAGGGCGCGAAGCGATCCCGGCCCTCCGGCGGCGCGGGTGAATTCCTCGACGTAGACCCGGCCGAGCGAATCCCGGTGCCGCCCGAGGTCGAGGAGCGGAGCGGCGGCCGCGATGCGGAGCCTCTCCTGCGTCTCGTCCGCCCGGCTGTCGGCGGAGAGGGTCTCCGCCACGGCGTCGGTCAGGAAGGTCGAGTCCGGGGCGCCGTAGGCGTTCAACGTGGCGAGCGCGTAGAGCCGGGCGATCTCGTGAACGACCTGCCGGGAATCGAGGCCGCTCGCGTCGATCTCGATCGCGGGGTGGACGAGCCGGTGCCGGTCGACGGCGCGGGCGAAGAACCGGCGGACGTCCTGGGCTTCCTTGCGGGCCACGAAGACCCGGAGAGGATCGCCGGCGGCAATCGGGTCGGCCCACCCCTGCCTCTCATGCAGCTCGAAGCGAAGCCTTTTCAGCTCGGAAGAGAGACTCGCGCGAAACCCCGGATCATCGCCTTCGTCGAAGACCTCCAGCCGGCCGGAGGCGACCGGAACGGCCGCTCCGAAGTTCCGAAACGGGCTCGACGCCCATTCCGAGGCATCGGGAACGGGACCCCCGCCGGCCGAACTCGCGGAAAGCGCGGACGCCGCGAGGGAGAACACGCTGCAGGTCAGCAGTTTGCGAAGAATTCGCGATCTCCCTTTCACCCGCGTCATTTGGCCAGAATAGTCTGAGGGCGCGACCCCGTCAACGCTTATACGGACGCGGAAATGCCGGCGTCGAGAGGATTCTCGTCCTTTCCTTGTCGCGAGCCCGCCCTCTGCAAGCCGAGAGGACGACGATCTCCGGCGAAATCGTCCATCCGCTCGCAGCGTGAGAAGTCTCCCGACCGAAGGGAGGGAGGAGGCTCACGCTGCGGGAGCCGGAGCGGTCGCGCACCAGCGCGGCCGCGGAGGCGACGTTCACGATGCGGGAGCCGGAGCAGTCGCGTCAGCGACCGCGGAGGCGACGGTTTAGGAGGGAGCCGGCCCCTCTTCGATCGAGACGACGACGACCGTGATGTTGTCGACGCCGCCTTTCTCGTTGGCCATCTCGACGAGCTTCTCGCAGAGGATGCGCGGGCTCTTCTCGGCGATCGCGACGTCGCGGATCTCTTCGTCGGAGAGCATCGTGGTCAGACCGTCGGAGCAGAACAGGAACCGGTCCCCCGGCGAAAAGACGAGCTCCTGGAGGTCCGGCGACACGGAGGCCCCTCCGCCGAGCGCGCGCGTCACGACGTTCTTCAACGGGTGAGACTTGGCTTCCTCTTCGGTGAGGATCCCCGCCGCGACCTGCTCGTGCACCCAGGAATGGTCGTCGGTCAGGCAGGAAAGCTGTCCGCCGCGCAGGAGGTATGCGCGGCTGTCCCCGACGTGGGCGAGGGAAAGGAGCTTTTCGTTCAGGAGACCCGCGACGACGGTGGTGCCCATTCCCTTCAGCCAGGGCTGGGCGGCGACCGCGGACATGACCCGTTCGTTCGCCTTCTCGATCGCGACCGCGAGACGGTTGCTGTTGAACTCGAGCTCGTGGTTGTACTTGAAGGGCCATGTGGCCTCTTCCTTCTGACGGGTCGCCGCGATGAACTCGCCGATCGTCTCGACCGTGATCTTCGAGGCCACCTCGCCCGCCGCATGCCCGCCCATGCCGTCCGCGACGACGAACAGGCCTTCCTCGGCGTCGAACGCAAACGAATCCTCGTTGTGCTTGCGCTTGCGGCCGACGTCCGTCAGGCCGAACACTTCGATCCTCGTCATGGGCGCCGCTCAGGCTCCCTTGACGGCGCGCTGGGCGCGGATGTCTTCGAGGGCCTTGCGGACGTCCGAGGCGGAGGGATCCCAGCGCATCGCCTCCTGGAAAGCCTTCTCAGCCTTCACGAGCAACCCCGCCTGACGGAAGATCGTGCCGGCGTCCTTGAGCAACCGCGCATTCTGGGGCTCGAGCGCCATCGCCGTCTCGAGCGCCCGCACCGCCGTGCGCAGATCGCCCGAGCGCGCCGACGCGAGCCCGAGGTAGTGCTGCGCGCGGACGTCCTTGACGTTGCGATGCACAGCGAGCTGAAAGTTTCCGGCGGCATCGGCGTATTTCTGTTCCTTGTAGGAGACGATTCCCTGCGCCACGTAGTTCTGGGCGATCGCGTCCGAATCCTGGTTGCCGGCGCTCGTGGCCACGACCATGGATCGTTCGAAATCGTAATTCTTGCGCCGCGCGGCGTTCGTCAACACGTTGACGGCCTCGGCGAACTCCTGAAAACGCGCCTCCGCCTCAGCCCGCTGCTCGAGCGGCGCGCGGTCCGGATGGGCTTCGCGCGCGATCGCACGGAACCGCTCTCGAATGTCGGTTTCGCTCGCATCGCGGGCGACCCCCAGCAGCTCGTAGTAGTCGAATTCTCGAGACATGGTTTGACCTATTCGGCGTCCGAAGTTACTCAAAAGATTAACATACGGGAATCGGCGCCCGCCGGCAAGCGGGGCGGGTTCGGGGCCCGAACGAGACCGGACTCGGCCTCTACTTGCGGCGCTCCTGGACGATCTTTCGGGCGGAGATCCGCAGGCCCTCGGGCAGGTTGTTGTCGCGCATCACGTGCTTGAGATCCCTCTCGTGGAGCCGCTTGATCAGCGGCAGCGTGATCGCCAGGTTCACCTTCGGATTCTTGACCAGGGCGAGGATGATCGCCGGCTTGCGCAGCCACTCGCGGTTCTGGGCGATCTTGCGGAAGATGTCCTCGTCCAGATGGCGCATGGCGCAAAAATGCTCGACTTCGTTGACCGTCAGGCCCCGGGACTTCAGGACGGCCGCGCCGATCAGCTTGTTGGCGTCCGCCATCAGGATCCGGCGTTCCTCCTTGCCTCCGCTGTAGGCGAGCTTGATCTTCTCGGAGACCGTCATCACGGCGATGCGCTTGTAGGCGGCGCCGGTCGTCACAGACGTCTCGAGGTCGATCCCCAGCAGGGCCGCATGGGCGGCATGGTCCCGGGCCTTGACTTCCTTCTCCAGAGCCTCGGCCTCCGCGATCTCGCCCGCGAGCCGCTCCTCTTCCTCGCGGCTCAGGTCGGCGGCCTGGCGCCGCTGCTCCTTGTCGAAAAACTCTTCGACGATCTCGTTCAACCGCCGCCGGGCGTCCGCCGTCAGCGCCGGGTTCTGGAACAGCGCGTCGATCAGCGCCGGCGTCCGGAGCAGACGGACCTGGTTGATCACGAACGCTTCCTGAGGCCCGCCCGTCACCTCGCGCGCGAGCCGACCGAGGGTCTCATCCGAAACCTCCGGGTGGCGGATGACCTCTTCGAGCACGAGCGGGTCCTCGGAGCTGTGCGCGATCGCGTCGAGCTCTCCGGCCGTGGGGCGGCCGGAGAGCAGGAAGCCCGATAGCTCCTCGGGAGTGATGGTCTGCAGCGCTTCCTTCGCGGCGCCGGCGACCTCGGGCTCCTCGTCCTCCGCGACGGCGAAGAGCGCGCGAAGCTGGTCATCGCGCTCGAGAGGAAGAAGGACGCGGGCCGCGAACTTGCGGAGCTCGAGAGGGGCCTCGCCGCTTCGGAGAAGCGCAACGAGATCGTGAGGCTCCGGGGGGGCGGGATCGGCCAAGGAAGAGGTCAGCCCCGGGCGGCTGCGAGAGGCAGCGGAAGGTCGCGCACGACCTCACCCGCTCCGCCGAGGCGATCGAGAGCGCGGCCGTCCACGCTCACCCGTACGCCTCCGGCGTTTCCGAGCGTCACGCGGAAGCCGGCCCTGGCTTCGAGCTTTCGCGTCTCTCCGCGGCGGACGAGCCCGTTCAAAACGGTGCGTCCATCGGCGTCGATCTTGGCCCACGAATCCTCGTCGAACTCCAGGGTGAGCGCGATGGCCGCCGCCGCGGATTCCGAGGCGAAGGGGTTGGAGCTCGTGCGCGCGATCTCCGCTTCCGCGTTCGTCTGGATCGCCGGCGTCGTCTCGTTCGAGACGGCGACGTTCTTGAAGGACACGGGGACCGCTCGCGGCGCGGCGATCTGGGCAACCGTGCGGTCGTGGCGCTGCGGGCTCGCGATGAACCCGAGGATGATCAGCACGGCCGTCACGACGGCGACGAGCGTTCCCGCCGTTCCGCGCCGCCCTCTCCAGAATCGCGACCGGGGGCGGGCCCGTTTCGGCCCCGCGGCTTCTCTCGGCTCCCCCGCGAGGTCGGAGAGGTACGCGTTGACCTTGTCGTCGGGATCGATTCCGAGGTGCCGGGCGTAAGCGCGGATGAATCCGCGGGTGAAAGCCGGGGCCGGAAGGCGTGTCACGTCTCCGTCTTCGAGCGCGGTCAGAAGCCGCACGGAAATCTTCGTCGCCGACGAGATTTCCTCGAGCGTTATTTCGCGGATCTGACGTTCACGGCGAAGCTCTTCGCCGAACCCGAGCGCGGGAGAATCGGTCATCTCTCTCTTTTCGGAGTTGGAGTCAAATGCTAGCCGCCGCCTGCGCGATCCGCAAGAACTCTTTCTGCGCACGCGCGAAGAATCTTCGAGAGATGGGGGTTCTCGAGCAGATCCCTCAGATCGCGGTCGGCGGCACCTGTCAAAAGGGACAGGGCGGAGCCCGTCGGGACCGCCGGATGACGCAACAGGGCGCCGCGGACGGCCGGTCGGAGGCGCCAGCGCGGGTGCGTCGCGATCACCGCGAGGGCCGCGGGCGAGGCTTCCGGACGCGAAGACGCCTGGACGATGTCGGGCTCCGTGGCGAACCGGTTGTCGAGCACGGCGGCGACGACACGGGGGTCTTCGTCGAACCGCAAGACCATCAGGAGGCCCCTCCCCGCCGATCGCGCCAGATCGATCCGCTCCGCCAGGGCCATGTCCGGGAGCCGCCGGAGGAGGTTGCGTTCCGCGGCGCGCCGGACCTCCGGATGGACCTGGACGTCGGCCGAGAGATGGGCGAGATCCCGCCAGAAGAGGGTCGAAACGAGGGTCAACGCCTCCCGGCGAGGCGTCCGCGGGTGGCCGGCCAGGACCCGCCGGACGACGTGGAACTTCCTCGCGGAGCGGTCGTTCAGGATCTCCTCGAACGACTCCCGGGGGAGGTCGCCCCGGCGAAGGAGCTTCAGGTAGGCCCCTTCGGTTCGCACCCCGGAGGTGGTCACGACGCGCTACCTTCGGCGGGTCTTTCCGCGCCGGCGGCAGGCCCGGGCGAGGGAAAGAGCCAGGCGCTCGACGGCCTCGGGCGCGGATCGCCCCGCTTCCGACGCCTCCTCCGCGGCCTGCACCAGGGCGGAGCCGACGATCACACCGTCGGCCAGACTCGCGGCGTCGCGAGCTCCCGCGGGGTTCGCGATGCCGAAACCGACGGCCAGCGGAAGCGACGGCGCCGCGCGGCGGGCCCGACGGACGGTCGCCGCGAGGTCCGGGGCGGACCGCGCGCGGGCTCCCGTCGTCCCGGCCCGGGATACGACATAGAGAAAGCCGCTGGATAGCCGGGCGGCCGCGGCCATGCGGGCGGGAGTCGACGTCGGCGAGACGAGGAAGATCGTGTCGAGGCCCGCCTCCCGGAAGGACGGCTGGCAGGCGGACGCCTCCTCGGGGGGCAGATCCGTCACGAGGACCGCGTCGAATCCCGCCGCGCGGGCCTCCCGGGCGCATGCCGGGATCCCGTGGCGGAGCAACGGGTTCAGGTACGAGAACAGGACGAGACCGAGGGAGGTCTCCGCGCGGATCCGGCGCGCGACGGAGAAGACCGCGGCGAGGGTCGTGCCCGACGACAGGGCGCGCGCCGCCGCACGCTGGAGAACCGGCCCGTCGGCGATCGGGTCGGAAAACGGGACGCCGAGCTCCAGGATGTCGGCGCCCGCCCGTTCGAGAGCGAGGGCGAGCTCGAAGGTCGCGTCCGCGGTCGGATCGCCCGCGGTCAGGTACGGGATGAAAGCGGCTCTCCCCTCCCGGGCCGCGCGCTCGAACGCCGCACCGATGCGGCCCTCGCCGTGCGACCCTGCGGAAGCGGCGGATACGGCGCGAATCACTTCTTCGGGCGCCGCAGGCGAACGACCTCCGCGAGATCCTTGTCGCCTCGCCCGGACAGGTTCACCAGAATCCATGCGGACGGAGACAGGGTCGCCGCGAGCCGCATCGCGAAGGCGACCGCGTGGGCGCTCTCGAGCGCCGGAATGATTCCTTCCGTGCGGGAGAGCGTCTCGAAGGCGTCGAGCGCCTCGCCGTCGCCGATGCGCACGTAGTCGACGCGACCCGTTCGCGCGAGCTCGGCGTGCTCCGGCCCGACCGCCGGATAGTCGAGCCCCGCGGACACCGAGTGTGTCGCGAGGACCTGGCCCCCGCCGTCCTGGAGAAGCATCGTCCGGGTCCCGTGAAGGACGCCGACCGAGCCGCCGGAGAAACGAGCCGCATGGTCGCCGGGTCCGGTCCCGCGGCCCCCGGCCTCGACGCCGTAGAGCTTCGTGCGAGCCCCGAGGAATGCCGAGAAGAGCCCGATGGCGTTCGAGCCGCCCCCCACGCACGCGACAGCCGCCTGGGGATCTCGTCCGGCGAGGCGTCGAAACTGCGCGCGGGCCTCCCGGCCGATCACCGACTGGAACTCGCGGACGAGCGACGGGTAGGGGTGTGGACCCAGAGCGGATCCGAGAACGTAGTGCGTCGTGGCGACGTTCTCCGTCCAGTCGCGCATGGCCTCGTTGATGGCGTCCTTCAGCGTTCGCGATCCGGAGTCGACGCCCACGACTTCCGCGCCGAGAAGGCGCATCCGGGCCACGTTCGGCTCCTGCCGCTCCATGTCGACGACTCCCATGTAGACGCGGCACGCGATCCCGACGCGCGCGCAGGACGCCGCCGTCGCGACGCCGTGCTGGCCCGCGCCGGTCTCGGCGACGATTCGTGTCTTTCCCATCCTCTGGGCGAGCAGCACCTGGCCGAGCGAGTTGTTGATCTTGTGCGCCCCCGTGTGGAGGAGATCCTCCCGCTTCAGGACGATGCGGGCCCCCCCCGCGGCGCGCGTCAGGTTGGAGGCGAGGAGGAGCGGCGTCGGGCGGCCGGCGAAGTCGCGGAGCAGGTCCGAGAGCTCACGGCGGAAGGCGGGATCCCGGCGCCAGCGCCGCCACGCCGCCTCGAGCTCCTCCAGGGGGGCCATGAGGGTCTCCGGCGCGAAGCGTCCGCCGAACGGACCGAAGTACCCCTTCCGGTTCCTCTTACGCGAGGCGGGCATCCGCGTCCTCGACCGCCCGGAAGAAGCGCTCCATCCGAGAAGGATCCTTCACCCCCGGCGCCGACTCGACTCCGGAGGCCACGTCGACCGCCGAAGGCCGCACCCGCGCGATCGCCGCTTCCACGTTCCCCGCGTCGAGCCCCCCTCCGAGCATCACGGGTACCGGCCACCGGGTCCTGTCGAGCACCGACCAGTCGAACACCGCTCCCGTCCCGCCGTCGCGCCCGGGCGCGGCCGTATCGAAGAGGACGGCGCGGCAGCGTGCCAGCGCGTCGGCGCCGGGAATCGCCAGACGGTCGGGAGGCGCGGGGACGCGCACGACGGCGAGCACGGGGCGGGGCATCTCCCACGTGTCCTCGGGGCGCAGCGGCCGGTGGACCTGCACGAAGTCGAGGGACGCCGCGTCGACGGCCCTGCGGACGTCTTCGACCGTCTCGTCCACGAAGACGCCGACTCGCGCGACACCGGGGACCGCCTCCGACGCGAGCTCTTTCGCGCGAGACAGCGAGAGTCGGCGCGGCGAGCCCGCGGCGAAATTGAACCCCAGCCAGCGTGCCCCGAGCTCGCAGGCGAGCCGCACGTCTTCGGGCCGCGTGAGCCCGCAGATCTTCACCTCCGTCACGCGCGCAGCTCCGCGAGAGCCTCTTCCGGTTCCTGGGCCCGCAGGAGCGCCTCGCCGACGAGGAACGCCTCGTAGCCGGCGGCCTTGAGCCTCCGGACGTCGGCCGCTGTCCGGATCCCGCTCTCCGCGAGCCGGACGGGGCCGGCCGGAATCGACGGGGCGAGGCTCTCGAGCGCCTCGAGACTCGTCGCAAACGTGGCGAGATCGCGGGCGTTGACTCCGAGCACGTCCGGTCCGGCGGCGGCGGCGCGGGAGACCTCACCGGCGTCGTGCGCTTCGATGACCACCGCCAGGCCGCGCGCGCGGGCGGACGCCGTCATACCGAGCAGATCGGCGTCGGACAGGGCTCGGACGATGAGAAGGACCGCGTCGGCACCGTGGCTCGCCGCGAAGCCGAGCTGCCTGTCGGCGAGGATGAAGTCCTTCCAGAGGATCGGGAGACCGGAGATGCGGCGTGCCCGGGCCGCCCATTCCGGGTTCCCGCCGAAATGATCTTCCTCGACGACCACGGAGATCGCGGCCGCGTGGCCCCGCCGGTACGCAAGGGCGATCGTCTCGACCTTTCCGTCCGCGGACGGAAGGATCTCTCCCGCCGAGGGCGAACGATGCTTGAGCTCGGCGATGATGCGAACCCCGGGCTCGCGCAGCGACGCGACGAAGCGCGCGCCTTCGGGCCGCCCGGGAGAGGCGGGCTCCGCGTACTCGCCGCGGTCGAGGCGCTCGCGCTTCGCGGCGAGGATGCGCTCGAGGACGTTCGTCACGGCGCGGGCTCCCCTTTCCGGGACGCGTCCCCCGCGGCTCGGGCCGCCGTCCCCAGCCGGGCGAACCGCTCCGCCGCGCGGCCGTCGTCGACGGCGGCCGCGGCCATCGCGTAACCCTCGGCGGCGTCGCGGGCGCTTCCCTCGACCGTCAGCGCCACGGCGGCATTCCACAGGACGGCCTCTCGCCGCGCTCCCCTCTCCCCGTCGAGCAGGCGCCGCAGCATGTCGCCGTTTTCCGACGCGTCTCCGCCGCGAAGCTCTTCGACGTCGACGGCGCCGGCGGGGAGCCGCGAACGGTCGAGCTTCCACGGCCGGGTCCATCCGTCGCGGACCTCGACGCCTCGGGCGTCGACTCCTGGAACGAACTCGTCGAGCCCGTTGGCCGAGTGGAACACGATCGCGCGCTCCGCTCCGAGCGACGCGAGGGCGTCCGCGAGCAGATGCACGAGCTCCGGCCTGCCGACTCCGATCAGCTGCCGGCGCGCCCCCGCGGGGTTGGCGAGCGGGCCGAGCGCGTTGAAGATCGTCCGCACGCCGAGCTCGCGGCGCACGGTGCCGAGCTCCTTCATCGCCGGATGGAACGAGGGCGCGAAGAGGAAGACGAGCCCCACTTCGTCGAGGACCCTCCCGGCCGATTCCGGATCGAGCTCCACCGGGATGCCGCACGCGGCGAGGACGTCCGCGGAGCCCACGCGGGAGGAGATCGACCGGTTGCCGTGCTTCGCGACCGAGGCTCCGGCCCCGGCGGCCACGATCGCAGCGGCCGTCGAGAGATTGAAGAGGTCGCGGCCGATGCCGCCCGGCCCGCAGGTGTCCAGAAGCGGATCCCGGGTCGATCGCACGGCCCGCATCCGGGCGCGCAGCGCGGCGACAGCCCCGGCGACCTCGTCGGACGTCTCGCCCCGCGTCGCGATCCCGAGAAGGAGCGCGCCCTTCTGGGCCTCCGTCGCCTTCCCGTCCATGATGTCCAGGAACACCCGCTCCGCGAGCTCGCGCGGCAGAGGGCGCCTCGCGGCGACGACCTTCAGCGCCTCGGCGACGTCCGGGGTCATCGGCGGGCGATCCGGAGGAAGTTGGCGAGGATGTCCGAGCCCCGTGGCGTCAGGATGGATTCGGGGTGGAACTGAACTCCGTAGAGCGGCTTCGAGCGGTGCGCGAGTGCCATCACGATCCCGTCGTCGCTCTTCGCGGTGACGGCGATCTCGGGGGGAAGGCTCTCCTCGCGGACAACCAGGGAATGGTACCGCGCGGCCTCGAAGGCGTCCGGAACCCCCGCGAAGATCCCGGCGCCGCCGTGGCGCACCGGCGAGCTTTTGCCGTGGCGCGGGGCGGGAGCGCGCTCGACGACGGCCCCGTGCGCGGCGCCGATCGCCTGATGGCCGAGGCAGACGCCGAGCAGCGGCACGCCGCGCCGCGCGGCTTCGAGGATCAGGGGAATCGTCGCGCCGGCGTTCTCGGGCCGTCCGGGGCCCGGCGAGACGATGACGGCGTCGAAGCCCCGATCGAGAGTCTCTTGCGGATCGAACCGGTCGTTCCGGACGACGACGACGTCCCGGTCCAGGACGCCCACAGCCTGCACGAGGTTGTAGGTGAACGAATCGTAGTTGTCGACGATCAGGATCACGACGCGGCCGCTTCCCGGGCGCCGGCCGTGCCGGCCGCCCCCTCGTGCGCCAGCTCGATCGCGCGGAAGAGAGCCGCCGCCTTGCTCCTCGCCTCCTCGTATTCCTTTTCCGGAATTGAGTCGGCGACGATGCCCGCTCCCGCCTGGATGCGCCAGACGTTCCCTTCGACGACGGCGGTCCGAATCGCGATCGCGACGTCCAGGTTGCCCGCGGAGTCGAGATACCCGACCGCGCCGCCGTAGACGCCGCGTCGCGACGGCTCGAGGCGGTCGATCGTCTCCATCGCCCGGATCTTCGGCGCGCCGGTCAGGGTGCCGGCCGGGAAGCACGCCTCGAGCGCGTCCACCGAGGTCTTCCCTTCGGCCAGCTCGCCCGTGACCTCGGACACGATGTGCTGGACGTGGGAGTACTTCTCGACCGCCGCATAGCGGGGAACGCCGACGGATCCGAGCGCCGCCACCCGTCCGACGTCGTTACGCGAGAGATCCACGAGCATCACGTGCTCGGCGCGCTCCTTCGCATCGCTCAAGAGCTCGCGGGCGAGCGCCTCGTCCTCCGCCGGCGTGGCGCCCCGCGGAGCCGTCCCGGCGATCGGCCGTGTCTCGATCGAGCGGCCGCGGCAGCGGACGAGCATCTCGGGCGAGGCGCCGAAGACCACGGCCTCGCGCGTGTGCAGGTAGAACATGTAGGGCGAAGGGTTCAGGGTCCGCAACGCCCGGTAGGCGTCGAGCGGATCGATCCCCGGGGACACGGTCCACCGCTGCGAGAGAACGACCTGGTAGATCTCTCCGTCGCGGATCGCCTCCTGCGCGGTACGCACGCCCGCCAGGAAGTCTTCCCGCGGCGACGAGGCAATCGGACGGTTGCGCGCGCCCGTTGCCGGGGTTGCCGGCGGGGGATCCGGGGAGGCCACCAGCGCCTCGAGGAGATCGAGCCGCGCGACCGCCTGGTCCGCGGCGTCGCCGGCCGACCCCTCGCCGGCCGGATCGAGATCCGTCAGCAACAGGAGCCTCTGCCGCGCGTGGTCGAACGCGGCGACGGAGGCGAAATGGAGGAAGAGCGCGTCCGGGATCCCGTCCGCGCGCGGATGGCAGTCCGGAATTTCCTCGAAGAGCCGCACGGCGTCGTAGCCGAGGAACCCGACGGCTCCCGAGGAGAGCGGAGGAAGCCCGGGATCGGCAACGAAGTCGGGACGTACGGCGAGCCGCCGGAGGGCGGGGAGGAACGCATCCGGCAGGGGCTCGCGGATCCCGTCCCGCTCGAGCGCGGATTGGCCGTCGCGGAGGGTGAGCCGCGCGGTCGGCCCGCACCCGAGAAACGTGTACCGCGCGACGGACTCTCCGCCCTCGACGCTCTCGAGCAGAAAACACTCCGCGCCCGAAGCGCGCATCCGGCGAAAGACGGTCACGGGCGTGATCGCGTCGGCCGGGAGGATCCGGGCGACCGGCGTCGGGGCTCCCGCTGCGGCGCGGGCGGCGAAGGCCTCGCGCTCGGACTCCCGCCCCGTCAAACCGCTCTCTCCCCGGACAGCGAGGCGTCGATCTCGGCCTGGCGGGCGTCCGCGACGCCGAAGAGCCTCGCCTGCCGCAGCGCCTGGGCCGCGAACATCCGGAGCCCGTCGATGACCGCGCACCCCGCCCGGCGCGCCGCCGCGACCGTGGCCGTCTCGCTCCCCCGCCGGTACGCGCAGTCGAAGACGAGCGGCCGGTTCTCGAGGACCCGATCCGGTATCGCCGCAGGATCGTCCGCTCCCGACCCGACGGGAGTGGCATTGACGTAAAGGTCCGCCTCCGTCTCCTCGACGTCGCCCCAGGCGATCGAGTCCACTCCCATCTCGGAGGCGAGGAGATCGGCCGCCTCGTCCCGGCGGCTCGCGACGGCCACCTCGTAGCCGATCCGCCGCGCCGCGAGGATCGCCGCCCGCGCGGTGCCGCCCGCGCCGAGCACGACGGCGGATCGTCCTTCGCCGGTGTCGTGATCCGCGAGGGGGTCGAAGACGCCGTCGACGTCCGTGTTCTCGGCGCGCCACCGGCCCCGGCCGAAGTAGAGCGTGTTGGCCGCTCCGGCCGCCCGCACGTCCTCCGACGGAATGCCGGCCCCGGCGGCCGACCGCTTCCAGGGACGCGTCACCGAGAAGCCGCGGAAGGGAACGGACGCCTCCAGGTCCGGCGGCCGCTCGCGGTCGAAGTCGGTCACCGGCAGCGGCAGGTACAGCGAGGGGAGCCCGCGCGAACGGAAGAGGGCGTTGTGCACGAGCGGCGAGAGAGAGCCCGAAGGATCGCCGGCGACGATTCCGTACAGCGCTTCCGGCGGGAAGGGCCGGTCAACGCCGTAGACGTCGATCAACTCCGCGAGCGGGAGCTGGCCGCGCGCGGTGCCGGTCTCGACGGAGCCGTAGACGAGCGAGGAGCCCGCGTGGGCGGCCAGGATCCGTCCCGGCGCGCTCGCCGGTCCCATCGGGAATACCGCGAGCTCGGGCGCCGGCGCCGACGACGGAATCGCGACGACAGCGAGCGAGGCTCGCAGGTCGGCGGCTCCCACTACGAGCTTGACGAAGCGAGCTTCGGACGCCCGCATCGCCCGGAGCAGCTCCAGAACGCCATCCGGGACTCCGAACGGGAAGTGGGCTGAGACGACGACGCGCGAACGGTCGGAGAAATCCCGCGTGGGCGACAACAGTCCGGAAGCGTGCTCGACGTCCACCGTCGCGCCGGCGTCGTAGGCCTCGATCAGCCGGGCGCGGTACTCCTCGGGGCTCCCGGCGAACCGGCCGCCTTCCCGCGCGCTGCGCCACGTGAGGATCGCGGGCCGCGGATCGAGGGCGAGAAGCGCCTCCGCCGGTATCCGGTCGGCGGCGAGATCGAGCCGGTACTCGACCGCTCCCGCGCGTGCCGGGACGAGGGCGACGAGCCGGCGCGCGTCCGAGAGATCGCGCGGAGCGAGAGACGCCACGAGGGCCGGACGGGGCAGGATGCGGTCGCCCAAAATCAAAAACCCCCGAACCTTTCCGGCCGGGGGTTCCGTCGCGTGGTTCCGCTGCGCCCCGGCCGTGTATCCCGGCAGGGCGGAAGTCGCCCTACCGCTTCTCCGAAGAACGCCAGCGCCGCCAGAGGGAACTCGAAATCACGGCAGGAGGTTATGCGCCGCAGGCTCCACGAGTCAAGGCGTCCCGCCGGAGACCGGTGAGAAGAGGCAGGTGAGAGGTGAAAGGTGACGGGTGACGGGTGACGGGTGACGGGTGACAGCAGCTGAACGGGCGACGGTGGCTGGATCGACCCCTCAGCCCTTTCTCCACCTCGTGCCTCTGGGGCCGTCCTCGAGGATGATCCCGCGGGAGGCGAGTGCGGCCCGGATCCGATCGGCCTCCGCGAAATCGCGCCGCTTCCGCGCTTCGTTGCGGGCGTCGATCTGCGCCTCGACCTCGGCGGACAGCGAGTCTTCCTGCGCCGGAAGGATGCCGAGGACGGTGTCCGCCCGGACGAGGGCCGAAAGAGCGGACGCGGCGCCCCCGGAATCCAGGGCTCCGCCGTCCAGGGCCGCGTTGACCTCCCGTATGAACGGGAACACGGCACCGAGAGCCTCCGGCGTGTTCAGGTCGTCCTCGAGGGCCCGCGCGAAATCGGCGGCAAACCGGTCGCTCCGGCCGGCGGCGTCGAAGGAGCCGGCCTTCGTCCCCGCGGACGCCGCGGCTTCCCGCAGGCGCACGGCCGCGGAGCGGATCCGATCGACCGCCGTTGCGGCCCCTTCGAGGCCGTCCCAAGTGAAGTTCAGCTTCTTGCGGTAGGGAACGGAGAGGAAGAGATAACGGACGGCGGCGGGATCGTTCCGCCGCTCGAGCAGCTGGGCGAGCGTGTAGAAGTTGCCCTTCGACTTCGACATCTTCTCGCCCTCGACGATCAGGTGCTCGGAGTGCACCCACAGGTTCACGAAGCGCTCCCCCGTCGCCGCCTCGCTCTGGGCGATCTCGTTCTCGTGGTGCGGAAAGATGTTGTCGACCGCTCCCGTGTGCACGTCGAAGTGCGCGCCGAGGAACTTCATCGACATCGCGGAGCACTCGAGGTGCCATCCGGGCCTTCCGGCTCCGAAGGGAGAGGGCCACGACGGCTCGCCCGGCTTCGCGCCCTTCCAGAGAGCGAAGTCCTTGACGTCCTCTTTCTCGTACTCATCGTCGGCGACCCGGTCGCCGCGGCGCATCGCCGTGAGGTCGATCTGCGAGAGCTTTCCGTAGTCCGGGAACGTCGAGATGCGGAACCACACGGACCCGTCGGACTCGTACGTGTGGCCGCGCTCCCGGAGACGCTCGATCAGGGAGATCATTTCCGGGATGTGCGCCGTCGCGCGCGGGTAGGCCTCCGCCTTTTCCACGTTCAGCTTCTCGAGATCCTCGAAGAAGGCCGCCGCGTATTTCTCGGTGAAATCGGTGAGCGAGAGGCCCTCGGCGGCGGCGCCCCGGATCGTCTTGTCGTCCACATCGGTCAGATTCATGATCTGCGTGACCTCGAGACCCGCGAGCTTCAGGGCCCGCCGGAGGACGTCCTCGAAGACGAACGTCCGAAGGTTGCCGACGTGGGCGACGTTGTAGACGGTCGGACCGCACGTGTACATCCGCACTTTGCCGGGATCGATCGGGACGAGGTCGTCGACCTGCCGGCCGAGCGTGTTGAAGAGCCTCACCAGAGCCCCTTCTCCTTGCGGCGCGCGATCTTCTTCCACGTGAGCTCGCGCTTGAGCCCCCGCAGGCGGTCGACGAACAGAGTGCCGTTCAGATGGTCCGTCTCGTGAGCGAAGGCGCGCGCCAGAAGTCCGGTCCCCTCGATCTCGCGCACTTCTCCGGAGGCGTCGGCCGCGCGCACGCGAACCCTGGACGGACGCGCCACCTTCTCGGCTACGTCCGGGATCGAGAGGCAGCCCTCCTCCTCCTTCTGCTCTCCCTCGGTTTCGACGACGACCGGATTCACGAGGACGATCAACTCCTCGGGGCGGGTGCCGACCGAGAGGTCGACGATCGCCACCCGCACGTTGACACCGATCTGGGGCGCGGCCAGCCCGACGCCGGGAGCCGCATGGCAGGTGTCCACCATGTCCCGGATGAGCGTCTCGATCTCCGGAGACCCCGGCTCGGCGTCTGCGTTCGGGGCGAGCAGGCGGGGGTCGCCGTAGCGGACGAGATTTCGGATCATGGGAGGAAACCGTCCGGTCAGGCGCCGCCGCGCGAGCGCCGCTCGAGCAGCGCCTCGATCGTCTTCTCCGCGCGCCGGCGGTGGAACTCGGCGAGCGACGCGTCGATCTCGGGGTGCCGCTCCCGGAGGGAAGCGACCGTGCCGCGATCGAGGCGAAGCAGCTCCGCGGCTGTGACGGCGGTCACGGTCGCGGTGCGCGGACGACCGGTCAGGAGCGACACCTCGCCGAAGAAATCTCCCGCGCCGAGCCGGCCGATCTCGACCATCCCGGTCCCATCGCCGGTCGTGGCCGCGAGCGTTCCGGAAACCACGAGATAGAGGGAATCGCCCGCGTCGCCTTCTCGGACGGCGGACTGGCCCGCGGCGAGGCGGATCGGCTGGACGGCGCGAAGAACGGACACGAGCTCTTCCCGCGGCACGCCCGAGAAGAGAGGGATCGTCTCGATCGACGGCCGCGCGTTGGCGGTCTGCTCGATGCGATCGAGGGCCGCCGCGATCGCCCGCGCGACGCGCCCGTGGCGGGCCCGGTCGTCGGGGACCCAGCCGAGCAGGCTCTGGTGGGCGGCGAGGGCCGCGGGGACGTCGCCCTCGTCGAGAGCGGCCTCGATCCCCTTCTCGAACGTGTCGAGCGCCCCGCGATCCCCTCCCAGCCAGCGCTCCCCGGCGCTCACGAAGATCGCCTCGTAACCGCGGCCCGGGCTCATCCGCGCCCCCCTTCGGAAGTGTCCTCCGCCGCCCGGGAAATGTCTCCCGGATGGGACACGCGGACCGGGAGCCCGCCGGGAACGGTCTTCATAAGTCTTTCATTCTGAGCACATTCTTGTCGCGACCGCAAGAGACCTCCCTGGCACATGGATCGCTCTTCTCTCCGGCGTTGGAGGAGACCTCATGAAAACGCGATGGATCGCGATGGCGGCGGCGGCGATGATGTTCGCGGCGGGGTCGGCGAGCGCGCAGCGTGCCGATGCCCGAAGCGGCTACACGTACCTGCGGTCGATCACGGGCGACGTGACCGTCGCGTCGAAATGGAACGGGCGCGTCGACGCTCGCCGCAACATGCCGATCACCGCCGGCGACGAGATCATCGTGTCCGACGCAGGGCGCGCGGAAGTCGCTCTGGCCGACGGCAACATCCTCCACGTCGGCGGGGGTACGCGGGCGGCGTTCGAGTCCCTCTATTCCCAGCAGGGCGAAGACGACGATTTCTCGTCGATCCAGCTGAAGGAAGGGTCGGTCATTCTCTCGGCGATCGGCGCCAACGCCGACCAGATCCCGCGCATCGACACGGATGACGCCACCGTCTATCTGACCGCGGGCGGCCGCGTCCGCGTCAACATGGATTCCCGCCACGGCACCGTGGTGATCGACCGCAGCGGCTCGCTGGACGTCCGGACGCGGTCCGGCTCGTACAAGCTTCGCGCCGGTCAGTACATGACGGTTCACGAAGACGACGATCCGGAGATCGAGCGGGGATCGTTCTCGCGCGACCGGTTCGACGTCTGGGCGGCGGATCAACTCGAGCGTGCGACGGAGACCCGGAGCGCTTCGGCCCGATACGTCGATGACGAGTACGCGACGGACGTCGAAGCCCTGGACGGCTACGGCGACTGGAACTACAGCGACACCTACTCCGGCTACGTCTGGTCGCCGCGCGTCGAGGAGGGATGGTCCCCCTACAGCTCCGGAAGCTGGTACTACACGCCCGCCGGCCTGACGTGGTGGTCCTACGACCCCTGGGGCTGGTTCCCGCATCACTACGGGAACTGGTTCTTCGACGCGTCGTTCAACCGGTGGTGCTGGTCGCCGGCTAACGTCTACTCCCCCGCGTGGGTTTACTGGGCCTACACCCCGTCGTACGTCGGCTGGTGCCCCGTCGGCTGGTACTCGGGCAATTCATCCTGGAACAGCTACTACCGCGGATGGGGCGGCTCGCGAGGCGGCGCCTACCTAGCGATCCACGGCACGTTCAACACGCGTCAGGTCGATTTCCGCGGCCGGGGATGGAACTTCTCCGGAGCCGGTGGGTTTGCGAACGCCGGACGCGCCGAAGTCCTCCCGGGCTCGCGCGTCGTCGACCGCCTCGGATCCCAGGTCGCCATCTCGTCCCGGCCGATTGTCGTCCATGGCGGCCGCCCGGGCGACGCGAGGGAAGCCGTCCGCGAATTCGTGCGGCAGGCCCCACGGACGATCGAGAGAACGGCGAGTCCCGACTCGGCCCGTCTCGCTCCGATCCTCGCGCGGGAACGGACGCTGCCTCCTTCCACGGTCGAGGCTCTTCGCGAGCGCTCGGTGGTCGCGGAGCGCGGCCGCCTGGTCGGGGCCGCCGCCGCAGACATCGCGCCGCGCGGCGCGATGTCCACGGCGGACCGGGCCCCGGGAGCACGCCGGGAAGCCGGCGTGATCGAGCGGGGCAGGCCCGCGATGAATTCGGGAGCCCGTGCGGACGCGCCGGCTCCGACGTCCGCTCCGTTCGACCGGGGACGCGCCCCGGTTGCCGGAGACCGGTCCGCCGAGGCTCCGGCCGCCCGCGGCCGCACCTTCGACGCGCCCGCCGCGCGGACCGAAAGCCGGGCCGCTGAGGACTGGCGTTCCCGTCCGCGGCCCGTCGAGGCGCGGCCCGCGATCGCGAACGACCCGGATGCGCGCGTCGAGCGCGCGCGGCCGGAGAGCCCCGCCGACTGGCGCGGCCGGCCGGCGGCGCCGGCCACACGGGAGTCCGAGGCCCCCGCCCTCCGGCGGGAAACCACCCGCCAGGACTGGCGCTCCCGTCCGGATGTCCCTCCCGCACGGCGCGTCATCGAAGGCGCCGTCCCGCGGGACCCCGACGGCAACCGCGGACGGGTCGCCCCAGCGCGTCCCGAGTATCGCCCCGAGGCGCGTCCGGAGTTCCGGTCCCAACCGGCTCCGCCCCGCGAGCGGGCTTCGGAATTCCGCGCCCAGCCGCGGCCGGAGTACCGTCCCCAGGCGGCTCCCCCGCCCCCGCGCGCTCCCGAGCGCGCCCCGGTCGTCGCCGCTCCCCCGCCCCAGAATCACCCGGCGCCGCCACCGGCTCCGCGCTCCGCGCCTCCCGAGCGAGGCCGTAAAGACTGATAACCGATCGCCCCTCCCTTGTTCGGCGCGCTTCGGCGCGCCTCTTTTTTTGCGCGGTAGACTCCCGGCCGGTTTCCGACCCGACCATGAGAAAAAATTCGCCGGGCGACGCGCCTTAGAATCGCGGCACGCATGACGCCCCGCCGCGCACCCCTTCTCGCGAGCGCGCTGTTCATCTTCTACTGCACGGCCGTGGGGGTGTACCTCATCCTGCATCCCTGGTTTCCCGGAACGCGCGCTCCGATCGGCATCTCCGCCTCGGGCTTCTTTCGAGGCTTCATCTCCGGCGTCGGTCTCGTTCACCTCTTCGCGGCGATCGTCGACCTCAGATCCCTGGCGCGCATGGTCGACCCGGCGGGCGGCCCGCCGGGCGAGGCTGCGGGATGAAGGCTCTCTGGGTGACCGATCGCCGGGCCGTGGGAGACGATCGGTTCGCTTCGCTGCTCTCCGATCTCGCCGGATTGCCCGGCCTCGCGGTGGAGCTCCGGGAACGCGGATCCACGGACCGCGTGATCCTCGGCTGGGCAGTCCGGGCCCGCGCGGCGCTCGGCCATGGAGTGCGGCTCTCGGTGAATCGCCGGTTCGACCTGGCCCTCGCCGCGGGCGCCGCCGGAGTCCATCTGCCCGCCGACGGCCTCCCGATCGAGCGGGTCCGCGCGAACACGCCGCGCGGTTTCCGAATCGGGGTGTCGACCCACTCGGGCCGCGACGCGGCCGCCGCCATCGACGCGGGCGCCGACGACGTCGTCGTGGGACCCGTCTTCGAGACTTCGTCGAAGGCCGGCATGGGAAGTCCTCTGGGTCCGCGCGCGCTCGCGGAGCTGCCTCCGCTCGCCGCTCACGGCGCCTCCGTCTACGCGATCGGCGGGATTTCGGAATCGAATCTCGACGAGCTGGATCCCTGGCGCGATCGAATTTCCGGAGTCGCCGCGATCCGGCTTTTCCAGGAGTCGTCCGACCCCCGAGCCGCGGCGCTCCGACTCTCTGAGCGGTGGGCGGCGGAGGAGCCCGCGTCGTGACGCCGGCCGAGCGCAAGATCCCCCTTTTCGTCCAGCGCGTCGCCGGTCCGCTGGCGATCCTCGCCGCCACGTTCCTCGTCGTCTTGCTGATGCGATCGTTCGGCTATCCCGCCGCAGCGGCGCGGCCGGGACACGACTGGGGATCCGTCGCCGTGGGCATCGCGGGAGCGCTACTGCTCACCCGCCTCCTCGACTATCTGTCCTTCGACGTCGCTTTCCGCCTGCGCAAGAAAATGGCCGCCCCCGCACTCCTGCGCCAGCTCGTCGCCCTCATCATCTTTCTCCTGATCGTCGCGGCGGTGGCCAAGATCCTCCTGCCCGATTTCCACCTCGGCGCCCTGCTGACCGGGTCGGCGATCCTCACGGCGATCCTCGGCCTCGCGCTCCAGGACACGCTCGGCAATCTCTTCGCGGGCCTCGCGCTGCATCTCGAGAAGACGATGCGGGTCGGAGACATGGTCCGGTCGGGGGAGACGTTCGGCACGGTGGAGGAGCTTTCGTGGCGCGAGATCAGGCTGCGCACCATGGAGGGCAACCTCCTGCTGATCCCCAACAGCGTCGCCGGCCGGGAACGCGTGGAAGTCTTCGCGCGCCCGGGACCTCCGATCGCGCGCTGGGTCCGCGTGGGTCTCGAATACGACGCCTCGCCGGCAACCGCCCGCGAGGCCCTCCAATCCGGACTCCGGGAGATGCGGGGCCTCGCGCGGCATCCCGCGCCGTGGGCCGGCATCCGCAGCTTCGAGGCGTCCAGCGTCGTCTACGAGCTGCGCTACTGGCTCGAGGACTACGCTGACTACCTCTCCATCGACGCGCAGGTCCGCGAGAGGATCTGGTATTCCCTCCGGCGGGCGAACCTTCCGCTGGCCTGGCCGGTGATCCGGCAGCTCCAGTACCAGGGAGGCCCCATCGTCGCGCCGGACCGCGCAGCGGGCGTCCGCGCCGCGATCGAAGGCGTCGACCTCTTCGCGCCGCTCTCCGACGATCAGCGCCAGCGCCTCGCGGCGGGGGCTCGCGAGCGCCGCTACGCCCCGGACGAGATCGTCGTCCGGGAAGGGGACGAGACTTCGTCGATGTTCGTCGTCGCGTCGGGACGCGCCGGCGTCTCGATCCACGGAGCCGGCGGCGACTCGCGCAAGCTCGCCATCCTGGAGCCCGGCAAGGCCTTCGGCGAGATCAGCCTCCTCACGGGCGAGCCGCGCACCGCGACCGTGCGGTCCCTCGTCGAAACGGTGTTGCTCGAGATCGACAAGAAGACCCTCGAGCCGATCCTGCGCGAGAGCCCCACGCTCTGCGGTGCCTTTCAGACGATCATCGAGGAGAGGCGGCGCGGTGCAGCCGACGTCCTCGAGTCCTCCCGCGAGGAGCTCGGGCGGGTCCAGCAGCGCGTCGCGCTCGCCGATCGCATCGCCCGGTTCTTCGGGCTCGGATAGGAGCGCGCCGGTGCCGATCCTCCTGGGGCTCGACCTGACGCCGGTGTCCCGCGTCGCGGAGGTCCTCGACCGTTTCGGCGAACGCTTCCTGCGGCGGATCTTCGTCGAGGGCGAAATCCACCGGCGCCGCCATCCGCGCGCCTTCGCGGAGCACGTCGCGGGGCGGTTTGCCGCGAAGGAAGCGGCCATGAAGGCGCTCGGTACGGGCTGGCGCGGCGTCGCGTTCCGTGAGATCGCGGTGCGCCGCGACCCGCGGGGCAAGCCGCGCCTCGAATTCTCCGGGCGGGCTCTCGCGCGCGCTCGGGCGCTCGGCGTCACCGAGACCGAGATCTCGATCACCCACACGGCGGACCTCGCGGCCGCGGTCGTCGTTCTCGTGACCGGCGCGGAGCCCTAGGAGTATGTCCGAGTCCTGTCGGCGGCGCTGCCTTTGAGCGTATTCGGGCGCGCGTGGGGCGCGCGCGCCCGAATACGACGCGGCGTCCTTTCCGCGTTGCGCGCGGGGCGCCGCTGGTCCCTTGATCGCCCGGGAGCCCGCGGTTAAGCTGCGCTGCTCCAGACACTATGACCGACTCCCCCGACTACAAGTCCACTCTCAACCTGCCTCGGACCGACTTTCCGATGAAGGCGGATCTCGCGCGTCGCGAGCCCGAGCGCCAGAAGGCGTGGGACGCCATGGATCTCGAGAAGAAGATCCGCGCGTCGTCGTCAGGCCTTCCGAAATACATCCTGCACGACGGGCCGCCGTACGCCAACGGCAACATCCACATCGGCCACGCCCTGAACAAGATCCTCAAGGATTTCGTCGTGCGGAGCCGGACGATGATGGGGTTCGACGCCCCGTACGTCCCGGGGTGGGACTGCCACGGGCTTCCGATCGAGAAGCAGGTGGACAAGAAGCTCGGCTCGAAGAAGCGGGAGATGGACGCTCTGGGGATCCGGCAGGCGTGCCGCGAATACGCCGCCCGTTTCATCGACATCCAGCGCGACGAGTTCCGGCGCCTCCTGGTCGGTGGCATCTGGGACCGGCCCTACACGACCATGTCGCGCCCTTACGAAGCGGAGATCGCCCGCACGTTCGGCGAGTTCTATCGGAAGGACCTCGTCACGCAGGCGCTGAAGTCGGTGCGGTGGTGCTTTACCGACCAGACCGCCCTCGCCGAGGCGGAGCTCGAATACGAGGAGCGGGCGGACCCCGCGATCACGGCGGCGTTCCCCTTCGCGGACCGTTCCGCCGTCCTCGCCGCGTTCGGTTCGCCCCGGCTGCCGGACGGCGCCGGCGGAGGGGCGCCCGCCGCGCTCATCTGGACCACGACACCCTGGACGATCCCTTCGAACGTCGCGATTGCCGTCCATCCCGACGTCACCTACGCGCTCCTCGCGGCGGGAGGCCGGCTGTTCGTCGTCGCCGAGGCGCTATCGGGCGCCGTCGCGGACGCGGCGGGATGGGCGGACACCGCCGTCCTCGCCCGGGCGAAAGGGTCGGACCTTCTGGGCCTCGCGTACGACCACCCGCTCGATCCCGCGATGCGGGGCGCGCTCACCCCCGAAGAGCACGCCGTTTCCTTCCGGATCGTCGGCGGCGATTACGTGACGACCGACACCGGCACCGGCCTCGTCCACACGGCGCCCGGTCACGGGGAGGACGACTTCCTGACCGGAAAGCGCGAAGGGCTCCCCATCCTCTCGCCCGTCGACGAAGCGGGCCGATACACGACGGTCGAGAAGTACCGCGGCAAGAAGGTCCTCGACGCCAATCCGGAGATCATCGAAGACCTCCGCGCGGCCGGCGCTCTCGTCCACGCGGACGAAGCGTTCCGGCACGAGTATCCCCACTGCTGGCGCTGCAAGAAGCCCGTCATCTTCCGGGCGACGATCCAGTGGTTCGTCAGCCTGGACGCCGGCGCGCTCGACGTCCGTCAGGCGACCCTCGGCGCGATCCCGCACGTCCGGTGGACGCCCGAGTGGGGACAGGCCCGGATCGCGGGGATGGTGGAAAACCGGCACGAGTGGGTGATCTCCCGCCAGCGCCGCTGGGGATCGCCGATCACGCTGCTCTTCGCGGTGCGCGACGGCGAGCGCCGGGAGATCTACCCGTGGAAGGACTCGCCGGAGGAGCAGAAGAGATTCTTCGACGCCGTGGTCCGGATCTTCGCCGCCGAGGGGGGCGACGCCTGGTACGCGCGGCCCGCGGAAGACTTCCTTCCGGAGGGCGCCGACCGCCGCGGCTACACGGAGTTCCAGAAGGAGACCGACATCCTCGACGTCTGGTTCGACTCGGGAGTCTCCCATCTCGCCGTTCTGCGCTCGGGCGAATGGCCGGAGCTCGCCGATGACCGACCGGGGCCGCCCGCCGACCTCTACCTCGAGGGGCAGGACCAGTATCGCGGATGGTTCCAGTCCTCGCTCCTGACGTCGGTCGCTCTCTTCGGCGAGGCTCCGTACCGCGGGGTTCTCACCCACGGCTTCACTCTGGACGTCGACGCGCGAAAGATGTCGAAGTCGGTCGGAAACGCGATCGCGCCGCAGGAGGTCATCCAGAAGTATGGGGCCGACATCCTCCGCCTGTGGGTCCTGTCGGTCGACTACCGAGACGACCAGTCGATCTCGGAAGAGATCCTCTCCCGATGCGGCGAGGCCTATCGGAAGATCCGAAACACGGAGCGGTTCCTGATCTCCAACCTCTCGGACTTCGACCCTTCCGCCCATCTCGTCGAGACCGGAAGCCTGCTCCCTCTCGACCGGGAGATCCTGGTGCGCGCGCGCCGGCTCGCCGACCGGATGAAGCAGGCGTACGAGAGGTTCGAGTTCCACGTGCTCTTCCACTCGCTCCTGAATTTCTGTGCCGGCGACCTGTCCTCCTTTTACCTCGACGTCGTCAAGGACCGCCTGTACGCCTCCGCGCCGGGCGCTCTGGAGCGCCGGTCCGCCCAGACCGCCCTTTATCGCATCGCCCGATCGCTCGCGACGCTCTCCGCTCCCGCCCTGCCCTTCACCGCCGAGGAGGTCTGGCAGGCCCTGCCGGGGACGAAGGAAGAATCCGTGCACCTCGCGCGTTTCGAGACGCTGGACGACATGGCCGCGATCTCCCCCGAGCGCCCGGACGAGGCCTGGGGTCGGTTGACGGCCCTGCGGGAGGAGGTCGCGATTCTGCTCGAGGGCGCGCGCAGGAACAAGGAGATCGGCTCGTCGCTCGAGGGCGCGATCCGAATGAGTCCCCATGCCCGGCTGGAGGCCGATCTCGCAGCGACCGGTCTCGCGCCGGCGGGCTCTTCGGGAGCGGCCGCCCTGGCGGAGTTCTTCATCGTGTCGCTCGTGACGGAGTCCGAAGCCCCCGCCGGCGGAGGCGAGGGTCAGGAGTCGGCTGCCTACCCGGGTCTCCGACTCGGGTTCGAGAAGGCGCCCGGCCGGCGGTGCGACCGCTGCTGGCGCGTGCTCAGCGAGGCGCAGTCCACGGGACTCTGCGACCGGTGCCGCGCGGTGCTCGAAGAGCTCGGAGTCGAGCCCGGGCCGGTGACCGCGTGAAACGGCTGCCGCGCCTGCGCGAGAGCGCCGTCTACCGGACGGCGTACTTCCTGGTCTCGCTCGCCGTGATGCTCCTCGACCAGTGGACGAAGGGACTCATCACGAGGTCCTTCGAGGTCCACCAGTCGACGCCTGTCATCTCGAATCTCTTCGACCTCACTTACGTCCGCAACAGCGGCGCCGCTTTCGGGCTGTTCGCGTCGGTCGATTCCTCGGTCAAGGCCATCGTCTTGAACAGCGTCGCGGTCCTCGTCTTCCTGATCGTGTCCGCCTACGCCCTGCGCTCCTCCCACAAGAGCGTCCGCCTCCAGCTCGGATTCGCGCTTATCCTGGGCGGCGCCGTCGGCAACCTGCTCGACCGGGTCCGCTTCGGGTACGTCGTCGATTTCCTGGATTTTTCTGTCTCGGGCCACCACTGGCCGGCGTTCAACGTCGCCGACTCGGCCATCTGCATCGGCGTCGGACTTCTCTTTCTCGACATGCTCCGCACGGAGGAGGAAGAGCGTCGCGAGGTTCGTGTCCCGGAACCTCCGCAGCCCTGACGCATGTTCCCGCGCCTCGTCCACATCGGGTCGTTTTACCTTCCGACCTACGGGGTCACCCTCGCGATCGCCTATCTGACGGCGACGTGGCTGCTGCGCCGCAAGGCCCTCGCGGCCGGCCTTCCGGAGCAGAAGGTGTTCGACCTCTCGCTCGCGATCCTCGCCTCCGCCATCCTCGGGGCCAAGGCGATGCTCATCGTCGTCGAGTGGCGCCACTATCTCGACCACCCGGCGGGCCTCGTCGACGTGCTCCGCTCGGGAGGCGTCTTCTACGGCGGGCTGATCTCCGCGTCCGTCGTGGGGATCTGGTATCTCCGCAAGCACCGTCTCCCCGCCTGGAAGGTCGCCGACATGGGGGCTCCCGCCATCGCGCTCGGGGAGGCGATCGGCCGGTGGGGCTGCTTCGCTGCCGGATGCTGCTACGGCAAGGAGACGCACGGGCCCCTGGGCGTGACGTTCACGGACCCGTTCGCCAGCCAGGCCGTCGGAACTCCCCTGAACGTCCCGCTCCATCCGACGCAGATCTATCTGTCGCTGAACGCGCTCATCATCTTCCTGGTGCTCCAGTGGCTCTACAAGCGCCGCACGTTCGACGGCGAAGTCTTCTGGACGTATCTCCTCCTCTACGCCGTGACCCGCGGAATCCTCGAGATCTGGCGCGGCGACCTCGTCCGGGGATTCGTGATTCCGGGCGTTCTCTCCACGTCGCAATTCATCGGGCTCCTGATGGCCCTCGCGTCGATCGCCATGCTCATCTATCTCTCCCGGCGCTCGCGCGGCATGCGGGAGGCGCGGGTCTGATCCGCCGCTTCCACGTCGGGCACCCGTCGGCGGGGACCCGGCTGGATCTCTTCCTCGTTTCGGCCTGCTCGGACCTCTCGCGCTCGCGGCTGCAGAAGTTAATCGAGGAGGGATCCGTTCGGGTCGCAGGGGCGGCCGCGAAGCGGTCCCACGTCGTGCGCGTCGGCGAGACCGTGGAGGTCGAGGTCCCCGAGCCCCGGGCGATCGCCATCGAGGCGGAACCGATCCCGCTTTCGATCCTCTACGAGGACGAGCACCTGATCGCGATCGACAAGCCGGCCGGCCTCGTCATCCACCCCGCTCCCGGCCACGGTTCGGGGACTCTCGTCAACGCACTCCTTCACCACGTGCGCGACTGGAAGGGAATCGGCGGAGAGACGCGCCCCGGAATCGTCCATCGCCTCGACCGGGACACGACGGGAGTCCTCCTCGTCGCCAAGAGCGAGCTCGCGCACGGGTCACTGTCCCGGCAGATGAAGCGCCGGCTCATGCGCAAGGAATATCTGGCGGTCTCGGCCGGCGTGCCGCGCGTGCGCAAGGGCGACGTGACGCTGGCGATCGGCCGCGATCCTCGCGATCGCAAGAAGATGAAGGCATTTCGCGAGACCGAGGAGGGCCTGCCGGTCGGAGCCCGCACGGCGAAGACGCTGTACGAGATCGAGCGGGAGTGGTTCGAGCTCGGACTGACCCTTCTGCGCTGCCGCCTCGTGACGGGACGCACGCACCAGATCCGCGTGCACCTCACGGCGGTGGGGCTCCCGATCGTGGGGGATCCGGTCTACGGGCGGCCCCGCTACGACCGGGTGCGCGACGCGAGCCTCGAAAAGGCGCTGCGCGGATTTCCCCGCCAGGCGTTGCACGCCGAACGGATCGCCTTCCGTCATCCCGCGTCGAACGAGCCGATCGAGGTCGTCGCGCCGGTTCCGGCGGACCTCGCCGGGCTCCTCGCGGCGATCGAGGACGCCCGGCGCTCCGCTTCCTCCCCCTAGCTCGCCTCGGAGGCCTTGCGAGGCGGCACGACGACGACCGGCGGAATGCTCTGCTCGCCGACCGCCCGGTTGAATTCCGCGAGGTCCTTTTCGAAAGCGACTTTCAGCTCGCCCAGGATGCCGTCGAGCTGGCCGCGAATGAGCTTGTAATAGGTCCATGAGGCGTCCGTCGGCTTCGCGTCCGCGGACGCGACGACCGAAGCCAGGCCCGCGAACTGGTGGTCGATCGCCGGAGGGAAGTTGAGAACGTCCTGGCTCGCCTTGATGTCGGGGTTCACGAGCTTCTTTTCGATCGCGGTGAGCTTGTCCGCGAGCGCCTTGCCCTTTTCGCCGAGCGCCTTGCCCTTTCCGAGCCGCTCCGCGCGCTCCGCCACCTCGCGGATCTGGGCTTTGACCTCGCGGATCTGTGTCACCGCGTCGTGGGTTGCCGAGAGTCCGTCCCGGCTGTCGCGGAGGAGCTCGAACTGCTTGCGCAGGTCGTCCGCCGTCGCCGTGGCCCCGGGGTGCGCCTTCACCTCGAACGGCGCGGAGTGCGCGTCGCCGTTCCACGTCAACCGGACCGAGTACTTGCCGGGCGCGACGCGCGGTCCCTGGCTGTTGCCCCAGATGATGGCCTTCGGGAGCAGGGAGGGCTTCAGGATTCGCATGTCCCAGACCAGGCGGTTCAAGCCCATCTTCGGTTCGAGCGGCTTGTCGGCGCGCGGGTCGTCCGGCGGCGCTTTCTCCCCGTCCTTGTTCTCCTTGTCCGGATCCTTCTTCTCGTTGGTGTAGCGGCGGATCACTGTCTCGCCGTCGAGGATCTCCAGGGTGAGGCGGTCCTTCTCGCCCGGCTTCGCCCGGAGGAAATAGGAGACGGCGACACCCGACGGCGGGTTCTTCCCCACGGCCGCCGGCGCCCCTTCCTCGTCGTCGTCGCCGAAGTCGCCGTTGTCATGGCGCACGGTCGGACGCGGCGGGAAGAGATGGACGGCCTCCTGGCGGAGGTTACCGCGAAGCTCGTGGAGCGGGGTCAGATCGTCCAGGATCCAGAAGCCGCGGCCCTGCGTCGCGACGACGAGGTCCTTGTCCTTCACAGTCAGGTCGGTAATCGGAACGACGGGCAGGTTCATCTGGAACGGCTCCCAGTGTCCCCCGTCGTCGAAAGAGACGAATAGACCGAGCTCCGTTCCCGCGTACAGGAGGCCCCTGCGGGTCGGGTCCTCTCGAATGACCCGCGTGAACGCGTTGTCCGGAATTCCTTGCACGATCTTCGTCCACGTCCGTCCGTAGTCGTTCGTCTTGTAGAGATAGGGGCGGAAGTCGTCGAACTGGTACATGGTCGCGGCGACGTAGGCCGTCCCCTTGTCGTGCGGCGAGAGGTCGAGCGAGTTGATGCGGATCCATTCGGGGATCCCCTTCGGGGTGACGTTCTGCCAGTTCTTGCCCGCGTCCCGCGTCAGCTGGACCAGGCCGTCGTCGGTTCCGATCCAGATCGTGCCCGCCTCCGAGCGCGACTCCGCGAGCGCGAAGATCGTGTCGTAGACCTCCACACCCGTGTCGTCCTTCGTGATCGGGCCGCCTGACTTTCCCTGTTTCGCCTTGTCGTTGCGCGTCAGATCCGGGCTGATCTCCTCCCAGCTCTGCCCCTCGTCGCGGCTGCGCAGGAGCATCTGGGCGCCGTGGTAGATCGTGTTCGGGTCGTGCGGCGAGATCACGATCGGGGCGTTCCACTGGAAGCGGTACTTCACGTCCTTCGCCGCCTGCCCGATGGCGTTCTGCGGCCATCCGACGATCTCGCGGTTCTGGCCGAGCTTGTGGTCGTTGCGCTCGATGGCGCCGCCGTAGGAACCGGCGTAGACGACGTTCGGGTCACCGGGCTTCGGGGCGATCCAGCCGCTCTCACCGCCCCCGACGGTGTACCAGTCGCCGATGTCGATGCCCGAGCCGCTTCCGCGGCTGGCGATGGCGACGGTCGAGTTGTCCTGCTGGGCGCCGTAGATCCAGTACGGGTACCGGTCGTCCGTGATCACGCGATAGAACTGCGCCGTCGGCTGGTTCATGATCGACGACCACGTGCGCCCGCCGTTGAACGAGACGTTCGCTCCGCCGTCGTTCGATTCGATCATGCGCTCGGGGTCGTCGGGGTCGAGCCAGAGATCGTGGTTGTCGCCGTGCGGCACGCGGATCGGGTTGAACGACTTGCCCCCGTCGCTCGATCGATACATCCCCGTGTTCAATACGTACACTTCGTCGGAGTTCTTCGGGTCCGCGTAGATCTTCGAGTAGTACCAGGCGCGCTGCCTCAGCTTGTTTTCCGAGTTCGTCTTCGTCCACTTTTCGCCGCCGTCGTCGCTGCGGAAGACCCCGCCCTTCGCCGCTTCCACGATCGTCCAGACGCGGTCCGGCCGGGCCCCGGAGATCGCCACCCCCACGTTGCCAACCACGCCTTCCGGCAGCCCGCCCGAGAGCTTCTTCCAGGTGTCTCCCCCGTCGATCGAGCGGTACAGCCCGCCTTCGGGACCGCCGGACTCGAGCGTCCACGGCTTCCTCGACACCTGCCAGAGCCCCGCGTAGAGGATCCGGGGATTGTTCGGGTCCATGCAGAGGTCGGAGGCGCCCGTCCGGTCGCTCACGAAGAGGACCTTTTCCCACGTTCGTCCGCCATCCTTCGACCGAAAGATCCCCCGGTCGGGGTTCGAACCCCAGACGTGCCCGAGAGCGGCGACGTAGACGAGATCGGAGTTCTTCGGGTGCACGCGCACCCGGGAGATCTGGTACGTGCTCTTCAGACCGACGTTGGCCCACGTCTTCCCGCCGTCCGTCGACTTGTACACGCCGTCGCCGTGCGAGACGTTGCCCCGGATTGGCGCCTCGCCCATCCCGACGTACACGACGTTCGGATCGGACTCGGAGACGCCGATCGCGCCGACCGAGCCCGTCTTGAAATCCTTGTCGGAGAGCGGCATCCAGTTTGAGCCGCCGTCGACCGTTTTCCAGACGCCTCCGCCCGTCGCGCCCTGGTAATAGACGAGAGGCTGGCCGCGGACGCCGGCCACCGCCGTGACGCGGCCTCCCCGAAAGGGTCCGATATTTCGAAACTCGAGCCCCTCGTAGAGCTTTCCAGCCGGCGCTGCGGAGGCATCGGGAGCCGGTCCCGGCGTGCGGGACGCCGGTCCCCGCGTGCGGGACGCCGCTCCAATCGTGGCGAGTCCGGCGGCGGCGAGAAAGAGAGACGCGGCGGGCAGACGGCCCAGGTTCTTCAAGAGGCCTCCTGTCGAATGGCGGAGCTCGCGGAACGACGACGAGGCGGCCGCCACGAGAGCGGCCCGCCCGGGAAACGACTCTAGGACGGGGAACCCGGCGATGGCTCGCTCATCCGGCGAGCGACTCGGCCAGCGGCTGAAACGGACGCCCCTGCGCCTCGGCCACCGCGCGGTACGTGAGCTTTCCGTCGACGGTGTTGACGCCCTCGGCGAGGTGCGAGTTTTCGCGCACGGCGCGGTTCAATCCCTTGTTCGCCAGCTCCAGCGCGTAGCGGAGAGTCGAGTTCGTGAGCGCGAATGTCGAGGTCCGCGCGACGGCGCCCGGCATGTTCGCCACGCAGTAGTGGATCACTCCGTCGACCGAGTACACCGGGTCCGAGTGCGTGGTCGGGTGCGTGGTCTCGAAGCATCCTCCCTGGTCCACGGCGACGTCGACCGCGACCGCGCCCTTCTTCATCTGCGCGATGAGAGCGCGGCTCACGAGCTTCGGAGCCGCCGCGCCGGGAATCAGCACGGCGCCGATGAGCAGATCCGCCCGCCGGCACCCCTCCTCGAGGGTCTGGGGATTGGAGGCGACCGTCTTGACGCGCCCGAAGAAGATGTCGTCGAGCTCGCGCATCCGGT
>JBDTOO010000030.1:0-41084 GCA_039933215.1 Acidobacteriota bacterium
TGTTGCCGTAGTCGAACACGATCGAGCCGCGGCGCTTCAGCTCGAGGAGCGCGCGCACGTGTCGCGCCATCGTCTCGTACGCGCGACGGACGTATTCCTCGGGGTCGCTCGCGCGCAGAAGGCCGACGTCCTCGTCGGGCAGCCCGGCCGGCACGTAACCGGTGAGCTCGTCGTGCGCGGAGGTCTGATCGGTGACGAGGTCGGGGACGATCGACCGGGCGATCAGGCGTTCGAGCAGCTCGACCGCATTCGCCCGGACGCCGATCGAGATGGCCTGGCGCTTCTCGCGCGCGTCGAGCGCGCGGTCGATCGCCGCGTCGACCGTCGCCTCACGAACGTCGAGATACCGCGTCCGCAGCCGCCGCTCGATCCGATCGGTGTCGACCTCCGCCACGAGGGCGACGCCCCCGTTCATCGTGGCCGCGAGCGGCTGCGCGCCGCCCATCCCGCCGAGGCCGGCCGTGACGACGAGGCGCCCCGTGAGGTCGCCGCCGAACTCCTTCAGGGCCGCGGCGGCGAAGGTCTCGAAGGTGCCCTGCAGGATCCCCTGGGTCCCGATGTAGATCCAGGACCCCGCGGTCATCTGCCCGTACATGGTGAGACCGAGGGCCTCGAGGCGCCGGAACTCGTCGCCCGTCGCCCAGGCCGGAACGAGGAGCGAGTTCGCGATGAGCACACGCGGGGCGTCGGGATGGGTCTCGAAGACGCCGACGGGCTTGCCCGACTGGATGAGGAGCGTCTGGTCGCCGCGCAGGCGCAGGAGCGTCTCGACGATCCGATCGAAGGCGGCCCAGTTGCGCGCCGCCTTGCCCGTGCCGCCGTAGACGATCAGGTCCTCGGGCTTCTCCGCGACGTCCGGGTCGAGGTTGTTCTCGAGCATGCGGAGCGCGGCCTCCTGGGCCCAGCCGAGGCAGCGGAGCGTGGCGCCGCGCGCGGCGCGGATCGAACGAGGGGCGGGCGCGGCGGGCACGGGCGAAATTGTACTGGACGCGGGCGGCGCGCCGGGGCGCGCGCTACGCGAGCGGCTCCGTCGCTTTCCGGACGGCATCGCCCGAGAGGAATCGACGCGCGGCTTCCAGGTCGGGCGCGAGCTCGCGGTCCGCGTCCCAGGGTCGGACGACGCGGCGAAACGCCCGCCGCACCGACTCGAGCGTCCGCGAGGACGTGAGCGGGCGGAGGAACTCCATAGCCTGGAACGCGGTCAGCATCTCGATCGCCAGGACGCTCTCGAGGTTCCGCACGACCGCCGCGAGCTTGCGCGCCGCGATCGGGGACATCGAGACGTGATCCTCCTTGTCGGCGGACGTGGGGATCGAATCGACGGACGCGGGGTGCGAGAGCGTCTTGCACTCCGAGACGAGCGCCGCCGCCGTGACCTGCGCCATCATCAGGCCGGAGTTCAGCCCGCCGTCCGCCACGAGAAAAGCCGGCAGGTCGGAGAGGGCGGGGTTCATCAGCTTCTCGATCCGGCGCTCGGAGATCGACGCGAGGTCCGTCGCCGCGATCGTCGCGTAGTCGAAGACGAGGCCGACGGGAGCGCCGTGGAAGTTTCCGCCGGAGAGGATGTCGCCCGAGCGCGCGAAGACGAGCGGGTTGTCCGTCGCGCTGTTCATCTCGCGCTCGACGACGGCGAGCGCGTGGGCGAAGGCGTCCCGCGCCGCGCCGTGGACCTGGGGCATGCAGCGCAACGCGTAGTTGTCCTGGACGCGCCCGCAGCCCCGATGCGACTCGCGGATCCGGCTGCCGGCGAGGAGACCTCGCAGGTTCGCCGCGGCGGCGATGGCGCCGGGGTGGGGCCGGGCCTCCACGATCCGCGCATCGAAGGCGGCGTCGGACCCGCGCGCCGCGTCGAGCGAAGCCGCGCCGGCCAGGTCCGCGATGCGCGAGAGCTCGATGGCCCGGTGCAGCGCGAGGCCTCCGACCGCCACGGACATCTGGACGCCGTTCACGAGAGCGAGCCCCTCGCGGGCGGCTAGGGTCACGGGCGTGAGACCCGCGGCCTTCAGCGCCCGCCCGGCCGGCAGGACCCGGCCGCCGCGCCGCGCCCGGCCCTCCCCCATCAGGCCGAGCGCCAGATGGGCGAGCGGCGCGAGGTCGCCCGAGGCGCCGACGGAGCCCTGGCTCGGAATCACCGGCAGGACATCCGTCGCGAGCAACGCGAGAAGCGCCTCCACGGTCTCGACGCGGATGCCGGAGTAACCCCTGGCGAGGGCGTTCGCGCGAAGGGCGATCATCGCGCGGACCTCGGCGTCCGGCAGTGGGTCGCCGATGCCGGCCGCGTGGCTGCGCACGAGGTTTCGCTGCAGCTTCTCGAGGTCGCCGGGAGAGACGGCGACGTCGGCGAACTTGCCGAAGCCGGTGGTCAGGCCGTAGACGCGGTCGTTGCGGCGCACCGCCCGGTCGACGACGCGGCGCGAGGCTCGGATTGCGCGCCGGGCGGACGGCGCGAGCTCGGTCCGGACGCGCCGGTCCGCGACGGCGCGCAGGTCGGCCAGGGTCAAACGGTCTCCCGTCAGGGCGAGCGATTTCATCGCGAGGGCGGGATTCTACCCGGGCGGGCCTCCGCCCGGCCGCGCGGGACCGTGGCGCGGATGTTACCCTTCGTCGTTTGTCGGAAAACGAAACAACGGGGCTCCGGACGCGGGCAAAGGAGTGCGGTTGAAGGTCGTCGCCATCCTCGGCGGGCAGTGGGGGGACGAAGGCAAGGGGAAGATCATCGATCTCCTCTCCGATCGCTTCGACGTCGTCGCCCGCTATCACGGCGGGCACAACGCGGGGCACACGGTCAAGTTCGGCGAGAACCATTTCGCCCTCCACCTGCTCCCCTCGGGAATCGTCCGCGGCCGCATCGGCGTCATCGGCCCGGGCGTCGTCGTCGACCCCGACGCGCTGCTCTCCGAGATCGAGACGGTCCGGGCGCAGGGCGTCGAGATCGGCGAGAACCTTCTGCTCTCCGACCGCGCCCAGGTGATCCTCCCCTGGCACCGCCTGCTCGACGCCGCGCGCGAGCAGGCCGCGGGGGACGCGAAGATCGGGACGACGCTTCGCGGCATCGGTCCGGCGTACGAGGCGGCGGCCGCCCGCCGGGGGATCCGGGTCGCCGAGCTCTACCGCCCGAAAACGCTCGAGACGCGCGTCACCGCGCTCGCCACGGAGACGGGATATCTCCTGAAGGCGCTCGGAACCACGGACCTTCCGGACGTCTCCGAAGTCCTCGCGCACCTCGCGGACGCCGCGGGCCGGCTCGCGCCGCACGTCCGGGACACGGGCCGGTACCTGCGCGACCACCTCGCCGCCGGCGGGACCCTCCTCGGCGAAGGCGCGCACGCCGCGATGCTCGACGTCTCCGCCGGCAACTACCCGTTCGTCACCTCCTCGACGTGCACGTCGGCGGGATTCGCCGCGGGGCTGCATCTGCCTCCGAAAGTCCTCGACGGCTGCCTCGTGGTCCTGAAGGCGTACTCGAGCCGCGTCGGGGCGGGCCCGTTCCCGACGGAGCTCCACGACGCAACGGGCGACTTCCTGCGCGAGCGCGGAAACGAGTACGGGACGTCGACGGGACGGCCGCGGCGGACAGGATGGTTCGACGCGGTGGTCGCCCGGACGGCGGTGGAGCTCTCCGGCTGCGACGGCGTGGCGATCACGAAGCTCGACATCCTGGACGACCTCGCGGAGATCCCCGTCTGCGTCGGATACCGCCTTCGAGGCCGGGAGATTTCCGACGTCCCCGCGCTCGCCGAGGACATCGAGGCGGCCGAGCCGATCTACGAGACGCAGCCGGGCTGGCGGGCGAAGACCACAGGCGTGACGCGTGAGAGGGATCTCCCGTCGGCCGCCCGGGACTACGTCCGCTTCCTCGAGACGCGCATCGGCTGCCCCGCCGTCTTCATCTCGACGGGCCCACGCCGGGAGGAGACGATCTGGCGAACCGACTCCCCGTTCCTGAGCGCGCTGCCGGAGGCCTGAACGGCGCCCCCCCGCCGTCCGCATCCGGACAGCTGCGTCGCGTTTGCGGACACCGCGAGGGCGTCGGGCGCGGGATTCCCGTGAGTCGGGAGTCCTGACACGCTGGCACCGATCTCGCCTTTCGCGGTGCGCATGAGCGGTTCGCTGATCCAGGACGCACGGGCCTCCCTTCGACTCCTGAAGGCAAGCCCCGGCTTCTCCGCGGCGGCCGTCGCGACGCTCGCTCTCGGCATCGGGACGAGCACCGCCCTGTTCAGCGTGATCCGGGGCGCGATCCTCGAGCCCTGGCCCTACGACGGCGCGGATCGCATCGTCACGATCCGGGGCACCTTCCCGCGTCTCGGAGCCGCGGACCGCGTCACGCTCTCCATCCCAGAGCTCGCGGAGGTCGAAGCGCGCACGGACGTCTTCGATGCCGTGATCGCGGGCGTCTCCCGCAATGCGAACCTCACGGAGCGGGGTACTGCGGACAGGGTCCGCGGCGCCGCGCTGACGGCGAATGTGTTTCCGATGCTTGGCGTACGCCCCCTCCTGGGTCGCGTCTTTTCCTCCGAGGAGGACCGTCCAGGCGGACCGCGCGTCGTCGTCATGGGGTACGGGCTCTGGCAGCGCGGGTTCGCCGGCGACCGGAGCGTCGTGGGCCGGCCGATCCGGGTCTCCGGCGAAACGTGGACCGTGCTCGGCGTCATGCCCGAGCGCTTCCACTGGTGGGACTCCGACCTCTACTTCCCGCTCGCTCTCGATCGGTCGGCGACAGACCGCACCGCCCGGACGCTCTATGTGCAGGGGCGGGTGCGGGCGGGGCTCGACCTCGCGGGGGCCGAATCGCGGCTCGAGACTCTGGCGAGGCGGACTGAGCGCGAGAGGTTCGGCGCGTATCCGGAGTACGCCGGGTGGCGGATACTCCTCCGGCCGCTCGTTGACGACGTGCTTCGGGACGTTCGCCGCGCACTCTGGGTTCTCCTCGGTGCGGTCGTGCTCCTTCTCGCGCTCGCGTGCACGAACGTGGCGGGACTTCTGCTCGCACGCGCGACCGATCGACGGAGGGAGCTGGCGCTCCGCGCCGCGCTCGGCGCGAGTCGCGGCCGCATCGTCCGGCAGATCCTGACCGAAAGCATCCTCCTCTCGCTCGCCGCGGGAGGAATCGGCTTCGCGTTCGCCCGGGTCGCGATGGACGGGATCCTTTCTCTCATTCCGTACGGATACATCCCGGCGGAGGCGCTCGTGCGCCTCGACCCGTCCGCGGCCGCGTTCGCGACCGCCGTGTCGGTCGTTACGGGAGCCCTCTTCGGGCTGGTGCCGGCCCTCGGTGTCACGCGGGGAGACATCACCTCCGTCCTGCGGGAGGATGGCCGCGGGCTGACAGCCGGCGGGCGCGGGCAGCGCAGACGCGAGCTTCTCGTGCGCGTGCAGATCGGAATCGCGGTGATCATGCTTTCGGGAGCAGGGCTCCTCATTCAGAGCCTCACCCGCCTCGCCGCGGCGCCCCTCGGCTTCGATCCCTCCGGCGTGCTGACCTTCCGGATCGCGCTGACCGCCGAGCGCTATCCGACCGCCGCGAGGGCCGCGGCGTTTCACGAGGAGCTCCTCCGAAGGATGGTTTCGATGCCAGGAGTCGAGTCCGCGGCCTCGGTGTCCAACCCGCCTCTCTCCGGCGGGACGTCGACGCGGTTCGAGCTCGAAGGGCGCTCGGCCGCCGAGGTCGGCGCCGTCCTCGATGCGAACGAGATCGTCGCCTCTGACGCATACTTCGAGACGCTCCGAACGCCGCTCCTCCGCGGTCGCGGTTTCACCCCGCGGGATGACGCCGGCGGACCGGCGGTGGCAGTGGTCAACGCCACGATGGCCCGCCGGTTCTGGGGCACCGTCAATCCGGTCGGCCTGCGATTACGGAAGGCGGTTGCCGGCTCGCCGTGGCTCACCGTCGTCGGCGTCGCCGCCGACGTCCTTTCCGAACCGGACGGATCCCCGGTCCGTCAAACGTTCTTCGTCCCCCTGGCGCAAGCATCGGGCCCGGTTCGAAACGTCGCGGTCCTCCTTCGTTCCGGCCTGCCGGCCGCGACGCTGGCGGCGGGCGCGCGGACTCGGGTGACTTCCCTCGATCGGGAGGTGCCCGTCTTTGCGATTCAGACGCTCGACCGGATCGTCGAGGCCTCACGCGGAGGCAAGCGGCTCGCGGTCCTTCTGATGTCCGGATTCGCCGCCGCGGCGCTCGTTCTGGCCACCGTGGGACTGTCGGCCACCGTCGCATTTTCGGTCGCACGGCGCCGCAGAGAGATCGGCATCCGCGTCGCCCTGGGCGCGAAGCCCCGCGACATCCGCACGATGTTCATCCGGGACGCCCGGGCCATCTTTGTCCCCGGTGCGGCCGTTGGGATCCTCGGCGGAATCGCGCTCGAGCGAGTCCTGCGGGCGACGCTCGACTGGACGACCCCCGCCAACCCACTCCTCTTCCCCGTCGTGGTTCTCCTGCTCGCCAGCATGATGGCCGCCGCGACGCTGCTGCCACTCCGACGTGCCGTGCTCGGGGACCCGGCCGACGTCCTGCAGGAGTAGCGGCCGGCGCATCGGCCGGTCGTTCGGATTCATCGGCAAGTGGACTCTCCGTTGCCCGATCCCGCGCGCGGATGCGTGCTATCGTTTTCGGCTGCTAACCCTTGGGCCGTTAGCTCAGTCGGTTAGAGCATCGGCCTTTTAAGCCGGTGGTCCTGGGTTCGAGTCCCAGACGGCCCACCAACAAACTCCTCTTCGCACCGCGACACGCGCCGTACAAATTGCCCTGGCCGCTCGAAATCCTGTCGTGAGGGCGACTCTTTCCGTTCGGCGGATTCGTACACTCATGTACGGCGCCGTACCTTCGCGCGCAGTGCCGGCGCCCTCTTTAGCATGAGGGGTAAGATCCCGGTGAGACTCCTTCCTCCCCGGCGGTCGGCTCGGCAGCTTCGGAGCACTCCCAACATGTCTACGGCGATCCGCGAAACGCCCGGCGATTTCCAGGAGGCGGCCCGGTGGCAGAAGGCTGCCCATGCCGCGATCCAGGATCTGGTGCGCCGGGATCGCCCGTTCACCGCGAACGACCTCGTGAAGATGGTCGGAGCTCCCCCCTCCAGGGCGCTGCTTCCGAGCTTCATGCGCTGGGCGAAGATGAGCCGCCTGATCGTCAAGTGCGCCGTCGTCACCGGCGCGGTCTGGAAAGGCGCGGACTCCAGGCGGGACCGAGGCGAGATGCGAAGCCGGGTCGGGACTCCGCAAACGGCGGAGGAGACGGAGACCTGGAGCCGGGCTCGCTCTCGCGCCGCGGACGAGCACATCGACACTCCGGAGCTCGTTCTGCGGGCGCTGCGGTCGTACCTGAAAAGGGCGTAGCGCTCTCCTCGCGATCCGCCACGCGGCGCGGGCGTTCGGGCGCAGGAGGTCCGGCGCGTTCCACCCTGGCCTCGCCCGCCTATAGTGGATCGCAAAGAGGAGATCCCCATGACACTCCGCCGGGGCATCGGGCTCGTCATGCTTTCCTTCCTCGCCGTCGCCGCTTCTTTTGGCCAGACGACGGCCGCGCATCCGGATCGGCTCGGACTCGAGATCGAGGTCGCTCCGATGCGCCCGGCCGGGCAGGGCCACCAGCAGTACATGGTCACCACGCAGGTGAAGGAGCTCGAGACCGGAAGGCTCGTCTTCGCGCCGAAGGTCGCGGCGATGTCGGGGACGGCGTCGTCGGTCGAAGGCGGCGACGAGAAATCGGCCTGGCACTGGAAGGCGAGCTACCGCGTCGATGAATCGACGATGACCTACACGATCGAGGGATCGAAGGACGGAGAGCCGATCTTCTCGAGCACGGGAACCATCCGATTGGTTCCCCCGGGGCCGCAGCCTCCGAATTGAGGCGGCCGGCGCCCCGCCCGTGATCGGAGGTCACAGAGGGTTTGGGTCCTTGCGAGTGCTCGTAGGGATCGTTTTCGACGCGCGCGTCGAGCAGAGAGCCGGGTGTGGCGGCCGCCGAAGCGGGAGCGGAACGGAGTCGCGCGCTCCGAGAAGCGCTGCGACCGTTCGGCTAGCCGAAGTGGCGGAAGGCGCGGCCTTCGGGGAAGAGTCTTCCCGTCGAAGGTGAGACCGGGGCGGAGATGCGGCGCTTCGCGTGCTCGCGCGCGCCCGGCGCCTTGCCGGTCGGGACGAACGACCAGGCGCCTTCGGAATCCATGTAGCCGAGAGCGTGGCATCCCCGCGAACAGACGAGCTCGTAGGCGACGCCGGACGAGGCCGTCGCCGGCGTGTGGAAGACGCCGCCGGAGCAGCCGCCTCCGCAGGCGACGGTGATCCCTTTCGTCTCGATCTCGTACACGGTCGGGGAAGCCTATAACGAACCGGCTCGCCCCGATGCACGGTTCCGGGCGGGCCGCCGCGGTAGGCCGAAACGGCCCAAAACAGGGGTTTCGGGCCGGAAGTCAGGGCGCGGGTGCGGGTGCGGGCGTCGGGACGGCGGTCGCCGCGGGCTCGACCCGGTGCGCGGGCGGCTTGCGCGCCGGCGGCTTACGGGCGGGAACCGATGCGATCCCCGCCGTGGCCGCAAACGGGAGCCGGACGCCGGCCACGTCCGTTTCGTCGGATCTCCCTCCGAACGAGACAGTCACGGTGCCGTTCTTCGCCGTCTTGTAGGACCAGGCCTCGCGCGGGCACACGCCCGCTCCGAGAGTGATGAGCTTTTCGGGCCAGGCTTTGCGCCGCGAAGCGGCCCTTTCTCCGCGCGCGTCGAGGACGAGCGCCGTGAGCTCCGAATCGATCATCACGCGGCGGACGCGTTCGAACCAGTTCAGGAGGCTCGGCATCGCGGGCACGACGAGGGCCTCGTCCTCGGAGAGCTCCGCCTCCGCGGCTTCCTCCACGATCCTTCGGAGCCCCTCCGCCGTCCACTGACAGGCGTCGCGTTGCAGGAGCTCGTCGGTCACGCGGCGGCACATGCGCCCGTATCCCCCCGCCTGGCCCGTGAGGTCGCTGATCGCGTCTTCGCCCAACCACACCTGGTTCGCGACGACGGCGGCGAAGCACTCGAGCGCGCGCTGACTCCGCAGGCGGTCGGGCCACACGTACGCGGGTGCGTCGATCTTGCGAAGGACGCCGGCCTGGAGCCGCGACGCGGCCAGGGCGACGAGCTGTGAGATCAACTCGGGCCGCTCGCGCAGTCCTTCCATCAGGCGCCACGACGCTTCGAGCGTCTGGAGGGCAGCGTCGGGCTCCCCCGCTCGCGCCTGCACGAGCGAGCGGGCCATCAGGAGACGCTGGATCCTGAGCTGGCCGGCGAGGTTCGGCATCGGCGATTCCGCGCGTTGCGTCACGTCCACGCCCCAGGTGATCTCGCGATCTCCGGTCGTGGCCGCGCGGATCGATTCCACGACCCCGTCCTGTTCCTTGAGGAAGCTCGCCAGCGGAGCGGGAGGCGCTCCGATCCGCTCTTCGACGTTCTTCAGCTCCCGGTCGAGAAACGAGGAAATCGCGGTGCTGACCGCTTCGTAGGCCTGCGCCGCCTCGGCCGTGGGGTGCTCGTGCTCCCGCGGCTCCTTCTCCTCGGGATGCGCGAGGTCGATGCCGAGGCCGGCGGCGAGCTTCTCGATCTCCAGCGCCGCCGCGCTCGCCGAGGTCTTCGGGTACATCGCTTCGAACGCCGCCCGCGTCGACGCGGGCTCCGGCGTCGAGGCCGCCGCCGGCGCTCCGCGCAGCGCGGCCCCCGCGAGCAGGATGATCCCGGCGCGGCGCATCACCCCTCGACCTCGAAGCCCGCTTCCGTCAGGGCCCGCCCGGCGGCCGCCGCGTCGGCGTCCTGGACGAGGACGTAGTCCGTGTCGTGCGTCGAGATGGCGAAGACGGGAATCTTCGCCCGGGCGAGCGGGGCCACGACCGAAGCGAGGACGCCCGTCTCCTGGAACGGGATCGGCCCCCCGAGGACAAAGGCCCTCCAGCCCGCTTCGAGCGTGGCTCCCCGCGGCGCGGCCGCTTCTTCGCAGACGATCGAAAGCTCGCGCTCCGTGCGGGTCATCGAGAGAAACGTCCCGAAGGCCTCGGGCGGAAGCGGCGCGCGGGCGTCGAGTCGGCAGACGGCGTACCGGCCCGCCAGCCACGTGAGACGGCGCCAGGGAACGGTGCGCCCGGTTCCGACGACCTCGCTCAGCCTTCGGCCTGCCGCTCGAGCTCGATCCGGTGGTATTCGGAGAGGGCGCGGCGGACGATGCGGCGCAGGTTCTTCAACCGCCGCTGCGCGCGTTCGCGCTCCCGGTCGGCGAGTCTCGCGCGGCGGTAGAACAGGATCTCCCGCCACAGGTTGTCGACGGCCTTGCGCCAGCGTTCCTGCGCCAGGGACGCCTGGAGCTGCATCGCTCTGTCCAGAGGATTACCTCCGGCCGAATTTTACCAGCTCGCCGGAGGCCGAGGCGGTCGATTCAGGCGGAAGGGCGGGCGGATCGCTTCAGGCTTCGGGCGGCGAGCTTCAAGTCCTTGACGAACAACGCGAAGTCGCGCCGGCGCGCGGCGGCGTCCGGCGCCCTGAGGATCGATGACGGGTGGACGGTCGCCAGAACCCGCGGCGCAAGCGGCGAGGCGACGGGCACTCCCCGGCTCTTCGTCACGCGGAACGCCTTGCCGAGAAGCGCCTGCGCCGCGGTTGCCCCCAGGCACACGAGGACCTCCGGCCGCACGACGGCGAGCTCCGCGTCGAGCCATGGGCGGCACGCGGCGATCTCGACCGCGTTCGGCTTCTGGTGGATCCGCTTCTTACACCGCGGCTCCCAATTGAAGTGCTTGACGGCGTTCGTCAGGTAGACGTCGGCTCGGTCGATCTTCGCGGCCGCGAGGGCTCGGTCCAGGAGGCGTCCCGCCGGACCGACGAACGGGCGGCCTTCGAGGTCCTCGCGATCCCCCGGCTGCTCGCCCACGAGCATCAGGCGCGCGCGGCGCGGGCCTTCTCCGAAGACAGTCTGGCTCCCGCGCTTCCACGGATCGCAGGCCCGGGTGCGGGCCGCCGCGGCTCGAAGGGCCGGCAGCGTCGGTTTCGGCGGCACGAGAGGCGCGGCGGAATCTCGCGCGCCCTGGCTCATTCGCTGCACGCCCCGGAGGAAGCACGAGCCCCGCCACCGAGTCCGGACGCGCATCGGTCTGTTACCGTGGAGACCGACTGACCACGCACGCGAATCCCCCCGCAGCGCCTCCCGCCCTGGGCGCCGATGTCGTCGAGCCGCTGCCCGCCGGCTCCGTCGGCCTCCGCTGCCCGTCCGCGAAGGGATGGTCCGGGCGCACCCGGGTCGGTTCCCTCACCGCCGAGCATCCGGGGACGGCCGTCCGATGGGTCGACGGCATCTGGGAGGTGATCTCGGTGGACGCCCTCGAGGGCACCGCGGTTCGATACGTCCTCGCGCCGTGGCCGGAGCATTCCGCGATTCGCGTCATCGTCACCTACGACGCCGACACGGAGGCGCGCCGGATCGCGGAGCGGGCCGCGACGCAGACGACGGTCCGCGCGCGGCCTGCCGTGCTCCTCCTCTCTCCGCTCCTCGGTCACCTCCCGGCCGCTCTGCAGAAGGAGGTCGAAGCGCGGTATGCGGTCTCCGCGGTCCTGATGACGATCGCGTCGGCGGCTCCCCTGTTCCTCCTGGGCGCCGCAGGAGGCGTCTCGGCGATCGCGCGCGTGGCCGGCGCTCCTCCCCTGTATCCGTGGCTGCCCGGGCCGCTGATCTCCGCGTATCTCGCGCTCGAATCGAGCCTCCGGTTGTACCAGGCGTGGGCGCAGAGCGAGCCGATGGGATCGCTGCCCGGGCTCCTTCTCGGCGGCGTGGCGCGGGCCGCCCTGGACATTCCGCCGGCGCCGGCTCCTCCGCCGACCTCCGGCGCCGCGGCGGCATCCGTCTCGCAAACGGCCGGAGACCCCGCGACCGCCGCGGGCGACGAGGTGCCCGAGAGCGAGTCCCCGCCGGACGACCCGCCCGGGCGCGATCGGTTTCTGATCCTGGAACCTCTCTGGTCGCTTCTCACGGTCGCCGAGCAGGACTTCCTCTTCCACCGGTATGGATTCGAGGCGCTCCGATGGGGACGCGTCACGGCGGCGACGCTCTTCGTCGTCGGCATCGCGAACGCTCTCGCCTCCCTCGCTTCGATCGCCGCCGGAGTCGCCGGGCTCATCGACGCTCTCTGGCTCGCGGGCGGCCTGGCGCTCTGCGTCGAGCAGGCCGCGCGCTGGCGGGCGAACCGGCGCGGCGATCTCCGGGGCAGCGTTCTCGGCTGGATCGTCCGGCCTCTGGCGCGCCCCTTGCTGTCGCCCCGCCCAAACTGAGCCCCGCCGCGCACGGCGTCGGCTCCTGGAGGATCCGATGTCGAAAGCCGCTGTCGCCGGTGCCGCGCTGCTGTTTCTCTCCCTGTCCGCCTCCGCGGCCGCCGAGGATCCGCCGAAGCCTCCGCCCGTCTGGTCCGGCAAGGCCGAGGCGTCCTACGTCGCCACGTCGGGGAACTCCGACACGAAGACGCTCGGCGCCGCGGGCGAGGTGGCCTACGTCCCCGGCGTGTGGAACTTCAAGGCGTCGCTCGCCTTCATCCGCAGCGAGTCGGACGGCGACGAGACGGCGCGGTCCTTCGACGGGCTGCTGCGCGCGGCGCGCAAGCTGACGCCGCGTCTCGAGATCTACGGGCAGGGCACGTACCGCGAGAACCGGTTTTCCGGCATCGATCACCAGTGGGCGGGCGAGGTCGGCGCGGCGTACCAGTTCCTCTCCGGGGACCCGCACTCGCTCAAGGTCGAGGCCGGCCTGGGCTACACCACGGAGAGCCGCATCCTTCCCGCTCCGTTCGGAACGGAGGACCGCAACTTCGCCACCGCGCGCGCCGGGCTCGAATACAAGTGGAAGTTCTCGAAGACGGGAGAGCTCTCGGAGGAGGCGTCGTTCACCGAGGACCTGAAGGACTCGAAAGACTGGCGGTTCGCCGACAAGGTCTCGGTCTCCGCCGGGCTGACGACCGTCCTCTCGGTGAAGCTGTCCTACGCGTGGCTGACGTTGAACGAGCCCGTGCCGGGCAAGGACAAGACCGACACGATCACGTCGGCGGCGCTCGTCGCGAAGTTCTGACGCCCACCCGGCCGGGAGGGATCCGCTAGGTCGGGAGCGTTCCTTCGCGGGCCGCCGGGGCCGCCTCGACGGCGGAGTCTCCGGAGGTGTCTTCCCCCGAGCCCATCAGCCGGCGCAGGGGCCTCGAGAAGATGAGGAGGATGACTCCCGCGACGCCCGTCACCTTCGCGACGGACGTGAAGAGCTCGGCGATCCCCATTCCCTCGAACCCGCCCGCCGCGAGGCCGGCGATCAGGTTGCCGAGCGCCGTGCCCATGAACCACGTGCCCATCAGCTGGCCCACGAGCCCCTTCGGCGAGAGCTTCGTCACGCTCGAGAGGCCGACGGGAGAAAGGCAGAGCTCTCCCGCGGTGTGGAGGAAGTACGTGACGATGAGCCACATCATGCTGACGCGCGCGCCGTTGACGGCGAACCCCGCGCCGAAGGCGAGCACGAGAAACCCGAACGCGAGGAACACAAGACCGAATCCCATCTTCGCCGGCGTGGAAGGCTGGCGCCGGCCGAGCTTGATCCAGAGGGCCCCGAAGAACGGCGCGAGCGCGATCAGGAAGATCGAATTGACGGACTGCAGGAACGAGGCGGGCATCTCCCATCCCAGGATCACACGGTTCGTCAGGCGCTCGCCGAAGAGGTTCATCGACGATCCGGCCTGCTCGAAGCCGGCCCAGAAGAGAACGGCCGCCATGAAGAACACGAAGATCACCACCACCCGCTTCTTCTCAGCTCCCGTGAGCTTCCCGAACAGGAGCAGTGAAGCGAAGTAGAGGATGGCGAGGCCGAGCATGAAGAACCCGGTGCCCTGGGCGATCCCCCACAGCGTCAGGTGGAGGAGTCCGGCGTACTGGGCGGCGACCGCCAGAGCGACGACCGCGACGAGGACCGCCGCTCCGATCGCGAGTCGGCGGATCGCGACGCGGTCCGCGGCCGGCGTGCTTTCGCCCGCGCGCCGGAGACCCGCGTTGCCGAGATACTTCCCCCCGAACCGGTACTGGATGAGCCCGAGGACCATCCCGACCCCGGCCGCCGAAAATCCGAGGTGCCAGTTGACCTTCTCTCCGAGATACCCGCAGACGAGCGGGCCGAGGAGCGCGCCGACGTTGATGCCCGAATAGAAGACCGAGAAGCCCGCGTCGCGGCGGGAGCCGCCTTCGGGATAAAGGTCCCCGACCATCGCGCTCACGTTCGGCTTGAGGAGGCCGGTGCCGATCACGATCAGGACGAGACCGATGTAGAAAGTCGGAACCGAGGGGACCGCCATGCAGAAATGTCCCGCGGCGATGATGCAGCCGCCGACGAAGACCGCGCGCCGCTGGCCGAGGATCCGGTCCGCGACCCATCCCCCCGGAAGCGCCATCAGGTAGACGAACCCGACATAGAGGCCGTAGATCGCGGCGCCCGTCCGGTCCGTCAGGCCGAAGCCGCCCTTCTGCACGGAGGCCACGAGGAAGAGCAGGAGGAGTCCCCGCATCCCGTAATAGCTGAACCGCTCCCACATCTCCGTGAAGAAGAGCGTCGAGAGGCCGCGGGGATGCCCGAGCCACTGTTTCTGCGAGGCCGCGGTGGGCGTGGAATTGGGCATCGTGGGCGCGGCTCCTTCGCTCAGAAGTTCCGGAAGAGGCTACCAGAATCCTCTGCGGCCGATCGAAACGAGGGAGGGTCCTCCCCCCCCTTCCCCGCCTAGGTCGTGGCGAAGGCTTCCGAGAGCGCCGATTCGACGACGCGCGCGGTCCGGGCGAGCTCCGGCTCGCCGTGCGCGGTCGAGACGAACCACGCCTCGAACTGGGCGGGCGGCAGGAAGACACCTCCGCGCCGCATCGCGTGGAAGAACCGGGCGTAGGCGGCCGTGTCGGACCGTTTGACCGCGGCGAAATCCGGAAGCGGCTCCGGCGCGAAGAAGAGGGTCGACACGGACCCCACGCGGACGTACGCGACGCGTCCGGCGGCCGGAGACCTCTCGATCGCCGCGCGCACGCGCTCCTCGAGAAACGCCCCCTTCTCCTCGAGCGCCGCATAGGGAGGCCGGCGCGCGATCTCCGCGAGCATCGCGATCCCCGCCGACATCGCGAGGGGATTCCCCGAGAGCGTCCCCGCCTGGTACACGGGGCCGGCGGGCGCCATCCTCTCCATGAGGTCGCGCGCGCCGCCGTAGGCGCCCACGGGCAGGCCGCCGCCGAGGATCTTGCCGAGCGTCGTCAGGTCCGGCAGCACGCCGTAGAGCTCCTGCGCGCCGCCGGGAGCGAGCCGGAAGCCGGAGATGACCTCGTCGAAGACGAGAAGGGCGCCGTGCTCGCGCGTCTGAGCGCGCAGTCCGGCGAGGTATCCGGGCGCGGGCGGAACGACCCCCATGTTCGCGGCGAGCGGCTCGACGATGACGGCGGCGATCTCGCCGGGAAAACGGCGGAAGGCCTCCTCCACGGCCGTCAGGTCGTTGTAGGGGACGACCGTCGTCAGCGCGGCGATCTCGGGGGGAACGCCGGGGCTGCCGGCGATGCCGAGCGTCGCGACTCCGGAGCCGGCCGAGACCAGGAACCCGTCGGCGTGCCCGTGGTACCCGCCCTCGACTTTCACGACGCGGCCGCGGCCGGTCGCGCCGCGGGCGAGGCGGACGGCGGACATCGTCGCTTCCGTGCCGGAGCTCACGAACCGCACCATCTCGACGGAGGGCACCATCGCCGCGACCCGCTCCGCGAGGCGGACTTCGAGCTCCGTAGGGGCTCCGAAGGAGGTGCCGTTGCGCGACGCCTTGGAGATCGCCCGGCGGACGAACGGCGCCCCGTGTCCGAAGAGGTGAGGGCCGTAGGACTGGACGTAATCAATGTACGAGCGGCCGTCCGCGTCTCGGATGCGCGGCCCGCGCGCGGAAACGACGAAGAACGGCTCTCCTCCGACGGACGCGAACGAGCGAACGGGCGAGCTCACGCCCCCCGGCATGAGGCTTTTCGCGCGCTGGAAGAGGGCCGCCGACCGCCGGCCCGACGCGGTGTCGCGGCGCGCCCGCCGCTGTTTCCCGCGCGGAGCCCGGGGCGGCGTTTTCTTCCCGCCGCCCGTCAAGCGGGCAGCCCGCCCTCGCCGATCCAGCGCGCGGCGTCGAGGGCGTGGTACGTGAGCACGAAGTCGGCTCCCGCCCGGACGATCCCCGTCAGGATCTCGAGGACGATGCGCTTCTCGTCGATCCACCCGTGGTCGGCCGCCGCCTTGACCATCGCGTATTCCCCCGAGACGTTGTAGGCGGCGATGGGGGCGTCGAAGCGCTCGCGGGCCTCGCGGATCACGTCGAGGTAGGCGAGCGCGGGCTTCACCATCACGGCGTCTGCGCCCTCGTCCAGGTCGAGCGCGATCTCGCGCATGGCCTCGCGCCGGTTCGCGGGGTCCATCTGGTAGCCGCGACGGTCCCCGAACTTCGGCGCGGAATCCGCCGCTTCGCGAAACGGGCCGTAGAACGCCGAGGCGGATTTGGCGGAATAGGCGAGGATCGCCGTCTCGGCGAAGCCCCCTTCGTCCAGGCCCCGGCGGATCGCCGCGACCCGTCCGTCCATCATGTCGGACGGGGCCACCACGTCGGCTCCGGCCCGGGCGTGCGACAGGGCGCACCGCGCGAGAAGCGGGAGCGTGGCGTCGTTGTCCACCGCGCCGTCCCGGATCACCCCGCAATGCCCGTGCGACGTGAACTCGTCCAGGCAGACGTCGGTCACGACGACGAGCTCGGGAAGCTTCTCCTTCAGGAGGCGGACCGTCGTCTGCACGGCGGCGGTGTCCTGCCATCCCTCGCTCCCGGTCTCGTCCTTCTTCTCGGGAATGCCGAACAGGATCACGGCGCCGACGCCGGCGGACAGGAGCTCCTGCGCGGAGGCGAGCGCCTCGTCCGGAGAGAAACGGAAGACGCCCGGAAGGGAGGAGATCTCCTCGCGCACACCTTTTCCATGTCGGACGAAGAAGGGCGCCACGAGCTGGTCGGCGGAGAGCCGCGTTTCCCGCACGAGCCGGCGCAGTCCCGCGCTGCGCCGCAGGCGCCGGAGGCGCGTCGCCGGAAAAGAGGTCACGGGCGGCGAATCTATGCCGGCGGCGCGGTCGCCGCAAGCGCGAGCCCGCGGAGGGCGTCGAAGGCGGACGAGAAACTGGGCTCGGCGGACTCCGACACCCGGGCGATCCCGTGCGACTCGAGGTAACGGCCCGTGAACCTCCCGAGCACCACCGCGGGAGTCTCGCGGAGCCGGCCCAGGGCCTTCTCGGTCGAAGTCTCGAACAGCCAGCGCGCGGCCGCCGGCGAGGTCGCGCAGAACCCGGAGAACGAGCCCCCGGCGATCTCGGCGTCGAGGCCCGGGTCGCGAGGAACGGGCTCCTTGTCGTAGAGCACGAGCAGGACGACGCGGGCTCGCCGCCGCCGTAGTCCGTCCGCAAGCTCATCCGTCGCATCGGCGCCGCGAGGAAGAATCACCCGCCGCCCGTCGAGGTCGGCCGGGAGCATGTCGAGGACGCTCGACCCGTAGCCGGCGGCGACGAACGCGGGCTCGACGCCCAGGCGGCGGAGGGCCTCCGCGGTGGCGTCCCCCACGGCCCCGACCCGCCCCCCCGTGAGGCAGTCGCGGAAGCGCACGGACCCCTCGGGATCTCCGAGCAGGATCCGGACGGCGATCTGGCTGGTGAACACCGCGAGCGACGCCGGCTCCGCGAGCGCTGCGAAGTCCGTGGGGCGCGGCCGGATCTCGTGGGTCGCCTTTTCGACGAGGTCGAATCCCGCGTTCGCCTCCGGGCGGGGAAACGGAATTCCGCCCGAGCGCAGCACGAGGACACGCGTGCTCATGCCCGCGCGTCCCGGAGAATCGCGGCGGCCCCGCGCGCGAGAAGCCGCGCGGCGACCCGGTCCGCCACTCCCTCCGGATCGGACGCCGGCCCCTCGTCGCTCTCTCGCAGGACGCGCCGCCCGTCGGGCGAGAAGACGCCCGCCTCGAGGCGAAGGGTTCCGTCGCTCGAGACCGCCCGGGCGGCGAGCGGAGCGCGGCACCCCGCCTCGAGAAGATGGAGCAGGCGCCGCTCGGCGCGGGCCTCGCGGTGGGAACCGGGATGGTCGAGGGCTCCGAGGGCGCGGGCGGCCGCCGCGTCGTCCGCGCGCGCCACGAGGGCGAGAGCGCCCTGGCCGATCGCGGGGAGCATCACCTCCGGAGCGAAGACGTCGCAGACTTCGTCCAGTCGGTCGAGACGCGCGAGGCCGGCCCGCGCGAGCACGATGGCCTGCCACCGCCCTTCCTCGAGACGCCGGATCCGTGTGTCGACGTTCCCGCGCGCGTCCGAAACCTGGAGGTCGGGGCGCGCGGCGAGGAGCTGGGCCTTCCTTCGGGGGCTGCCCGTTCCGATCGCCGCTCCCGGCGGAAGATCCGTGAAGAACCCGCGGGGCCGCGAGATCAGCACGTCGCTCGGATCCTCGCGCAGCGGGACCGCTGCGAGGATGAGCCCCTCCGGGAGCTCTGACGGGAGGTCTTTCAGGCTGTGGACGCCGACGTCCGCCCTCCCGTCGAGAAGCGCTTCGTCGATTTCCTTCGTGAACACGCCCTTGCCGACGAGCGCGGCGTCGAGTTGCGAGAGCCGGTCGCCCGTCGTTCGATACGTCTCGATCTCCGTCCGGACGTCGGGCGCGAGGCTCCTCGCGATCAGCTCCACCTGGGCGAGCGAAAGGGCGCTGCCCCGAGCCGCCAGCCGGAGCGTCATTCGTCCGGATCGAGGCCGAAGAGGTGGCGCACGGCCTCCGCGCGGTCCATCCGGCGCGAAGGGTCGTGCTCTGTCTTCAATCGGCGGAGGGGCTCGTGGAGGAAGCGCGCGGTCATCGACTCCGCGAACGGCTTCAGGCGCTCGCGGTCCTCGGGCGAGAGGCGCGCGAGCTCCTCGTCCCGTATCTTCTCGAGCCGGTGGCGCAGCTCCGTGACGGTCGGGATCACGGAGAGATTTCCCATCCACCCGAGAAACTTCGCCAGCTCCTCCTCGAGGATGCTCTCGGCGCGCGGGATCTCGCGCGAACGCCGCCGCCGGTTGTCCTCGGCGACGCCTTCCAGGTCGGAAACGCCGTACACGAACGCGTTGTAGACGTCGCGTATGGCGGGATCGATGTCGGGAGGCACCGCCAGGTCGAGGAAGAACATGGGCTTTCCGCGCCGCTGGCGGATGGCGTTCTCGACGTCCTCGCGTCGGACGACCGGCCGCGGGCTCGCCGTGGTTCCGACGACGACGTCGGCTTCGGAGAGCTCGCGAGGGAAGTCCTCCCACGCGACGGCGCTTCCCTGGACGCGTCGCGCGAGGTCTTCCGCGGTGTCGAGGGTCCGATTTGCGATGCGCAGGTGGCGCACGCCGGCGTCGACCGCCTGCCGGGCGAAGAGGCTCCCGGTCTCCCCCGCTCCGAGGAGCAGGACCGAGTGCCGGGAGAGGTCGCCGAAAACCTTCGTGGCGAGCTCGAGCCCGATCGACACCACCGAGAGGGGATGGCGCGCGATCTCCGTCTCGGAGCGCACGCGCTTGCCCGCGGCGACGGCGGACTCGAAGAGCCGGTGGAGCACGGCACGGGTCGTCCCCGACTCGCGCGCCAGGCGCAGCGCGTTGCGGACCTGGCCGAGCACCTCGCTCTCGCCGAGCGCCATCGAATCGAGGCCGGACGCGACTCGGAAGAGGTGCCGCGCCGCCTCCGCGCCCTCGCGCCGGAAGCCGGCCCGCGCGAGGGCGCCGGCCTCGAGGCCGCGCCAGTCGGACAGGAAGCGCGTGACTCTCTCCTCGGTCGATCCGTCGTCCTCGAGGAGCCCGTAGATCTCGCTGCGGTGGCATGTCGAAACGATCACGCTCTCCCAGACCAGCCCGCGCGACACGAGGGAGCGCAGCGCCTCGCGCACCTCGTCGGACGTGAACGCGATCCGGTCGCGGATCGAGACCTCCGCTCCGCGGAAGTTCCATCCGAGAAGCAGCAGGCGGCCTTCGGCGGCGGAGGTCATCGGAACGCGTGCGCCCGGCTGAAGTAGATGTTCACGATCGTGTAGGAGAAGAGGACGAGCCCGTAGCCCACGATCGACAGGATCGCGACGCGGGGTCCCTTCCAGCCACGGCGCTCCATCCAGAGCAGGAAGCCGTACAGCGCCAGCGTGGCCACGGCCCAGACGATCTTCGGATCCGACAGCGTCGCCCAGAACCGGCTCGCCCACATGAGGCCGAAGAGGACCGAGGCACCGAGGATCAGGAGCCCGATCGAGACCGTCGTCCGATTCATCCGGCCGATCACCTCGAGAGACGGAAGGCGGGAGAAGAGAAGCCCGGTGCGTCCCCGCCGGATCTGCCGGTCCTGAACCAGGTAGAGGATCGAGAGAACGAACGAGAGCGTGAACGCCGCATATCCCAGGATCCCGAACGTGACGTGCAGCGCGAAGAGCGGTCCCCGGGTCTCCGCGGCGGGCGGGGCCCCCCCGGCCGGCAGCAGGAGTCCGGCTGCCGAGAAGAGCAGAACGAAGGGGATCAGGAACGGGCCGATGGCCCGCTCGCGGTGGCGGTAGAGCAGTGCGACGTACGAGATGCCGAGCATCCACCCGAAGAGCGACATCGATCCCCCGAGTGTCCGGTACGGGACCGAGTGCAGGGCGCGCGCCGAGATCTCGAGGTACGCGAAGTGCACGATGAGGCCGGCCCCCACGAGCACGGAGGCGGCGGACCGCTCCCCGGGCCGGAGGAGCGCCCGGATCGCGAGAGCCTCCGCTCCGGCGTAGAGCGCCAGGGCCAGCCAGCCGAGCAAGTGCCAGTCCATGCGACCCTTCGAGTGTATCGTCCGTCGCTTCCGACCGTCGCCTCCTCCGTCGCCTCCGCGTTCGCTTCGCGACCGCTCCGGCTCCCGCGGCGTGAGGCTCCTCGACCGTCGCCTCCGCGTTCGCTCCGCGACCGCTCCGGCTCCCGCGGCGTGAGGCTCCTCCCTCCCTCCGGTCGGGAGCCTCCTCACGCCGCGAGCGGATGGGCCGGTCTGGTGGAAATGCCTTGTTTGGTGGTTGGGCCGGCAATCCGCTCGCCGCTAGCCGCCTGTCTTGGGGGCCGGGACGGGCACGGCGGCGGGCTTGTCGTCCGTCCGGTTCGCCTCGACCTGGATGTTGATCTCGACGTCGTCGCCCAGCATGACGCTGCCGGCGTCGACGGCTCGGTTCCAGGTGATTCCGTAGTCCTTGCGATTCAGGACGAACGCGATCTCGAACCCGGTCTTCTCCTGCTTGCCCGCCTTGAGAAACCCGAGATGGTGGACCGGGACGGTGATCGACTTCGTCACCCCATGCATCGTGAAGTCGCCCGTCACGTCGAAGGTGTCGGCGCCCTTCGGAGTGATCTTCGTGCTCTTGAAGGTGATCGTCGGGTACTTCTCGACTTCGAAGAAGTCCGCCGACCGCAGGTGCTTGTCGCGGTTCTCGGCATTCGTGTCGATCGACGCCGCCTGGATGGTCAAGTCCACGCGGGACACCGCCGGCGACTGCCGGTCGAGCGTGACGGTGCCGTCGAAGTCGCGGAAGCGGCCTTCGACCTTGGTGACGAAGTGGCGGATCCGGAATCCGACGAGAGTGTGGTTCTTGTCGAGCTGATAGGTCTCGGTCGCGGCGAGCGCTGCCGAAGCCGTCGTGAGCGCCACGGCCAGCGCGCCCACCGTCATCGCGATCCTCTTTTTCATCGTTTCTCCTTGTTCGTCGTTCGTCCGCTGTGTCGTTTGTTGCGTCGTTGGCTCGCTCGTTCGCTCTCCTCTCAGGGGGAAACTATGACGGCCCGCCTCGGCGACTCCGGCCTTTTGACAATCTTTAGCTCGCTCCATAGACTCGGTTTTCGGTCACCAACCCGCTCGAGGAGGGCTCTCTTCCCGATTCCATGACATACGACCCGTTCGGCGCGCGGCAGGACTTCTCGACCCCGACGGGCAAGACGGGCGTTCTCTACTCGCTTCCGGCCCTGGAGCGCGCGGGGTTCCCGGGCGTCTCCCGACTCCCGGTGAGCCTGCGCATCGTCCTCGAGTCCGTCCTCCGGAACGCCGACGGGCGGAGGATCCGCGAGGAGGACGTGCGCGCGCTCGCGGGCTGGCAGCCGCAGGCCGACCGCACGGCGGAGGTCGCCTTCGTCGTCGCGCGAATTCTCCTGCAGGACTTCACGGGCGTGCCCCTCCTGGTCGATCTCGCCGCAATGCGGTCCGCGGTCGCCCGTCTCGGGAAGGATCCGGCGATCATCGAGCCGCTGGTTCCCGTCGCCCTCGTGGTCGACCACTCGGTCCAGGTCGACGTCTGGTCGACGCCGGACGCCCTGACCCGGAACATGGAGATCGAGTTTCGCCGCAACCGGGCGCGCTACGAGTTCCTGAAGTGGGGCACGCAGGCGTTCCACGGCTTCGACGTCATCCCTCCGGGCATCGGCATCTGCCACCAGGTGAACCTCGAGTACCTGGCGCGGGGCGTTCTCGAGAAGAACGGCGTCTTCTACCCGGACACGCTCGTCGGCACGGACTCCCACACGACCATGATCAACGGGCTCGGGATCGTCGGCTGGGGCGTCGGCGGGATCGAGGCGGAGGCGGGCATGCTCGGCCAGCCCGTCTATTTCCTCGCGCCGGACGTCGTCGGCGTTCACCTGACCGGTCGTCTCGCCGACGGCGTCACCGCGACGGACCTCGCCCTGCATTGCACCCAGATGCTGCGGGCCGCCCGCGTGGTCGGCAAGTTCGTCGAGTTCCACGGCGAGGGCGCCGCCACGCTGCCGCTTCCGGACCGCGCGACCATCGCGAACATGGCGCCCGAGTACGGCGCCACCATGGGCTACTTCCCGGTGGACGAGGAGTCGTGCCGCTACCTGATCGCCACGGGGCGGGAGAAGGAGCACGTCGACACATTCCGCGCCTACTACCAGGCCCAGAACCTCTTCGGGATGCCGAAGAGCGGCGAATGCGACTACACGACCCTTCTCGAGCTCGACCTCTCGACGGTGCGGCCGAGCGTCTCGGGCCCCAAGCGCCCGCAGGACCGCATCGACCTGCCCGACCTGAAGGAGCGCTTCCTCCACCTCCTCGCGGCTCCCGTCGGCGAGAACGGCTACGGCAAGAAGCCCGAGGATCTCGCGCAGCGATTCCGCGTCCAGATCGGGTTCGAAGGCGTCAAGCCGGACATCCCGCTCGCCGGAGGCGGCCACCAGCACGACACGACGGGGACGATCCCGATCCAGGCGGCGGCGAAGGACACGAACCCCTGGACCGAGACCGAGATGATCAACAACCGGCCGAGCCCCGACCGCGTCGAGGACGTCCCGGAGGAGCATCTCGCACCTGCCGTCGTCACGCTCGGCCACGGCGACGTGCTGATCGCGGCGATCACATCGTGCACGAATACCTCGAACCCGAGCGTGATGCTCGCCGCGGGCCTCCTCGCCCGCAAGGCCGTCGAGCGGGGCTTGACCGTCTCCCCGCGCGTCAAGACCTCGCTCGCGCCCGGGTCCCGCGTCGTCACCGAATACCTCCGCCGGACCGGGCTCATGGCTCCGCTCGAAGAGCTCGGTTTCCACCTCGTCGGCTACGGATGCACCACGTGCATCGGCAACTCCGGTCCCCTCGACCCGCTGATCGAGGAGACGGTCACGTCCCACGACCTGATCGCCGCGAGCGTTCTGTCCGGCAACCGGAACTTCGAGGCGCGCGTCCAGCAGAACATCAAGGCGAACTTCCTGATGAGCCCCCCGCTCGTCGTCGCCTTCGCGCTCGCCGGCCGCGTCGACATCGACCTCTCGCGGGAGCCTCTGGGCCGCGGGCGCGGCGGCGACGTGTACCTCCGCGACGTCTGGCCGTCGCTCGCCGAGGTCGGGGAGGCGATCCGCGGCTCGGTCGACCCCGAAACCTACCGCCGCCTCTACTCCGATTTCGTCGACGCGAATCCGCTGTGGAACGAGATCCCGACGACCGAGGGGACCGTGTACAAGTGGAACCCGAACTCCACGTACATCCAGGAGCCTCCGTTCTTCGACCGGTTCGGGATGGAACCGGACTCCGTATGCGACATCCACGGAGCGCGCGCGCTGGCCGTCTTCGGAGACTCCGTGACGACCGACCACATCAGCCCCGCCGGCGCGATCAAGAAGACGTCCGCGGCCGGCCTGTACCTCCAGGAGAAGGGCGTGCCGCCGGAGGACTTCAACAGCTACGGGTCGCGGCGAGGCAACGATCGCGTGATGACTCGCGGCACGTTCGCCAACGTCCGGATCAAGAACTTGATGGCGCCAGGCACCGAGGGGGGCGTGACGGTGTATCAGCCTCACGGCGAGGCCCTCTCGATCTACGACGCCTCCGTCCGCTACCAGGCCGGCAAGATCCCGCTGGTCGTCTTCGCGGGCCAGGAATATGGCTCGGGGAGCTCGCGCGACTGGGCGGCGAAGGGCACGCGTCTCCTGGGCGTGCGCGCCGTCATCGCGCAGAGCTTCGAGCGGATCCATCGGTCCAACCTGGTGTTCATGGGCGTCCTGCCCTGCCAGTTCGTGGAAGGCGCGACCGCCCGGAGCCTCGGAATCACCGGCTCGGAGACCTTCGACATCCTGGGCCTCGAGAAAGGCATCGTCCCGCGGCACACTCTCGAGTTGAAGATCCGGCGCGTGGACGGCACCGAGAACGTCGTGCCCATCCTCGCGCGCATCGACACGCCGATCGAGGCGGACTACTACCGTCACGGCGGGATCCTTCCCTACGTCCTCCGGCACCTGCTCGAGGGGACCGACGCCGGACCGTCCGCGGACGGCGCCTAGCCGGCCGAGCGCCCCGGTTCGCCGGACCCGCCGGCCGCGCCGCGCGACCTGGACAGGCGGGGCTCGTCGCCGGACGCACGGTAGAATTTCTCGGCCGCATGCCCTCGACCTCCTCGCCTTCCACCGCGCGCCGCTTCCTCGACGCCTCCTTCGGGCGGCCCGTCGATCGCCCGCCGGTCTGGATGATGCGGCAGGCGGGGCGGTATCTGCCGGAATACCGGGACGTGCGCCGCAGCGTCTCGTTCTGGGACCTCTGCCGCACGAGCGATCTCGCCGCCGAGGTGTCGCTCCAGCCGTTCCGGCGGTTCCAGCCGGACGGAGTGATCTTCTTCTCGGACATCCTCGTGCCGGTCGCGGCCATGGGAGTTCCGGTGGAGTTCACGGACGGAGGGCCCCAGCTGCCGCGTCCGATCCGGACGGCGTCCGACGTGGCGAGGCTGCGCCTCTTCGACCCTGCGTCGGAGATCGCCTTCACCGGAAAGATCCTGGGTCTGCTCCGCGCCGCCGTCGGCGATCGCGCCGCTGTCCTCGGATTCTGCGGAGCGCCGTGGACGCTCGCTTCCTACCTCGTCGAAGGCGGCGGATCGAAGTCGTTCGCCGCCATCAAGGAGATGATGGGACGCGACCCGGAGACGCTCGAGCGCCTCCTCGATCTCCTCGCGGACGTCTCCGGCGACGTGCTCTCATACCAGATCGCTTCGGGAGCGCAGGCCGTCCAGCTCTTCGACACCTGGGCCGGCGAGCTGACGGTCGAGGACTACCGCCGGTGGGCGCTCCCGGCGATGGCGAGGGCGATCGCCCGGATCGAGCGCCGCGGCGCCCCCGTCATCGTCTATGCGAACGGCTCCGGCCATCTCCTCGAGTCGATGGCGGAATCGGGCGCCGACGTCGTCTCGATCGACTGGAGGGTGCCGATCGCGGAGGCCCGCCGCCGGCTGCCGGGCATGGCGCTTCAGGGCAACCTCGACCCGGGTGCGCTCCTGGGAACTCCCGAAGACGTCTCCCGGCGCACCCGCGATCTCGTCCGAGCGACCGGCGGACGCGCCCACGTGGTGAATCTCGGGCACGGGGTCCTTCCCACGTCGCGGATCGAGTGCGTGGAGGCATTCTTCGAAGCGGCCCGAGAGTTCCCTTCGGAGCCTTCCGCCGCTGGCGCATGAAAACTCCGGCCGTTTCGCTCGATCTCCTGCGCCGCTACAACGTCCAGGGGCCGCGCTATACGTCCTACCCCACGGCGCCGGTCTGGACGGAGGACTTCGGCGCCGCGCAGTACGACGAAGCCCTCGTCGCGAGCGGCCGGGCGGCGCAGCGGGCCCCGCTCTCTCTCTATCTCCACCTGCCGTTCTGCGAGAAGCTCTGCTATTTCTGCGGGTGCACCGTCGTCATCACGGGCGCCGAGCACCGGCTGGAGGACCCCTATCTCGCGGCGCTCGAGCGCGAGATCGACTGGGTGGCGGAGCGGGCGGGCGAGGGCCGCGAGGTCGTCCAGCTCCACCTCGGCGGGGGCACGCCCACGTATTTCGCGCCCGAGAGGCTGGAACGGCTCGTCGGGCGGCTGCGCGACCGGTTCCGGTTCTCCCCGGACGCGGAGATCGGCGTCGAGATCGACCCCCGCGTCACGACGCCAAGGCATCTCGAGGCGCTGGCGCGGCAGGGCTTCAACCGGCTCTCGCTCGGAGTCCAGGACTTCGATCCGGCGGTCCAGAAGGCGATCAACCGGATCCAGCCGTTCGAGGCCACGCGGGACCTCGTCGCGCACGCGCGCTCCCTCGGGTTCCCGAGCGTCAACATGGATTTGATCTTCGGTCTCCCCCACCAGACACCCGAGACGTTCGCGGCGACCATCGCGCGAGTCCTGGAGATCGCCCCGGACCGGCTCGCGGTCTACTCGTACGCAAACGTCCCCTGGATGAAGAAGCATCAGGCGATCCTCGAGCCCCACCTGCCCGACGAGACGACGAAATTCGCGATCTTCCAGACGGCGCTCGATCGATTTCAGGACGCGGGCTTCGAATACATCGGGATGGACCACTTCGCGAGACCGGACGACGAGCTCGCCCGGGCGCGGCGCTCGAGGAGCCTGCACCGCAACTTCCAGGGCTACACGACGAAGGCAGGGACGGATCTTCTCGGAATGGGGATGAGCGCGATCGGTTCGGTGGGGGACGCGTACGTCCAGAACCGGAGGGAGCTCGCGGACTGGACGGCGGCCGTCGAAAGGCGAGGCGCCGCGACGTTCCGCGGATTCCGCCTGGGCGCCGACGACCGGCTGCGCCGAGCCGTCATCCAGAGTCTCCTGTGCCACGGGGTCGTCGTGAAGAAGGAGATCGAGTCGGCGTACGGGATCTGCTTCGACGACACGTTCGGGGGCGCCCTCGATGCGCTCGCGCCGTGCGCCGCCGACGGCCTGGTCGAGCTGTCGCCCGGCGAGATCCGCGCGACCCCGGTCGGGCGCGTCTTCCTGCGCAACCTCGCGATGCCCTTCGACGCGTACCTTCCCGGACAGGCCGAGAAGCCCGTGTTCTCGAAGACGCTCTGACCGGCGCGTGCTCCAGAAAGCCGCGGCGTCCGATCCGGCGCACTCCGATCGGGATCGCGGGCTCGTGACCGGGCCATCCGACCGCGCGATCCTCTTTCTGCAGCTCGGCGGGCCGGAGAACCTCGAGCAGGTCCCGGGCTTTCTCTACCGGCTCTTCTCCGATCCCGACGTGATCCGCGTGCGGCCGGCCATCCTGCGTAAGGCGATCGCGGCCGGCATCGCGCTCGGGCGGCAGCGGGCGTCGCGCGAGCTCTACCGCTCGATCGGGGGAGGCTCGCCAATCCGGCGCCTGACCGAGGAACAGGCCGCCGGCGTCGAGCGGCTCCTCGCCGCCCGGGGACTCCGGGTCGCAGTGCGGGCGGCGATGACCTGCTCGGCCCCCCTCGTCGAGGACGTCGTCCGCGATCTCGCGGCCCGGGGCGTCCGGCGCTTCCTCGCGCTCCCGCTGTATCCCCAGTACTCGTTCACGACGACGAAGGGCGCTCTCGAACGGTCTCGCGCGGCGGTGAGCCGCCACGCTCCCGGCGCCGCGCTCTTCGAGATCGGCTCGTGGCCCACGCATCCCCTCTTCGTCCAGGCGCACGCGGACGCGATCGCCGCGGAGATCGCCCGGTTTCCGGATCCCCGCCCGGAGAGCGTCCACCTGCTCTTCTCCGCGCACTCGATCCCGAAGAAGCTGGTCACCCGCGACGGCGACCCCTACCAGAGGGAGGTGGAGTCCTCCGTGGAAGCGATCGCCGCACGGCTGGAAGACCGGTCCCCGCGCTCCCTCGCGTATCAGTCCAAGCTCGGGCCCATCGAATGGCTGGGCCCGGCCACCCTGGACGTGCTGGAGAGCCTCGGCCGGGCGAAGACCGGCCAGGTCCTCGTCGTGCCGATCGCGTTCGTGACGGATCACGTCGAGACGCTCTACGAGGTGGACCAGCTCTTCGCGGAGGCGGCGAAGACCGCCGGGATCGCGCACTTCCGGCGGACCCGGGGCTTGAACGACGACCCGACGTTCCTCGCGGCGCTCGAGGACTTGATCCTCGCGAGCGCCGACTTCTGGGAGGACCGGATCGGAGCGGCGTCTTGACGACGGTCGTCGTGGGCGCGGGACTGTCCGGCCTCATCTGCGCCCGGGCGCTCCACGCCGCCGGCGCCGACGTGCGGTTGCTCGAGAGCACCGAGCGGTCCGGCGGCGTGGTGCGCACGGAGCGGAGCGCCGGGTTTCTACTGGAGCAGGGTCCGAACACGGTGCGGCCGACGCCCGAGATCCTCGCGACCGTCGCGGACCTGGGCCTCGACGGCGAAGCTCTGTTTTCCGATCCGCGCGCGCCGCGTTACATGGCTCTCGACGGACGGCTGGTCCGGCTTCCGGCGAGCCCCGCGGAGGCCGTGCGGACGCCGCTCCTGACGGCCGCGGGAAAGCTTCGCCTCGCGGTGGAGCCGTTCATTCTCCGCCGGCGGGGCGACTCGGACGAGACCGTCGAGGCCTTCTTTACCCGGCGGATCGGCGCCGAGGCCGCCTCGCGGCTCGTCGCGCCCTTCGTCTCGGGCATCTTCGCGGGCGATCCGCGCCGCCTCTCCGCCGCCAGCACTTTTCCGGCCCTCGTCCGGGGCGAGCGGGAGCGAGGCAGCCTCGCGGCGTGGGCGCTTCGGGCGCGGAGCGGCGCGCGGAAGCCCGGGGGACCGCCCGGCCCCCGCGGACTGCTGAGCTTCCGGGAGGGTCTGGAGACGCTCCCTCGAGCGCTCGCCGCTTCGCTCGGTACGCGCTTGGAGACGGGCGTCGGCGTCCTGGAGATCGCGCCGGGCCCCGCCGGCGGCGGCTGGTCCGTCCGCCATTCCCGAGAGCGCCTCGCCGCGGACCGCGTCGTCCTGGCCTGCCCCGCTCGCGAGGCCGCCGCTCTGGTCGCAGGCTTTGCGCCGGAGGCCGCCGCCGCCCTGTCCGGCATCCCGCATCCCCCTCTGGCGGTGATCCATCTCGCCTGGACGAAGGCGGATCTGAAGACGCGTCTCGCGGGTTTCGGCCATCTCGCGGTGCCCGCGCCCGGACGCCGGATCCTGGGAGCGGTGTGGAGCTCGAGCCTCTTTCCCGGCCGCGCTCCGGAGGGGCAGCAGCTTCTCACCGCGTTCGCCGGCGGAGCGACGGACCCGGAAGCCGCGGCCCTGTCGGACGCGGACCTGACGGAGCTCGCAGCCCGCGAGCTCGTCCCGCTGCTCTCCGCCACGGCGCCGCCGCGGCTTCTCGGCGTGCGCCGCTGGGCAAGGTCCATCCCTCAATACGAGACGGGCCACGCGCGGAGGATGGATGACCTCGCGCGCGCGGAGGCGCGCTGGCCGGGGCTCTCGTTCCTCGGCAGCTATCGCGGCGGGGTCTCCGTCGGAGACGTCGTGCGCGGCGCCCTCGCCGAGGCCGCGTCGCGGCGCCTTCGTCTATGATCTCGACCCCCCCATGTCCATCGGCATCCGAACCGAGCGGCTGAGAAAGGTCTACACGTCCCCGCCGCCGGCGGGGACGCCCGGACGGGGGCTGCTCGGCGCGCCCCTCGCGAAACGGAGCCGCTCGACCGGCAGACAGAAGATCGAGATCGTCGCGTTGGAGGACCTGACCCTGGAAGTCCGGCCGGGCGAGGTGTTCGGCCTCCTCGGGCCGAACGGCGCCGGCAAGTCGACGACGGTCGGTGTTCTCACGACGCGGGTGCGGCCCACCTCCGGGCGCGCCTGGGTGGGCGACGACGAGGTGTGGGCGAAGCGCGTTCCCGTCAAGCGGCGCATCGGCGTCGTCCCGCAGCGGCCGAACCTCGACTTTTCGTTGACGGCCCGCGAGATCCTTCTCTTCCACGGCGCCTACTTCGGCGTGCCGCTCGCCGAGCGGACGGAGCGGGCGAAGGGCCTCCTCGACCGTTTCCAGCTCGCGGATCGGGCGGACCAGCTCGTTCTCGGGTTTTCGGGCGGAATGATGCAGCGACTCTCGATCGCCCGCGCGATGATGCACGAGCCCGAGGTTCTCTTCATGGACGAGCCCTCGGCCGGCCTCGATCCGCAGACCCGCCTCCTGCTCTGGGAGACGGTGCGCGAGTACAACGCGCGCGGGAACACGATCGTGCTGACGACGCACAACATGGACGAGGCGGACGACCTGTGCGAGCGTGTCGCGATCGTCGACCACGGCAAGGTCATCGCGCTCGGCACGCCTTCGGACCTCAAGGCGGCCATCCCCGGCGGACATCTGATCCGGCTCCAGCTCTCGCCGCGGAGCCCCGCGCTCCTGGAGTCCCTCGCCCGCGTCCCGGGAGTCACGGAGGTGCGGCCGGTCGGGCCCGCGGGCGCGGACGTCTACGCGGATCGCGGCGGGACGCTCGTGCCGGAGCTCCTGAACCGCGTGCTCGCGGACGGCGCCGCCGTGTCCGACGTCCACATCTCGGAGCCGTCTCTCGAGAACCTCTTCCTTCATCACACCGGACGGAGCCTCCGCGATTGAGAAAGACTTTCCTCGCCCTGCTCGCTCGGGACGCGCACGTCGCGCGGCGAAACTTCGTTCCTCTCCTGCTGCAGATCCTTCTTCAGCCGATGTTGCTCGTCTTCGTCTTCGGGAGGATCCTCACGACGAGCGGGTTCATGCCGATGCAGTACAAGAGCCTGCTGCTTCCCGGCATCATCGCGCTCTCGATGGTCCTCGCGGGCATCCAGGCCGTCGCCATGCCGGCGATCTCGGAATTCCAGTTCACACGCGAGATCGAAGACCGGCTGCTCGCTCCGATCGAGATCGAATGGGTCGCCGTCGCGAAGATCCTGGCGGGGATGGTCCAGGCGCTCGTCGCGGGTCTCGTCGTGCTCCCCGCCGCATGGCTGACGATGGGCCGCGGCGTCGCGCTTTCGCTCCCCCATCCCGTGTTCTTCGCCGCTCTCTGCGTGTCGGTCGCGCTGCTCTCCTCCGCGATCGGCCTTACGCTCGGCTGCTCGATCGGCCAGACGCAGATCGGGCTCATGTTCTCCCTGGTCCTCGCGCCGATGATCTTCTTCGGCTGCACCTACTACCCCTGGAGCGCGCTCGAGAAGTTCCCCATCCTCCAGAAGGCCGTCCTCGTGAATCCGATGGTCTACGCGAGCGAGGGCCTCCGCGCCGCGCTGGTCCCCCAGTTTCCGCACCTCTCCCCCGCGGTCATCGCCGTGGGCCTTCTCTTCTTCGACGCCTTCTTCGTAGCGCTGGGAATCCGCCAGTTCCGACGCAAAGCGATTCAGTAGCCGGAGGCCTTTGGGTCGCTGCGCGACCGTCGGCCTCCCGCATCGCGAACCTCCTCCGCGCGGAATCGCGCGGAGACTATTCGCGATGCGACCGGGGCACTTATGGGGTCTTGCCGCCCGCCGAATTTGTCCTGATCAAGTAGCCGCGGCTCGGCGCAGCCTCGACCGCTCAGAGCGTTTGTCTCAATCAGGCGGTTCCAAGAGCTCTCTTCTTCCCCTGACGCGGGGGAGAGGCGGGCTGAGGGGGCGGGGCCCTGCCGCTAATGTTTGTGCGGCGGCGTTCCGGGCGGGTGGTCGTGCGGCGTGGCGGGCGGCGACGGCATCGTTTCGGCGGCCGGGGCCGACTTCTCTTCGTGGTGGTGGTCCGCTTCTTCGGTTCCGGCCTTCAGGATCTTCTGTTCCTCGGTGCCGACCTCCGGCAGGTGCTTCAGGAAGGTGACGATCTTCCAGATCTCGTTGGAGTCGTGCGTCGGGCCGAACGCGGGCATCCCCGTCGAGCGGATGCCGTTCGAGACGATCCAGAACATCTCCGCCGGCGGGCGCGACTGGACGCGGGGTAGCGTCAGGTCCGGGGCGGGAGGATTCAGGCCCTCGCCGATCTCCGACGCGTCGACTCCCGGAGCGCCGTGGCACGTCACGCAGTTCTCGCGGTAATGATCGAGGCCCGCCTTCAGAACCTCGGGAGTCGCGGGCATCGGGTTGCCGCCCCGCGGCGCACGCTTCGATACCGATCGGTTCAGCGCGAACGTGGCGATCTTCGTCTCCCACTTCGAGGGGGGTTTCGTCGCCGCCACGTCGTAGCTTCCAGTCGCGAGGACGATCGCCACGACCGCGCCCGAGAGAAACAACCCGAACAGGACCCCGGTGATGAACTTCATCGATTCCTCCTGCTACGCGTGCCCCTGGTTCGCGGCGTGGCACGTCATCTCCGCACCCCACTCCACCTGAATCGTCGCATGGTCGCACCCGGCCGAATCCTTCAAGATCGTCTGCACGGCCCGCAGCACCTCGGCCCGAGATGTGTCCGCTCGGGCGCGGATGTGGACGCTCGCGGAGTGCAGCCCGGACGTCAGCGTCCAGAAATGCAGGTCGTGGATGGCCTCGATGCCCGGAACGCGCAGGAGGCCGTCCCTCACACCGGCCACGTCGATGTCTCCGGGAGCGCCCTCGAGCAGGATGTGCGCCGACTGCCGGAGGAGCCCCACGGCCCGGGGAAGGATCACGAGGGCGACGAGGCCCGAGACGACGGCGTCGAGCTTCAACCAGCCCGTGAGCGGGATCAGGATCGCCGCCGCCAGGACGGCGGCCGACCCGATCATGTCGGTGAAGACCTCGAGGTACGCGGCGCGGAGGTTCAGGCTGTCCTTGTGGGCGTGCCCGTGCGAGAGAAGCCGCATCGCCGCGAGATTCGCGACGAGCGCGAAGGCCGCCACGACGAGCATCACGCGCGCCTGGACGGGAACCGGGGATGAGAACCGCGAGACCGCTTCGACGAAGATCGCGACGGCCATTACGAGAAGGACCTGGGCGTTGACGAACGCCGCCAGGATCTCCGCGCGGTAGAGCCCGAATGTGTGCCGGCCGGTCGGCGCGCGGTCGGCCATGGTCATCGCCGCGTACGCGAGGATCAGCGCCGCGAGATCCGCGAACAGGTGGGCGGCGTCGGCGAGGAGCGCGAGGCTGTGGGAGACGATTCCGCCCGCGATCTCGACCGCGAGCACGCCGAGCGTGAGAAGCAGGGCCGCGCGCAGGCGGCGCCGCTGCGAACTTCGGACGGTGCCGCCTCCGGCGCTCGCCGCCTCGGTTCCGCGCCAGGTCGCCGATGTCATCCGGAGGCCGGCAGGTTCTCGACCTCGACGCGGGCGTCGTTGAAGCACGCCCCGCCTCCCAGGTCGGCGAGCGTGTCGGGAGCGATGGCGTTCGCCGTGGAGCCGCTGAGGGTGTTGTGCGACCAGAGCCCCTTCGGCAGATGGAGGACTCCCGGGCGGACCTCCTCCGTGACGCGGGCGAGGCATTGCACCTCCCCGTCCGCGTTGCGGACCCGGACGCGCGCTCCGTCCGCGATCCCGCGGGAAGCCGCGTCCCCGGGATGGATCTCCACGAAGGCGACGTCGCGCCAGAGCTCGCCGAGCGTCGAGCTGATCGTGCGGTCCGTCGCCGGGGAGATGAGCGCCAGCGGGTGCTCGCCCGTCGCGGGATCCTCCCGGTAGGCGTAGAGGCCCCCGGGCGCTTCGGCGTCGAGGCTCCCCGGCGCGAGGTGCGCCTTCCGATCCGGCGTTCCGGGGAACGCGTCGACGAACTGGATCGGGTTTCCTCCGATGGCGGGCCGCGCCGGCCCTCCCAGGTCCAGAGCGGCTCGGAGATCGTCGGCGCGCGGGCTCGAGCGCAGGATGTCCCGGGTGAGGTCGGCGGCCGTCTCCGCGTCGCCCGGCCGGTGGACGCCCGTCAGCCGGCAGAGCTCCGCGAACACCTCGTGGTTCGGACGCGATTCCCCGACCGGGGGGATCGCCGCGGCCGCCTCCTGCAGCACGTAGGCGCCGTAACCCCGCGAGATCTCGGTCCGCTCGACGAACGTGGCGGCCGGAAGGACGACGTCCGCGTAGCGCGCGGTATCCGTCAGGACCGGGTCGAAGACCACCGTGAAGAGGTCTTCCCTCTCGAGCCCCGCTCGGACCTTGGACTGCGCCGGCAGAGTCGCGAGCGGGTTGCAGTTGTAGACGAAGAGCAGGCGAACGGGCTGGTCGCGATCGAGCAAAGCCTCCCCCGTACGGTTCATGTTGACGAGGCGCGCCGGCGACGGAGCGGCGTTGGCGGCCGCGAGCGAGTCGAGGCCCCACACCCCGGAGTTCGAGAGCGTATAGCCGCCGCCCCGCACGCCGAATTTCCCCGCGACCGCGGGGAGCGCGATGATGGCGGCCGTCGCCGATCCGCCGTTGCGGTTTCGCTCGAGCCCCCAGCCGCAGCGGATCGCCGCCGGACTCGACGCGGCGTACCACCCGGCGAGGCGCTCGAGATCTGATTCCGCGACGCCCGCTTCGACCGCCGCCCGGGCGAGCGGCCAGGCTTCCGCGCGCTCCCGGAGCGCCTCGGCGCCGGTCGTGTGGGCGGCCAGGAAATCGAGGTCGGCGGCGCCGTTCTCGAAGAGCCACCGGACGAGCGCCAGCGCTACGGGAAGGTCGGTGCCCGGACGGACCGGCAGGTGCAGGTCCGCGGCCGCCGCTAGCCGCGTGCGCCTCGGATCGATGACGACGAGGCGCGCTCCATCGCGGCGCGCCTTCTGGATGTGGGGCAGGATGTGGATCCCGGAGGCCGACGGGTTGACGCCCCAGAGAACGATCAGGCGGGCGAACGCGTAGTCCTCGAGCGCGATGCCGGCCATCCTCCCGTAGAGCCCGACCGCGGCGGCCATCGACGGAGCGGAGCACACCGTCCGCGCGAGGCGCGAAGCCCCGAGCCGCGAGAAGAGGCGGGCGTCGGTCGTGTCCTGTGAAAGGAAACCGTTCGAGCCGCCGTAGGAGACCGGCAGGATGGCGTCCGCGTTCCCGGCCGCGACGAGCGCCGACATCCGCGCGGCGATCAGCCCGAGCGCTTCGTCCCACGACGCGCGCCGGAAGCGCCCCTCGCCTTTCGCGCCGACGCGGATCCCCGGGTACCTCACGCGCGCGTCCCCGTGCACGTGCTCGGGAAGGCGGCGCACCTTCGCGCAGATGTAGCCCTCCGTGAGCGGATTGACGCGGCTCCCTCCGACGGCGAGCAGCCGTCCGGTGGAAGGATCAACGTCGACTTCCAGGCTGCAGGCGTCCGGGCAGTCGAGCGGGCAGGCGCTCGGCACCCGGACGGAGGGCGTTTCGGCCGCGGCTAAGGATTCCATCCGACGATCTTATCGACAGTCTCGACCGCGATCGGGTGATAGCCCGGCCGGGCGCGCCGGTAGATGGCGAGCGCTCGCTGGCGTCCGGCGGGAGTCCGGACGAGCGCTTCGTAGAGCGGCTTCAGGTACTTGCGGCGGCCCATCGACGTCAGAAACGCCTCGAGCCGCTCCTCCGATCCCGCACGACCGGACCGGATCTCGACGAGCAGCCACTGGAAGAGCACCTCGGCGTTTCCTGTGGAGCTGATCGCGAACGCCGCATCGAGCTCCGCGGCCCGATCGCGCGCGAGATCCCGGGGAAGCGCCCCGAGGAATCGGAGCCACTCGTGCGTGGTCCATGCGGCCGCGGGCAGCGAAGCGGCGCTCCGCTTTCCCGCAAGCCATTCCTCCGAGGCCGCGTCCACGCGGTCGAAGGCCGCCGAATGCGCTGGAACTGCGTTGGCCGGCAGACCGGGCTGGAAGAGCCAGGCGTCGACGGCGAGCGAGGCCGGGCGGGAACCCGAGAAGAGGCGGTCGTCCAGGAAGGCGAGGAACTCCTTCGTCGAGACGCTGTGGAAGGCGTACCGGTCGAACCATTCCTGCAGAAAGGCGTCGAATCGCGGGCGCCCGACCGCGCGTTCCAGCGTCCGGAGAAAGAGCGCGCCCTTGTCGTACGCGAGCTGCGTCAGTGCTTCGTCCGGATCGCGGCCGGAGACGTCCCTTCGCAGGATCTGGTCGGCCGGCGGCAGCGTCCGGAGAGTCTCGTCCAGCGACTGTCTCCCGAGGACCCATTCCATCTCCGCCCTCTCGGCGCCGAACACGCGCTCGACGATCCGGTGCTCGCAGTACGTCGTGAAACCTTCGTTCAGCCAGAAGTCCGCCCACTCCGAGTTGGTCACGAGGTTGCCCGACCAGGAATGCGCGAGCTCGTGCGCCACGACGTCGACCAGGCTGCGGTCTCCGGCAAGAATCGTCGGCGTCGCGAAGGTCAAGCGCGGATTTTCCATGCCGCCGTACGGAAAGCTGGGCGGCAGCACGAGCAGCTCGTACCGCTCCCATCGGTACGGGCCGAAGAGCTCTTCCGCCGCGGAGATCATCGCTTCCGTGTCCGCGAACTCATGCGCGGCTTTCGTCAGGACGGGCGGCTCCGTCCACACCCCCGAGCGGGGTCCCAGGCTCTCGAATCCGACATGCCCGACCGCCAGAGCGACGAGATACGAGGGGATGGGCTGGGTCATCCGGAAGCGGAACGACCCGTCCGCGCCCCGGGCCTCGCGAGAGGCGCTCATCAGCGCCGTCGCGCCCTCCGGCACACGGATCGACGCCGAATAAGTCTGGCGCACCCCGGGGGTGTCCTGGAGCGGGATCCAGCTGCGCGCGTGGATGGCCTGCGACTGCGTGAAGAGGTAGGGAGCCGTGCGCGCGGCCGTCTGCTCCGGATTGAGCCACTGGAGTCCCGACGCGTTCGGGGACGTCCGGTAGGCCACCCGCACGCGCAAAGCGCCGGCCGGCAGCCGGATCGTCAGAGGGGCGCCCAGGATCGCGTCCCGCGATCCGAGTCGAAAGGGCGCCGCCGCGAAGCCTTCCCCCGTCCCCTGGCTCTCGACGGACGAGATCTCGAGGTCCCGGGTGTCGAGGACGAGGTCGAGCGGCTCGGGAACGAGTCGTTCCAGGGTGAGGATCGCCGCCCCCTCGAGCACACGCCGTTCGAATCGGACATCCAGATCGAGGGCGACGTCGCTCACCCGGGCCTGGCGGGGGTCGGAGTACGAATGCGGGTCCGGGCGCCCGGACCGGGGCGACGGCTCGGAGCCGGTCCGAAGGGAGGGGCTGGACCCGGTCGAGGCGGCGCAGCCCATGGCGGCCGACAGGAGCAGGGGGATCGCCGGAGGGCAGGTCCGCATCCGTTCAGAATACCGGAGCCTCCGCCTCCTGCCGGTCCCGGGAAAAAGCCGCAGCCAGCGCCGGGGTTCATGCTCCGTTCACGACCGCCTCCCTACACTCGCTCCCATCAGAAGGAAGCGGCCATTTCGCCGCGCCGAAAAGGAGTAGAGCCATGAACAAGTCTCTCGCCCGGATCCTCGCGATCGCTGCTGCTGTCGCCCTGCCCACGGGTCTCTTTGCGCAGACCGCCGCCCCGAAGCCGACGGCCGTCCCCTCCAGCTCCACGAGCTCCAGCTCGTCGTCCTCGATGGACAGCCACACCGCCGCCGACGGCACGACCACGACCACCAAGAAGAAGACCCACAAGAAGACCAAGAAGTCCCACAAGGCGATGGCTCCTGCGGCCGAGCCGACGAAGGCCCCCGCGAAGTAAGACTCCCGTCCCGATTCTCGAAAGCGCGCCCTCGAGGGCGCGCTTTTCTTTTGGGCCGAACCTGTCCCTGGCGACGGAATGTCGGACGCGGTACTACGTGGTAGGCCATAATCTTGTTCTAATGAGAGCCATGCCGAACATCGAGAACCGTTTGCTCGCGAGTCTTCCTCCTGCGGAGTACCGCCGCATCGAGCCGCACCTCCAGTCCTACGACATGAGGGCGGGGGAGGAGCTCCATCAGAAAGCGGGCGCGAGCCCGTACGTTTTCTTCCCGCTCGACGCGGTCGCCTCGCTGATGGTCACGCTGGCCGACGGGTCCACAGTCGAAGCGGCGACGGTGGGCCACGAGGGGATGGTCGGGCTCCCCCTCTTCGTCACGAGCGAGGCGGTCGCGATTCAGGCTTTCACGCAGGTCCCGGGCCGCGGCCTCCGCATGTCGCGGTCGGTGCTGCGCGCCGAGCTGCGGCGCGACGAGGCCCTCTGCCACCGGCTCCACGAGTACACCGAGGCGCTGCTGCTGTTCATCGCGCAGACGTCCGCCTGCAACAAGCTGCACACGCAGAAGGCGCGCTGCGCGCGTTGGCTTCTCCTGATCCACGACCGGGTCGGCCGCGACACCTTCACTCTCACGCACACCTTTCTCGCGATGATGCTCGGCGTGCGGCGGGCCACGGTCACCGTCGTCGCCGGTGAGCTGAGGAGCCGGAACCTCATCTCCTACAAGAAAGCCGTGATCCGGATCGTGGATCGCGAGGGCCTCGAAGAAGCCGCGTGCGAGTGTTACGCGGTGCTTCGCAACGAATTCGACACGCTCTTCTCGGGTCCGTCGGCGAACCCTCTGCGTGCTGCGAAGCCCCTGGTCCGCGCTTCGGCCACCAAATAAAAAACCGCCCGGCCGCTGGAGGGAGGCTCCGCGGCCGGGCGGAAGGCATCGCGCCCTTCCCCGTTGCAATCGGGATGCCCGGTGGGCCGCGCCGCCGCCCGAGCGCCAGGCCTTCTGCGACCGCCCCGGCGCGATGCCCGTCGAGCTAGAGGTCGAAGTTTTCCCGAGGCGTTTGCCGAACGGCGGCGTCAGGGTCTCCCGGGAGGACTCTCACGCCGCGCCAGCCTTTTCCACGGGAAGGCGAACGCGGAACGTCGCGCCGTGGCCGGGTTCGCTCTCGACCTGGATCGTCCCGCCGTGAGCGGCGACGACCTGGCGCGCGATCCAGAGCCCCAGTCCGATTCCCTGATACGAGCGCTCCGACACCGCTCTCTCGAACCGCTCGAAAATTCTGGTCTGGTCCGCCTTGTCGATTCCGATCCCCTGGTCCGCGACGGTGATCTCCGCCGTCCCGTTCTCCTGGCGCACCCGCACCCGGATCGGATGGCCGGGGCCGAACTTGACGGCATTGCTCAGGAGGTTCGTGACGACCTGGTCGAGACGCGAGCGATCCCAGAAGCCGGTCACCGGCTCCGATTCGATCTCGAATCGGGTCCCGGTGCGGGATGCCGTCTCGTCGAGGCGCTGCGCCGCCTCCCGGGTCACCGTGCCGAGCTCGGTGGGCGACCTCTGCAGCTCGAGCTGCCCCGAGCTGATCCGGCCGAGGTCCAGGAGATCCTCGGTCAGGCGCGTCAGGCGTTCGACCTGCTGCTGGGCCTTCCGCAGGCGCTCGAGGGGCTTCGTGTCGCCCTCCGCGTTCGCCCGGAGCGTCCAGTTGTGCAGCATCAGGCTCAGGGCGCCGAGGGGCGTCCGGAGCTCGTGGCCTGCGACGGAGAGAAACGCCTCCCGGATCCGCACGGCCTCCTGGGCGTCCCGAAGGAGGCGCTCGCGCTCCGCCTCCAGTTGCCGCCGCTCGGAGATGTCCCGGGCGATCTTCGCGGCGCCGACGATGCGCCCCGCCGAATCCCGGATCGCGGAGACGGACAGGGACACTTCGATGGGATGACCTTTCTTGTGGATCCGCACCGTCTCGAAGTGGTCGACGCGCTCGCCGCGCCGGATCCTCCCGAGGATGTGATGCATGTCTTGCTTGTGATCCTCGGGCATCATCTTGGAAACGGGCTGACCGATCATCTCCTCGGCGGGATAGCCGAAGAGCCGCTCGGCCCCGGGGTTCCAGTGCGTGATCGTCCCGTCGAGCGCCTTGGCGACGATGGCGTCGTTCGACGATTCGAAGATGGCGCGGTATCGCTGCAGATCGACGCTCAGGGACTCCGCGGTTTTCCGGACCTGGGTGGCATCCTGGAGGACGAGCGCCCACTCCCTCCGTGCCATCCAGAGCTTGTGCTGAAGGAAGCTCGCGAACCCCGCCGCCGTCAGGAAGAAGAGGAAGCGGAGGAGGCCGTCCCGGTCGGACGGGCGAATCGAGACGGGTAACTGGTCGTAAAAGAGGATCTCGCCGACGATGATCCCTGTCGTCAGCAGCGCGGGGCCGCCTCCGCCGAACCACCCGGCCACGAACGCGGCGACGAACCCGACGAGATATGGGACGGCCCGGAGGACCGGCATCGTGGTCGTAATGGCGATCGCCGCGAGGCCGGCGGCCACGCCGACGCCGTACCGGAGCCAGGCGGGGCGTACGAGATCCGAAAACGGCGGGGTCAATGGCTCCACGACGCGGGCGATTCTAGACGAACGCGGCCGGAGAGTCGGTGCGGCGTGCTATGTTTCGCCGCTCTGCGGCCCCATCGTCTAGGGGTTAGGACACGGCTCTTTCAAGGCCGACGCACGGGTTCGAATCCCGTTGGGGCCGCCACTTTCCTTCCAAAGAGTTAGATCCGTTCTGGGCCGCCGCGTTTTCCTCTGACGCGCAGCCCACGCGCAGCCGGTTCGAGTTTTCCGCAGATCCGACGAGCTCAACTGCGTCTCTCAGGTGCGCGGGCGAGAGGTGCGCGTAGCGGATCGTCATGCGAATGTCCGCGTGACCGAGGAGTTCCTGGATCGTCCGCAGCGGCGTCCCGGCGATCGCGAGCCACGAGGCGAAGGTGTGCCGGATCGAGTGAGGTGTCAGCTCCGCCCGGGCCTTTGAGAGGCGTCTGGCGACGGAGAACGCCCGCTGAACCTCCGAGGCGTAGAAGGGCGAGCCGTCGGCCCTCGCGAAGACGCGCGCGGCTCCTACGCCCCGCGGGAGCGAGAGGAGCAGGGTCCTGAGGCCGCCGGAGATCGGGACCGTCTTGCGGCGACGGACCTTCTCCTGCCGGATTGAGAGGACGCCGCGCTCGAAATCAACGTCCGCCCAGGTCAGGGCGATGACCTCCCCCAAGCGCGAGCCGGTGTAGAGGAGGGTCTTGAAGAGAGGAACGGTCGCCCGGAGGCGCTCCCGGTATTCGGCCGTCGCGGCGGAGTCG
>JBDTOO010000031.1:0-38348 GCA_039933215.1 Acidobacteriota bacterium
GATCCAGTTCTACGACTACATCTGGCCGGCGTACATGCAGATCCACAACGAGCTCGCGAACCTGCGCTGGCGCTCGGGAAATACGTGGACGGCGCCCATCGTGATCCGCGTCGCGACCGGCGGATACATCGGCGGGGGAGCCGTGTACCACTCGCAGTCCGGCGCCGTCCTCATGACGCACATCCCCGGACTGCGCGTCGTCATGCCTTCGAATGCTCTGGACGCCAACGGGCTCCTCCGGACGGCCATCCGGTGCGACGACCCGGTCATCTTCCTGGAGCACAAGCATCTCTATCGCCAGACGCACAACAAGGGCGTCTACCCGGGTCCCGACTACATGGTGCCGTTCGGCCGCGCCTCCGTCGTCTCGGAAGGCCGCGACGTCACGCTCGTCACGTACGGGGCCACCGTGTATCGCTCGCTGCAGGCGGCGCGGGCGTTCACCGAGCAGACGGGCAAGACGGTCGAGATCCTGGATCTGCGCACGCTGTCGCCCTACGACTGGGAAGCGATCGCCGCCTCGGTCCGCAAGACCAACCGCGCGCTGGTCGTCTACGAGGATCCCGTCTCCTGGGGCTACGGAGCGGAGATCGCCGCCCGCATCGGCACGGAGCTCTTCCCCTATCTGGACGCCCCGGTCGAGCGCGTGGCCGCCACCGACACCTTCGTCGCCTACCAGCCGCAGGTCGAAGATTTCATCCTTCCCCAGGCGAGCCACATCCGGCGGGGCCTCGACCGCCTCGCCGCTTTCTGACGTGGCGTCGCCCCGCATCCCGACGCTCGAGTCGCTGCGCGAGAAGGATCCCGCCAACACCCTGACGCTGCTGATGCTGGCCAACGAGTACTTCAAGGACGCGCGATGGGCCGACACCGTCGCCGTTCTGCGCGACTACCTCGCGCGCGCGAAGGACGAGGGCGCGGCCTACCGCCTGCTCGGGCGGTCGCTTCGCGAGCTCGGCGAGGAAGACGCCGCGATCGAGGCATTTTCCCAGGGCGCGCTCACGGCGCGGGCCCACGGGCACGACGGGATGGCGGCGGAATTCGAGGCCGAGCTCTCCTCGTAAATCCCGGACCCGAAGGGCCTCCGCCCCCGGGTGCCCTCTGGCGGGGACAGTTTCCCCGGCAGGACTACAAATCCGGGCCCCGGATGGTAGCTAAGTCTCTTATTTACAATAATTTCAATTTGGCACCCTCGCTGCTATCTCTCCTTCCGTCCCCACTCGGTTGGGACGGAAAGTCGAGCAAGGAGATGAGGGAAATGCAGATCGAAATCAACGACGCGAACCATCGGGCGTTGCGCCGCTGTTACAGCTGCGGAAGCTACGCTCGGCCTTTCGACTCGGTCAACGGGGCCATCCGCTGCGAGCCGTGCGCCCGCCGAAACCGCAAGGTGCGGCAGGAAGACGAGAACCAGACCGATCCCACCGAAGTGAGTTTCCTCGTCTGAAGCGCGAGGTCCCGGAAGTGAAAGACAGAAAGCTCCTCCTTACTCCTCTCCCCCGCGCACCGGGGGAGAGGGTGGGGTGAGGGGGTCGGCGCTTCGAGCCGGACGCTGACTCTGAAAAACCCGGACTCCCTCCGCCCTCCGACCTCTCTCCTCTGACCTCTCCCGGTCCGTCCTCTGACCTCTCCCGGTCCGTGACGTAGACTCCCGCCGGTGAGGTCCGACCACCCCGCCGTCCTCCTCCGCACCCGCACTTTCGCTCCGTCGCTCTATTCGGCTACCTTCTCCTGCCCGGAGCTCGCGCGCGCCGTCCAGCCGGGCCAGTTCGTCATGCTGGACGTGCCGGACCGGATCCGCCCGTACCTGCGCCGCGCCTACTCGGTGGCGGACGCGGTGTCCGAGCGCGGAGAAGTCGAGTTTCTGGTCAAGACGATCGGCCCCGGCACGGCCGCACTCGAGACCCTGCCCCCCGGCTCCCCGGCCCGCCTTCTCGGTCCTCTCGGCAACGCCTTCTCCGTGGAAGACCTCCCCGCGGGTTCCCGGGTGGCGGTCGTGGCGGGCGGCATCGGGGCCGCCCCGTTTCCGCTGCTGTTCCGGGCGCTCGCCAGCGCCGGAATCGCCGGCGACTTCTACTTCGGCGGGCGCTCGGCCGCGGACGTCGCGCTCGCGGAGCGCTTCGCCGGGACGTTTTCCGGCGATCTCCACGTCGCGACGAACGACGGATCGCAGGGCGAACGGGGCTTCGTGACCGATCTCTTCGCCCGGCGGGCGGAGGGTGTCCGCTACGCCCGCGTCTTCGCCTGCGGCCCCATGGCCATGTTCGGCGCGCTGGCGCGGGTCGTTTCCGCGCTGTCGATCCCGGCCGAGTTCTCGACCGAGGCGGCCATGGGTTGCGGCTTCGGCGTCTGTCTCGCCTGCGTCATCCCCGCCCGGAACACGCCGTATCTCATCTCGTGCCGCGAAGGCCCCATCCTCTCGCCGGAGCGCATCGACTGGAGTCTCGCCGGATGAGCGGCGTCCGCCGCGACCTCTCGGTCAAGCTCGGACCGCTCGAGCTCTCCAATCCGATCCTGACGGCGTCCGGGACGTTCGGCTACGGCCTCGAGTTCGCGGATTTCGTGGATCTGTCGGCGCTCGGGGGAATCTGCACGAAGGGCCTGTCGCTCTCTCCGCACGCGGGCAACGCGCCCCCCCGCATCTGCGAGACGCCCGCCGGGATGCTGAACGCCATCGGGCTGCAGAACATCGGCGTCGAGGCGTTCCTCGCCGAGAAGCTGCCGGCGCTCCGCGCCGCCCGCGTGACGGTCGTCGCGAACGTGTGGGGGGACCTCGAGGAGGACTACGTTGCCGTCGTGCGCGCTTTGGAGGATGCGGAGGGGCTCGCGGCGATCGAGCTCAACATCTCCTGCCCGAACGTCGAGCGCGGGGGGATGCTCTTCGGCAACTCGCCGTCCGCGACCGCCTCCCTCGTCGAGAGAGTCCGCGCCGCGACGAAGCGGCCTCTCCTCGTGAAGCTGTCGCCGAACGCGCCGGACCTCGTCGAGTCGGCGCGCGCCGCCCGGGACGCCGGCGCCGACGCGCTCTCCCTCGTCAACACGTTCGTCGGCATGTCGATCGATCCCGAGACGGCGCGCCCGCGTCTCTCCTTCGGTACCGGAGGGCTGTCGGGCCCCGCGATCCGACCCCTGGCGGTGCGCATGGTGTACCAGGTCGCGCGCGCGCTTCCGGGCACGCCGCTCATCGGCATCGGCGGCATCTCCGATCTCTCCGACGTGCTGGAGTTCCTCGCCGCGGGCGCGACGGCCGTGCAGGTCGGCACCGCGAACTTCCGGGACCCGGGAGTCTCGGGGCGGCTCGTCGCCGAGCTCGACGCGTATTGCGCCCGGCGCGGCGTGAGCCCTGGCGATCTCGTCGGACGCGCCCACGGTCCGGCGCCGGCGCGGCTCGAAGCGGGAGCGGAGGGATGAGCACGGGCCGGGATCGCCTCTGCATCGCTCTCGACTACCCGTCGCGGGCGGAGCTCATCGTCGCGGCCCGCCGGTTCGTGCCGCGGGCGGGCTGGCTCAAGATCGGGCTCGAAGCGTTCGTCGCGGAGGGCCCGGCGCTCGTCGCGGAAGTCGCCTCCCTCGGCGCGCGGGTGTTCCTCGACCTGAAGTTCCACGACATCCCGAACACGGTCGCGCGGGCGATCGCCTCCGCGGCCCGGACCGGGGCTTCGCTCGTGAACGTGCACGCCTCCGGCGGCCGGGCGATGCTCTCGGCGGCGAGCGCCGCGGCGGCCGGCTTCGATCCGCGGCCCCGCGTGGTGGCCGTGACGCTGCTGACCTCGATCGACGCGGCGGCACTCTCGGATCTGCCCATGGCGGGTCAGCCGGAGTCGATCGCGCGGCGCCTGGCCGTCCTCTCCCGGGATTGCGGTCTCGACGGCGTGGTTTGCTCGGCGTCGGACCTGCGGGACATCCGGGGGGCGTGCGGCCCCGGATTTCTGACCGTGGTTCCGGGCATTCGCCCTGCGGGATCCGCGGCCGGCGACCAGCGGCGCACGGCTTCTCCGCGCGAGGCCATCGAAGCCGGTGCGGACATCCTCGTCGTGGGCCGTCCGATCACCGCCGCGCCCGACCCGGACGAGGCCGTCGACCGGATCCTCGAAGAAATAGAATCGGCGCGAGTGGCACCGCATGAGTGATTGGAAGCGTCCGCATTCTCCGTGGGTCGTCGGTCACCGCGGCGCTCCCCGCCGCGCCCGCGAGAACACGATCGAGAGCCTCGACGTCGCGGAGACCCTGGGCGTCGACGCGGTCGAGTTCGACCTGCGCCAGACGCGCGACGGCGAGGCCGTCCTCTTCCATGACGAGGACATCGTGCTCGGCACGCAGCGAATTCCGGTCCGGACCTTCACGGCGCGCGAGATCGAGAAGCTCCAGCTTCCCTCGGAGTTCGGTCCCTACCGGATCCCCAAGCTCGAAGAGGTCCTGCACCGCTATGGGCACGGGATGCGCTACGTGATCGAGGTGAAGACCTCGGCCCACACCCAGACCGCCCTGATGGCCCGGCGGGTGAGCCGCGTCGCGGCCGAATTCGGGCTTCGCGACCGCTGCCTGGTCGCGTCCTTCGACCCCGAGCTCCTTCGCAAGTTACGCGAGATCGACTCCGAGATCGCGACGAGCTTCCTCTTCGACCATCCGGTGGCGCTTCCCGAGCCCGGGCGGCTCACGCCGCTCTTCCCCCCGGTGGACGCGATCGGCCCGCGCTGCGATCTCGTCGCGGCCCCGCTCCTCGCGCAGGCCGCCGCGGCCGGCCTCGCGGTGCATCCCTGGACCGCCGACGACCCCGCCGAGCTCCGCCGCCTCTTCGCCTTCGGAGTGCCCTCGGTCACGACGAACGTCCCCGACGTCGCGCGGTCCGTTCTGGGGGAGCTCGCCGCCCGGCCGGCGGCCGGCGAAGGGGAGGACGTGGTCTCGGCGGCGGCCGGGGAGCGCGATCTCCCCTAGCGGTTCCCGCGGCCCGTCCTCCTATCCCTGGATCGTCAGGTGCGTCCCGCCGTAGACCTCGAGGGCCGCGCCCGTGATCCCGGCGGCGTCGTCCGAGGCGAGGTACAGCACGGTCCGCGCGACGTCGCTCGGCCAGAGCTTCTGGGAAAGGGGCGACGAGCGGTCGACGTCGGCCGTCTCGTCGGTGCGATTGTCGACGGCTCCGGGGCAGACCGCGTTGACGGCGATGTTGTGCTCGCGGAATTCGCGGGCGAGGCTCTGCGTCAGGCCGATGACGCCGAACTTCGCGGCGCTGTGCGCGGAGAGGTTCGCGTCGCCCCGGAGGCCGTGCACCGACGAGACGTTGACGATCCGGCCCCGCCGGCGCTCGACCATCCCCGGAAGCACGGCCCGGCAGAAGCTGGCGGTGCCGGTGAGATTCGTCGCGATGACCCGGTCCCAGTCGGCGGGGGCCAGCTTCAGAAACGGCCGCCAGAGAAAGACGCCGGCGTTGTTGACGAGCACGTCGATCGGGCCGAGCTCGGCCTCGGCGCGCCGTACGCTGTCCTCCGCGGCCCCGACCTCCGTGATGTCCGCCGCCACCGAGAGACAGCGAACGCCCGTCTCGGCGATCTGCCGTGCGGTGCCCTCGAGCTCGGCGACGGTGCGCGCGACCACGGCGACGCTCGCGCCTTCGCCGGCGAAGCTTCGCGCGATCGCGCGGCCGATCCCCCGGCCTCCGCCCGTGACGAGAACGGTCCGACCGCGGAATCTCATGCTTCCTCCGCGCCGGACAGCTCGGCGAAGAGCTCGGCGGAGAAGAGGGAGTCGGCGGCCGGCCCCGTGAAAGTCGGGCCGCCGAGCATCGCGACCGAGCCCTCGTTCGCGGCGGCCTGATCGAGCCGCACCCGGAAAACGGCGAGCGGAAAGAGCGTGCGATCGGGGTCGTGACCCGAGACGCGGCCCCGCCCGGCGCGCAGCCGGATCGAAGCGGCGACGTTGCGCTGGAGGAAAAGGAGGGTGGCCTGGCGCCGGCGGATGAGGTTGACGGCGGTGCGGCTCGCGGAGAGGACGGCGACCGTCATCCGGGTCGGCGAAACCGCCCGAACCTCTCCGGGAGTCAGGAGCGCGGCCCGCGGGAAACCGTCCGGATCCGTCGTCAGGAGCGGCAGGACGACGCGCCTCCGCCGGCGGAACATCTCCCCCCCGAGCGACCGCAGAAGTTCCGACGGCAGCCGGGAGAATTCGTGCATCGCGCTGGAGTTTAACGCCTCGAAAGGGCTGCGTCCGCGCGCCCGGAGCCATATGATCGCCCGATGAGAAAAGCCACGATCCGGCTCGCCGTCCTCTTCCTGCTCGCGTCTCCGGCTCTCGCGCAGACTCCCGACGCCCGGGCGGATGCGGTCGCCAGAGAGCTCGTCGCATCCCTCGGAGGGGAAGGCGCGTGGGAGAAGTCGCGCCAGCTCCGATTCGACTTCGTCGTCGCTCGCGAGGGCCAGCCGATGGCCCGTTTCTCCCACGTGTGGGACCGGTACACGGGCGACTACCGCTTGAGCGGAACGGACAAGACCGGGGCGCCCTATACGGTTTATTTCAACGTGAACACCAGAGAGGGACGCGTGTTCGTCAACGGCCGGCCCGCGGAGGGGGAGACGCGCGACGCGCTGCTCAAGTCCGCGTACGGTCGCTTCATCAACGACTCCTACTGGCTGCTCGCGCCCTGGAAGGTCTTCGATCCGGGCGTCCGCCGCACCTACGACGGCGAGAAGCCCTGCCCGGACGGCGGCGGCATGTGCGACGTCCTGAAGCTCTCCTTCGACAACGTGGGGATGACCCCCAGGGACGTGTACTGGCTCTGGATCACGCGCGACGGACGCCGGATGGTGCAGTGGCAATACCTCTTGAACGGCGCCGAAGAAGAGCCGACGACCGCGCTCTGGAAGGACTGGCAGAAGTTCGGCGGCATGATGCTCTCCGTGGACAAGCCGATCGTGGGCAAGCCCGCCGAGATCCGCTTCGAAAACGTCTCCGTCTCCACGACCCGGGATGACTCGCTCTTCCAGGCTAAGCCCTAAAACGCGCGGGCATATAGTGCGTCGGGTGCGTCCGACGGGGCCTCTCTGATGGCGGAATCTGCAGGAAACGGGCACCGGCTGGTGCTCTTCGACATCGACGGAACCCTTCTCTCCGCGGGCCGCGCGGCGCGCGAGTCGGTGCTGGCCGCGCTCACGGAGGTCTACGGATGGTCGGGCTCCGCCGACTCGCATGACTTCTCCGGGAAGACGGATCCGCAGATCATCCGGGAGCTCATCCGCGAAGCCGTCGGAGACCAGCGCTGCGAGGCCGAGCTCCGCCGGGCGCTCGACCGCTATCTCGAGGAGCTGACCGGCCGGCTGAGCCCCGAGAGCGTCGTTCCGAAGCCCGGGATCCCGCGGCTCCTCGAACGGCTCTCCTCGGAGCCGCACGTGACGCTCGCTCTCCTGACGGGCAACCTCGAACGGGGAGCCCGCCTGAAGCTCGCCCCTCCCGGATTCAACGACTACTTCGAGTTCGGCGCCTTCGGCAGCGATTCGGCGGACCGGTACGAGCTGCCGGCGATCGCCGTCGAACGCGCCCGGGAGAGAACCGGTCTCCGCTTCTCCGGGAAGTCCGTCGTCATCATCGGGGATTCCGTGCACGACGTCGCCTGCGGCCGCTCGATCGGCGTCCGCTCGATCGCCGTCGCGACCGGTCCGACGCGCCCCGAACGCCTCGCCGCGGAGAAGCCGGATGCGCTCTTCGAGAGCTTCGCGGACGTCGAGCGGGCGGCAGAGGCCATCCTGGCATGAGGGCCGCGGCGGCATTTCTGCTGTGCGCAGCGGCCGCGGGCGCCGCCGCCTGTTCCGGCGCGGCGGGCGGTTCCCGCTCGTCCGTTCCCGGCGCGGCCGCCCCACCGGGCACCGGCGCTTCGAAGGCGCCCTACGACGCGCCCGCGGCGGCGGCGCACTCGATCGAGATCACGATCCGTCCGCGCGCCGCGCGCGACATCCTCGCGTCGCTGTCGCGCCCCAGGCCGGATGCGTCCGACGCGAAGGTCCTCCAGGATCTGCCCGCCGTCCGGCTGGCGATCCAGGATTCCGCCCGCGAGGCGGACGTGTGGGAACGGGATTTCGCAGCGGCCTTCGACGAGAAGACGCGGACGTCCGTCTTCGATTTTCGGTCGATCCGGGAGTCGAAGGACCGCTGGCAGGCTCTCCTCGACGCGGTCGAGCCGCGGGCCGCCGATCTGGCCCGGATGGCTGCGGCGCGCGCCGCCGCGCTCCTTCCGGGCGACCGCACGGTTTCCGTGAAGTTCGAGGTGTTCCTCTCCTTCGGCCTGGCCGGTCTCGGAGACCACATCGTCCTGCGCGGCGCGGATGGCCGGGAGGTCATGGTTCTCGATCTGGCGCGCGCCCTGGGCGACTCGGACGGCGAGCCGCTCGAAAGCCGCCTGTCCCGCCTGTCGCGCGTGATCGCCGGCGAGGCGTTCCGGCAGGCCTGGGCGGCGTATCGCGCGGCCAGTCCCGCCGTGTGGGAGCGGGGCGACCCGTCCCTGGGAGAGCTCGACATTTTTCTGAGGGCGGTGGCGGTCGCCGGCCCCGTCTCGCTCTACACGGTGGACGAGAACTTCTTCCCCCTCTCCGTCTGGTTGAAGGAGCCGATGAAGCGCGCCCTGGAAGATCTGAACCGCCGCGCGGAGCGCTTCGTGGAGGCGGAGGGCAACCTGGAGCGGCGCATGGAGCTGACGACCGAGGTCCGCCGCGGAGACTTCGCGCGGCGCATCGCGGGGCAGGACGGGGCTTACCTGGTCGACGCCATCATCCAGCAGGAAGGGTTGAACGGGCTCCGCGACGCGCTTCAGAAGGGGCCCCGCGCCTTCTTCGAGGCTTACATCCGGGCGACGCAGGCCCACCGCGACCTGGTGCCTCTCTCGAAGGCGATCCGCGACCGCTTGTCCGGAGCTCCGGCGAAGGCACCGACGCCCTCCCGCTGAAAAGGGGCGGCCGGCTCGCGTAAGATTTGCCGGACACATGAACAAACGGACCCGGACGAGGAAGCCGGCTGGCGAGCCGCTCGCGAAGCGCCAGGCGATGCTTCGCGTGCTCGCCGACCAGGTGGCCGCGATCATCTGGACGACCGACACCGCGCAGAAGTTCACGTCGGCCGTCGGCGGAGGGCTGGCTGCCCTCGGACTGGAGCCGGGACAGCTCGAGGGAATGTCCGTGTCGGAGTATCTCGGGACCACCGACAAGGATCACGCCGCGCTCGCCGGCCACGATCGCGCCCTGTCGGGAGAACCGGCCGCTTACGAGCTCGTGTGGCGGGGCCGCACCTACTCCGTCCACCTGGAGCCCATCCGCGACAAGAAGGGCGGCGTGGAAGGCGTCGCCGGGATCGCGCTCGACATCTCGGACCGGAGGCGCGAGCAGGAGGACCTCGAGCGCTCGATGGCGCTTCTCCGCTCGACGCTCGATTCGACGGCGGACGGGATCCTGGTGGTCGACGAGAACAGCCGGATCCTCCACTACAACCGCCGCTTCATCGAGATGTGGAGGATCCCGGACTCCGTCGTCGCCTCCGGGGACGCCAACGAGACGCTCGCCTTCGTGCTCGATCAGATCGTCGACCCCGGCGCCTTCGTCACGAAGACGATGGATCGCTACGCGCATCCCTCATCGGAGAGCCTGGACATCCTCCAGTTCAAGGATGGCCGGATTTTCGAGCGCTACTCCCCGGGGCGCCGGGGCGCGGGAGACCCGGTTCGCGCGCGCGTCTGGAGCTTTCGCGACGTCACCGCGCGGCTCAGGGCGGACGAGGAGCGCGGGCGCTCTCTCTCGCTCCTCGAAGCGGCGCTCGAGTCGACCGCGGACGGCCTGCTCGTCGTCGACCTCGAGGGGCGGATCGTGACCTACAACCGCAAGTTCGTCGAGATGTGGAAGATTCCGGAGTCGATCGTCGCCTCCCGCGACGACGAGAAGTCTCTCGCATACGTGCTCGACCAGCTGAAGGCGCCCGACGCCTTCTTGAGGAAGGTCAAGGACCTCTACCAGCATCCGGAATCGCAGAGCTTCGACTGGCTCGAGTTCCACGACGGGCGCATCTTCGAGCGCTACTCGCAGCCGCAGCGCGTCCACGGCCGGATCATCGGGCGGGTCTGGAGCTTCCGCGACGTGACCGACCGGGCGCGGATGGAGGAGATCCTGCGGCGCCAGGCGCGGACCTTCGAGCACATGTTCGACGGCGTCCTGGTCACCGATCTGTCGGGAAAGATCGTCGACTGCAACCCGGGCGCGGAGAAGATGTTCGGGCACACGCGCGAGGGCCTGCTCGGAAAGACGCCGGAGACGATCCTCTCCCCCGCGGAGGACCGCGATCTCCTGTCGAAGATGCTCGAGGGAATGCGCCGCCAGGGCCGGTGGGGCGGGCTCGTCCGCTTTCGCCGGAAGGACGGAGTGCGCGGCACCTGCGAGACGGTGGTCGTGCCGCACTCAGACGAGTACGGCCGCACCCGCGCCGCGATCTTCATCCACCGCGACATCACGGATCGCACGGAGCTCGAGAGGCTGCTTCGGGAGTACCAGGGACTCGACGACACCGGCTACGGGCGCGGCTGAAAAAGGAAACGGCTCCCGGGGGCGCCGGGAGCCGTGTGCGTTTCCGAGTCGAAGGACTACGGGCAGGTCGCGAAGGCGCCGGCATCCGTGATCGCCGGGGACGCGACCCCGGGATAGTTGAAGTAGATCTTGGTCTGTCCGGAACGGACGTCCGTGAATTCGAGGCGGTAGAAGACGTTCGTCGTCGCCGCGCCAAAGGCCCAGTGGCGGTTGTTGAGGCCGCACCCGTCCACCGTCTTGGCCAGGACCTCCCACGCGTTCGGAGCGAAGAACCAGAAGATCCCGGAGTCGGCGCTCGCGCCGGGCACGACCGTCCCGATGCCCGTGTGACCCGCGAAATCGCGCCAGGAGACCCCGACGCTGAATCTTGTGTTCAGGCAGAGGAAGTTCGCGGACGGCGTGCAGCTCGCCGCGACCGCGCCGTTCAAGAACGTCACGCCGCCGACGTTCGTTCCGTCGTGGCTTCCGACCGCGTCCGCGCCCCCGGCGTCGAGCGACCACACCGCCACGAGGCCGTCGCGTCCGGTCGAGATCGGGACGTTGATCGTGCTCCGGATCTCTTCCGCCGAACGGACGACGTTCCACAACCGGACCTCGTCGATCGCACCGTTGGCCGCGGGGTTCCAGTTGGCGTCGTTGCCGATCCGGACGGGGGTGGAGTTGACCGCGAGGGGGGCGACCTGCGGGAAGCTGGCGATGAGCTCCCCGTTGATGTAGTGGCGCGTCGTCGTCCCGTCGAACGTGACCGCGACGTGCGTCCATTGGCCGACCGGCACCGCGCCGCCGTCGTGCAGGGTCAGGCTTCCGCTCAGGTAGGAGCGGAGAGTTCCGTTGCACACGCCCACCCAGTAGGACGTCAGGTATCCCTTGCCGATGATCGTCGGGCAGTTGCCCCCGTTGACGACGACCCACGCTTCGATCGTGAGCTGGTCGGTCGGATTGAGATCGGGCGAGCTGGGGATCTCGATGTAGCGGTCGGTGGTCGCGCTCGACGACGTCATCCAGGCTCCGAACGGCTGCGCCAGGGAGGGAACCGAGAACAGCGCGAGGGCCGCGGCGAGACCGAATCCCGCGAGACGGGGAAATGCATACCGGGAGGTTCGACGCATATCGTCTCTCCTTTGCACATTCCGCGGCGGAAAAACCGCGGAACACGCCCTGCGGAACGCCGGAACAGAAACGTCCCGCCGCCAGCCGGGGTTCGATCAAAATTTGTACTGTTGAGACAATTCTAACATGCCCGAGGGGTGGGGGCCGGGGGTCAGGGGTGAGAGGTGAGCGGTGAAGGGTGAGGGGTGTCAGAGGTGAGAGGTGAGAGGTGAGAGGTAAGAGGTGAGGGGGGCAGGGGTCCGGGGGCCCCACGTTTTTTCTCTTCTCTCCCCTCTCCCCTCTTTCCTCTTCTCTCTTGGGGCGACGGTCCGGGCCCCTCCGTCCTCCGTCTCGTCGTATCCGGGCGCCCTAGAATGAAGGGTCGGAGGAGTGGCCGAGTGGTTTAAGGCGGTGGTCTTGAAAACCACTGTGCTGGAAACAGTACCGGGGGTTCGAGCCGAGGCCGCGTCGCGTCAGCGAGGGCGGCCGAGACGGCGCCGGTAAGTCCGGCGCCCATCCCGCCTCCGTCTAGAGTCGGATCCTGATTCGTCGCCCTAGAATGAGGGAGCCGGAGGAGTGGCCGAGCGGTTTAAGGCGGTGGTCTTGAAAACCACAGTGCTGGAAACAGTACCGGGGGTTCGAATCCCTCCTCCTCCGCCACACACGTCGCGTCAGCGAGGGGCGGTCGTTTCCTGTTCACGCCCCAGGCGATTACTTTGCCAGCGCAGCATCAGGACCCCGAAGAGGATCCCGGAGGTGAGGACCACGGTCGCGGCGCTCGAGACCGGAACGCCGGCCTGGACGTGCAGGAGAGCGAAGAGGAAGGACGTGGACAAGAACGCACGCCGCGCACAGCGGCGGCGAACAGCGCGGCGCGTTTCACTCCCCCCGGCTCTTCTGGATCCGCCCCGCCACGGCCGTGACGAGGCGGCGCGGGGAGATCCGGAGCGCCTGCACCATCAGCCGGTTCGCGAGTCCCGGGATCACGACGCGGCGGCCGCGCCGCATCCCGTCGTATCCGGCGCGGGCCACGCTCCGCGCGTCCATGACGAGCGGCCCCGGGAACAATCGGGCCCTCGCGAAGCCCGCGGCCTTCTGGAATTCCGTCGCTGTCGGGCCCGGGCAGAGAGCCGTCACCGTGACGCCCGTTCCCGCGACCTCGTTGGCGATCGCCTCCGAGAAGGAGAGGACGTAGGCCTTCGTCGCGTAATACACCGCCATGAGCGGACCCGGCTGGAAGGCGGCCGTCGATGCGACGTTCAGGATCCGACCGGATCCGCGCCGCAGCATGTCCGGCAGCACACCCTTCGTGAGCGCGGTGAGCGCGACCACGTTCAACCGGATCGTGGCGAGCTCGCGGTCGAGATCCGTGGAGGCGAACGGGCCGTAGACGCCCGCGCCGGCGTTGTTGACGAGGACGTCGATCGAGAGGCCCTGCTTCGCGGCGTCCGCGAGCAGCGCGGCCGCGCCTCCCTCCTCCGCGAGGTCGCGCGGAAAGACGGCGGTGCGCGAGCCGTGCGCCGTGTCGATCTCGCGGGCGAGCTCTTCGAGCTTCGCCGCGTCGCGCGCGACGAGCGCGAGCGAATACCCGTCCGCCGCGAGGAGGCGGGCGAGCTCGCGGCCGATACCGGTCGAGGCGCCCGTCACGAGCGCCGTCGCTCGAACCGCCGGGGCCGTCACCCGATCAGGAGGCGGCGCGGGGGACCGCCGGTCTGTCGGGCCGCGAGTCCGCCGGGCGCTCGGGCTCCGCCGCGCCGATCGGCCGCGGACGCACGATGTAGGTCCAGGCGTTGGCGAGCTCGGCCCTCCACCAGCGGAGCAGGCCGTGCCCGATCATGACGAAGAGAGAGGACCGGACCGAGAACCCGACGAAGCCGGGCCGGCGGCCGTGGTTGTGGTTGCCGTAGATGCCGAGCGCCTTCTTGCGCCTGGCGATCGCGGTCAGGCGCCGGTTGTAGAACCGGATCGGGTAGTAGCCGATCTCCGCGCCATCCTGAAAGAACGGCGGAAGGCCCAGGCGGTCGTGCGACCACCGGTACACCGGCATGATCGACGCGGCGTAATACAGGCCGGTGTCCAGCAGGAACGCCGGCGTCATGAGGTCGTAGTCGCCCATGACGTAGTACTTGTCCTTGTAGATGGCATCGTAGAAATAGCGAAAGAAGCGCGAGTAGCAGCGGTTGTGCTCCGCGTACGCCTTCTCCATCTCGTCCGCGGGAGCGCCCGACAGCGCCTTCTTCATGATCTCCACGCGCGTATAGACCGAAAACGCCATCTGGTCGAGCCCCGGGGAGTAGAACGGATCGAGAAAGCCGCCGGCGTCGCCGACGCAGGTCCATCCGGGACCGATGTACGAATCGACGAAGTAGGGCAGTTGTCCGTAGGAGCGGCAGTCGCCTTCGACGGGCGTCGCGTGCTCGAGGAGCTCCCGCGTCAACGGGTGCGCGTCGAGAAACCGGCTGAGCTTTTCGTACGCGTTCTCGCCTTCGGGCTGGACGAGCCTCTTGTCCCACACGAGACCGACGCTGGTCTCCCCGCCCCGCAGCGGGATGAACCAGATCCAGTAGCCCCAGCCGGTGAAATGGTTCGTCGCGAGACGGCGGGAGGCCAGGACGGAGCGGGAGAACGGGTCGGACGGATCCGTTCCGGTCACCTCCGTGCCATCCAGGTCCTTGACGCCGTTGTACCGGGCCCAGATCGCGGAGATCGGGTGAGACTCGATCGGCGTGACGCCTCCCCGACGGCGGGCGAGCATCGCGTGGCGCCCGGTCGCGTCGACGATCCATCGGGCGGCGATCTCGACGCGCGCGCCATCCTCACGCTCGACGGTCAGCCGGTTGCCCGCCTCGCCCCCGAGCTCGAACGAAGTCACGCGGGCGGGGCGCCACACCTCGCTGCCCTCCTCCCTGGCCACCTTCAGGAGATGCTCGTCGAGCTTCGACCGGTCGAGCTGGAACGAGGGGGTGCGGGCGAGCTGCGTCGGTCCGACCTCGGACGCGTCGCGGAGGCAGGTCACCTTGTCGTTGATGAACCAGTAGCGAAAGGCCTGTTTCGGGAGCTGTTCCCGGGACAGGTGGTCGTACTGCTTCAGGACGCGCGTCAGGAAGTAAGACGAGATTTCGACGGTCGATTCGCCGACCTTCCAGTCGAACTGGTCGGTCTTCTCGACGACGAGGATGCGCAGATGCGGCATCTGCCGCTTCATGAGAATCGCCGTCGAGGCTCCCGCGACGGCGCCGCCGACGATCACGACGTCGTAGCGGTCATCCGGTGGCGGCGCGGAAGACGGGGAGGCGGACGGGCTCTGGGTGGTCTCCATCGTCCTAGTTTACGGCAGGGGAGAAGGCGAAATCTCGACCACGCCGCGGGCCTCGTCGACGACGATCGTGCGATCCACGCGGTCGATTCCCCCGACGTCCTGCGAGCGCCCCGAGGGCCAGCGCACCGTAAATTTCTCGACACGGGTGGCCGGCCCGAGGCCGATGTGGGCGATCGGGCTGGCGGATGAGAGGTAGCCGCTGGCGTTGCCGGTTTGAACGAGCACACGGCGGCCGCCGGGCAGCATCGCGGTCACGGAGGAGCCCACGCCGTCGCGGTTGTCGCGGCCCGGAGCGCCGCGCAGCTTCACGCGCAGATAATGCTCGGAAGCGCCGCGGCTTCCCAGGAAGAGCGCCTCGGGCGCCTGGACCGACCTCACGTAGACATCGAGCGCGCCGTCGCCGTTCGCGTCGAATGCAACCGCCGCCCGCCCGTTCGTCTCGAGGTCGAGGCCGTCGAGATATCCCCGCTCCTCGAACATCGGTGATCCGCGGCCTCCCCGGTTGCGGAAGAACCGGTCGCGCTCGATGCCGTTGATTCCCGCGCCCTGGCGGTCGAACGTCTTCTTGCCGTCCACGTAGTCGTCCCAGTAGGCGAGCGTCTCCCACCAGAACTCGAGCTCCCGGTCGTGATCCCGGCCGTCTCCCCACATCCCGTTCGTGGCGAAGATGTCGGGCCACGAGTCGTCGTCCAGATCCGCGGCGACGGCGCTCCAGTTCCAGCCGGCGTGCTGCGCGCCCGAGGAGGCCGTCGCGTCCGCGAACCGATGGTCGGGTGTCTGAAGCAGCAGGGTGTTTCCGCGGGCCATCGTCTCCATCCAGCGGATCGCGATCGGAAGAAAGAGCCGGCCGGGCAACCCGATGGGCAGAGAGGGGTATTCGTGCACGAAATACCACTGCGTATCGGTGCCGGTCGTGTAGAGGTCGAGCCGGCCGTCGCCGTCGAAATCCGCCCAGGTCCCGGACATCCCGTAGGCCCGGACCCCGGCGTCCGCGTGCCGGGTGACGTCGCGGAACCGGCGGCCATCTTCGTTGCGGTACAGGTTCTTCAGCCCGAAATCGTTCGTGACGAGCAGGTCGACTCTTCCGTCGCCGTCGTAGTCGGCGAAGAGGGCGGACAGGGACCAGCGGTGCAATTTCGCGAGCCCCCACGCGGCGGTGGCGTCGGTGAAGCGGCCGTGTCCGTCGTTGATGTAGAGATGGTTGGGACTCGCGTCGTTCGCGTCGAAGGGCGGATCGGGCATCTGGCCGTAGTAGTCCCCGGTGACGCAGACGAAGAGGTCGAGGTCGCCGTCCCCGTCGACGTCCGCGAGAGACAGGGACCGCGCGTTTCCCGGGACCGAGATTCCCGATCCGGCGGTGGTCTCTTCGAAGGTCCCGTCGCGGCGGTTGCGGAAGAGCCGCGCGGGACCGAACGCGTTCGTGACGGCGATGTCGGGATATCCGTCGCCGTCGACGTCCCCCGCAGCGACGCCCGTCGCCGCGAGATCCGTCCCCGACGGTTTCAGGAGTCCCGCCGCCGCGGTCACGTCGGTGAAATGCCCGCGGCCGTCGTTGCGGTACAGGATCGAGCGCACGCTGTCGGCGACGAAGAGGTCCTCGAAGCCGTCCTGGTCGTAATCGAGGACGCCAGCCCCGGAGCCCGGCCAGATGTCGGCGATCAACCGGTTCGTCCGGTGAAACGGCGGATCCTGCCGCGCCGCGCCGAGCCCCATGGCGGCGGTCGCGTCGTGGAACCGCGGGGTCGCGTTCGACCGGTCGTCGAGGGCTCGGCCGAAGACGACCGAGAAGCGCACCGGGCTTCCGGCGCCGCCCTTCTCCGTCCGGGTCCACTCGGCGGTCACGCGCACCTCCGCGGAGCGCTCGACGCGCGCGCCGTCCGGCCGGAGCCCGCCGACGGTGAAGACGACGCGGCCGGAGATCCGCTCGTCGGGTTTCGAAGTGTCCTGGTCGGGCTTCTCGACCCGATGCGCCACCCAGGCGACGCGGTCGAGGCCGTTCCACGCCCAGCCGCGGAGGGCCGCGACGCCGGCCGGGTCGCCGGGCCCTGGCTCCCGGAGGCGTATCGCGCGCCGCGCACTCTCGACCGCGTCGCGCCACCGCTCCAGGCGATGCATCCGCGGAAGAAAATCGTTTCGCAGGCGCGTGAGCGAGGCGTTCTCCCACAGCCAGACCCCTCCCGCCAGGAGAACGAGGGCGAGGATGCCGAGAAGGACCGGGCGCCGTTTCACGCGGCCGGGATCCTATCCGAGGAGGCGGAGAGACGCGGTCAGCGCGTGGCGCGCGGGCCCGAGCGGAGGGGGACCGAGACCCAGTTTCGACCGAAATCGGCGCTCTTCCAGATCTCGCCGGCGCCGCCGAGAAAGAGAGTGGATCCGCCGCCGGGGGCGATCGCGAGCGCATGCGCTCCGGCCCGGGAGACCACCGGGGTCCACGACGCGCCGCTGTCGACCGTCCGGAACAGTCCGTCGACGGTGGCCGCGTAGAGCCGTGACGACTTGGATGGATCGGTCCAGACGCCGAGGACGCCGACGCCGGGCAATCCGCCGTTGGCGGGCGACCAGGTCACGGCGCCGTCGGTGCTGCGGAAGATCCCCGTCTCGGTCGCGGCGAATACGGTGGAGGGAAATCCCGCCGGCACGGAGATCCCGCGCACCGTGTCCTTCGAGGGGAGCGCCGCCGCCGCCGCCCAGTGCGAGCCGGCATCCGTCGTCTTGTAGATGTGGCCGTCCTGGACCGCGGCGTACAGAGTGCCGGCCGAGGCCGTGGCGAGCCCGACCACGGAGCCGGGAAGGCCCTCGCTCGCCGTCTGCCACTTCTCCGTGTTCAACGCGCTGCGGAACACTCCCTCGTCCGTCGCCGCGTACAGCGTGCCGGGCGTTCCGGGATCGACCGCGAGCGCCGAGACGTCCTCGTTGCTCAGACCCGAGTTGAACGCCGCCCAGGAGGCGCCCCCGTCCACGCTCTTGAAGACGCCCGCCCCGTCGCTCGCGGCATACACGACCGACGGGTGCGCGGGATCCGTCGCGATCGCCGAGATCGACAGGGCCTCGACGGCGCCGCGGCCGGGGACCCACGTCTCGCCCGCGTTCGAGCTGCGATAGACGCCGTTCGACGTGGCGGCGTGGAGGATCGCTCCATCCCGATCGAGCGCGAACGCCGAGACGACGCCCGCGCCGGGATCCTCGGGAGGCGGCTCGGCGGCCGCGGCGCCGGCCGCCGCCGGAGCTCCTGCGGCCATCGTCCACGCGGGGACCGGGGCGGCGGGCGCGGAGCCCGCGGGTGTCGAAACGGCGGCCTGAGCCGGCGCGCCGGGGGCGGCCGCCGGCGATGGCGCGTCGAAGGGATTCGAGGCGGGGGGCATCCCCGCCGTGGACGCGGCGGGCACCGCGGCGGACGAAGCCGGCACGGTTGCCGGCGCCGCGACCGTGCCGGCGGGAGGATTGGCCTTCGCGATCGTGACGGGCTCTTTCTCGGGAACGGCGGCGCGCTCGATTCCCTTCGGCGCCGGCGCCGGCCGCTTTCCGGGCGGCTGGTCGCCGACGAGGCGAACCGGCGCCCAGTGCTCGCCTCCGTCTGAGGTCTTGAAGACGCCGCCGTTCGTTCCCGCGTAGAGGGTCTGCGGCGAGTCCGGATGGATCGCGAGCACCGTCACGAACTGGTTGACGAGGCCGGTGCGCGCGCCGGTCCAATGGGCCCCGCCATCTTCGGTGCGGTAGATGCCGGCGGCCGTGCCGGCGTAGATCGTTCCGGAGCGCGGCTCGATGGCGATCGAGAGCACGAAGGTGCTCGGAAGCCCGTTCGAGAGACTCTTCCAGCTCGCGCCGTGATCGACGCTCTGAAAGAGCCCCTCGTAGGTGGCGGCGTAGAGCGTCGACGCTGAAGGCGTGCGGAACGCCACGATCGCCCAGATGAAGTTCGAGAGCAGCCCTTTGTTCGCCTCGGACCAGTTCGCGCCGCCGTCGGTGCTGCGGAAGATCCCACCGGAGTTGGTGCCCGCGAAGACGCTGCCGCCGGGCTCGACGGCGAGACACGTGACGTTCAGATTGCCGAGGCCGTGGTTGCGCTCTTCCCACCGGCCTCCGCCGTCGACGCTCCGGAGCACGCCGCCGTTCGTCCCCGCGTAGATCGTGCCCTGGGCCGCCGGATCGAATGCGATCGCGGAGACGAAGAACGTCCCGCGCTCGCCGTCGAGCCGCGTCCAGGTGGATCCGCGCGCGCGGAGCAGGCCGCCGGCGTTCGTGCCGGCGTAGAGCGCGGAGGGAGAGCCCGGCTCGATCGCGAGCGTTCCGACGAACTGTCCGGCGATTCCGTGAGAAAGCGGAGTCCACGTCTTGCCGTCGTCCGCGCTCCCGAAGAGCCCGCGCGCGGTCGCCGCGTAGACGTGCGACGGCGCCGACGGATCGATGGCGATCGCGGTGACGTAACCGCCCTCGTGGATGCCGACCCACTTCTTGTCGGCGGCGCCCAGAGGCTCCGCGAGAGCGACGGCGAGGGTCGCTACCAGAAGAAGCGCGGCACCCGGGCGGAACACGATGCGGAGTCTAGCGGGGGTCGCGCTCCGGCGCCTCTTCCAAAGCGTCGGTTTCGTGCTGACGAGGTGAGTAGCGCCAACATGTCACAGCCTCCGGCCTCAGAAACGGGGGGTTTGGGCCTTTCTGTCCGGCACGAGAGCCCCCGCGGACACGATCATTTTCATCGCCTGCTCGGGCGACATTTCGAGGTACGTGATCTTCTCGTCGGGAACGAGAAGCAGGAAGCCCGTCGTCGGATTCACCGCGCTCGGAATGAACACGCTGCGCAGGACCTTCCCGAGCTTCTCGTCCGCTTCACCGGCGGACGCCGAGGTCACGAAGCCCAGGCCCCACGAGCCGGGAGAAGGGAACTCGACCACGGCGACGCGTCCGAACGATCCCGTGCGCGACGGTCCGAGGAGCAGCTCCGCGATCTGCCGCAGGGTCGCGTAGATCTTGTTGATGAGCGGAACGCGGTTCATGACGCGATCCCACAGCGCGAAGATCCGTTTGCCGAGAAAGTTCGTGGCGAGAAATCCGAGCAGGAGCAGGACGGCGTTCAGGACTACGAAGCCGAGTCCGAAGACCGAGATTCCTCTCGCCCGAAGCTCGCTGCCGAGGATGTTGTCGAAGAAGTTGAAGAGGCTCCACACCACCCACAGCGTCAGTGCCGTCGGGGTGAGCACGAAGAGGCCCGCGACGTAATAGCGCCGGACGCGGACCCAGAGGGGATGCGGCACGCTGCGAGTGTAGCGCCGGGGCGCGCGGCGGCGGGCGATCGATGGCGGAGAGGACGGGATTCGAACCCGTGGTAGGGGTATTAACCCTACGGCGGTTTAGCAAACCGCTGGTTTCAGCCGCTCACCCACCTCTCCGGACGGACGCTCCCGAATCGCCGAGTTTAGTGGATCGGCAGGTGAGTCACAAACCAGCGGTTCCGCGCTCCGCGCGGCCGCTGGGGAGGCCGCGCGGAACGCGCGGCCCTCTCCGGCGGGCCTTGCCCGCCTCCGAGTCAGCCACTCACCCACCTCTCCTGCATCTCGGCTGATGGAAGAATGAGAGCCCTCCATTCAAATTGTTCCGCTTCCAGGAGAATCTCGAGATGGAGTTCTGGTGTCGGGTGGAGACGGTGGGGGGGCGCGTGGTTCGGGTGCATGTGATGCATCCGAATGGGGAGATCTTTGTTTCTTATCCGCCCGAGCGGTTTTCTGCTGCGGAGTTGAATCGGATGCTGGCCGGGCAGATCCGGGCTCGGGTTTCCGAGAGGGCCGAAGGGGGAGCGACGGTGGCTCTGGTGGATCTGTCGGGGGCCGTTGTTTTCGAGGAGCGCGTTCCTTGAGGGGAAGCGGGCACGGTCAGCGGCCTCGGATTTCTTCCGCGCCGAAATAGGGGCGCAGGACGGCGGGGACTTCGACGGAGCCGTCCCCGCGCTGGTAGTTCTCGAGGATCGCGACGAGGGTGCGGCCGATCGCGAGGCCCGATCCGTTCAACGTGTGGACGTACTCCGGCTTCTCGCCTCCGGACCGTCGAAAGCGGATCGAGGCGCGGCGCGCCTGGAAATCCTCGAAGTTCGAGCAGGAGGAGATCTCCTTGTATTCGTTCAAGCCCGGCAGCCAGACCTCGAGGTCGTAGGTCTTCGCGGACTGGAATCCGAGGTCTCCGGTCGAGAGGGCCATGACCCGGTACGGGAGATTAAGACGCCGCAGCACTTCCTCGGCGTGTCCGGTGAGCGCCTCGTGCATCTCCCACGACTCCTCGGGGCGCGAGAAGGCGACGAGCTCCACCTTGTCGAACTGATGCTGTCGGATCATCCCGCGCGTGTCGCGGCCGGCGGCGCCGGCCTCCGAGCGGAAGCAGGAGGTCATCGCCGTGTAGCGGATCGGAAGATCCTCGTCGCGGAGGATCTCGTCGCGGTGGAGGTTCGTGACCGGGATCTCGGACGTCGAGATGAGGTACAGCCCCTCGCGCGTCTTGAAGAGATCGTCCTCGAACTTCGGGAGCTGGCCGGTCCCGAACAGGGATTCGGCGTTGGCCAGCACGGGCGGAAGCACCTCCTCGTAGCCGTGCTCCCGGACGTGGAGATCGAGCATGAACGAGCCGATGGCCCGCGACAGACGGGCGCCCGCGCCGCGAAGGACGGTGAAACGGGTTCCGGCGATCTTCACGCCGCGCTCGAAATCGAGGATGCCGAGGGCGGGACCGATGTCCCAGTGCGGCTGCGCCGGGAAGTCGAATTTTCGCGGCTCGCCCCAGGTGCGCTCGACGCGGTTCGCCGTCTCGTCCTTCCCGTGCGGCACGCTCGCATGCGGCGCGTTCGGGATCCGGCTCTCGACCTCCGCGAGCTCTTTCTCGCGCCGCTCCGTCTCCTCTTCGAGCGCGCGGATCTCTTCCTTCAGCGCCTTCATCTCTTCGAGCGCGGAGGGATCGGGCTTTCCGCGGATGGCGGAGAGCTCGTTGCGCCGGCGGCGCTTCTCTTCGAGCCGCGTGACGCTCTCGCGGCGGTCGCGATCGAGCGCGACGAACCGCTCGATTCCGGACCCTGCATAGCGCTCCGGGTAGTCGCGCAGCAGGGCTTCGGCGTCTTCGCGCAGGCGCTCGCGTGCTAACATGAGTGCAGCCCGTTTACATCGCGCGCGACGCCGAGTCAACCGTTTGAGCCCTCCCTTTCAGCTGCCCGAAGTCGACTGCATCGTGGTCAACCGCGACGGCGGCGACTCACTTTTCGCCGCGCTCCGGTCCCTCGAGTCGCAGGAGGGCATCGACCTCTGCATCGTGGTGATCGACAACGCGTCGAACCCCGCCGAAAGGGAACGGCTGGGGCGCGAGGCGCCGGAGGCCCGCGTCGTGCCGTTCTCGCGCAACCTGGGCTTCGCCGGGGCCGCCAACGAGGGCATCGCGCGCACGCGCTCGTCGTTCGTGCTCCTCCTGAACAACGACGCCGTTCTGGCCAACGACTATGTGGCGCGCCTCGCCGCGCGCCTCGCCTTCGACGACCGCCTCGCGGGAGTGCAGGGCCTCGTCCTGACGGCGGACGGAACCCGCGTCGACTCCGCCGGCGTCGGCTGGAACGCCCGCGGAGAGGCGGTCCCGCTGCTCGGCGGCGCGATGCCCGCCTCCGCTCCGCCGGAGGTCTTCGAGGTGACGGGCGTGTCCGCGACGGCCGCGCTGTACCGCCGCGAGGCGCTCCAGCGCGTCGCGCCGCTCGGCGAGGTCTTCGAGCCCTCCTACTTCGCCTACTACGAGGACGTCGATCTCTCGCTGCGTCTGACGCGCGCCGGCTGGCGGTTCGCGTGCGACCCGGGCGCGATCGCGCGGCACGAGGGCTCCCGGACCGGCTCCCGAACGCCCTGGCGGAGGGCGCGGTGGATGGCGCGCAACCGCTGGCGGACGCTCTTCCGGAACTTCGACCGCCGGATGATCCGCCGCAACGCCGGGGGAATCCTCCGCGCCGACCTCGCCCACGCCCGCCTCTTCGGCTGGCGCGCGCCGCTCTTCCTCCTCTCGATCTGGCCGGCGATTCCGTTTCTCGCGGGGTCGCAGGCGGCGGCCGCGGGAGCGGGGCCCCTGTCGGAATGGCCCGGCGGCAGGGCTCCGGCGGCCGTCCGGTCCGCGTCGGGCGAACGCCGGCTGGCCGGGTGAGCGCGAACCCCGTCTCCGAGATCACGGCGATTCTCGTCTCGTGGCGCGACGCCGACGACCTCGAAGAGGCCGTCCGCTCGCTCTCCGGATCGCGCCGCGAGGCGGGCCCCGTCGGACCCCGCGTCTCCCTCGTCGCCGTGGGCAACGGGCCGGGCTCCGTGAGACGAGAACGGATCGAGACGCTCTGGCCGGGAGCCACGGTGGTCGAGAACGCGGAGAACCGCGGGTTCGGCCCCGCGGCGAACCAGGGAGCGTCCGCCGCGCGCGGAGACGTCCTCCTGTTCCTGAATCCCGACACGCGCGCGGAAGGAGATCCCTTCGCCGCGCTCGCCCGTGGACTCGACCTCCACCCCGAGGCCGTCGCGATGGCGCCGCGCCTGCTCGACCCGGACGGCGCGGCCCGCGGCGCCTCCGCCCGGGCGCTCGCGCCTCCCGGGGACGAAGACCAGTTCACGTTCCAGCTGCGGCGGCTTCCCCGGCTTCCGTCGGACGCCCGCGAGCTTCTTCTCTGGGACCACCTCTTCCCCTCCGGTGGACCGAGGCGCCGCGCGCGCTACGCCGACGAGGACCGGGACCGGCCCTTCCCGGTCGAGCAGGCCGCCGGCGCAGCGCTCGCCGTGCGCGCGAGCGTCTTCCGGCGGATCGGCGGCTTCGACGAAGCGTTCCGGCCCGCGTGGTTCGAGGACGTCGACCTCTGCGCGCGGCTGCTCGGCGAAGGAGCGATCCTCTACTGGCCCGACGCGCGGTTCCGGCACGCCGGCGGAGTCTCCTCGGCGCGGCTCGGCTACGACCGGTTCCTCCCGATCCTGTACGCGAACGCGCTGCGGTATCGCGCCAAGCACTACCCGCTCGCCGCCCGCGCGGCCTACCGGGGCCTCCTCGGGACCGGGATGCTGCTGCGATTGATCCTCCTGCCGCTGCGGCGCCGGATGCCCCGCGCGCGCTCGGAAGCCGCGCGCGCCTACGCCCGCGTCCTGCTTCTGCTCGCCGGGGCCAATCGGGGACGCGCCGCGTGACGGACGTCTCGATCGTCGTCGTCTCGTACAACGACGAGACGGACCTTCCCGTCTCGCTCGCGAGCGCGCTCGATCAACGCGGCGTGCGCACGGAGGTCATCCTCGTCGACAACGCGTCCACCGACGGCTCCCGCGAGGTCGCGGCCCGGCTCGGCGTCCGCGTCCTCGCGCAGCGCGAGAACACGGGATTCGCCGCGGCGATGAACGCGGGGATCGAAGCGACGAGCGGCCGCTACGTGATCGCCCTGAACCCGGACTGCCGCCTGGAGCCGGATTTCGCGTCGATCCTCGTGCACCGCCTGGACGCCCGCCCGGACGTCGGTTCCGCGTCGGGGCGGTTGGTGCGCGGCGAGGGTCCGGACCTGCGCCCGGGCGCCCTCCTCGACTCCGCCGGCATCTACTACACGGCCTCGGGCCGCCACTTCGACCGCGGCGCCGGGGAGCCGGAGCGCGGCCGGTTCCTCCAGGAGGAAGAGGTAGCGGGCGCGAGCGGCGCGGCGGGCTTCTACCGGCGGGAGGCGCTCGATGCGGCGCGAATCTCGACCGGGTACTTCGACGCCGACTTCTTTCTGTATCGCGAGGACGCGGACCTCGCCTGGCGGCTCGCGCGCATGGGCTGGAAGTGCCTCTACGTCCCCGAGGCCGCCGCGTCCCACCGGCGCCGAAACCTCCCCGAGCGCCGGCGCGCGATGCCCGATCTCGTCAACCTTCACTCGGTCAAGAACCGGTTCCTCCTGCGCATCAACAACCAGACGGGCGCCGAAGCGCTGCGCACGCTCGTGCCGACGCTCGCGCGCGATCTCGTCGTGCTCGGGGCCTGCCTGACGGTCGAGCAGAGCTCGCTTCCCGCGTTCGTCTGGCTCTGGCGGCATCGGGCGAGGCTCCTCGCCAAGCGGCGGGAGATCGCCGCGAAGACGGGCCTGAAGTCGATGAAGGGATCCTGAAGGCGCGGCACCGTTTCCCGCGCCCTGATATTTTCCGGCCATGCGTCTCGCCATCCTCGGCACCCGGGGGGTTCCCGCCCGGTACGGGGGGTTCGAGACGCTCGCCGAGGAGCTGTCCGCCCGGCTCGCCGCTCGAGGGCACGACGTCACGGTCTACACGCGGACGCGCTATGCCGAGCCGGGTGTCGAGCGCTGGAGGGGAGCGCGGGTCCGCGTGCTTCCCACCATCCCGTCGAAGTACATGGACACCGTCGCGCACGGCGTGGTCTCCGGCATCGACGCCGCGTTCGAGCGATACGACGCCGTCCTCGTCTGCAACGCGATCAACGCCGCGTCGTCGTTTCTGCCGCGGCTGGCGAGCCGCACGCGCGTCGTCTTGAACGTCGACGGCCTCGAGCGCCAGCGCCGCAAGTGGAGCCGGGTCGGGCGCGCCGCGTACCGGATCTCCGAGTGGCTCTCGACGAAGCTTCCGGACGCGGTCGTGTCCGACGCGCGAGTCATCGAGCAGTACTACCGGGAGCGCTACGGATTTCCCACGGTGTTCATCCCGTACGGGGGCGATCTCCCGCGGCCCGCGGGGACTGGTGCGCTCGACCGGCTCGGCCTCGCGCCCGAGAAGTACGCCCTCTACGTGTCCCGCCTCGAGCCCGAGAACAACGCCCTGGAAGTCGTGCGCGCGTGGCGGGCCGTTCCGGGCTCGACGCCGCTCGTCGTCGTCGGGGACGCGCCGTACGCAAAGGCGTATATCGCGGCCGTTCGCGCCGCGGCGGACCCCCGCGTCCTGTTTCCGGGCGCGATCTACGGAGAGGGATACCGCGAGCTGCTCGCGCACGCGGCGGTCTACATCCAGGCGACGGAAGTGGGGGGGACGCATCCCGCTCTCGTCGAGGCCCTGGGCTACGGCCGGGTCGTCTGTTACCACCAGTCACCCGAGAACGAGGAGGTCGCCGGCGGCGCGGGTCTTGCGTTTGACATCCGCAGGCCGGAGTCCCTGAGCGGGATCCTGGCCGGGGTGCTGGATGATCCGGCGGGACACTCCGTATGGAAGGAGCGCGCCGGAGCGAGAACCAAAGAACGGTATCGTTGGGACGATGTCACCGACCGCTACGAGGCCACCCTTGAAGGCCGTCCGATCATTTCTTAAGATGGCGCCCCCCAGCCGCCCGGAAGGGCGGGGAACGAGCCGATGCTGAAGCAGAAAGCGCGCGTGATCGCCCTCGGGGTCCTGGCCGGGGACCTCGCGCTGACGGCGATCTCGCTTCCCGTCGCCTACGTCATCCGGCACGGCGTCTTGACCACGCTCTCGCCGTCTCTCTTTCCGACCCCGCTCCACCCCTTCGACCGCTACCTCTTCCTGCTCGGCCTCATCCTGCCGTTCTGGGCGGTGATGCTCTATGCGGCCGGCTTCTACCGCAGCCACCGGACCCTGCCGCTCGGGGAGGAGATCTGGGCGGCGACAAAGGTCGCGGTCGGCGGGACGGCGCTCCTCGCGCTGATCGTCTACGGCGTGCGGCTCGACTTCGTCAGCCGGTGGCTGCTCGTCGTCTTCGCGGCCGTCAACTTCGCGCTGCTCGCCACGGAGAAGGTGGCCCTCCGCCTCGTTTCGCGGTGGGTGCGCGCCCGGGGCTACAACTTCCGGACGGTGCTCCTCGCCGGCACGGGCCAGAAGGCCGCGCAGCTCGCGGATTTCCTGGAGGCGCATCCGTACTGGGGATTCCGCGTGCTCGGATACCTCGACGACGAGAACGGCGGCGAGATCCGCCGCTCGAACCGCTGGCCGTGCCTCGGACGCCTGACGGATCTCGAAGCGGTGCTCCAGAAGGAAGTCGTCGACGAGCTCGTGTTCGTGATCGAGAAGGGCAAGCTCGGCGCCTACGAGGAGGCGCTGCTCGCGGCCGAGCGGCACGGCGTGCGAGCCCACGTCTCGCTCGACATCTTTCCCCACGTCCTCGCGCGCCCCGTGCTCGAGGAGCTCGACGGCGTGCCGCTCCTCTCCTTCACGACGACGCCCTCCAACCCCGGCCAGCTCGTCGTCAAGCGCGCGATCGACCTCGGCCTCTCGACCTTTCTCTTCCTCGTGACCCTTCCGATCCAGGCGCTCGCGGCGCTCGCGATCCGCCTCTCGTCGCCGGGGCCGATCTTCTTCCGGCAGGTCCGCTGCGGCTTGAACGGCCGCCCCTTCACGCTGTTGAAGTTCCGGACGATGGACGCCGGGGCGGAGCAGCGCCTCGAGGAGATCTCCCACTTGAACGAGATGTCGGGACCGGTCTTCAAGGCCACGAAGGATCCCCGGCTGACCCTGGTCGGGCGGCTCCTTCGCCGCCTGTCGGTCGACGAGCTGCCGCAGCTCTGGAACGTGATCCGCGGCGACATGAGCCTCGTCGGTCCCCGCCCGCCGCTGCCCGAGGAGGTCTCGCACTACGAGCCGTGGCAGCGCCGCCGGCTCTCGATGACGCCGGGCCTGACGTGCCTCTGGCAGGTCTCGGGACGCAACGAAGTCGACTTCGACCGCTGGATGGAGCTCGATCTCAAGTACATCGACACGTGGTCGCCGATGCTCGACCTGAAGATCCTGTTGAAGACTGTCCCGGCGGTCTTGTCGGGGCGCGGAGCGCGTTAAGCCGTCGCCTTCGCGCTCGCGCTGGTGCGCGATCGCTCCGGCTCCCGCCGCGTGAGGCTCCTCCCTCCCTTCGGTCGGGAGACTCCTCACGCGGCGAGCGGATGTTTCGGTTTGTCGGGAATGAAGCGCCGGGGTTTTCGCGTCTTCATTGAAGCCCGTTGATGCGACGGGTGATGATGCGACGGGGGTCAGGCACGCATTTCGTCATTATTCAGGACGGTCGGGGTCAGGCACGCATTTCGTCATTGTTCGAAAACGCCCGCCCGAAGACCGCCGCCCGCGGCTGGAGAGTCGACGCCGGCGCCGCTCGCGGGGAGTGAGAGAGGTGTTGAGGTGCATTCCCGGCGAACTCATCCATCCGGGAGCCGATGCGAAGCGGAGGCGATGGTCTAGCGGTTTCCGCTTCCGCGGGGGGTCTCGCCTTCGCTCTCTTTGTAGAGGTACTTGATCGAGAGCTTGGGGATCAGGAGGTTCGGGCCTCGCTCGCGGTTGAGCTTCAGGCAGTGCTTGTCGTACCACTCGATCCAGCCGTGGATCAGCTCGCCGTCGGTCAGGACGACCACCATCGGCGTCTTGGCCGCCATCTGCTTGAGGTAGTAGTAGCTCTCGGCGTTCGTCTGCTCCGCGGGCGTCTGCTTGCGCTGCGCGAAGGTTCGCGTCGGGTACCGCTCGGCGAGCTCCGAGAGGTTCGGACGGATCAGTTTTCTGTTGCCGGGGGCCTCGTCTTCGCCGCGGGAGGCGCCCGCCGCAGGATGGAATTTCGGCACGGATTCTCTCTTTGAGCCCGGTAAAACGGGGGGCTTCTTACCCTGCCTAAACGGGGCTGTCCGGGGAAATATTCTCCGGTTTCCGGGCGGCGACGAAGGCATCCGGGGCGGGGCGTCCGCCCTCGTCCTCGTACGCCAGGCAGCACATCAGGCGCCCGCACATCCCCGAGATTTTCGAGGGATTGAGCGAGAGGTTCTGGTTCTTCGCCATCTTGATCGTCACGGGGTGAAACCCCTTCAGAAACGTCGAGCAGCAGAGCGTCAGGCCGCACGGGCCGAGCCCGCCGCGCATCTTGGTCTCGTCGCGCGGCCCGATCTGCCGCATCTCGATGCGGGTCGGGTACTTCACGGCGAGCTCGGTCACGAGGCGCCGGTAGTCGATGCGGCTCTCCGAAGTGTAGTAGATCGTGTACTTACGGGCGTCGAAGCTCTCCTCCGCCCGCACGACCTTCAAAGGAAGCCGCCGTTCGGCGGCGAGGTCCCGGCTGTCGGAGAAGAAGCGGCTCTCCCGATCGACCTTCGCCTGGTAGCCGGCGAGGTCGGCGTCGTTGGCCGGCCGGACGAGGCGGCGCGCCTCGCGGAGCTGGCACTGCTTGACGATCATCGGATGGAGGGTCGTGACCTGGGCGTACTCGAGGCCCTGGTCCCCTTCGACGATCACGCGCTGACCCTTCTCCAGGGTCACGCCGGACGTCTCGCAGAAAACGACCCGCCCGTCCTCGTGTTCGTTGATGCGAATCCCGACGTAATGGCCGCCGGGGTTATAGGAATTTCCTGTCGTACAGCCGCCACACCCGGACATGTGAACCCCCGTAAACCTTTACCTTAGCACGGCTTGACGCGGGATCCTCGCAGGGGCCGCGGCCGCGCGGGGACTCACTCCCGCCCGATGCCGGCGACGATCGACGCGAGCCATTCCGCGGGCGTTCCGGCCGGGATCGACCGGACGCCAGCGGGCGGACCGTCCGGTCCGGAGACCGCGAAAAGCGGCGGCGGGGCGGGGTTGTCCTCGCGGATGGCATCCGCCGCCTCGGCCACCTGCGCTCCGCCGCCCAACAGGAGCACGGCGTCGACGCGGCGGTTTCGCCCGAGCTTCTCGACGGCCTCGTCCGGTCCGGAAGCCCGCAGGATCTCGACGGAGGCGTGCGCGCCGGCCAGGGAGGCGAGGTCTTCCGTCCGGGCGCCGACGACGAGCAGCGTGTACACGGCTACGCGCGGGTCCCGTCGGTCATTCGACCCACACCGTCGCTCCGCCGCCCGGCTTCGACGCCTCGCGGCCCGTTCCCGACACGTACAGGACGAACGTGTAGAGGCCGGGGCGATCCGGGACGTAGGTGAAGGAGAACTCGTGCGGCGAGTGGATGCGCACGCGATCCTCGGTCAGGAGGCCCACGATCTGGAAGGCGCGATTTCCCTCCGCCACCCACGCGAGCTTCGCGTGCGGGTAGGAGTAGCTGGTGCGCGCGGTCGCCTCGTCGCGGGAGAGCGTCCGCGGCGCGCCTTCCCGCGCGATCGTGACGAAGTCGAACCGGGACCCCCCGGCGGTCCGGCCGGAGATGCTGATGGCGGCCGGGATCGGGCCCGGGGCAGCGAGCGTCAGCTGCTCGAAGCGGCGGGTCAGGAACTCCTGCGACATCTGGAAGCGGCCCCGCGAGATCGCGTAGCCGACGCCGACGTGCGTGAGGTCGGGATTGAGGATCGTCCTGCGATGGCCGTCCGCGGGCGGCTTCTCCTGCAGCATCTGCTCCTCGGCTTCGAGGGCGAGGCTGACGGTCGACTCCGTGAATCGCGGCCCCGTCGTGATCCAGGACGCGGAGTTCTCCGCCTGCACCCCGAAGATCCCCGCGAAGCCGGTCCGGGCGTATGGGGGCACGCCGTCCATCAGGAAATGGCCGCGGCTCTTCTCCGCGACCTGCTTCGCGCAGAAGGCGTCGCCGACCCGCGCGGCCGCCTCGTCCCAGGAGACCGGAGGGAGATGAAACGCCGCCCGGTCTCCGTTGATGCGCGTCAGGACGGCGGCCTTCACCGGATCCGCCGGCCGCGACGGGTCGGGGTACCGCTCGGTGAGCGGCGTCGTGAGATCGGGCGCGCGGATGCGCAGCGCCTTCGCCGAAGACCCCCCCGAAGCGGACGCCGCGGTCTCGACGGGACCGAAGAGCCCGGCGGCGGCGGCGGAGGCGGCGGCGGCGGTGAGCAGGAGCGCGGGGAGCCCGCCGGGTCGTGCTACGTTCATTCGGACGAAGGAACCCTTCCTCTCGACGGGACCTTCCCGGCGAATTTCGGATTCACGAGGTGCGGCGATGGCGATCCGTTTCGGCACGTCCGGGTGGCGGGCGGTGCTCGCCGAAGAGTTCACGTTCGGGAACGCGCGGCGGGTGATCGCCGCCATCGCGAAGGTTCTCGAGCAGGATGGACAGAAGGGGAAGCTCGTCCTCGTCGGCTACGACACCCGCTTCCTCGCCTCGCGATTCGCGTCCCAGGCCGCGCGGATCTTCACGCAGGCCGGGTTCCAGGCGGAGATGTCGGCGCGGCCGGTCCCGACGCCCGTTCTCGCCTTCGAGATCCGGCGCCGGGGCGCCGCCGGGGCCGTCAATTTCACCGCCAGCCACAATCCGCCACAGTACCTCGGAATCAAGTTCTCGACCGCCGACGGCGCGCCCGCGCTTCCCGAGACGACGTCGCGCATCGAGGCCCTGATCGCCGCGACGGGGGAGCTGCCCGAGCCCGCCGCCGACCCGGTCGCGACGTTCGACCCCGTGCCTCCCTATCTCGAGGACCTCGCGGTGAAGGTCCGCCGGGAAGACGTCGCCCGCGGAAACCCGCACTTCAGCCTCGACTTCCGGTTCGGAACATCCGCCGGATTCCTCGACGCTTTTCTCGATTCCTCGGGCGCGCGGATCGAGCGGCTCCACGCCAACGCCGACCCCCTGTTCGGCGGGCAATCCGCGCAGTGCGGCGAGAAGGAGCTCGTCGCGCTCGGCGAGGCGGTGCGCGCGAATTCCTCCCGGCTCGGGCTCGCGTGCGACGGAGACGCGGATCGCTTCGGCGTCTGCGACGAGCGCGGCGTCTATGCGCCGCCCAACTCGCTGCTCGCTCTCCTGGCGAACGACCTGCTGGGTCGAAAGGGCCGCCGCGGCGGCATCGCGCGGAGCGTGGCGACAACGCACGCGCTCGACGCCATCGCCGCCCGCTACGGCGTCCCGCTCTACGAGACGCCCGTCGGATTCAAGTACATCGGCGAAAAGCTGATCGCGGGGGAGATCGTCTTCGGCGGCGAAGAGAGCGCGGGGCTGACGGTCGAAGGGCACGTGCCCGAAAAGGACGGCATCCTCGCGGACCTTCTCGTGGCGGAGATGGCCGGCGCCACGGGAAAGACGCTTCACGAGCTCGGCGCGGAGCTCGAAAAGGAAATCGGCCCGTTCCATTCGACGCGCGTGGACCTTCCCATCACGGAGGAGGAGAAGCGGGCGCTCGCACGGCGACGGGTCGCCCCGCCCTCGACGCTCGCCGGGCGAAAGGTCGCCTCGGTCAACCTGATCGACGGAATGAAGTTGATTTTGGAGGACGGTTCGTGGATTCTGATTCGAGAATCGGGTACGGAGCCGCTCGCCCGCGTGTACGTGGAGGCGCGATCGCCGGAACGCATCGGCGCGCTCGAGGCCGCGGCGCAGGGTCTGCTGAAGGGGTGATGTGAGCTTCCTCATCGAAGGCGTGCTGGGGCGCGAGATCCTCGACTCTCGCGGTAATCCGACGGTGGAGGTCGAAGTCCTCCTCTCCGGCGGCGCGACCGGCCGGGCGGGCGTCCCGTCGGGCGCCTCGACCGGAGAGCGCGAGGCCTTGGAGCTGCGCGACGGCGACGCGAAGCGCTACGGCGGCAAGGGAGTCCTGAAGGCGGTCGCCCACATCAACGGAGAGATCGCGGACGAGGTCACGGGAACCGACGCGCGCGACCAGGCCCTCCTCGACCGGATCCTGGTCGAGCTCGACGGGACGCCGAACAAGGGACGCCTCGGAGCGAACGCGATCCTCGGAGTGTCCATGGCCGTCGCCCGGGCGGCGGCGGAGGCGTCGGGCCTCCCGCTCTACCGCTACATCGGCGGCGCGGGCGCGCGCACCCTTCCGGTCCCCATGATGAACGTCGTCAACGGCGGCGCGCACGCGGACAATCGCCTGGACCCGCAGGAATTCATGATCTGCCCCGTGGGCTTCGACCGGTTCTCGGAGGCCCTGCGCGCCGGAGTCGAGGTTTTCCACGTCCTCAAGGCGAAGCTGAAGAAGAAGGGGCTCTCGACCGCCGTCGGCGACGAAGGGGGATTCGCGCCGGACATCGGCTCGTCGCGCGAGGCCCTCGACCTGATCATGTCCGCGATCGAGGCGGCGGGGCACAAGCCCGGCCGCGACATCGTCATCGCTCTCGATCCGGCGGCGTCCGAGTTCTACGAGAAGGGGAAGTACGTCCTGGCGGGCGAGAAGAAGACGCTCTCCTCGGACGAGATGGTCGCGTTCTGGGCCGCCCTCGCCGCGGACTACCCGATCGCCTCGATCGAAGACGGCCTCGCCGAGGGCGATCGCAAGGGGTGGATCGCCGCGACGCGCGAGCTCGGCTCGAAGATGCTTCTCGTGGGAGACGACGTCTTCGTGACGAACCCGGAGATCCTCGCGCGCGGCATCGCCGACGGCGTCGCCAACGCGCTCCTCGTCAAGCTGAACCAGGTGGGCACCGTCAGCGAGACGCTCGAGGCCGTGCGCCTCGCGCAAACGAGCGGTTACCGCACGATCGTCTCCCACCGGTCCGGAGAGACGTGCGACGACACGATCGCGGACCTCGCGGTCGCGGTCAACAGCGGCCTGATCAAGACGGGCTCCGCCTGCCGGGGTGAGAGGCTCGCGAAGTACAACCGGCTGCTCGTGATCGAAGAGGAGCTCGGCGCCGCCGGGACGTTCGCCGGCCGCGGGGCGTTCCCGCAATGAGGGAAGCCCCGCCTCCGCCGCGCGTGCCGCGTCCCTTCCTGTCGTTCTTCGTGTCGCTCGCGGCGTCGTCCGTGATCCTCGGTCTTCTCCTTCTGTGGGACCGCCGCGTGCTCGAGCTGCGCAACGCCCGCGAGGAAGTCCGGCAGCTCGATTTCCAGATCGCGGATCGGACGCGCGAGAACGACGCGCTCCGGCTCGAGATCGAGGCGGCCAACCGTCACGGCTTCCCCGCCGAGCGGGTGGCGCGGGAGGAGCTGCACCTCGTCCAGCCCCAGGACATCGTCCTTCTCTACCCGAACGGGTCTCTCTCCGGTAAGCCGGCGCCGGCCCGCCCGAAGAACCCGCCCGGCCGCTGACGCCCTTCCGGAGACACGAACGATGCAGACTGGTGCAAAGTGGTTCAAGATTGCACCATGCCGCCACCCGAAAAATCCCTCCGTCAGAGCGTCAGCCTCCCTTCCCCCATCGCACGACGCATCCGCGCTCTTGCAAAGCGGGAGAACAGAAGCTCCAGCCGGGTCATCGTCGATCTCATCGCAGCCGGACTCGAGGCAAAGGAACGAGAAAAGCGGAAGTTCTATGAGCTGGCCGACCGTCTGACCACGGCGACCGACGCCTCCGAGCAGAAGCGTCTGAAGCGGGAGCTTGCGCGGATGACCTACGGTGAGTAGTGCCGAAGATCCAATGGGCGAGTCTCCCTCGGCTCTGAAGGGACTCAACCCTCCAGAAGATCCGCGAACTCCCGGGCTGGCAGTCGAGAACCAGGGTGAGGGGCTCCGTTCCCGGGAGTAACGCCAGACCCGCGGCAGTCTTATCCCAGCCTTAGTCTAGAATCAGACCGCCATGACAGAGATCGCACCGAACATCTCGGTTGACGAATCCGTTCGCTTTGGACGGCCGGTGATCTCCGGCACCCGAGTCCCGGTCGATCTTGTGATCGCGAAGCTCGGAGCCTGCCTCTCGTTCATCGAACTAGGGAACGAGTACGGACTGACCGAGGACCAGATCCGAGCCGCTCTGGCATATGCGGCCGAGTCTCTCTCGAACGAGCGGATTCGCTCCGTAAGGTAACCCACGCGGTTTTTGATTGACGAGGACCTGCCTCGATCTCTGGCGGCGGCCCTCGTGGAAGCGCAACACGAGGCGACTCACGTCGCGGCCTCGAATCTCCGGGGCAGAACCGATGACGAGATCATGGATCATTGTCGAGCGACAGAATCTGTCCTCGTCACTGCGGATCTTGGTTTCTCGAGCATCCATCGGTTTCCGTTAGGAACTCACGCCGGAATGGTCATCGCGCGTCTGCCGAATGAGATGTCTGTCGTTCGCGGAAACCAGCTGGTCCTTGACGCTATTCTCGACGCACTGGATGAACTGGGCGGTTCGCTGCTGGTGGTAGAGCCCGGAAAAACGCGGCTCCGATCCGCCCCCTGACTGCCAGCGTACGCCGCGCTCCGGAACAGCTCGTTTCGCTCCGCCTGGAACGACCAGCGCCACCGCTGCGATCACGAGCGCTCCTTTCGGGGACGAGGGGGATTCTGAAGGGTTCGCGCCCTGACGGCGCCGAGGTCGCAACCCGGTGATGGGGGCTCAACCCTCCAGAAGATCTGCGAACTCCCGGGCTGACAGGACCCGCTTTCCGAGCTCGTGCGCCGCCAGCCGCTTGTCGCCCGTCACGAGAACCGCGATCGGCACGGCCCGCATCCATCGCCACAGGTGCTCGTCGCCCGGCTGGCGATCTCGCGCGGTCGGTTCGACTTCCACATCCATGAGGAACCCGTTCGCCGCGATATCGACGAGGATGCCGTCGACCTCCGCTTCCGAGAGTCCGTGTCTCGATCGAATCCGGGGGCGAAGCAGAACCGATCGGTATTCCGCCAGCAGATCGATCGATAGCGCGTAGCGGAACCGCGCCGCGAGCATGGCGTCGACGATCCGGACGGTGGGTGAAGCCGCAAGGCGCGTGAGGAGGCCGCTCACGAGCACGTTCGTATCGATGACCGCAGGTCGCACTGTCACCGCCGGCGATGCGCCTTGGTTTCCTCCAGGGCGAGCTTCATCGCGCTCGTCTCCGTCATCTTCGCCCGCTCACGCGCGCGAGCGACGAGCGCGGCGGCCTCGCCACCGGTCTTGATCCCGTAAGCGTCGAGACTCTCTTCGACGAGCGACCCAATGGTCTTGCCCCGGCGGGCAGCCGCCTCTTTGAGCGCGCGGTGCCGGCGATCCGAAAGGGTGATCGTCAGTCGACTCATTGCTCGGAGGCTAGCATAAAAACATCAAGACGCCAAAATGCACGGTCTCGGACCGGGTACTCCGGGAGCTCGTGAGCGTGGGCCACCTCCAGCGGTCACTTCGGAGAGGGTCGAACCTCTCGGACCGTCAGGGGCATTTCGTCGTGGGGGCGCCGTCGTTCGCCGGCCCGTTTCTTGAGCAGCCCTTCAGGCTCCAACGAGCCGGCTGTTCACCTTTTCAGCCGATCCGCCCCATCAGCTCGCACCGCGAATAGTCTCCTCGCGATTCCGCGAGGAGGAGGTTCGCGGTGCGGGAGCCGCAGCGATCGCGCCCATACGCGCGACCGCTACGGCGACGGACTACGGACAGCTAGCGAACGCGCTCGTGTCCTGGATCGGCTGGAAGGCCGTGCCCTGCGGGTTCGTGTATGTCCGGACGGCTCCCGACTGCGTGTCGGTGATGGTCATCGTCACGTTCACGTTGGTCAGGCCGCCCGCGAACGTCCAGTAGTGGGAGTTCAAGCCGCAGCCGTTCAGGACCTTCACGACCATCTCGACGTTGTTCGGGCTGAAGAACCAGAACGCCCCGGTGTCGCCGGTCAGGGTGATGACCTGCCCCGCGCCGCTCGCGCCGGCCGTCGTCTGCCAGTGCGTCTGCACTCGGTAGCGGCCTCCGTTCAGGCAGAGCGTCGTCGCGTCCGGTACGCACGCCGCGACGAGACGGGCGTCGTGGGAGCTCTCGACGCGCGTCTCCGGCAGCGGCGCCGGCGGCATCGCCGGGCCGGCTTCCGCCTCTTCCATCGCCGACGCCGCCGGAACACCGCAGGCCGCGAACGCGCTCGTGTCCTGGATCGGCCGGAAGGCCGTGCCTTGCGGGTTCAGGTAGGTCTTTACCGCGCCCGTCCGCGAGTCCGTGACGGTCATCTCGACCTGCACGTCCGTGAGCCCCCCGGCAAACACCCAGAAGTTCGCGTTCAACGCGCAGCCGTTCAACGCCTTGATGATCATCTCCACGTTCGAGGCGGAGAAGAACGTGAAATACCCCGTGTCGCCCGTCAGCGCGACCGCCCGGCCGGCTCCGGTGGCGCCGTCGCGCGTCGTCCACCGCGTCGTCACCGTGAAGCGGCCGCCATTCAGGCAGAGAGTGTTCGGGCCCGCCACGCAGGGCACGACGGCCTGCAGGTCGTCGAAGACGCCGCCCAGCGTCCCCGCGTAGACCCTCGCCGGCGTCAGGGGATCGATGGCCAGGGCCCGGACGGTCGTGCCGTTCAGGCCGGACGGGAGGGCCGTCCAATGCGCCCCGCCGTCGACGCTCTTGAAGACTCCGCCGCCCGGCACGCCCAGGCCGGGGCCCGACGCTCCCGCGTACAGCGTGGCCGGTGAAGAGGGATCGATGGCCAGCGCTCGGATGAGGAGGGTGGTCAGACCGTTGTTGGCGGCCGTCCAGCTCGCTCCGCCATTGACGCTCTTGAAAACGCCGCCGCCCGACGTGCCGGCGTAGACCGTGGCCGTGTTGACGGGATCGATCGCCAGAGCCCGGAGCACGGTGTTGGTCAGCCCGGTGTTGATCGCCGTCCAACTCGCCCCGCCGTTGCCGCTCTTGAAGATTCCGCCGTCCGACGTGCCGGCGTAGACCGTGGCCGGGTTCGAGGGATCGATGGCCAGGGCCAGGACGAAGGTGCTGGTCAGGCCGGTGTTGACGGCCGTCCAGGTCGAGCCGCCGTTCCCGCTCTTGTAGACGCCGCCGCCGGACGTTCCCGCATACAGCGTCGCCGGCGACGAAGGGTCGATGGCCAGGGACCCGATGAGGCGTGCCGGGAGGCCGTTGCTGGCGGACGCCCAGCTGCCTCCGCCGTCGCTGCTCTTGAAGACCCCGCCGGCGCCGTCCGATGCGCCGGCATAAAGAGTGGCCGGCGACAAAGGATCGATGGCGAGTGCGCTGAAGCTCTGGTTGACCAGGCCGTTGTTGACGGCCGTCCAGCTCTGACCGCCGTTGCCGCTCTTGAAGACACCGCCGCCGGTCGTGCCGGCGTAGAGGATTGCGGGCGACACGGGATCGATCGCCAGGGCATCGACCGGGGTCGCGATCAGGCCGGCGTCCATGGCCGTCCAGCTCTGAGCGCCGTTGCCGCTCTTGAAGACACCGGCCCCGTTGCCCGTGTAGAGCGTGGCCGGCGTCGAAGGGTCGATCGCCAGGGCGCGGATCAGGCTGCCGGTCACGCCGGCGCCGGCAGGACTCCAGCTCGCCCCGCCGTTGGTGCTCTTGAAGACGCTGGCGCCGCCCGCGTAGAGCGTGCCCGGGGATGAGGGATCGACGGCCAGGGCGTTGACCGTGGTCGCGCTGGGCAGGCCGGTGTTCACGGCCGTCCAGGCCGCGCCGCCATTGGTGCTCTTGAAGACCCCGCCGCCGGTCCCCGCATAGATCGTGGCCGGGGCCGAATGATCGATGGCCAGGGCAGCGACGATCGCGTTCGTCAGGCCCGCGTTGACCGCCGTCCAATTCTGACCGCCGTTGACGCTCTTGAAGACGCCGCCGAAGGTGCCGGCGTAGAGCGTGGCCGGCGTCGAAGGATCGACCGCCAGGGCGTTGACCTGGGCATTCGTCAATCCGGTATTTGCGGCCGTCCAGCTCTGACCGCCGTTGACGCTCTTGAAAACGCCGCCGGAGGTGCCCGCGTAGACCGTGGCCGGCG
>JBDTOO010000032.1:0-37913 GCA_039933215.1 Acidobacteriota bacterium
CGGGCTCGGCCTTCCGATCGACGACATCACGGAGACGATCGAGCCGGTGATCGCGGCGCGCGAAACGGACGGCATCGCCGCCGGCCGCGTCCTCGGGCTCCACCAGATCGCGCTCGTGCAGGTCGGCGACGAGCGAAGAGTCATCCTCGACCTGACGATGGCCGTAGGGGTCGAAGACGCCGCCGACTCGATCGAGGTCGACGGCGACCCGCCGGTCCGCCTGCGCGTCGCGGGAGGCTTCCACGGCGACCGCGCGACGGTCGGCTGCGTGATCAACGCGATTCCGTTCGTCATCGACGCGCTGCCCGGGCTCCACACGGTGGTCACTCTGCCGCTGTACGGCATCGTTCCGCAGGAGGCGACCTAGCGCGGGCATGTACGTCCTGAGCCGCAGCCAGCGCGTCGAGGCGCCCCTCGGGCCGGTCTTCTCCTTTTTCTCGGACCCCGGCAACCTCGCCCGGATCACGCCTCCCTGGCTCAGGTTCCGGATCCACGGGACGCCGCCCGGCCGCATCGAGCCGGGCACGCGGATCGAATATCGGATCCGCTGGACTGTCCTGACCCTCTCATGGGTCACGCGGATCACGGCCTTCACGCCTCCCTCCGGATTCCAGGACCTCCAGGAGAGAGGTCCGTACCGCACGTGGCTTCACACCCACTCGTTCGAGGCGGACGGGACGGGCGTCGTCATCCGCGATCGCGTCGAGTACTCCCTTCCATTCGGGCCGATCGGGCGGATCGCGCACGCGCTCTTCGTGCGGCGGCAGCTCGAGGGCATCTTCGAGTTCCGCCGACGCGCGGTCGAGGAGATCTTCGCGGCCGCGGCCTGACGCCGTGCCCGCCGTCATCCACTGGTTCCGCCGCGACCTGAGGGTCTCCGACAACACGTCGCTCGCCGCCGCCGCGGCCGACGCGTCCGGCGGCCCGGTCATCCCGGTCTTCATCCTGGACGACCGGTACGGGGACGATCCGGACGTCGGGCCTTCGCGATTCCGTTTCCTCAGGGAGAGCCTCGAATCCCTCGCCGCCTCGCTCTCCTCCGCGGGGGGCCGCCTCATCGTGCGGCGCGGACCGGCGGCACGCGCGCTCCCCGATCTGCTCGCGGAGACCGGCGCGGAGGCCGTCTACGCGAACATGGAGATCGGACCGTATCCGGAGGCGCGCGACCGGGAGGCCGCCGGAGCGGTCGCGAGCGCGGGAGCGCGCTTCCGCCTGTTCGGCGACGCGCTGCTGGTCGAGCCGGACGCCCTGCTCTCCGGCACCGGTGAGCCCTACGCCGTGTACTCGCCCTTCGCGAGATCGTGGGAGGCGGCGGTGAAACGCCCCCCGTCGCCCGCGCCGTCCCGCCTCGGCACTCCCGAGCTCCCGGGCGTTCCTCTCGGGCGCGTCCGGGCATGGCGGGACCTTCCGGCCGACCCGCTCGCGCCCGCCGGGGGAGAGGACGCCGCGCGGATGCTCCTCGAAGACTTCATCGGACGTCCGCTCGCCCGCTACGCTTCCGGGCGGGACCGGCCTTCCGCCGACGGGACGTCGCGGCTGTCGCCGCACCTGCACTTCGGCACCGTGTCGCCGCGCACGATCCTCGCCGCGGTCGGCGAAGCGGCGCGCCAGAGTCCCGCTTCGGCGGCCGGGGCCCGGAAGTTCGTGCGGGAGCTCGCCTGGCGCGAGTTCTTCCATCACGTCCTCTTCCACCACCCGCGCGTCGCGCAGGAGAGCTTCCGGCGCGAATTCGACCGGATCGCCTGGCGGGAGGACGCCGCGGGCCTCTCCGCCTGGAAGGAGGGTCAGACGGGATACCCCTTCGTCGACGCCGGCATGCGACAGCTCGCCGCGACGCACTGGATGCACAACCGCGCGCGGATGTGCGCCGCCTCCTTTTTGACAAAGGATCTTCACGTCCACTGGTTGGAAGGACAGCGGTGGTTCGAGCGCACCCTCGCGGACGCCGACCTCGCCAACAACAACGGAGGCTGGCAGTGGGTCGCTGGGTCGGGAACGGACGCCGCGCCGTACTTCCGGATCTTCAACCCCGTCCTCCAGTCGCGGAAGTTCGATCCCGACGGCGCCTACATCCGGCGGTTCGTGCCGGCGCTCTCCCGCGTGCCCGCCGGGAAAATCCACGAGCCCTGGACGATGACGCCGGCGGAGCAGGACGAGTCCGCGTGCCGCATCGGGCGCGACTATCCGGCGCCGATCGTCGAACACGCCGCCGAGCGCGCGGTCGCGCTCGCGATGTTCGCCGCGGTGAAGGGATGAGCCGATGAAGCCGACGAAGCGATGACGGGCCGTCCGGCCGCCTCTTTGCATCGGCCCCTTTCATGACGGACGCCGCGGGCATCCCGCATCTCGAGATCCGACCCGAAGGCCTTTTCGTTCCGGCCTTCGGCGCCTTCCTCGATCCGCACGGGCCCGCCGCGAGGGCGATCGTCTCGCACGCTCACTCGGATCACGCTGCCGCGGGGCACGGCGAAGTCTGGGGAACGGGCTCGACGCTCGCGATCTATCGGCGCCGCAATCCGGAGTGGTCGGGCGGTGCCCGGCCGCTGGCGTTCGAGGAGAAGCTCGAAGCCGCGGGCGTCACGCTCGAGATCTTCTCTTCGGGGCACATCCTGGGGGCGGCGCAGATCCGCGTCTCGGGGCCGGAAGGCTCCTTCCTCTACACGGGCGACTTCCGGCGGCGGCCATCGCGCACGGCGGCGCCCGCCGCATCTCCCGTTGCCGACGTCCTCGTCACCGAGTGCACGTTCGGCCTCCCCGTTTTCCGATTCCCGCCGCGCGGCGAGTCGGAACGGCGGCTCGTCGCGGCCTGCCGCGCGGCGGCCGACGAAGGAGCGATCGCGGTCGTGCTCGCCTACGCGCTCGGCAAGTCGCAGGACGCGGCGCTCGTCCTCACGGAAGCCGGCATCCCGACCGTTCTCCATGGAGCCGCCTGGAAGCTCCTGCCCGAGTACGAGCAGGCGGGATTCTCCTTCCCTCTTTCACGCCCCTACGACAGCGGCCCGGTCCGTCCCGGCGAGGCGCTCATCGTGCCTCCATCCTGCGCGAGGACCTCCGTCGTGAGGGCCCTGAAGAAGCGCCGGATCGTGTATCTCTCGGGATGGGCGATGCGGGACGCCTCGCGGGCGGAGCACGACGCGGACGTCCTGCTTCCGATCTCCGACCACGCGGACTTCGACGAGCTCGTGGAGCACGTCGACGCCGTCCATCCCTCGCGGGTGTGGACGCACCACGGATACGCGCGCGATTTCGCGCGGATCCTGTCCGCCCGCGGCGCGGCCGCCGCTCCTCTCTCCGAAGGCGGGGAGCGGGCGGCCGAGGACGCCTGACGTGGGCAGCCCGTACCGCGGAGTCGCCGACGCGCTCGAGGGCGCCGCGGCGACGCGCGGAAAGCTGGCGAAGATCGAGCGGATGGCGGGCGCTCTCGCGCCTCTCTCGGGACCGGAGCTCGCGGCCGCCGCGCGCCTGCTCTCCGGCTCGCCATACGCGGAATGGGAACAGGCCGTGACGTCCGTCGGATGGGCGACCGTCGCCCGCGCGGCGAGCGCCGTCACGGGATGGGACCTCGAGACCATCGGGGCATCCGCGCGCGCGATCGGCGACCTCGGAGAGGCGATCGGGCTTCTCCTGCCCCCCGAGGCCTCCGGCCGGTCCGGCCTCGAGATCCTCGAAGTGGACGACCGCCTGCGCGCCCTGTCGGCGCGCCGGAAAGCGGCCGAGAAGGCGGAGATCATCGAGGACCTGCTCCGGCGCGCTTCGCCCCGGGAGGCGAAGTACCTGGTGAAGACCCTCTCCGGCGGACTGCGGGTCGGCGCGGACCTGGCGACCGTCGAGGAGGCGATCGCGGCCGCGTTCGGATCCCCCCGGGAGGCGGTGGCGCGGGCGCGCCGCGACAGCGGGGACATCGGAGAGACGGCGGCCATGGCGCGGGAAGGCCGGCTCGACGAGATCCGATTCCGTCTCTTCCACCCCATCGGCTTCATGCTCGCGTCGCCGATCGAGAACGCCGAGGAAGTCGCCGGAGAGCTGTCTCTCTTCGCCGCCGAGGACAAATTCGACGGCATCCGGGCGCACGCCCACAAGTCCGGCTCGAGAGTCGCGCTCTTCTCGCGGACCCTCGACGACGTGACGGCCCAATTCCCGGAGATCGCGCTCGCGCTCGGCGCGGCGCCCGGCCAGTTCCTCCTGGACGGCGAGATCGTCGCGTGGAAGGACGATCGGGTCGATTCCTTCTTCCGTCTGCAGCGCCGCCTCGGGCGCAAGGCCCCGCCGGCCGACCTCCTCGCGGAGATTCCCGTCGCGTTCGTCGCCTACGACTGCCTCGCTTCGGGAGAGACGCCGCTCTTCGAACGGGCCTGGACGGAGCGCCGCGCCGAGCTCGAGCGGATCGCGGCCGGCGGAGGGTTTTTCCTCTCGGCGGTGCGGGACGCCGCGACCCCGGCCGAGCTCGAAGATCTCTTCCGCGCCGCGCGCGAGCGAGGCAACGAAGGCGTGATGCTGAAGAGGAAGGATTCCGTGTATCTCGCCGGAAAGCGGGGGCGCGCCTGGAGGAAGTGGAAGAAGGCGCTGGCGACGCTCGACGTCGTCGTGACCGCGGTCGAGCAGGGCAACGGCAAGCGCGCGGGGATGCTCTCGGACTACACGTTCGCCGTGAGAGACGGCGACCGGCTGGTCAACATCGGCAAGGCGTACACCGGCCTGACCGACGAGGAGATCCGGAAGATGGGGACGCGGTTCCGAAAGATCACGACGGCCCGCTACGGCCCCGTGCGCGCGGTCGCCCCGGAAGTCGTCCTCGAGGTCGCGTTCGACACGATCCAGAAGAGCACTCGCCACAAGAGCGGCTACGCCCTGCGCTTCCCCCGCATCGTCCGCATCCGGGAGGACAAGCTCCCGGCCGAAGCGGATACGGTCCAAAGAGTCGAGGAGATCTGGAGGGGAATCCAAGGGATGTAACGTCGCCTCCGCTGACGCTCCGGCTCCCGCAGCGTGAGGCTCCTCCCTTCGCGACGCTCGGGAGACTCCTCACGCTGCGAGCGGATGGGCGAGTCTGCCGGGCAGACCTTTTGCGGCCGTTTGCGCGGGTGAAGGTTCATAACGAACTTAATAAGTTTAATACTGTCATATGTTTACGTTGAGCTTGGTGCCGGGAATGAATGGGGGTTTGGGGGCGTTTTTATCGGCAGCACGCGATACCTTCCCAACTCGGGCCCGGCGAATGACAGCCGGGCCCGCCTCTTTTTAGGGCACTCCGCCGGACCCCGACTCAAACCTCGATTTCGAAATCCTCGGGGCCGAGCGTCTCGTCGGGGAGGATCTCGATGTCGACCCCCAGCCTCTCCTGAACGTCCTCCAGGATCGCGCGCTCCTCCTCGGCGAGAAGCTTCGCGAGAGACGGGGGGACGCGCACGCGGACCGTCGCGCCGCGCTCGGTCAGGATCGGAGGCCGCAGCAGATCGCGCCGCAGGTCGAGGGCGAGGGTGAGATCCGAGCGGACGCGGCCGCGCGCGGAGCAGCACGGGCACGGGCGCGTCAGGGTCTTCTCGAGATTGCCGCGGGACCTCTGCCGCGTGACCTCGACCAGGCCGAAGTCGGACAGCGCGAGCAGGCGCGTTCGGGCCCGGTCGCGATCGAGCTCCGCCTCGAGCCGCTCGAAGACCTCGCGCCGATGATCGGACTCGCTCATGTCGATGAAGTCGATGACGAGGAGGCCGCCCAGGTCTCGCAGCCGGATCTGACGCGCGATCTCCGGCACCGCCTCGAGGTTGGCCGCGAAGACGGTGTCCTCGAGCGCGTCCTTGCCGACGAACTTGCCGGTGTTCACGTCGATCGCCACGAGCGCCTCGGTCTGCTGGATGACGAGGGAGCCTCCGGACGGCAGCTCCACGCGGCTCTTCAGCGCGTTCTCGATCTCGGCCTGTATTCCGAAGGCCTCGAAGAGCGGCGCGTCGCCCGAGTAGACGTCGACGACGTGGACGAGCGATGGCGCCACCGCCGACAGGAACTCGCGCAGCCGCGCCGCGGTCGCCTCGTCGTCGATCCGGATCGCGGCGAAGTCGGTCGAGAGGAGGTCGCGCGCGATGCGCAGGGAAAGATCGAGCTCGCGATGGAGGAGCGCGGGCGCGCCCGATCTCTCCGCCTGGCGGGAGATCCGCTCGGCGAGGTTCGTCAGGTATCCATGGTCCGCGGCAATCTCGGCCTCGCCCGCGCCCTGCGCGGCCGTCCGGGCGATCAGGCCGCCTTCGCCGGGCAGGGCTTCCAGGAGCCGGCGCAGCCGCTCGCGCTCGTCCTCGTCCGTGATGCGCCGGGAGATCCCGATCTCGCGGACCGACGGCAGGAACACCAGCGTGCGACCCGGCAGCGAGAGGGCGGCGGTGACGCGGGGACCCTTCCCGGAGATCGGGTCCTTGGTGACCTGCACGACGATCTCCTGCCCTTCCTTGACCAGGTCGTCGATGCGCGGCTTCTCGGCGGCCGGCGAGGTGCTGCCGCCCACCGCCGTGTCCTCTCCCTCGTCCTCGAGAGGCATGAGGGCGTCCTCGACGTAAAGAAACGCGTCGCGCTCGAGGCCGATGGCGACGAAAGCCGCCTGCATGCCGGGGAGAACCCGATGCACGCGCCCGAGGTAGACGTTCCCGACGAGACCGCGCTGGCCGCGGCGCTCGTGGAAGACCTCGACCACGCGGCCATCCTCGACCAGCGCCACCCGGGTCTCGGGAGGCGTCACGTTGATGAGGAGGTCCTTCCTCACGCGTTGGCGAACCGGCGGTAGTGGACGCCGAGGATGAGACCGACCGACAGGAAGGTCGTGGCGACCGAGGAGCCGCCGTACGAGACGAGGGGCAGGGGGATGCCCGTCGTGGGGAGGAGGCCGATCATCATCGACGCGTTGACCATCACCGAGAAGAAGATCACGGCCGACAAACTGAGGATGAGAAACACTCCTCCCCGGTCCCGGGCGACGGACGCCAGAGTCAGCGCGCGAAGCAACAGCGCGGCGAAGAGACCCAGGACCAGGATGACGCCGAGGAACCCCCACTCCTCGGCGATCACGGCGAAGATGAAGTCCGTGTGCTGGACGGGCAGGAAGCGGAGCTGGCTTTGCGTTCCAGATCGGAATCCCTTCCCGGAGAACCCGCCCGAGCCAACGGCGATCTTCGACTGGCGGACCTGGTAGCCGGACTTCAGCATGTCCTGGTCGGGGTTGAAGAACGTCGAGATACGCTGCTTCTGGTAGTCCTTCAGGAAGAACCACGCCCCACCGGCGCAGACCCCGACGATGAGCACGATCGCGATCCAGCCCCGCAACGGAAGACCGCCGAAGAAGAGGCCGACGGCCACGAGCGGAAGAAACGTCAGCGCGAGGCCGAGGTCGGGCTGCAGGAAGACGAGCATGAAGGGGATCCCGACGATCGCCCCGAGCTTCAGGAAAGCGGAGAGCCGCATCTTTCCGTCGTCCTCGTTCTCGAAGAGATACGCGACGAGAAGCGCCGTGGCGATCTTGGCGAGCTCCGCCGGCTGGAACTGGAACGACCCGAACCGGATCCACGACTTGACGTTCGCAATCCTCTGCCCGAAGACGAGGAGATAGAGGAGCGGAACGAGAGAAGCGGCGTAGAGCGGGAAGGAGATCTTCAGGAGCGTCCGGTAGTCGAAGAGCACGGCGGCGACGAGCCCGCCAAGGCCGACGGCCACCCAGATGGCCTGCCGCGTCGCCAGCCCCGCGAGACGCCCTCCCCCGGTGGTCGACGCGACGAACAAAATGCCGAGAAGGGCGAGCGAGATCGCGCACCCGAGGATCACGAGGTCGAGGCGCCGCGGGACCGCGGCCACGCGGCCGATCAACGCGGGCTCCCGGCCGGCCGGGCGGAGACGGTCACGAACCCCGGGCTTCCAGGCACCGCCGCCCGCTGCTGCGGGGGCTCGGCGGGTGCGTCGAGGGGGATCCCGAAGCGCTTCGCAAAGAGCAGCTTCGCGAGCGGCGCCGCCGCCAGGTTCCCGTGCCCGCCATTCTCGACGAAGATCGCGACGACGATCTTCGGCTCCTCGAGCGGCGCGAAGCCGATGAACCAGGCGTGGTCGGCGAGCTTGCTGCGGTCGGCTCCCGCCCGGATCGTCGTGTCGTGCCCGATGACCTGCACGGTGCCGGTCTTGCCGCCGGTCTCGACGCCTGGAACGCGCGATCCGTAGGCCGTGCCGCCGGGCTCGTTCATCACGGCCCACATCGCGTCCTTGACCAGCGCGAGCTTCGCGGGATCGAGAGCGGGACCCGTCCGGGTCTCGGACTTGTAGCGGAGACGCCGGCCGCTGTGCGGTTCCTGGGACGCCAGGAACAGATGCGGCGTCGGCAGACGCCCGTCCTCGACGAGACCGGACAGCGCCCGCGCAGCCTGGAGGGGCGTCACGAGCACGGGGCCCTGTCCGATCGACACCGAGATCGTCTCGCTCGGATACCAGCGAGCATGGCGCTTCTCGATCGCCCATTTTTCCGAAGGGACGAGGCCGGGCTTTTCGTATTGCAGGTCGACCCCCGTCGTCGACCCGAAGCCGAAGCTCTTCGCGATCTCCGCGATCCGGTCGATGCCGAGCTTGCGGCCGAGGTTGTAGAAGTAGACGTCGCACGACATCTTGATCGCGTTACGAAGGTTCACGAGACCGTGTCCGCCCTTCTTGTGGCAGCGGAACGTCCGGCCATAGAACGTCGCGTAGCCGGGGCAGAACACGGTCGCGTCCGGGTCGACGAGTCCCGCCGCCAGGGCGCCATAGGCGAGGAAGACCTTGAAGGTCGACCCGGGCGAGAAGGCGTTCTGGATCGCGCGGTTCTGGAGCGGATGGTCGGCGTCGCCGAGCAGCCCGGCCCACTCCCGCACACTCACCCGGCGGGTGAACCAGTTCGGGTCGTAGGCCGGAGACGAGACCAGGGCGAGGATCTCTCCCGTTCTCGGATCGAGCGCGACGGCCGATCCGACCTTGTCCTTGAAGTACGTCTCCGCGATCTCCTGCAGTCCGAGGTCGAGGGTGACGAAGAGGTTTTGACCGGGGCGCGCCTCGACGCGCCGTTCCTCCGCCATTTCGCGGCCGTGCGAGTCGACGATGACGCGGCGCTCTCCGTTGACTCCCGCGAGGAGCCCCTCGTACGCCCCCTCGATCCCCTTCTGCCCGATCCAGTCGCCGAGGCGGTAACCCGTTTCCGCGGCCTTGACCTGCTCGAGGCTCGCCTCCGAGAGATACCCGAGAACGTGCGCCGCCGACGACCCGCGCGTGTAGAGCCGGCGCTGGGAGACCGTGATCGCGAACTCCGGATGCTCCGGCGCATGCGCCTCGACCGCCGCCACTTCCTCGATGCCGAGGTTCTCGGCGATCGTGATGGGGAGAAACTCCGGATCGCGCAGGCCGCGGTCCACGCGCGCCTTCACCTGCTCGCGCGGCAGGCGAAGGACCTCGGAGGCGAGGTCGATCGACGAGGCGAGGCTGCGCGCTTCGTGCCGATAGAGATGCAGCGTGTAAGCGGGCTCGTTGTCGACGAGGATCGCGCCGTTTCTGTCGAGGACGTACCCGCGGGGAGCGTTGACGCGGACGGACCGGATGCGGTTGTTCTCCGAGAGGGCGTAGAAGTAGTCCCCCCGGACGATCTGGACCGTCCAGTAGGCGATCGCGAGGAGCGCGAACACGGCTCCGACGAGAACGCGGGAGGCCTCGATCCGCCGGTTCAGGCCGCCCCGGTTTTCCCGGACCTTCAGCATGATGCCGCCCCGCCGGCCGCCGTCATCGCAGCCTCCTCAGCCGGCGCTTCTCCCACCACTCCGTCCAGTGAAACGTGCGGACGGCTTCGAGGATCGCGCCCGTCACCCCGGTCGCGACGGCGCGCCAGATCCCGTCCCGCGAAAACAGCACGACGGGCGCCTGGAGGAGCAGCGAGGCGAGCGCCGAGACGATCACGTCGTTGACGAGAGACGCCACCGCCAGGGCGGCGCCGACCGCCCAGACGCCGCCGAACATCACGCGGAGCGAGAGGAGAGCGAACACGTACCCGATCGTCGCCTTGGCGAACGCGTTCATTCCCAGCAGATCGTTCGAGAGCGCATCCTCGAACAGCCCCAACCCGCCACCGACGAGGACCGCCGTCACCGAGTCGCCGCCGCGCGCCACGAGCGCCGTCGCGATCAGAAACGCGTCGACCGGCCAGATCGAACGGTGGCGCGACCCGCCGAGGAGAAACTGCGCCACCGTCGCCGCCGCAACGATCACCGCGACCCGTTTCCACTTCAAGGCGCCGCACTCCGCGCTCCTCCCGGGCTTTCCGTGACGGCCGGCGACGGCGCCAGCACGAGCACGTCGGTCAGCTGCGAAAAGGACGCGGCGGGCGTCACCTTGATCTCGAGGAAGAGCCCGCTGCCCCGCAGGACGCTCGACACTTTTCCGATCGCCACCCCTCTCGGATAGATCCCGTCGATGCCCGCCGACTCCACCGCGTCGCCCGGCTGCACGCGGGAGGTCGTGGGCACGTTGTTCAACCGCATCCCGCCGCGGCCGTCGCCCTTCACCACGCCGGTCTCCCCCGTCTTCGGCAGCCGCGCGCCGGCCGCCGCCGAGGCGTCGACCAGGAGCTGGGCGCGCGAGACCATCCGCCCGACGGTCACGACCCGGCCGACGAGGCCCTCCGCGACGGCGAGCGGGGATCCCACGACGACTCCGGCGGAAGTCCCCGCGCCGATCAGAGCGCTCTGGAGACCGCCGCGGTTCTCGATCAGCAGGACGGGCGCGGATCCGAGGACGTTCGGAAAGACGGCCGCCGTGGAGGACAGGCGGAGGTCGCGACCGGCCTGGGAGACCTCCGCGCGGAGGTGAAAGAGCTCCCGGTCCTTGGCGGCGATCTCCCGCTTCATCCGCGCGTTTTCCGAGCGGGCGGCGAAGAGATCTCCGACGGAGTCCATCGCGGTCGAGCCCGCCCGGGAGACCGCCACGATGCTCGAGGCGAGCGGCGCGGCGGCGGTCAGGATCCACGCCTGCAGGACCGATCCCTTGCGGCCGCGGGCGGGCGCCTGGGCGGAGAGGATCAGCACGCAGAAGACCAGAGTCGAAGCGAGAACCATTCCACCCCGGCGTGGCCTCAGCCCGATCACTTCCACGCGGGGGTTGGCGGCTCTCATTGCGATTTCATCTTTCCGCCGGACGCCGATCGAGCGATCGGGACGCTAGCAGGCTGCTGAAAAATGGTGCGCGGCGGCGTTGCGAGCGCCGAGGGGTCGGATGCAAGGATCCGCGACGACGGCGATGCCTCTGCGCATCGGGGAGGAGCGGAGACGCCGCAGACGGCCCCGCGCCGCCGCAACCGCTTGCGGTGGCCGGCCTTTTGCCCTGCTTCCCTTGACGGCCGAAAAGGCTTTTTTCATCTCTATGTTTCTTCGTCGCAGTTTGCAAAAGGCCGGACACGACACCCGCATCCATTTTTCAGCAGCCTGCTACGTAATGCTGATCTTCCGAAGCAGGTCCATGTCCGTGAGCATCGCGCCGGTCCCGAGCACGACCGACGCGAGCGGATCCTCCGCGTAGGAGATCGGAAGACCCGTCTCCTCGCGAAGCCGCCGGTCGAGATTGCGCAGCAACGACCCGCCGCCCGTGATGATGATTCCCTTGTCCATGATGTCGGCGGACAGCTCGGGAGGCGTGCGCTCGAGAGCGACGCGCACGCTTTCCACGATCGCCGCCACGACCTCCGAGAGCGCCTCGCGCACCTCTTCGTCGGTCAGGGTCAGAGTCTTCGGGACGCCCTCGACGAGGTCGCGCCCCTTGATGTCCATCGTCAGCGGCTGGTCGAGCGGATGCGCCGAGCCGATCTCGATCTTGATCTGCTCCGCCGTGCGTTCGCCGATCAGCAGGTTGTACTTGCGCTTGACGTACTGGATGATCGCCTCGTCCATCTCGTTCGAAGCGATGCGGACGGAGCGGCTGTAGACGATGCCGGCCAGCGAGATCACGGCGACGTCCGTCGTTCCTCCGCCGATGTCCACGATCATGTTCCCGGCGGGCTCGGTGATCGGAAGGCCCGACCCGATGGCCGCCGCCATCGCCTGCTCGATGATGAAGACCTCCGAAGCGCCCGCCCGCAGCGCGGAGTCCTGGACCGCGCGCTTTTCGACCTGGGTGATGCCGGACGGGACGGAGATCACGATGCGGGGCCGCACGAAGAGCGAACGCCCGTGCGCCTTCTTGATGAAGTGGTCGAGCATCTTCTCGGTCACCTCGAAGTCGGCGATGACGCCGTCCTTCATGGGCCGGATCGCGACGATGTTGCCGGGCGTCCGCCCCAGCATGTCCTTGGCCTCGGTGCCGACCGCCTCGACGCGGTTCGTGATGGTGTTGACCGCCACGATCGACGGCTCGCGGACGATGATGCCCTTGCCGCGGGCGAAGACGAGGGTGTTCGCCGTGCCGAGGTCGACGGCGAGGTCGTTGCTGAAGATCGAGAAAAGAGATTTGAATGCCAATGGACCTCCGGAGCCTTCGGCCCTCAGCGATCCGCTTCCGGCCGGAGCGTCCGGCGGGAGGGAGCGGATGGCTGATAGCTGACAGCCTCTGTCAGATTCAAAGCGACTCCACGAAGACTTTGACCGGCTTGACCGTTTCGTTTCCCGAAGCGTCGACCGACTTGATCACGAGCGTCGCGTAACCCTCGCGGTCGATCGTGATCGTTTTCTTGAACGAGCCGTCCGATTCGACGTCCGCGGGCTCGGCGTTGACCGTCACGATCGCGCCCGGATCCGTCTTGCCGAAGATCAGGAAGAGGTTTCCCATCTGCTGCGGGGGCGAAACCACGAGCCGGGGAGGCAGCGCGAGACCGAGCATCCGGGGCGGCTCGGTCAGCATCTTGAAGCGCCGCACCGAGCTCCAGTCGGACGGGTGCCCCTCCGCGTTGATCGCCGCGACGCGCCAGAAGTAGGAGCCCTCGCGCGACACCTTCACGCGGGCACCCGATTCCACGCGGTCGTCGAGATCGACCTCCGTGGCGTCGGGCACGAAGAGGCGCGAGCGGGAGATCTGGATTCGGTAGCGGGCGGCTTTCGACACGGGGCTCCATTTGAGCTCGATCTGGTCGCCCGTCTTGAGATCGTAGATCCGGTTGTCCGCGGGCAGGACGAGCGTCGGCGATTCCGGAACGAGGACTTTAGCCGAGATCGCGCCGCTTCCGACGCTCGCCGTGATCTTTTCGCGCTCTCCCAGGACCATCGTCTCCTTGCCCGTCGAAACCGTCGTCCGGCCGCGGAACGTCGTCACCTGCGTCTGGTCGCCCGTCGCCACGTCGACCGACACGCGGGACTCGCGCTCGATCGACGCCGTCGCCGCGTCGCTCGCGACGGTCGACGAGGACCCGGACGTGTAGACGTTGATCGACCCGGAGACCATCTTGACCTGGCTGCCGCCCGAGTCCGAGGACGCGGGGCGCCGCACCTCGAAGAGGGAGCCGGGCTTGACGGTGTAAAGAGTTCCGTCCGAGAACATGATCTCGGCCGAACCGGTGCGTCCCGTCTTGATGAAGTCGCCGTCGAAGAGAGCCTGTCTCTGCTTCCCGGCCTCGAACGAGGAGTGTCCGGCCGTCTGGAGCGAGACGTCCCCCTCGACGAAGATGAAGGACGCGTCTCCGGATTCTGACCCGGCGCTTCCGCCGATCGCGCGCCGCGCGTAAGACTGCGACTCGACCGCGAGCCGGAACGCCTCGTCCCAGCCTTTTTTCGCGAAGGCTTCCTCCGCGCCGTGCAGGTAATCGCGCGCCTGCGCGACATTCGAGCCCGGGCGGGCGCTCGCGCCGGCCGACGCTTTCGTCACGAGCGTCGTGGCGACGGCGATCTCCTGGCGCGCTTTTTCGTCGGGGGATTTGCGGCTGCGGGACCAGAGGAAGTAGGCGAGAAACGCCGTGACGAGGATGACGATCGCGAGAATGCCCCATTGCCGCAGCTTTTCGATCGGGATGACGAACCAATCGATATCGCCGCCCACCGGCTGGCTGGGCTTCCGCTTCGCCATAAACCTCCGGAATTGCTAGACTTACCCAGTTTGTTTATAACATAATCGGCGCGCCTTCGTCTCATCCGACTGCCGCGCGAGCGGCCGGCCGGCGGGGGCCGGAGGCTTCGGGGCGGCTCGCGGCGGGGGTCGGCGGCCATCCTTCCGTTCGGCTATAGTCGCCCGCTCTCATTTTTCTTGGACGGAGGGATTCCGGATGTTGAAGACCATGCGCGAGAGCTTCCACCACCTGAAGTGGACCCTCTTCGCGGTCATCGGCGTGTTCATTCTGGGTTTCGTCTACCTGGGCAGCACGGGAGGCGGCGGGGCCAAAGACCCCTCCTCCCAGGTCCTGGCGAAGGTGGGAGGCGACACGATCACCGCGATCGAGTTCGACCGCCAGTACCGCTCGACGCTGCAGCGGCAGCAGCAGCTCTACCAGGGCAATCTCTCTCCGGAGCTCATCCGCGCGATGGATCTGCCCCGCCAGGTTCTGGACGGAATGATCGATCGCCGGCTCGAGCTCGACGCCGCCCGGCGCGTCCACCTGAAGGTCTCCGACCAGGAGGTCGCCGAGACCATCGCCTCCTACCCCGCGTTCCAGCAGAACGGGCAGTTCATCGGACGGGAGCAGTACGAGCGGTTCCTCCGCTCCAACAGCTATACGACCGACCGCTTCGAGGACGAGGTCCGCGAAGGCATCCTGCTCGACAAGTACCAGACGATGGTAAAGGACTCGCTGCTCGTCTCCGATGCGGAGATCCAGCGCGAGTTCTCCTCCCGCAACGAGAAGGCCTCGATCGAGTACATCAAGATCCCGACGGCGCGGCTCGAGTCGGGCGCGCAGCCGACCGAAGCCGAGATGAAGGCGTTTTACGACAAGCACCGCGAGCGCTACAAGACCGCGGAGCAGCGGCGGATCAAGTACCTCTTAGTCGAGAAGCCGAAGGTCCGGGCGAAGGTCGTGGTCCCCGAGTCGGAGCTCCAGGCGGAGTACGAGAAGCGCAAGTCGACCTTCGCGGTCCCCGAGCAGGTCGTCAGCGCGCACATCCTCATAAAGACCGATCCCGCGAAGGGGGCGTCCGGAGACGCGGAGGCGAAAGCGAGGGCCGAAGGGCTCGCGGCTCGCGCCCGCAAGGGGGAGGATTTCGCGAAGCTCGCCAACGAAAACACGGACGACCCTTCCGGAAAGAGCAGCGGCGGGCAGCTGCCTCCGTTCAGCAAGGGCCAGATGGTTCCCGAGTTCGAAGAGGCGGCTTTCTCGATGGCTCCCGGCGAGATCCGCGGGCCGGTCAAGTCGCAGTTCGGATATCACGTCATCAAGCTGATCGCGAAGAACCCGCCGCACACGCGCTCCCTCGATGAAGTCCGTGCGCAGCTTTCGAACGAGCTCGCGGAAAAGCGCGCGGACCTGGACACCGCGCAACGGGCGCGCGCGCTCGCCGATCGCATCAAGGCGGCGCCGAACGCCTCCGACGACGAGCTCCGGAAGCTCCAGGACGACGCCGTCACTTACAACACGAGCGAGTGGATCTCCAAGGGGGAGCCGGTGACCGGGCTCGGCGCGAACTCACAGGTGACCTCCGAAGCCTGGAATCTCAAGATCGGGCAGATCTCGAAGGAAGCGGTCTCGACGCCTCGCGGACCCGCGTTTCTGAAGCCCTCCGAAGAGCGTGCCGCCGGCGTGCCGCCGTTTGCGGACGTCAAGCCGCGCGTCGCCCAGGACCTCATGAGCGAGCGCCACGAAAAGGAAGCCCAGGAGAAGCTCGCTCCCGCCGCCCGCGAGCTCGCATCCGGCGTCACGCTGGCGACGCTCGCGACGCGCTACGAGACCGAAGTGAAGACGACTCCGGAGTTCGGCCCGGGCGGGGCCATCCCCGAGGTCGGCAACGCGCCGGCGCTCTCGACCGCCGTGTTCCAGACCACGAAAGGGCAGGCGGGACCTCCCGTCGCCGTCCCGGGAGGCTTCGTTCTCTTCCGCGTGCTGACCCGCACCACGGCCGAGCCGGCCACGCTCGCGGCCCAGAAGGACGACATCGTCGAAACGCTCCGGTCCCGCGAGAAGGACCGGCTCCTGCGCTCCTATCTCCTGCAGCAGCGGACGGAGCGCAAGGTCGAGGTGAACGAGGAAGCCCTGAAGTCTTTCCTCCCGGAGCCGGGATCTCCGCAGCAGCGGGGATGACGGAACGGGGCCGCCGCCGCGGCGGCCCGTAGAATCCTCTCCCGATGATTGGCCGCCTGACCGGTCGCCTCGCCGAAAAGACCCCCGACCAGGTGCTGCTGGAGGTCGGAGGCGTCGGATATTTCGTCCACATTCCCCTGTCGACCTTCTACGAGCTGCCGGAGCCCGAGAGCCCGACGTCGCTCTGGATCCACACGCATGTGCGCGAAGACACGCTGGCGCTCTACGGTTTCCTGTCGCAGCGCGAGCGTTCGCTCTTCCTTCTTCTTCTCACGGTCAACGGCATCGGACCCCGCGTGGCGCTCACGGTCCTCTCCGGGATTCCGCCGACGGAGCTCGTCGACGCGCTGAGCAAGCAGGATGTCCGGCGGCTCATGGCCGTGCCGGGCGTGGGAAAGAAGACGGCCGAGCGGATGGTCCTGGAGCTCGCCGAGAAGGCCTCGCGGTTCTCGGAGCCCACGCCGACCGGCGCCCCGCCGTCGGTGGCGGCGGACGACGTGATCTCCGCGCTCGTCAACCTCGGCTACCGAAAGAACGAGGCCGAACGCGTGATCGAGTCGATCGGCCGGGCCGGCGCGCCCTCGGATTTTGGCGACTATCTGAAAGCCGCCCTGAAGAAGCTGACGGGAGGATAGGATGACCGCGCCGCGGCGCGCGCGGCCCGACGGAGCGCCACCCATGACCTCGGGCTTCCGGTCTCACGACGCCCCATGACCGACGACAACGACATCCTCGCCGGGACGGCTCTCGAAGACGACATCGCCGTCGAGCCGAAGCTCCGGCCGCAACTGCTCGGCGAGTACATCGGGCAGAACAAGGTCCGCGACAACCTCGGCGTGTTCCTCGCCGCGGCGAAGGGGCGCGACGAGCCGCTCGATCACGTCCTCCTGACCGGACCTCCCGGCCTCGGCAAGACGACGCTCGCGCACATCGTCGCGCGCGAGATGGGCGCCGGACTGCGCATCACGTCGGGGCCAATGATCGGCCGCGCCGGAGATCTCGCGGGGATCCTGACGAACCTCCAGCCGAAAGACGTGCTGTTCGTCGACGAGATCCACCGCCTGAATCCCGCCGTCGAGGAGATCCTCTATCCCGCGATGGAGGACTTCCGGCTCGACATCGTCATCGGCGAGGGTCCGATGGCGCGCACCGTCAAGATCGACCTCCCCGCCTTCACGCTGATCGGGGCGACGACCCGGCCGGGCCTTCTCTCGCAGCCCCTCCACGCGCGCTTCGGCATCGCGCTCCGGCTCGACTTCTACGACGTCGCGTCTCTCGCCGAGATCATCGCGCGCTCGGCCGGAATACTCGGGATCCGGATCTCTCCGGAGGCGTCCCGGGAGATCGGGGCCCGCAGCCGGGGCACCCCGCGCATCGCCAACCGGCTGCTGCGGCGGCTGCGCGACTTCGCCGAGGTGGCCGGCCGGAACTCGATCGACCTCGACACCGCCCGCCAGGCGCTCGCCCGCCTCGAGGTGGACGAGCACGGATTCGACGAGGTGGACCGCAAGATCCTCTCGACCATCATCGAGAAGTTCGGCGGGGGCCCCGTCGGAATCGGGTCGATCGCCGCGTCGATCGGCGAGGACCGCGGCACTCTCGAGGATCTGTACGAGCCGTACCTGATCCAGGCCGGATTCCTGCAGCGCACCCCGAGGGGACGGATCGCATCCGCCAGCGCGTACCGCCATCTGGGCATCACGCCTCCCCTCCGGGACGGATCGCTCTTCTAGGCCATGCCCCGGGATCGCCGGGCGGCGCGCTCGCGCCCCGAGGCCCCGCGCCGATGAAGCGCCGCCGCGGCGTCCTGATCTACAACCCCACGGCGGGACAGCGCGACCGGCGCGCGGGCATGCACGCGTTGATCGACGAGATGCGAGGCCGCGGCGTCGAGCTCGTCAACGCGCCGACGGAGCGCCCCGGGCACGCGACGGAGATCGTCCGCGAGTTCGTGGGTCGCGGCGTCGACCTGGTCGCCGCCTGCGGAGGCGACGGAACCATCTCCGAGGCGGCGTGGGGACTCTCCGGCTCCGACGTCCCTCTGGCCGTCCTCCCCGGCGGCACTTCGAACGTCCTGGCGCGGGAGCTCGACATCCCGCTCCGGCTGCATCTCGCCAAGGAGCTGCTCGTGGAAGGCGTGCCGCGGCGCGTGCGCATGCTGACCGCCAACGATCGTCCGTTCCTCCTCTGGGCCGGGGCCGGACTCGACGCGCGGATCATGGGCCACATGAAGCCTCTCCTGAAGCGCTGGTTCGGTCGGGCCGGCATCTTCTACACCGTGGCGCCCGAGTTCTTCGGGTACGAGTTTCCCCGGCTGGAAATTCTCGTGGACGGTGCCGCGCACCAGGCCACGTTCGCCGTCGTGTGCCACGCGCGGAAATACGCCGGAGAGTGGATCATCTCGCCGGACGCCGGCCTGGAGTCGGACGAGATGGAGGTGCTGATCTTCTCCGAGCGGAGCCGCTGGAAGTTCTTCCGCCTCTTCCGCGAGATCCAGCTCGGCCGCTCGGGCCATCTCGAGAGCGGTCTCGCCCGCAGCGTGCGGGGCCGCAGGATCGAGATCCGATCGCTCGAGGATTACCAGGTCGAGGTCCAGGTCGACGGCGACTGCGTGCTCGAGACGCCCATCGTCTGCGCCGCCTCGCCGCATGAGATCTCGATCCTGGTGCCGCGGCCCGACGCGGGCTAGCGGATCGTTTTCTAGTTCTTCCCCTTCGCCCCGACCGCCTTTTCGACGTCGGCGATCTCGCGGGGCGCGCCGCAGGAGAGGCACTCGGAGCCCGTCGCGGTCACGGCGAGCGTGTCCTCGATCCGCACGCCGATGTTCCACCACTTCGGGTCGACCCCCGGCATGTTGTTGGGAATGTAGATCCCGGGCTCGACCGTCAGCACCATTCCGGCCGCGAGCGTGCGCGAGGCGTTCCCCACGCGCATGCGCCCCGCGTCGTGCACGTCGAGGCCGACCCAGTGAGAGATGCCGTGGCGCGTGAACTTGTAGAAGGCCCTCTCGGCGACGAGCTGATCCACGTTGCCGGAGAGCAGACCGAGCCGCACCAGGGCCTCCGTTTGCGCGCGCGCGGAAGTCTGCTCGATCTCGTCGTGCGTCACTCCGGGACGGATCCTGGCGATCGCCGCCTTCTGCGCGGCGAGAACCCCTTCGTAAACCGCGCGCTGTTCCGGGGAGAAGCGTCCGCTCACGGGGTAGGTCCGAGTGATGTCCGTCGCGTAGTAGCCGTACTCAGCGCCCGAATCGTTCAGGAGGACGTCGCCGTCCTTCATCATCCGGTCGTTCTTGTCCCAGTGCAGGAAGACCGAATTCGGCCCGGACGCGGCGATCGAGGGGTAGGCCATCCGGCGCGCGCCGTTGGCGAGGCAGTAGCCGTCGAGCGCCTGCTGGACTTCGAACTCGTACCGCCCCGGCGCGGCGGCCGCCATCGCGCGGGCGTGGGCGCGCGCCGAGATCTCCGCGGAGCGGCGCAGCAGCCCGAGCTCGTCCGCGTCCTTGATGAGCCGCATCTCGTGGAGGATCTCGCGCGCGTCGACGACCGTCGCCGGGGCGGCGTCATGGCCTCTGAGCCCATCGAGCCACAGGCGAAACTTCTCGCCCCAAACGGCGTCGCCGCCGTCGGACAGATAAAGGCTGCTGGCGGCGGACAGAGATCCCGGGGACGCCTGGGGCGGGGGGCCGGACGCGGCCGGGCTCGAGGCCGGCGCCGCCGCGCCCGCGTCGCCGCGCTGCAGCGTGGCCTCGAGCTCCGAGATGGCGAACGCCGCGTCCGCCCCGAACTGCGCGATCGCCCCCTCGGGGCCGGGGCGCGGTCCCTCGAACATCTCCCGGCGGGCGTCGTGCGGGCGGACGAAGAGCAGATACCGCTTGCCGTTCGCGGCGGCCGGGCGGAAGACGGCGATCGCCCCGGGCTCCTCGAGGCCGGTGACGTAGTAGAAGTCCGAATCCTGGCGGTAGACGTATGCGGTGTCGTGCGACATGGTGCGTTCGGGCGCCGAGTGCAGCACGACGATCGCTCCCGCGGGCAGGCGCGCCAGGAATTTGTCCCGGTGCGAGCGGAACATCTCCTTCGAGGGCGCGATCACGGGATAGTCGACCGCGCGGAGGGCGGCAGGTGCGGACAGCGCGACCGCCACGAGCGACGCGGCGCGGAGCAGGGCTCCCGAGAGACGGTGTCGGGTGACCATCCTGAGGCTCCTTTCGGACGGTTCAGCGCTTGGAGATGAAGGACCAGGGAGACGCCGCCGCGGCGGACGGGGTAACGGCCTGGGGCCGCACGACGGCGGCGATGCGCTCGCGATGTTGCTTCAGGAGGCGGCGGACCGGCACCCCGGACGCCGCTTCCTCGAGGATGTCCGCGCCGCTCTCATCCATCTTGGCGAGATAGGCCTCCCAGACGGCCTCGCCGACGGACATGCCGCGAAAGGCGACGTGTCCGAGCTGCCCGAGCTCCCGCTGGAGAAACGCGAGCTTCTCCTTCAACTCCTCCTCGGAGGCGAGGGGCTGGTCTTCGTAGGGCGTGTGGGGCTTCGGGATGAACGCGTTCACCGACGGGACGATCTGCGCGACGCGGCCGGCGGCCCGCCCCTCGGCGATGGCGATCTCGCGCAGGTCCGACACGGTGCGGACGATGTCGCGGACGTCTTCTTCGGTCTCCGTGGGGAGCCCGACCTGCAGGTAGAGCTTCAGGCGCGTAAAGCCGTGCGCGAAGACCAGGCGGCACTTCTCGCGGAGCATCGCGTCCGAGACTTTCTTGTTGATGTGCCGCCGCAGCCGTTCGTTACCCGCTTCCGGAGCGATCGCCAGGGCTCGCTCTCCCTGTCGCGCGAGCACTTCCAGGATCGGCGCTTCGATCGCGTCGATCTTGATCGACGAGAGCGCGATGTGGAATCCGAGCTCCGACAGGCCCGCGAGGATCTGCGTGATCTCGGGGTGATCGCACACCGCGGTGGCGATCAGGCCGGCGCGGTCGGTCAGGGGTCTCGCCTCGCGCGCGATCTTCAAGATCGACGCGGCCGGGTACTGCTTGATGGGCGCCATGGCATACGCCGCCCAGCAGAAGCGGCACATCTCCGTGCACCCGCGCGAAATCTCGATCAGGAGCTTGTCGGCGAGCTCGGTCCGCGGCGTCAGGATCGTCGTGTGCGGGACCTCGAACGTCGCGGAGATCTCCTTGCGCGACATCGGCTGCTGGATGACGACCTTCCCGCTCTCCGCCGCCTCGGCCCGGGGGCCGTGGATGGCGGGAACGAAGAATCCCGGGATCTTCGCGGCCGCCTGCAGGAAGTCTTCGCGCGAAAGCCCCGACTGGACGAGCTCCGCGATGCGGGGCACGAGGCGCTCGCCGTCGCCGAGCGCGAAGATGTCGACGAACGCCGTGAGCGCCGCCGGATTCATGCGCGCGATGTCCCCGCCGACGAGAAGGAGGGGGTGGCGCTCGTCGCGCGCGGATCGCCGCTCGGGAATCCGCGCCGCGCGCAGAGTCTTCAGGATGTTGACGATGTCCATCTCCCACGAGAGGGACCACGCGAGAAGCCCGAACTCCGACAGGGGCGTTCCGCTCTCGAACGTGGCCGCGGGCTCTCCCTCCTCGAAGAAGAACCGCTCGCAGACGAGATCGGGGACCCGGTTCAGAAGCCGGTAGACCCACTGGAAGCCGAGGTTCGACATCCCGATCTCGTAGGAGTTCGGAAAACCCAGGGCGACGCGGTAGGCGCCGAAGCGCGACGGCGTCTCCGTGAAGCGCTCGAGGGAGGCGAGCTCCCGGTTGGAATCGGTCGGACGCATGGCGAACCCGTGATTATAGCGGTGGGCGGGGCGCGGCGGCCTCCCTCCGGCCAGCCCGGCGAGGCCCCGTTTCGGCCCCCTCAGCCCCTCCGGAGCGCGAAAGCCCAGTCGCCGACGTTCGTCCGCGTCGGCCCCGTGACGAGAAGGTCTCCGAGCGCCGCCAGGAGGGGCGCCGTGTCGTGGCGGGAAAGAGCTCTTTCCGGGTCGAGACCCAGACGCCCCGCCCGGGCGAGGGTCGTTTCGTCGGCAGAGGCGCCGGCGGCTCCCGAGCTGCCGTCGATCCCGTCCGAAGCAGCCGCGAGGATCGACACCGGATCGTCCCGGCGGCCGAGCTCCAGGGCGGCCCCGAGCGAGAGCTCGAGGTTGCGCCCCCCTCGACCGGAACGCCGCGGCATCTCGACGGTCGTCTCTCCGCCGGCGATCAGGACGCCGCCCGGGGTCAGCCGGCGCGCGAACCGGGCGAACCGGCGGCCGCACTCGGAGGCCTCCCCCGTCAGGCGGAGCCGCCAGACGACGGGCGCGAGTCCCAGCCGCCGCGCCGCCGCCGATGCTGCCGCGATGCCGTCCGCGTTCGAGGCGACGACGCGCGTCCGGTCCTCGCGCCTTCGCCGGATCGTCGGCCCGGATCCGACGAGAGACGCCCGATCCCCCGGGACGTCGGAGACGACGAGCGACACGATCCGCGCCTCGGTTCTCCTCGCCAATCGGCCTCCCTTCACGCCGGAGAGACGGCGGCGCAGACGGTTGACCTCGACGATCGAAGCGCCGCTCCGGACGAGCTCGCGAATCGCCGCTCGCTTGGCCGCGAGCGTCCAGCCGTCCGCCGGCAGGCACAGGAGGGAGGAGGTCCCTCCGGAGACGAGGCAGAGGATGGCGTCCTCCGCCGAGAACGACCGGAAGAAGGCCACGGCCCTCCGCGCCGCGGCGACGCTCGAGCGATCCGGCTCCGGATGGGACGCCCGGAGCACCTCGATCCCCGCCCGCGCGGGAGCCGGGTAGCCGCGGGGCAGAATCGCGAGCGCGGGGCCCGCGGGAAGGCCGGCGGCCGCGAGCATCCTCGCGGCCGCCTTACCCACGGCGAAGACGCCGATCTTCCGGGCGCCTTCGAGCGCGCGGCGGATGGACGGATCCGCGAGGGCCCGGGACACGGCGGGTGCGGGGTCCGCGGCGCGCAGGGCGGCGTCGAAAAGCTCGCGCAGGACGGCCGCGGTCGTTTTCCGGGGCATCGCGAAGAGCTTATAGAATGGCGCCCTCATAACAGGAGAATCACCATGAAGAAAATCCTTCTCGGATCGTTGCTCTTCGCCTTCGCCGTCTTCGTCGCTTCGCCGGCCTTCGCCGACGAGGGGTCGTGGACGGGTTTCGTCACCGATTCCGGCTGCGGCGCCTCGGGCGCGAAAGCGGACCACGCCGACTGCGCCGTGAAGTGCGTGAAGGAGAAGGGCGCGAAGTGGGCCCTCTACAACCCGGCCGACAAGAGCCTCTTCGTCCTCTCCGGCGACGACGCCACCATGGGCAAGATGGCGGGGATGGCCGGCAAGAAGGTCATGGTCAAGGGAACCGTCGACGCGGAGAAGAAGGTCATCACGGTCGCCTCGATGGAGCCGGGCGCCTAGATCCCGCGCGCGCGACCCTCGAAAGAGCCCGCTTCGGCGGGCTTTTTCATGGTCGGATTTCTGGCCGCCCGCCTGCCCGCGGTCTCGTCGGACGTCAGACGCCTAGGGCTTCGCCGCGGGCCGGACCGCCGCCAGCTGGGAGACCGCGGCCCGGCAGGTCTCCTCGAGCTCGTTCAGCGTCGCCACGGCCCCGAAAAGGCCGCGATTCCCCGCGAGGGCGGCCTGGTCGTGCAGGGCCGTCGCGAGCATCCCCAGGCCGTCGGCGACGCTCTTGCGCTGCTCGTCGGTCGCGCCCCGCGCCGTCGCCGAGCCGGTCAGGGCGGCGACGTTCTCGTTTAAGAGGGCGAAATAGGACGCGAGACCCTCCGGCGTCGAAACCGACCTCGTGGACTGCGGCAGGGTCCGCAGAATCGCCTCCGTCTGCTGCGCGGACCAGACGGTCTGGGCCATGCGGGCCTGGAAATCGGAGATCGCGGAAGCCGGCAGCGCGTCCGCGGCCAGGGCCAGGGCCATGGCGAGGGAGGACCAGAGCCGAAAGAAGCGGGGTCGGCGCATCCATGTCTCCTTTCGGGGGGAGAACGGAGAAAACCCCCCGGAATTCCGGCCCCGCCGGATCGCGCGGCCACCGGTAGAATAGAGGCCGCCCGATGGAGGTTTTGACCCCGGAACGATGAGCGCCAACCCCCTTCCCTTCCGCTCCCCCCGCCCGGAGGAGTACCCGCCGACGGGCGGTGAGCACCACTGGGCCAAGGCCTCGCGCGACCTGCGCGCCCGGCTGACGAAGGCCGTGCCGCATGACGTGCTTAAGGAGCTCCACCGCAAGAGCGCCCCGCGCCATTTCGCGATCGCGGCGCGGCAGTTCGCGCTCCTCCTGGCGGCCTCCTGGGTCTCCTGGCGGTTCCCCGAGCCCTGGTTCTGGATTCCCGCCTCGCTGGTCGCCGGCTGGACGGCCTTCAACTTCACGGTCCTGCTCCACGATGTGGTGCACCGCGCGGTGTTCGAGGGGCCGCGACCGCGCGCCGAGAGAGCCCTCGCGATCCTCTACGCGGTGCCGTCGGGGATCTCCGCGCTTCAATTCACGCGCTGGCACCTGACGCACCACGCGGAGCTCGGCGACGCGACCGCGGACCCGAAGCGCCATTACCTCTCGCCCCGCTGGAACCGGCGCTGGTACAAGGCGCTGTACTTCACCCCCGCGCTCTTCCCGATCTACTTCCGCGCGGCCGCCCGCGAGACCGCGACGTATCCGCCCCGGCTGCGCCGCCGCATCGCGGGCGAGCGGGCAGTGACGATCCTCCTGCACGTCCTGGTCATGGCCGCCTTGTTCGCGGCGGGCGGTGCCGGCGTGCTCGCGCGCGTGTATCTCGTCCCCTACTTTCTCGTCTTCCCGATCGCCTTCGCGTTGAACCGGCTCGGGCAGCACTACGCCATCGACCCGGCGGACCCCGCGAAGTGGGGAACGCTCGTGCGTCCGTCCCGCTGGTGGGATTTCTGGTACCTCTATTCGGAGTACCACCTCGAGCATCACTACTTCACCGGCGTGCCGCTTTACAACCTGCGCCGCCTGCACTTCGCGCTGAGGCCGTTCTTCGACTCGATCGACTGGAAGCCCGTCGGCTACGGCCGTCTGCTGCACGGCTGGTTCATCGAGAACCAGGCTCCGCACAGCGACTGGGATCTGGCCGGCTGAACGAGCCTTCCCCGCCCGATCGAACGGCCTCGCTTCCCGCGCCGTAGACTCCCTTCGTGGAAGAAACCGACGACATCAACCAGCTGATCCGGCAGCTGAACACCGGCGGCCGGCCGCAGCCCGATCTCCCGATCGCCGGTGATTCCGCCGCCGCGGATCTTCCAGCCCTGGAAGAGGCGGGGACCCGTTCCGACGCGCGCCTCGGCGGATGGCTCCAGGAGCTCGTCGAGCGGCGCGGCAGCGACCTCCTTCTCGTCTCGGGCGCCCCGCCGTGCATCCGCCTCGACGGCCGGGTCGTCCCGCTCGCGGAATCGCCCCTCTCCGGCGAGGAGATCGAGGACGCCGTGCTGCCGGCTCTTTCCTTCACGGCGCGCGCCCGCTACGCCGAAGAGCGCATCGCGGACGGATCGCACAAGCGCCGCGGCCTCGGCCGCTTCCGGATCAACCTGCATCAGGAGCGCGGGCGCGCCGCGGCCGCGGTCCGGGCCCTCCCGAGCGAAGTTCCCCGCCTCGCGTCGCTCGGCCTCCCGGCGGCCGCCGAGTCGCTCACGAAGCTTCCCCGCGGGCTCGTGCTGATCGGAGGCCCGACCGGGTCCGGGAAGAGCACGACGCTCGCGGCGCTCGTGGACGAGATCAACCGCCGCGATGCCCGGCACATCGTGACGATCGAGGACCCCGTCGAGTACGAGCTCGCGCACCGGGCGAGCGTCGTCGAACAGGTCGAGATCGGAACGGACGCCCCCGACTTCCCGACGGCGCTGCGCGCGGCGATGCGCCAGGCTCCCGACGTGCTCGTCGTCGGCGAGATGCGCGACCCGGAGACGATGCGCATCGCGCTCGCGGCGGCGGAGACCGGCCACCTCGTCTTCTCGACGGTGCACACGACGGACGCCGCCTCCGCCGTCTCGCGCATCGCCGACTCCTTCCCGTCGGAGCGGCAGGGGACGATCCGCCAGGAGCTCTCGATGGCCCTCGCGGCGATCGTGACCCAGACGCTTCTGCCGCGAAAAGGGGGCGGCCGCGTGCCCGCCGTCGAGATCCTCTTCGTCTCTTACGGGGCGCGCCAGCACATCCGCAAGAACGCCCTCCAGCACCTCCATCAGGAGATCGCGCTCACCCGGAAGCAGGGCTCCGTCTCGCTCGAGGAGTCGCTCGCCCGCCTGGTCCGCGAGAACCTCGTCGAGCCGGACGAGGCGCGCGCCCGCGCCGTACACACGGAGGAGCTCGAAAAGCTGATCCGGGCCGTTTAGCCGGCCGCCGGACTTCAGATCTCCCGGCGGAAGAGCACGCGGGTCAGCATGCCGCAGACGACCGTGAAGGTGGCGAGGAAGAGCCACGCCGGGTAGCACGAGGCGATCGGCGCTCCCTTCAGGATCAGGTCCCGCAGGGCGCGCACGCCGTAGGTGAGCGGGTCGAGCGCCGAGAGCGTTCGGAGCCATGCCGGGTAGCTCTCGATGGGATAGAGCGCGCCCGACGGAAAGAAGAGCGCCGCGTTGATGATGCCGAACATCCCGCGCAGAACGCTCGCGTGCCGGGCGCGGGAGAAGAGAAGCGACCAGACGCCCGAGACCGAGAGCGCGGTCAGGAAGATCGTGAACACCGACGCGGCGATGGAGGGAGAACTCAGCAGCGGAAGGGGCGCGAAGAGAAGAACGGCGACGAGTACGGCCGAGCCCGCGATCGACGCGATGATGGATCCGGCGAGGATGTGGCCGGAGACGAGGGCGCCCGTCGTGATCGGAGTGACCAGGTACCCCTCGTGGTATCCGTACATCCGGTCTTCGAGGACCTGGAGCCCGCCGGACACCATCGACCCCATGAAGATCGCGAGGCAGACGACGGCCGGAGCGAGGTAGGTCACGTAGTCGAGATACGGATAGGCCTCGAGGCGCGAAGAAGGAACCGCCGGCGCCACGCCGCGCCCCGCCGCCGCTTCGGTCCAGATCTCGCCGAGGGCGGTCTCGAGCGTCTCGTAGGACGCGCGATCCGTGTTGTCGCCGATGAAGGATGGCGTCGGGCCGAGACGGGCGAGCCCCTGCGGGAGGACCCAGATGCCGCGGTACGCGCCTCGGCGCAGGGCGGTCAGGGCCTCCGCACGGTCCTGGACGATGTGGAGCCGGACGAGATCCCGTCCCGTTTCGAGGGCCGCGGCCCCGCGCAGGCACTCGGCCGAGAGGGCGTTGCCCGCCTCGTCGACGACGGCGAGCGAGACGGCGCGGAGCGGACGGTTGAGCGAGTTGCCGAGAAGAAGCAGATAGATGATCGGAAAGAGCATCGTCGAGATGAGCAGCACCGGCTGCCGCCACAGCGTGACGTAGGCGCGCTGGCAGATCGCGAGCATCCCGAGCGCGGCGAGAAAAGGCCCGCGCGCAACCCGCGCGGGCTTCCAGGCGACGGCGGGCCGGCTCACTCGCGGAGGCCCCGGCCGGTCCACGAGAAAAAGACGTCTTCGAGCGTCACAGGCGCGATCGTCAGGTGGACGATCGTGTATCCCTTTTCCTCCAGCCACTGGGAGGCGCGGCGGCCCACGCCTTCGCCCGGGCGGGACTGAAACTCGACGTGCCCGGGCGCGGGGCTGCGCCAGTTCGCGGCGCCGATGGCGGCCAGCTCGTCGCGATGCGTGTCGGAGATCGGGTGATCCGTCTCGATCGACACGTGCTCGCCGGTCTCGAGCGCGCGCTTCAAGCGCTCGGGCTCCCCCTCCTGGAGGATCCGCCCGGCGTCCATGATCGCGACGCGATCGCACAGGTAGTCCGCCTCGTCCATGGCGTGCGTCGTCAGCACCACGGCGAGCTCCGGATCCGACGCCTTCATTTCTCCGAGGAGGTCCCAGATGGCTCGCCGGCTCTGGGGGTCGAGCCCGGTCGTCGGCTCATCCAGGAAGAGAACGCGCGGAGAGTGGAGGACGCCGCGCGCGATCTCCAGACGCCGGCGCATTCCTCCGGAGAGAGTGCGCGTGAGCTGCCCGCGCTTCTCCCACAGCCCGACCTGGCCGAGCCGCAGCTCGATCCGGCGCTTCAGCTCGCGGCCCCAGAGGCCGTACATCTTTCCCTGCACCGAGAGGTTCTCGCGGACGGAGAGGTTCTCGTCGGTCGTGATCGCCTGGGAGACGGTGCCGATCGCCCGCCGGACCTGCCCCCTCGCGGACACGACGTCGTGCCCGCGAATCCTCGCGACCCCCGACGTCGGCGGCAGGAGCGTCGTCAGCATGCGCACGAGGGTGGTCTTGCCGGCCCCGTTCGGCCCGAGAAGGCCGTAGGTCTCGCCCGGCGGCACGGTGAACGTCACGGAATCGTCGGCGACGAAGTCTCCGAATCGCTTGGTGAGCCCGATCGCCTCGATCGAGGGGCGAAGCGGCCGCGTGCGGGCCGTGGGAATCTCGGGAAACTCGAGCGGCCGGGGAAAGTCGTCGTCGAGGAAGGGAGGCGGGGGATCGAATGAAGAGACGACGCTCACGAGCCGGCTTCGACCACGAACGTCTGACCCGACACGACCGTGCCGCCTTCGGGCTTCAGCCGCACCGAGAAGGTCTTCAGGTCCCGCGTCTGGAGTCCCCAGTTGCGGCGCGTCGCGAACTCGGACCGCGGCTTCACCGAGAGCACGCGGGCCGGAAAGGGCGCGCCCGCGCGCGCCTGGGGCCACACGCGGACCGTGCCGCCGACGGGAAACACGGAGAGCCGCTCCTCGGGGACTTCGACGCGCAGGTACGGCGAGTCCACCTGGAGCGTGACGATCGGATCTCCCGCCGAGACGAACTCGCCCTGCCGGTGGTGCCGCGTGAGGACCGTCCCGCTCGCCGGAGAAGCGAGGACGCCTTCCTGCTCGAACCGGTGCACCTTGTCGACGCGGGACAGAAGCGCGTTTCCCTCGGCTTCGAGCTCGCCCTTCTCCGCCTCGCGAGCCCGAATGCCCGCAGCGTATTCCTCGCGGCGGTGCTGGATCGTCTCGAGGTCGGCCACCGGAACGATGCCTTCCGCAACGAGGCGCGCGACGCGCCGCTCTTCGCTGCGGGTCTGCGCGAGCTGGGCCTGGAGTCGAGCGACTTCCTGCTGCCGCGTGTTCTCTCGCGCGCGCACCTGCTCGCCCTGGCGCTCGAGATCCCGGGCGTCCTGCGTCAGGCCGGGCTCCTCGAGGCGGGCGACGAGCGCGCCCGAGGCGATCGACTCCCCTTCGTCCGGCACCCGGCTGACCAGCCGCCCGTTTCGCGAGAAGGAGAGATCGAGGCGCTGCTCCTCCGCGAGCGCCAGGAGGCGTACCTTGCGGCCGTCGTCATTCTCCTGGCGTACGAGGGCCCCGTATCCCCAGGCACCCGCCACCCCGATGGCCAGGGCGACCGCGAGCCAGATCCCTTTTTTCATCGTCCCCGTGTGTGGAAAACCGAATCTTAACCCCTCCGGGGACGCTTCGAACGTCCGGTTTCGAGGACAGCGACCAAACGGTATCGGAATTGCTCTATCTCTTTCCGCAGCCTCGCCTGAGTCCAGAAAGGACGGACCGATTGCTCGTGGCACCCCGCCGCATCCTGCTCGTCGAAGACGATCCCAACCACCGCTGGGTCATGCGGCGCATCCTCGACAACGCGTTCGGCGACGAGATCTCCGTGGAGGAGGCCGAGACGGGCGAGCGGGCCCTGGAGCGCTCCGTGCGCAAGCCTGAGATCGACCTCATCCTGCTCGACCTCGGGCTTCCCGGGATCAACGGCATCGAGGTCTTGAAGCGGGTGCGATCCCACCCCCTCACGCGCGGAGTCCCCGTCGTCGTCCTGACGAGCTCGCAGGAGCGCGACGACATCCAGACGGCCTACCAGTTCGGCGCGAACTCCTTCGTCTCGAAATCGGAGACGCCCGAGCTGATGTTCCAGAGGCTGAAGATGCTGCCCGTCTACTGGCTGGAGCTCAACCGGCTTCCCCGCGATCTCGAGCACTGACCCCATCGGATCCCGCGTCCCGGTAGAATCCGCGGATTAATGGCGAAATCACCGGCGCCGGCCCCGCGAGTCGCCGTCATCATGGGGAGCAAGTCCGACTGGGACACCATGCGGCACGCCTCCGAGACGCTCGAGGCGCTGGGCATTCCCCACGAATCCAGGATCGTTTCCGCGCACAGAACGCCCGCCTGGATGGCCGAGTTCGCCGCGGCGGCCGAGGGTCGGGGTCTCGTCGCAGTGATCGCCGGAGCGGGAGGCGCCGCACACCTTCCTGGAATGGTGGCGGCCCAGACGATCGTCCCCGTTCTCGGGGTCCCCGTCCAGAGTCAGGCGCTGCAGGGACTCGACTCGCTTCTCTCGATCGTGCAGATGCCGGGCGGCGTTCCCGTCGCGACGTTCGCGATCGGCCGCGCGGGCGCCGTCAACGCGGCGCTGTTCGCGGCGGCGATCCTGGGACAGCGCGAGCCGGAAGTCGCGGCCGCCCTCCGGAAGTATCGCGACGAGCAGACGAAGAAGGTGATCGAGGACACGGTCCCTTGAGCCCGACGCGCCCGGTGCTTCCCGGAGCCGCGATCGGCGTCCTCGGAAGCGGGCAGCTCGGACGCATGTTCGCGATCGCGGCCCGCCGGATGGGCTACCGCGTCCACACGCTGTCGCCGGAATACGACACGCCGACCGGACAGCTCGCCGACGTGGAGGTCACGGCGCCCTACGACGATCTGGATGCCGTGCGCCGGTTCGCGCGGGGAGTCGACGTCGTCACATTCGAGTTCGAGAACGTCTCCTCCGCCGCCGCGGGGGCCGCCGCCGAGCACGCGCCCGTCCGTCCGGACGGTCAGGTCCTCTTCGTCTGCCAGGACCGGCTGCGCGAGAAGACGTTTCTCGCGTCCAGAGGCTTTCCCGTCGCGGCGTGGGCTCCCGTGCGGACCGACGAGGAGCTCACGGCCGCCGCCGCCTCGATCGGCTGCCCGTCGGTTCTGAAGCGCGCCGGATTCAGCTACGACGGCAAGGGGCAGACGAAGGTGGGATCGCCCGGGGAGCTCGCGACCGCATGGGACGCCGCCGGAAAAACCGAGTCCGTCCTCGAGCGGTTCGTCGACTTCGACCACGAGGCGTCGGTGATCGTCGCGCGGGGCCTCGACGGCGCCCTCGCCGACTTCGGACCGATGCGCAACGCGCATACGCGCCACATCCTCGATCACACGGTCTACGACGCCGGCCATCCGGCGCGCGAGAAGGCGGTCGAGATCGCCCGGGGGATCGCGGAGGCCCTGGACCTCGTCGGCGTTCTGTGCGTCGAGCTCTTCGTTCTCCGCGACGGGTCGCTCCTCGTCAACGAGCTGGCGCCGCGCCCCCACAACTCGGGACACCTGACGATCGACGCGTGTGTCACGAGCCAGTTCGAGCAGCAGCTCAGAGCCGTCTGCGGGCTGCCGCTCGGGTCGACGCGGTCCATTTCTCCCGCCGCCATGACGAACCTGCTCGGGGACCTGTGGGGCGGCGGCGAGCCGGACTGGGCCGCCGCGTGCGCGTTCGAGGACGCGAAGCTGCACCTCTACGGGAAGAGCGAGGCGCGGCCGGGACGGAAGATGGGTCACATCACGGCGCTCGCCGGAAGCGCCGACGACGCGCTGCGGATCGCGCTCGCGGCGCGGCAGGCCGTCGCGCGGACGCCGCTCTCCTAGACTCCGCGCGCCCCGGATCAGCCTCCCCCGGCTTCGACCTCCATCCGCCGGTCGATTTCGGGTAGCACGACTTCCGCGGGCCCCGCGATCGCGAGATCCACGCGTGCGCTGGCCGGAGTCGCCTCGGGATTCACCTCGATCGTGAACGCGCCCCGGCTTCGAGCGAGGTCCGCGAGGCCCGCGGCAGGCATCACGAGCGAGGACGTACCGGCGACGACGAAGACGTCGCAGTCGAGAGCCTCCCCGGCGGCCGCGAGCGCGGCGGAGGGGATCGGCTCGCCGAACCAGACCACGCCCGGACGCGCGAGCGCGCCGCAGTCGGGGCAGAGCGGCGGAATCTCCGGGAGCGGCGCGCGCCGGTCCTCCCAGCCGCCGGGCAGGGCGCCGCACGAACCGGCGCACGCGAGAGTCCAGATCGAGCCGTGAAATCGCACGACACCGCGGGTGCCGGCAAGCTCGTGCAACCCGTCGACGTTCTGCGTGATCAGCGCGAAGCTCTCGAACTGGTGGCTCCAGGCCGCGATCGTCTCGTGCGCCGCGTTCGGGATCGCCTCCGCGATCTTCCCGCGCCGCCAGTCGTACCATTCCCAGACCGTCACCGGATCGCGCGCAAAGGCTTCGGGAGTCGCCAGATCCTCGGCGCGAAAGCTCTTCCAGAGCCCGGCCTCCCCGCGAAAAGTCGGAACGCCGCTCGCCGCGGAGACCCCCGCCCCGGTCAAAACCGTGACCCGCCGAGCCTCACGAAGCCGCCGAGCCGCCTCATCCACAGAGCTCACGACCGCCCCATCCTCCCAAATCCGCCACGGAACCTTTCCCGCAATGGAACGCGAACGCAAGGCGACGGCCCCCGGCATATTTTTCGCAGTCGCCATCCGAAGAGGGGGCCGCCACCATGCTGAAGCTCGCCGTGACGTTCCTGGTCGTCGGCCTGATCGCCGGACTTCTCGGCTTCACACAAATCGCAGGCACGACCTTCGCGGTGGCAAAGTTCTTCGCGCTCCTCTTCGGAATCCTATTCCTCGTCTTCCTGGTCCTCGGCCTCACAATGCGCCGCAAGATCACAGCCCGAAGCTAGCGAACCTCCCCCACCAGGGCCTGAGGCCCTCTCCCAGCCGTGACACTGGTCCATTTTCGGCGAACTCATCCATCCGCTCGCCGCGTGAGTAGTCTCCCGACCGAAGGGAGGGAGGAGGCTCACGCGGCGGGAGCCGGAGCGGTCGCGTCAGCGACCGCGTAGGCGACGTGGACAGAACCGGCTCACCGTTTCCAGGAGCGTGGAGAGCGAAAGAGGCTTCGAAATGTACGCGTCGGCTTCGAGCCACGCCGCGTGCTGCGCGCTGTCGGACTTCGCCGAGACGACCACGATCGGAATTCTGGCGAGCTCCGAGTCCTGGCGCTGCTCGTGGCGGAACTGCCAGCCATTCATGATCGGCATCATGAGGTCGAGAAGGATCACGCGGGGACGGTGGCCCGCTCTGAGATGGCCCAGGGCTTCGAGACCGTGCCGCGCGCGGCCGACGCCGAATCCCTCGGACTCGAGGGCGCCGCTCATCGCCTCCAGCAGGTCCGGGTCGTCTTCGACGACGAGTATCTCGGGGTCCATGCCGCGATTTTCTTACTTCCCGGGTTCCGCCGTCCTCAGCGGAAGCGATCGAGGAGGCCGTGGAGATCGCCCGAACGCACGGGTTTGTAGAGAAAGCCGGCCGGCCGGAGTGTCGTGAGTCCCTCGTCGTAATCGGGGTAACCGGTCATCACGACGACGGGGATGCGGGAGATCTCCGGCTCCGAGAGCTGGGTGCGGCGGAATTCCCAGCCGCTCATCCCCGGCATCTGGAGATCCAGAAGGATCAGGACGGGGCGGGAACCCGCCTCGAGGAGTGCCAGGGCCTCGGCCCCGTCCGACGCCAGCTCGACGTCAAACCCCTCCTCCCGAAGCATTTCTTCGACTCCCCGCCGGGTGTCCGCGTCGTCTTCGATGACCAGGATCCGCGGGGGCGTGTCGGCGAAGGCATTCTGGCTCGTCGGGGCCTCCTCTTCGTTCCCGGATCTCCTTGCAAGGGAAGCGCCCGATCGCGGGAGGCGCAGACGAGAACGCATGAAAAAAGGGCGGGCCCGCGCCCGCCCTCAGAGACCGTCGACGGCCGACGGAGTTACTTCTTCCGCGTGTACTCGATCTCCATCATCTTGAACGACTTGCCATCCGGGCCGGCGGCCCACATCTCGAACTTGTGATGATCGTTGTCGGTCATCGTCATCACTTGCTTGATGTTCGACATCTTGCCCGTCATGGGGTCGGCCATCTGGCCGGACATGGTCATCTTGTTCCCGTCGGCCCTGCCGGTCGAGGTCATGATCCCGGTGCTCATCGAATCCGCCCACGTAGAGACGTACTTCTTCTGGACGTTGTCGTACCCCGTAATGCCCTGGCCGGTAAATGGCTGTCCCATCGCCGTGCCGGTGAACTTCTCTTCGAGGTAGCGGCCGCCCATGATGGACGTGGCCTCGGAGGTGCCCGCCGACTCCTCCGGGGGCGCGCCCGGCTTCATCCACATCCGCACTTTCGCGTCCCAGGTGCCGGCCATATCCGCGAGCATCTTGTGCTCGGCGCCGGGCGTTCCGGCCTTCATCATGGCGTCCATCATGGCCTTTTCCTTGTCGTCCCCACCGGGCGCGGCCGACTTCTTCGCGTGATCCTGCGCCGCGCTCGCGAGACCCGCCGTGACGAGCAGGGCCGCCACCGCGAGCCCCACGAACCGTTGAATCCGTTTCATGCTTCCTCCTTCAAAGGTGTTGAGTGGGATCTTATGAGAAAAACGGGCGTAAGTTCGACGTAAATTCAGGAGGCAGCCGGTCGGACGAAACGCCGCGCCGCGGAGACCGCCCGCTCCAGTCCCCGGCGGGCCGCGCGCCGGAAACGGTGCCGCCGGCGCGCGCGCTCGAGGGCCTCTCCCAGACGCCGGTAGAAGTCCTCATCGCCACGGAAATACATGTTCTTCAGCCAGCACGCGCCGTGGGTGACGCACTGCGGCCGGATCACCGTGTGGCGCTCCGCGTCGAACTGCGCCGCGTCGCCGTCTAAGAGCACGCCCCGCATCTCCGTCCGCAGGCGGGAGAATTCCGGGCCGTTCCAGTGGTCGACGAACCGCCCGTTCAACGCGTTGCCGAGCGGCTTGTAGTCGGGGCTCATCAGGAGGCAGCACGGATACAGGTCGCCGTTGCCGCGGATGGTCGCTGTATACCAGCCGAAGAAGCAGTGCCCGTTCTTCTCCTGAAACGCCGGAGCCGTCGGGAAGATCGGCGGGTCTTCGGGGTACCCGAGCTCCCGGCGCATTTCGTCCATCATCGCGTTCCATTCGGGAACCGGGAAGAAGATCTGGAGGCGGCGCTCCTCGCGGTCCCGCTCCAGGACCTCCCGGAGGAGGGGCCGCATCCTCTCGGTCTCGGAGGGATGGAGCAGCACGTTGGGATCGATGCGCGCGAGCGGGATGTTCAGGACGAGGCTCACCGGAAAGCGATCCGCTCCGAGCGCGCGGCCGAGCTCGTACATCTCCGGCAGGCGCTCGACGTTGTTCCGGTCGATCAGGAATTGCACCGAGATCGCCGGCATGGCGGCCGAACCGCGTCGCGCCACGAGCCCGCGGACGTTCTCGACGACGCGGTCGAAGACGGCGGGCTTTACCTGCATCATCCGCGCGTAGTCCGCCGCGTCCGCCGCGTTCAGGGAGACCAGCACCTCCCGGGCGCCGCCCTCGACGAGCTTCGCGGCGATCTCGGGACCGAGGAGGGCGGCGTTCGTGGTCAGGTTGTCCACGACGACGCCGCGGGCGCCGACGTGGTCGAGGACGCGGGCGAAGTCCCGGTGTGCGAGCGGATCGCCGCCCCCGGAGAAGCGCACGGACTTGAGGCCGGTCGCGGCGAGCTCGTCGATCAGCGCGCAGACGTGCTCGAAGGAGATCTGCTGCGTCGTCCGGACGTCCTGCTGGTTGCAGAAGTAGCAGGCGACGTTGCAGCGATCGGTGAGATCGAGCTCGACGTGGGACGGCCCGCGCGTCGCGCCGCCCGATTCGATGGCCGCGATGATGTCGCTCTTGCGCGCGGCATCGATCTCCGCCCAGCCGTGGGATCCGCGCATGCACGAAGGATACAGGCGGGGCGCCCGCCGGAGCCTATGCGGGGCGGCGGCCTCCGAAAATCCGGGAGAAGAGGCCGCGCTTGACCGGGGCCGCCATCTCGCCGCGGGGGCGCTTGTGCGTCACCGGACGCTGGACCATCCGGCCGTTGACCGGGCACCGGACATCCACCGAATCCCCCTCGAGCATCTCGAGCGGCATCCGCGTCTGGTGCCAGAGGCGGCAATTCGGGCACGGCCACCACAGGAGCGTGGTCGGGCCCGCGGAGCCGCCGGATTCCTCGAGGGTCATGGAGAGGGTCCCGTTAACCGCCGGGCTCGCGGCACGGGCCGGGAGAGCGGCAGGAATCGTAAAGAAAGTCCCGTTTCGTCGCGAGGAATCGTTGTGCCGGAGCCGCTTCGCCGCGATGGAGACAGAGTAACGCGTCGAGCCCCGGATGGGAAGCGCCTGTCGCGCGGCGGCGGAGGTTTTCCCGCGGGGAGAAGGGTTATAAGTTACGAACGAACCGGCGACCGGCGACCGGCGGCGATGACCGGCGCCGATGACCGGGGGGAGGTGGGACATGAACCGACGCGATTTTCTGCGCACCGCGGGGGCCGTCTCCGCGAGCCTCGTTCTTCCCCGGGTGGCCCGCCCGCTTCCCTCCGGCGAATCCGCGGACGGATGGCGCACGTTCGAGGTGACGACGAGGGTCGACGTCTTGAAATCCTCCGGCCCGGCTCGCGTGTGGCTGCCCGCCGCGCTCATCCGGGACACCCCCTACCAGAGGACTCTCCGCAACTCCTTCCGCGCGGACGGCGGCACGGCGGAGCTCGTCATGCGGCGCGCCGACGCGCTCGGCATCGTCGCGGCGAAGTATCCGGCCGGGGTGACGCCGGCCCTGACGCTCACGAGCCGCGTCTCTACGAAGAACCGGTCCGTCGATCTGTCCGCGCCCGGCCGCGCGCCCCGGGCGGACCGCGCCGCGCTCGAGAATTTCCTGCGGCCGACGAAGCTCATCCCGACCGACGGCGTGGTCAAGGCCCAGTCCGACCTGATCACGCGCGGCGCGTCGACGGACGTCGAGAAGGCGCGGGCGATTTACGACTGGATCGTCGACAACACCTTTCGAAACCCCAAAACGCGCGGCTGCGGCGTCGGCGACATCCGCTTCATGCTGGAGTCGAAGGACCTGAGCGGAAAGTGCGCCGACTTGAACGCCCTCTACGTGGGGCTCGCGCGCGCGGCCGGCCTTCCCGCCCGCGACGTCTACGGAATCCGCGTCGCCGCCTCGGAGATGGGCGCGAAGAGCCTCGGGGCCTCGTCGGAAAAGGTGACGAAATCGCAGCACTGCCGCGCGGAGGTCCATCTCGGCGGTTACGGCTGGGTCCCCGTCGACCCCGCGGACGTCCGGAAGGTCGTCCTCGAAGAGCCGCCGGGAAACCGGTCGCTCGACGACGAGGTGGTGAAGAAGGCCCGCGCGCGGCTGTTCGGCACGTGGGAGATGAACTGGATGGCCTACAACTTCGGCCACGACGTCGCGCTGCCTGGATCGACGGGCGCGCCGGTCGGCTTCCTGATGTACCCCCAGGCGGAATCGGCGGCGGGGCGGCTGGACTGTCTCGACCCGGAAAATTTCAAATACGAGATCACGGCGAAGGAGATCGGAGACGTCAAAGGCCGTGGGGCGTCCGCGGCGGGCGCTTGACCTCCGGAACGCGCTCCGATAAGGTTCGCCTCCCTGACGCGGGGTGGAGCAGCCTGGTAGCTCGTTGGGCTCATAACCCAAAGGTCGCAGGTTCAAATCCTGCCCCCGCAACCAAGTTCCTGAACGGCCGGGAGAATTCTCCCGGCTTTTCTATTTCTAGATCGACTTGAGGGATTTGAACCTGCGACCTTTGGCTAGAGATCA
>JBDTOO010000033.1:0-37401 GCA_039933215.1 Acidobacteriota bacterium
CGATGATCGAGAAGCTCGATCTCGCCGGCTACTTCCTGATCGTGTGGGACGTCGTCCAGTTCTGCCTGCGCGAGAAGATCCTCGTGCAGGGGCGCGGGTCCGCGGCCAACAGCGCCGTCTGTTACGCGCTCTCGATCACGGCCGTCGATCCCGTCAAGATGGAGCTTCTCTTCGAGCGGTTCCTGTCCGAGGAGCGCGGCGAGTGGCCCGACATCGACCTCGACCTGCCCTCGGGCGACCAGCGCGAGCGCGTCATCCAGCACGTGTACGAGAAGTACGGGCCGCACGGCGCCGGCATGACGGCCAACGTCATCACCTACCGCGACCGCTCCGCCGCGCGCGAGGTCGGCAAGGCGCTCGGGTACTCCGCGGAGCAGGTGGACCGGCTCTCGAAGCAGCTTTCGACGTGGAACTTCGGCGAGATCCGAAGCCCGATCGAGGAGCTGTCGGGGGAGATCGCCGCCGCGGGCCTCGACCCCGAGAACATCCGGACGCGCCACTTCCTGCGCCTCTTCCTGCAGATCCAGAACCTGCCCCGCCATCTCGGCCAGCACTCCGGCGGTATGGTCGTCGCCGCCGGGCGGCTCGACGAGGTTGTCCCGCTCGAGCCCGCCTCCATGCCCGGGCGCGTCGTCGTGCAGTGGGACAAGGACGACTGCGCCGACCTCGGGATCGTCAAGGTGGATCTCCTCGGCCTCGGCATGCTCGCGGCGCTCGAGGAGGCGATCCCCATGATCCGCACGCACGAGAAGGTGGAGGTCGATCTCGCACACCTTCCCGCCGACGACCCGCTCGTCTACCGGATGATGAACGAGGCCGACACCGTCGGCGTCTTCCAGGTCGAGAGCCGCGCGCAGATGGCGTCGCTTCCGCGCCACGCGCCGAAAAAGTTTTACGACCTCGTCGTGCAGGTGGCGATCATCCGCCCGGGGCCGATCGTCGGCGGCATGGTGCATCCGTTCTTCGACCGCCGCCAGGGAAAGGCGCCGGTCGAGTACGCGCACCCGTGCCTCGAGCCGATCCTGAAGCGCACGCTCGGCATCCCGCTCTTCCAGGAGCAGCTCCTGCGCATCGCGATGGTCGCCGCCGGCTTCACGGGAGGCGAGGCCGAGGAGCTGCGCCGCGCGATGGGATTCAAGCGGTCGATGGAGAAGATGGGCGCGATCGAGGCGCGGTTGCGCGCCGGCATGACGGAGCGCGGGATCGGAGGGCCCGCGCAGGAGCAGATCGTGAAGTCGATCACGTCGTTCGCGCTCTATGGGTTTCCCGAGTCGCACGCGGCGAGCTTCGCGTTGATCGCCTACGCGAGCGCCTATCTGAAGGCGCGCCACCCCGCGGCCTTCTACGCGTCGCTCTTGAACGCCTGGCCGATGGGGTTCTACCATCCCGCGACGCTCGTGAAGGACGCGCAGCGCCACGGCACGCCGGCCTTCCCGGTCGACGTCGCGCGCTCCGGCTGGAAGTGCCGCTGGGAGGCGGGGGGCGTGCGGATCGGGCTCCGCTTCGTGCAGGGTTTGCGCGAGGCGACGGGTCTCCGCATCGAGGCGGAGCAGGCGGCCGCGCCGTTCGAGAGCGTGGAAGACCTCGCCCGCCGCTGCACGCTCCGCGGGGACGAGCTCGACCGGCTGGCGCACGCCGGCGCGCTCGCCGGATTCGGCCGCACCCGGCGCGCCGCGCTCTGGCAGGTCGCGAAGGTCGCCCGCAAGGCCGGGGCCCTCTTCGAGAGGCTTCCCGCCGACGATCCGTCGCCGCTGCCGGAGATGTCGCCCGAGGAAGAGACGGCCGCCGACTATCGGACGACCCAGATGACGACCGGGCCGCATTTGATGGAGCACTGGCGTTCCCGTCTGCGCGCGGAGGGCGTCCTCTCGGCCGCGGAGCTGAAGGCGCTGCCGGACGGGCGGCACGTGAAGACGGCGGGCGCGGTGATCGTGCGGCAGCGTCCCGGAACGGCCAAGGGGTTCGTCTTCCTGACGCTCGAGGACGAGACGGGAATGTGCCAGGCGATCGTCCGTCCGGATCTCTTCCGCGAGCAGCGAGCGATCATCGTGGGATCGGGAACGCTGATCGTCGAGGGGAAACTGCAGAACGACGGGACGCTGTCGGTCCGCGCGGAACGGTTCCGGACGCTGCGGGAGCCGGAGACGGTGCCCAGCCACGATTTCCATTGATCCCATCCGGGGGATGTCCCGGCTCTGGACCGCCTTCGGGCTTTCTCGAGCTGCAGGGCCCCCCCCGCGTGGTCGATGGCGCGAAGTCAGCGATGCGACTTCTCGCGAGAGCGCCTGTCACCTGTCACCCGTCACCCGTCACCTGTCACCTGCCCAGCGCATCCGCCCGAGCGCCTCTCTCGCGTCGAGGAGGCCGGGATCGAGCCGGACCGCCGCTTCGTACTCGGACGCGGCGGAGGTCCGATTCCCTCTCCGGAGCTCGATGTCTCCGAGGCGGTCGTGGGCGAGCGCGAGGGAGGGCTCGGGGTCCTTCGGGCGGTGCTCGGCCAGATAGCGGCGCAGGCTTGCCTCGCCGCGATCGAGGTTCATGCCCGAGAGCGTCGCGAGCCGGCCGAGCTCGTAGAGCGCGGCGGATTCCTCCGGGTGGGCTCGAAGCATGCGATCGACCGCGTCGAACGCGGCGGTCCAGTCCCTTCGGTCGACGGCGCCGCGCTCCATCCAGTACCAGGGATCGGCGCTCCGCGGGTACTCCCGGATCGCCCGGTCGTACTCGATCGTCGCCGCGTCGCGCTCCCCTCGGTGCTCGGCGATCCGGGCGAAGGCGCGATGGCCCCGGAGGGGATCGAGCCGCCGGATCGCCTCCGCCTCCGCGCGCGCCTTCGGAAGGCTGCCGCCGAGGAAGCCCGGCGCGGCGAGGTAGAACTCGACGAGCGCTTCCCGTGCCGGAAGACTCGCGGGTTCGATCTCGACCGCGCGCGCGAAGGCGCGGCGGATCCGTCCGGCGAGCGCCGCCCTCCGGACGAGGCTTCCGCGGATGGCCTGCGTGGCGAGAGCGCGGCCGAGCCAGTACGGATGCGCGGAAGATGCCGGCTCCAGGCGGGCGGCCTTCTCCAGCCACTCGACCGCGCGATCGAGCTCGTTCTCCTCGTAGAAGACGCGGCCGAGAAGGCCGGCCGCCCCGGCGTCGCCGGGATTGCGCCGGAGCGCCGCCTCGAGGGACGTCCGCGCTTCGGGGTAACGCTGCTCCTCGAAGAGGCGCGCGCCGGATTCGTCGTCTCGCGTCGCGGCGGACAGGACAGCCGCGATGACCGCCAGCACGAGCGCCGTTCGGCAGGCCGCACGGATTGCTGATTGCACGCCGGCATTGTCTCCCGCCGGCCGGCGGGAACCGGGACCGGGGGGTCGGGTTCTCTTGCTGCAGAATGAGCCTCGTGCCCCCCGGCCGTTCCCGCCGTCTGGCGTTCCTCGCCGCGTCCGCCGCGCTGATCCTCGGCGGCGCGTTCGCCGCTCCCGGCCCGCCGCGTGCGCGCCCGGGCGCTTCCGCTGATCCGGCCCCGGCGCGCCCGGTTCCCGGGTGGGAGGCGATCGACCGGCTCGTCGCCGATCAGAAGGTCGCGGAAGCGCTGGTCGAGACCACCCGGCGGCGGGAGGCCGCGCAGAAGCGCGGCGACGAAGAAGAATGGACGCGGGGCCTGATCCGCGAAGTGCAGCTGCGCGTCGGCCTTCACGGCTACGAGACCGCCGTGCGCTTCTTCCGGGAGCAGCCGTGGCCGAAATCGCTCCTCCGGCGCGCGGCGCTCGAGCTGTACGGCGCCGAGCTGCTGCGCGGGTACTCCCGCGCCTACTCGTGGGAGATCCGGCAGCGCGAACGGGTCGAGTCGTCCGGGGCGCTGGATCTGAAGGCCTGGACGGCGGAGCAGATCCGCGACGAGGCCACGCGGGCTTACCTTCGCCTGTGGGCGGACCGCGAGGCGCTCGGCGGCATGGACGTGCAGGCGCTTTCGGAGTTCGTCGCCCCGAACGACTATCCGAAGGGTATCCGCGGCACGCTCCGCGACGCGCTGGCGTACTTCTTCGCCGCGCACCTCGCGGACACGTCCGACTGGACGGCGGCCGAGTCGAACGAAGTCTTCCGGCTGGATCTCCCGGCGCTCCTGGCGGCGGGGCCCGGATCCGCGCGGCTCGACGATCCCTCGGCCCACCCGCTCGTGAAGGTGACGGAGGTGCTCGCCGACCTGGAGGCGTGGCATTCCGGACGCCGCGAACGGGAAGCGGCGCTCGAAGCGCGCCTCGAGCGCTCCCGGCGGCTCTTTGCGGGATTCCCCGAAGAGGCAGACCGCGGAAAGATCGAGGCCGATCTCGCCGCCCGCCTTCCGACGTTCCGCGACGTCCCCTGGTTCGCGGTCGGACAGGCCGATCTCGCCGCCTTCATCGAGCGCCCCGCGGGCGAGGGCGACCTGGTCCGCGCAAGGGACGCCGCGGAGACGGGGCGGCGCGTGTGGCCGGACTCGATCGGAGGCCGCCGTTGTCTCGCGATTTCCGCGCGGATCGCCGCGCCCGGATACCGGCTGGAGGCCATGGCGGCGGACGGGCCGGGGAAGCGGTCGATCCGCGTGCTCCACAAGAACGTCGCGCGGATGCACTTCCGCGCCTGGCCGCTCGATCTCGTGCAGAGGCTCGCCGCCGCGCACAACGAGAACGAGATCCTCCCGGATCAGAACGAGATGAACCGGATCATGGACGCCGGCAGGTTCGCGGCGGAATGGAGCGTCGATCTGCCTCCGACGACGGACTTCCGCATGCACGCCACGTTCGTCGTGCCCGCCTTGCGCGAGAAGGGGCTGTACCTGATCGCCGTCTCGGGAGGCGCGCGTTTCGGCGCGCTCGATCAGCCGGTCAACGCCACGGCGTTTCTGGTCTCGGACCTCGCCCTGGTGACGTCGTCGGCGCGGGGAGCCGTCGAGGCGCGCGCGCTTTCCGGCGAGACCGGAGCGCCGCTCTCCGGCGTCGAAGTGACGCTCTGGAAATCGATCTGGAACGCCGGGAAGCTCGAGAAGACGGGGTCCGGATCGACGAACGCCGGCGGTCTCGTCCGCTTGACCGTCCCCCCGGAGCGGGAATGGCCGTCGCGCTTCCTCTTCGCCCGTCGCGGCGCCGATCTCGCCTGGCAGAGGCTCTCCGTGAGCGTCCCCCCGCCCGAGCCCTCCGACGTCACGTCCTCGCTCGTGTTCACGGATCGGAGCGTCTACCGTCCGCTGCAGAAGATCCTCTGGAAGACGATCGGGTACCGCGGCGACCGCGCCGCGGGCCGGTTCGCGGTGCTCCCGGGCGAGCCCGTCACCATGACGCTCTTCGATCCGAACGGCCAGAAAGTGGAATCCAAGACTGCGGCGACCAACGAGTTCGGTTCCGCGGCCGGCGAATTCTCCATCCCGGCGGGCCGGGTTCTCGGAAGCTGGCGCGTCGAGAGCTCTCTCGGGCCGGCCTCGGCGTCCGTCCGTGTCGAGGAATACAAGCGCCCCACGTTCGAGGTGACGCTGCAGGACCCGCGAGAGCCGCTGCGGCTGAACCGCCCGGCCGCTCTGTCGGGGGAAGCGCGCTACTACTTCGGGCTGCCCGTCGCGCGCGGGTCCGTGCGCTGGAGCGTGACCCGAACGCCGGAGTACCCGTGGTGGTCGACGTGGCGGTTTCAGGCGGCGGGCGCGCAGACGATCGCCGGAGGCGTCTCGGAGCTCGAGCCCGACGGGACCTTTCCGGTCGTCTTCACGCCGGCGGCCGACGAGCGCCTGGCGCAGGGCGGCCGGGACGTGACCTACCGCTACCAGGTGGAGGCCGACGCGACCGACGACGGGGGAGAGACGCGATCCGCTTCGCGCGGGTTCCGCCTGGGCTTCGTGTCCGTCGAGGCGAGAGTCGAGGCCGCCCCCGGGTTCTTCGTCGAAAAGCAGCCGGCCAGGCTGACGGTCGTGCGGACGGACCTGGACGGCGTCCCCAGGCCGGGCCGGTCGACCTGGAAGCTCTTCCGCCTCCGGCAACCCGCGGCGGCCGTGCTTCCCGCCGATGAGCCTCCGGATCCGGCGGGCCCCGTCCCGCGGCTGCAGACGCCGGGGGACCGGCTCCGCGCGCGCTGGGAAACTGGCGCGGATCCGGAAAGCGTCCTGCGGCGCTGGCCGGACGACGCGCTCGTCGCGGAGGGCTCGGCCTCTCACGGCGAGCGCGGCGAGGCCGTGCTGCGGCTGGGCGAGCTCGCCGCGGGCGCCTACCGGCTCCGATACCGGACGACCGACGAGCACGGCGCCGCTTTCGAGATGCCGGTCGAGCTGGTCGTCGCGGGGACGTCCGGGAATCTCGCGGTCGCCGCGCTCGTCCTCGCCGAGGCGCCGTCGGTCCCGGTCGGAGGGACGGCGCGCTTTCTCGTAGCGTCCGGCCTCCCGGGGCAGACGCTTTTTTTCGAGAAGCTGCGCGGCGGCGAGCGTGTCGAGGCGAGAGAGCTCTCGGCGGACCGATCGTCCTCGATCGTGGAGCTGCCCGTCGAGGAGAAGGATCGCGGCGGCTTTTCGATCCGCGTCACCGGAGTGCGCGACCACCAGCTCCTCCAGGAGAGCCGCTCGATCGACGTGCCCTGGGACGACCGGCAGCTCCGCGTGTCGTTCGAGACGTTCCGCGACCGGCTGCGTCCCGGCGCGCGCGAGACGTGGAAGGTTCGCGTCGCCGGCCCGGCCGGCGCGGGTGCCCGCCCCGCCGCGGCGGAGCTCCTCGCGTCGATGTACGACCGGAGCCTCGATTTCTTCGGCCCCTACTCGCCGCCCGATCCGCTGTCTGTCTATCCCCGCGGAGCCTATGAAGCCCCCGTCGAGACCAACCTCCAGGCCGGGAACTTCTTCCAGGTCCTGAGGCGCTTTCCTCCGCTCCCGGAGTCTCCCGCCCTGCGCGGCGACGCCGTGAGGCTTCCCGCCGGCTATGCGACCGGAGGACCGGGGCGACGCACGATGTTCGCCCGGGCGGGAGGGATCGCCGGAGGCGTGGCGGCCGAGGCGCTCATGGCGAAGTCGGACGTTCCGGCGGCGTCGCCTCCGGCCGAGGACCGCCTGGCGACGCGGAACGCCACCGTCACCGCCGAGGCCACGCCGCCCGCCCTCCGCGCCAACTTCGCCGAGACCGCGTTCTGGCAGCCGCAGCTTCGCACCGACGCCGCCGGGACAGCGTCGATCGAGTTCACCGTTCCGGACTCGGTCACCGCGTGGAACGTCTGGGTGCACGCGATCACGAAGGACTGGAAGGGCGGCTCCATCCGGCGGGACGCGCGATCGGTCAAGGACCTCATGGTGCGGCCGGCCGTTCCGAGGTTCTTCCGCGAGGGGGACCTCGCGGAGCTGGAGATCCAGGTCGACAACGCGACGGCCCACGCGATGACCGGAACGGTCGAGATCGACGTGATCGATCCCGAGACGAACGCGAGCGTCCGGGAGGCGTTCGGCGTGACGGCCGAGCGCTCGCGGCTGGCCTTCACCGCGGCGCCGGGCGGGGGCACGAGCGTCACGGTGCCCCTCGTCGCGCCGCGGCGGCCCGGGCTCTACGCGATCCGGGCGACGGCCGCCTCGGGCAACGTCTCCGACGGGGAGCTGCGACCGGTGCCGGTGCTGCCCGCCCGCGTCTCCCTCTCGCAGTCGCGGTTCGCGGCGCTCTCCGGAAACGACCGGCGCGAGATGGCGTTTCCGGACCTCTTGCGCCAGGACGATCCGACGCGCGTCGACGAGCAACTCGTCGTCACGGTCGACGCGCAGCTCTTCGACTCCGTTCTGCAGGCGCTGCCGTATCTCGTCGACTACCCCTACGAATGCACGGAGCAGACCCTCAACCGGTTCGTCTCCACCGGAGTCCTCTCGTCGCTCTTCCGCGGGAACGCGTCCCTCGCGAAGATGGCGGAGCGTCTCGCGGCGCGGGATACGCGGCTGGAGGCCTGGGACGCGGCGGACCCGAACCGGAAAATGGCGCTCGAGGAGACGCCGTGGCTCGCCACGGCGCGGGGCGGGGCGGACACGGGACGCGATCTCCTCCGCGTGCTCGACCCCACCGTGGCCCGCGCGCAGAGAGACGCGGCGATCGAGAAGCTACGGCAGGCGCAGACACCCGGCGGGGGGTTTCCCTGGTGGCCGGGCGGTCCGCCTTCGTCCTACATGACGGTCTATATCCTCCATGGCCTCGCCAACGGGCTCGAGTTCGGCGTGGACGTTCCGAAGGACGTCGTCTCGAAGGCGTGGGGCTATGCGCGGAAAGATCTCTGGCGCGAGCTCGAGGACTGCATGAAACAGAAGAGCGGCTTCTGCCCGCTCGCGACCTTCGTCAACTACACGCTGTCCTCGTACCCCGACGCGACCTGGTATTCGCAGGCGTTCTCCGAGGCCGACCGGCGCCGACTGCTCGACGACTCCTTCGCGCGGTGGAAGCTCCATCCGCCTTATCTCAAGGCCCAGCTCGCGCTCACGCTGAAGCGCATGGGGAGGGCGGCCGACGCCCGCCTCGTCTGGGCGAGCGTCATGGACTCCGCAAAGACGGACCGGGATCTCGGCACGTACTGGGCACCCGAGGACCGCTCGTGGCTCTGGTACAACGACACGATCGAGACGCAGGCGTTCGCCCTGCGGACGATGATGGAGCTCACGCCCGCAGATCCGCGCCGCCACGGGCTCGTGCAGTGGCTCTTCCTGAACAAGAAGCTCAACCAGTGGAAGTCGACACGCGCGACGGCGGAAGTCCTCGCCTCGCTCGCGCACTACCTGAAGCAGGAGGGCCTTCTCGGGATCCGCGAAGAGGCGGTCGTGACCGTCGGATCGCGGCGGACGGCGTTCGTCTTCGAGCCGGACCGGTACACCGGGGCGAAGAACCAGGTCGTCATCCCCGGCGCGAAGATCGATCCGGCGCGCGATGCCGTGGTCGTGGTCGAAAAACCCACGAAGGGAATGGCGTTCGCCTCCGCCACGTGGACGTTTTCGACGGAGAAGCCGCCGGCCGAGGACCGGGGCGACTTCTTCGCCGTCTCGCGCCGATACTTCCGCCGCGACCGGACCGCCGCGGGCGCGGTCCTGACGCCGCTCGAAGACGGCGCCCCGCTCGCGCCGGGCGACGAGGTCGAGGTGCAGATCTCGCTCTCGGCGAAACACGCGGCCGAGTACGTGCACCTGCGCGACCCGCGGCCGGCGGGCGCCGAGCCGGTGTCGCGCACCTCGGGCCACCGGTGGGATCTCGGGGTCTCGCGCTATGAGGAGATCCGCGACAGCGGGACGAACTTCTTTTTCGAGCGGCTCCCGGCCGGGCAGTACACGCTCCGGTACCGGCTGAGGATCTCGATGGCCGGCACGTTCCGGATCGGCCCGGCGACCGTCCAGTCGATGTACGCGCCGGAGTTCCAGGCCTACTCCGCGGGCGCCTCAATGACGGTAAAGAAACCCGGGAAGTAGTACCCGCGAGGCTCAAGGCTCCAGGCCAACCCGAAGACATCGAATTCCTGATTCGCCCACGCTGCGGGAGCCGGAGCACTAGCGCAGGCGACGGTTCGCGAGGGCCTCTTTCGCCGCCGGCATCGAGGGCTCGAGCGCGAGCGCCTGGCGGTATTCGGCGCGCGCGAGGTCGCGATCGTCCCGGCGGTCGTAGATCGCGCCGAGCTGGAAGTGCGCCGCGGCGAGAGACGGCTCGTCGCCCGCCGGTGTGTGCTGGAGGTACCGCTTCAGGCACTCCTCGGCGCGGCCGAGCCGCTCGCCGCTCTGCGCGCCGAGCCGTCCGATCGAGAACTCGATCGTCGCGTCGTCGGGCTGCGCGCGGAGCCGGGACTCGAGGACCTCGAAGGCGCGGGCGTAATCCTTCCGATGCGCCGCCAGGTTCGCCCGCCAGACGAACGGCTCCCGGCGCGAAGGGAACTCCGTCGCGGCCTGCTGGTACTCCGCGGCCGCGTCGTCCCATCTCTTCTCGAGCTCGGCGATCCGGCCCCACGCCTGGTGCCCCCGGAGAGGATCCCGCCGGCGGATATCGGCGGCCTGCGCGCGCGCCTTCGCCGTGCTCCCGCCCATGATCCCGGGCGCCCGGCTGTAGTACTCGACCAGCGCGATGCGCGCGTCGAGGTTGTCGGAGTCGAGCTCCACGGCGCGCTCGAACGCCCGCCGCACTTTGCCCGCCATCGAAGCCTGCGAAAAAACGTTCGCCCGCATGGCCTTCTGGCCCCAGGCGCGGCCCAGCCAGACCTGCGCCTGGGCGCTCCGGGGGTCGAGCGCCGCGGCTTTCTCCAGGGCGGAGACGGCACGGTCGAGGTCGCCCTCGGCGAGGAAGGCCCGCCCCGAATACAGGGCGGCGCGCGCGTCCGTCCCGGCGCATGGCTCGAGCCTCGCTCGGGCGTCCGCGAACTGGCGCGCGTCGAACGCCGCGACCCCGTCGTCCACGCGGCAGGGCAGCGGCGCCGCGGCGTCGGCCCGCGGCGTCCCGGACGACAGGGCGAGGAGGAGAAGGGAAAGGGAGCGCGCGTTTCCGCGGAGTCCGGTGGGAAGCCTCAGCGTCCGCTCCTCACGCGACCTCTTCCGACGCGACGTCGCGGATGATCCGGCCGTCGCGGACCTCGACGACGCGGCTCGCACGCCGGGCGAGCGTCATGTCGTGCGTGATGACCACGAGGGTCTTTCCCTGCTGCCAGAGCTCGGCGAAGAGCTGCATGATGTCGCCGCCGGCCGACGTATCGAGGTTACCGGTCGGCTCGTCGGCGAGCACGACGTCCGGTCCCATGGCGAGCGCGCGGGCGATCGCGACGCGCTGCATCTGTCCGCCGGAGAGCTCGGTGGGCTTGTGCTCCATCCGGTCTCCGAGGCCGACCTTTTCGAGGAGCACCCGGACTCTCTCCCGCCGCTCGCCGACCGAAACGCCGCCGAAGACGAGCGGCATCTCGACGTTCTCGAACGCGGAGATCTGGGGAAGGAGGTTGAAGCCCTGGAAGACGAAGCCGACGCGGCGGTTGCGCACGTCCGCGAGGGCGTCGCGATCGAGCTTCGACACGTCTTCGCCGCCCAGCCGGTAGCGGCCTCCCGACGGGGTATCCAGGCAGCCGATCAGATTCATGAGGGTGGACTTTCCCGAGCCGGACGGGCCGACGATGGCGACGAACTCGCCACGCGCGACCGTCAGGTCGATCCCCTTCAGGGCTTCGACCTTGATCTTTCCCGTGTCGTAGACCTTCCGGATCTCGCGCATCTCGATGATCGCGTCGGTCCCCGCGTCGGCCATCGCGCCTCCCTCGGTGGCTCGATTCCCCCCCGAACGGCTTCTCATTCGTACCTCAGGGTGGCGGCCGGGTCGATGGCGGCGGCGCGGCGCGCGGGGAAGTAGCCGGCGAGAAGGCCGGCCGTACCGAGGATCGCGACGGTTGCGGCGCCGATCGGCCACGAGAGCGTCGGCTGACCCATGAACTCGAGCACCTTCATCTTGTCCTGCGGGAGGGCCCCGAGGACCGTCACGATGACGATGGCAATGACGGCGCCCGCGAGGCCGCCGACGAGAGTGTAGGAGAGGCCCTCGAGGATGAAGGGTCCCGTGATCCAGCCGCGACGCGCGCCGAGGGCCATCTTGACGCCGATCTCGCGCGTCCGTTCCTTCACAACGGCATACATGATGTTCGCCACGCCGACGCAGCCGATGATGAGAGTCAGGGCGCCGATGATGCCGAAGAACATCTCCATGCCGAGGAAGATCTTCCCCGAGATGCGCTGCCCCTTGACCGTGTTCCAGATCCCGAACACGCGCTCGTCCTTAGGGTCGAACGAATAGCGGCCGGCGAAGTACTGCTTCATGCGCTCGATCGCGCCGTCCATCTCGTCCTCGGTCTCCGTGTGGAGAACCACGACGTTCAGCCGATCGCGGCCGAACAGGGCGCGGAAGGTGCTGATCGGGATCACGACGTGGTTCTTGTCCGGCCCGCCGTACGTGCTCGTCTGGGTCTTCTTCTGCATGACCCCGATCACGGTGAAGGGGGAGCCGTTGATGAGGACCGTGCGCCCGACGGGCTCCTCCTTGCCGAAGACGTCCTCCGCGATCTCGGAGCCCATGAACGCGACGCGCCGCTTCTGCTCCTCGTCCTGGGGCCCGAAGAACCGACCGCCCGGCTTCGGGTAGTGCTTCCGCGGATCGCCATAGACGTAGTTCGTCCCGATCAGCCGGCCGTTGACGGCCTTGCGCGCGTACTGGAGGAGCGCACGGCTGCTCGTCATCTCCCCCCAGACCTTGACGTCCGGCATGCGCGCCTGGAGCGTCGGGATGTCGTCGATCCGCGGCTGGATCGGGCGGCCCTCGGGAAGACCCTTCCAGATCTTGGAGCTCTCGCCGGGCCAGCAGATCGCGAGGTTCTCGCCCATCGCCCGCTCGTTGCGCGCGAACTGTCTCTTGAGCCCCTCGCCAAAGGCGAGAAGCAGGAGGATCGTCACCGTCCCCCAGGCGATCGACGCGATCGTCAGGAACGCGCGCTTCTTCTGGAGCCGCGCCGACCCCATGAAGAGATGGAGCACGACGCCGATGTCTCGCCGGCCGGCGCTCAACGGGGGAGCCTCACAGCTTCATCGCCACGACCGGGTCGAGCCGCGAGGCTTCCCGGGCTGGAAAGTATCCGGCGAGAAGCCCCGTCGCGCCGAGCACGAGCGCGGTCAGCGCCGCCACCGACGGGGAGATCTCCGGGATGCCGACGAACTCGGTGGCGCCGAGCTTCGGGACCACGAGGCAGATTCCGAACGAGATGAGGAATCCGATCGCGCCGCCGAGCGCCGTGATGAGGACGGTCTCGAGCAGGAACTGCCGCATGATCCATCGCTGCCGCGCGCCGAGCGCCATCTTGATCCCGATCTCCTTCGTGCGCTCCTCGACCACGACGTTCATGATGTTCGAGACGCCGATGCCGCCCACGACGAGCGTGAAGCAGCCGACGATGCCGAGGAACAGCCGGAAGGAGAGGAAGAAGACGTCGAGGAACTTGAACTGCTCGGCCGTGTCCCAGACGGACAGCGCTTCCTTGTCTTTCGGGTCGAACCGGAGCGAGCGAGCGAGCGTGGTCCGCACCGCGTCCGTGACGGCTTCCGACTGGGAGGGCGTGACGGGCTGGTAGATGAAATTGCTCACGTACTTTGCGCCCGTCAGCGCGCGGAAGGTCGTACCGGGTATGAACGCGCGGCCTTCGTCGCGGCTCGTGTAGCTCGAGTCCTGGACCTTTTCCTGGAGGATGCCGACCACGAGGAAGGGCGATCCTCCGAAGAGGACGGTCTTCCCGACCGCCGGAGACTTTCCGAAGATGTCCCGGGCGATCTTGTCACCCAGGAACAGGACGCGGCGCCGTTCCCGGACGTCCGTCGGATTGATGAAGCGCCCGCCGGCCTGCGGGATCAGGTTCCGCATCGACCCGAAGGAGGCGTCGACACCGGAGCAGTCGATCGCGACGGTCTTCATGCCGTAGTGGAGCTTCAGGTTTTCCTCGTACTCGCTCGAGATCGCGACGACACCGGGCGTCTCGCGGCGGATCACGTCGATCTGTTCCTCGCGAACCCGGATGCGCCGCCCCCGGCCGAGGCCTTCGAACGGCATGGAGGTGAGGCTCGGCCAGGCGATCGCGATGCGGTCTCCGATTCCCGCGGAGTTCTTGATGATCTGCTTGTGGAGCCCGCGCCCGAAGGCGAGGAGCAGCGTCACGGCGACCGTTCCCCAGACGATGCCGAAGACGGTCAGAAACGTGCGCAGCTTCTGGCTGCGCACATCGCGGAAGAGCTGGCGGAGCGTTTCCTTCATGACGTTGGCGACGGGCGTTCAGCTGATCTTCTTGGGCGGCCTCTCGACGACCCTGGCGCCCTTCGCGATTCCGGAGGCGATCTCGACGTTCATGCCGTCGGAGATCCCGAGGTGGATCTCGGTCTTCTTCGGCTCGTCCTTGGGGTTGGCGGCGGGAAGCTCGACGAACGCCTTCTTGCCCCCATCCTCGAAGATCACCACGCGTTCCGGAAGGAAGAGCACGTCCTTCTTCTCGCGGATGATCAGGTCCGCGTTGGCGGAGTACCCGGCCCGCAGGACGATCTTGTTCGAGGGATCGAGCTCGATCTCCACGTCGAAAAGGGTCGCTCCCTCCTTCTGCTGGGCCTGGGGCGCGATGCGCGACACCCGGCCGGTCACGATGTCCGTCGGAAGGGCGCCCACCTTGATGCGGGCCGGCAATCCGACGCGGAGCTTCCCGACGTCGATCTCGTCCACCGTCCCCTTGAAGATGAGGTCACCCATGTCGGCGATCGTCGCGAGCTCGGTCCCCGGCTGGTATGACGTGAGGGGCGTGATGGGATCGCCCGGGTTGACGACGCGGGTCAGGATCGTGCCCGCGGCGGGAGACCGGATGATCGACTCGATCTTGACCTTTTCCGTCGAGATGCGGCCGTTCCGGGTGAGATCCCGGCCCTGCTCCGCGCGTGCGACGGCGATCCTGGCGAGCTCGAACGCCTCCCGCTTCGAGTCCAGGTCGGATTTCGGGAGGACGCCGGACCGGGACAGCTCGATCGACCGTTCGTAGTCCGCCCGGGCCCGCGCGAAGGAGGCGTTGGCCGAGTCGACGCTCCGGTCGACGTCGGTCAGCTCCTGCGGCGTCGGGTCGGGACCGATCTCGAAGAGGGGGTCGCCGGGCTTCACCGCGTCGCCCACGTTGGCCATGCACCGCTTGACGATGCCGGAGATCTTCGACTTGATCTGGAATTTCTGCCGCGGCTGGATCTGGCCGACGGCGATCGCCTTCTCCGTGATCGAGCCTTTTTCGACGGGAACGAGCTTGATGCCGTCCGGATCGCCCTTCGACGAGCGGGCCCAGGCGTACAGGCCGCCGGCCGCGGCGACCAGGATGACCAGCAAAACGAGAGTTCTGAAGAGTTTCCGCATTCGATACCCCCGGACTGGCGGGAAGGGGGCGCCCGGTCCGACCGCCGCCCCTTCCCGGTTCTTTCGCTAGTTACGCTCCGCGCCGGCGGAAGTTCGCCTTGCTGCATGAGACGCCGTACAGGGTTCTTCCGTTAGGCGAAAATTCGGGCCTCGGACCGGCGGGCGCCCCGAGGCCGGGGACCGCTGCCGACTCCCGTCACCGGTCACCCGTCACCGGGTCCGAAGAGCCCCCCTGGGTTAAGCTCACGCGCGTTTCTCCGCCAACCGCCGGCATCTTCGCTTCCGCGCCGGGAGGTATCGCGCCATGGAGTGGCAGGAACAGCTCCAGATCCTGAGTCAGGTGGCGATCGCGATGGCGCTCGCCGCTCTGATCGGCCTCGAAAGGGAGCTCGCCCACAAGCCCGCCGGCCTCCGGACCCACATGCTCGTCTCGGGGGCGGCCGCCCTCCTCGTCGCGCTCGGCTTCACGATCGTCCGCCGGTTCGGGGCGGCCACGCAATACCCGCTCGTGCGGGTCGATCCGGCGGTCGTCATCCAGGCGGTCGTCACCGCCGTCGGCTTCCTCGGCGCCGGCACGATCCTTCACCATGCGCGCGACGGCACGCCCGGCGACCAGGTCGAAGGGCTGACGACGGCCGCGTCGCTCCTCTTCGTCGCCGCCCTCGGGACATGCGTGGCTCTGCGCCAGAACCTTCTCGCCGGCGGCGTCACCGCGCTCGCGCTCGTCACCCTCCGGGGGGTGGCGATCCTCGAACGGCGGATCCGCAAGGGACGCGTGACGGAGCCTCCGCGCCCTTGAAGGCCAAGGCGGGCGCCGCGAGGCTCGTCCGGGGGATCGGCTCGATCGACGCCACCGCCCTGGTCGTCGGCTCGATGATCGGGTCGGGCATCTTTATCGTCTCGGCCGAGAGCGCCCGGACGCTCGGGTCGCCCGGGTGGCTCCTCGCCGCGTGGGCGATCGCGGGGGTCCTGACGATGATCGCCGCTCTCTCCTGCTCGGAGCTGGCCGCCATGCTCCCGAGGGCGGGCGGGCAGTACGTCTTCTTTCGCGAGGCGTACGGTCCCATGGTCGGCTTTCTCTTCGGCTGGGCGCTCTTCCTGGTGATCCAGTCGGGCACGATCGCCGCGGTCTCGGTGGCGTTCGCCAAGTTTCTGGGGGTGCTGTGGCCGGCCGCTTCGGGCTCGCGCATCGTGCTGTCTGTCGGGCCCCTGACCGTGTCGGCCGCACAGGTCGTCGCGCTCGGCGTCATCGCGCTTCTGACCGCGACGAACGCCACGGGGCTGCGGGCCGGCACCCGGACCCAGAACATCTTCACCGCCGCGAAGCTCGCGGCGTTGCTCGGGGTGACCGCGCTCGGGCTGCTCTTCGGGAAAGGGGCGGGCACCGCTCTCCACGCCGCCGGATTCTGGAACGCGTTCTCCCCCGCGGGACACCCGCTCGCCGGATGGGCGCTCCTCGCCGCCGTCGGCACCGCGATGGTTGGCCCGCTCTTTTCTCAGTCCGCGTGGAACAACGTGACGTTCGCCGGGGAGGAAGTCCGGGACCCGGGCCGGACGCTCCCGCGAGCTCTTCTCGCCGGCTGCCTGATCGTCACGGTCCTCTACGTCGCCGCGAACGTGGCGTACGAGAACGTGCTGCCTCTCTCCGGGATCGCCCACGCCCCGGAGGACCGCGTCGGGACCGCCGCCGCCACGACGCTCTTCGGGCCCGGGGCCGCGGCCCTCGCGGCGGCGGCCATCATGGTGTCGACGTTCGGCTGCGTGAACGGGTTGATCCTCTCCGGCGCCCGCGTGACCTTCGCCATGGCGCGCGACGGGCTCTTCTTCCGGCGCCTGGCAAACGTCAACCGCGCCGCCGTCCCCGCGCCCGCTCTCTTCGCGCAGGGGATCTGGTCCGGGATCCTCGTGCTTTCGGGCAACTACAGCGCGCTGCTCAAGTACGTGATCTCCGCCGACATCGTCTTCTACGTGATGCTGGTTCTTGCCGTGATCGTGCTGCGGCGCAAGCACCCCGAGTGGCCGCGCCCCTTTCGAGCACCCGGCTACCCGGTTCTCCCGCTTCTCTACGCCGCGGCCGGGCTGCTTTTGATCGGCATCCTCCTCGCCGGAAGCCCTGCGACGACCTGGCCGGGCTACGCAATCGTCGCGTCGGGCGTGCCCGCCTACTTTCTCTGGCGACGCCGCGCTTGACGCATCCCCCCGCGCGGATCCGAACGGCGGCGGACGACGCCGTGCTCGTCGAATACCCGGACGCCTCGGAGTTCGAGGCGAACGCGGCGGCGGTCGCGCTCGCGCGGTGGCTCCAGGGCCGCCGGCTGCCCGGCCTCTTCGACGCGATCCCCGGCGCGCGGAGCCTCTTCTGCGCCTTCGACCCGCGGGGGCTTTCCCACGACGCGCTCGCCGCGGAGATCGCCGCGGCGGAACCGGAGGCGGAGGCGGAGGCGGAGAGACCGCCATCGCGCGAGCACCGCATCGCGGTCCATTACGGCGGGGAGGACGGCCCGGACCTTCCGGCGCTCGCGGCGCGGGCCGGTCTCCCGGAGGAGGAGCTCGCCAGGCGGCACGCGGCGGCGATCTACCGCGTCGCCTTCCTCGGGTTCGCGCCCGGCTTCGCGTATCTGATGGGCCTCCCCGCGGAGCTCGCGGCGCCGCGGCGGCCGACGCCGAGGACGCGCGTGCCCTCCGGAGCGCTCGCCGTCGCGGGACCCTACACGGGGATCTACCCGGGCGCGACCCCCGGCGGGTGGAACCTGATCGGCCGCGCCCGGGCTTCTCTCTTCGACCCGTCCCGCCGGCCTCCCACCCTTCTTCTGCCCGGCGACCGCGTTTGCTTCGAAACGGGCCTGTCCGCCGAACCGGCTCCGGCGGAATCCGAAGCGCCCGGCGCCGCCGCGGGATCGTCCGCGGGCGAGCCGCTCTTCCGCGTCCTCGACCCGGGCCTCTGGTGCGCGGCCGCCGGCGCGCCGCGCAGAGGACGGGGCGCGTGGGGAGCGCCGCCCTCGGGAGCCATGGACTTCGACGCGCTCGCGCGAGGCAACGCGCTCGTCGGGAACTCTCCGGGCGCGGCCGGGCTCGAAATCGCCGTCTCCGGGCCCGAGCTCGAGCTCCTCGCGGACGCGACCCTCGTGCTGTCGGGCGCGCCCTGCGAGGCGACGGCGGACGGGCGGCCGATCGCGCGGGGAGAGCCGGCGCGCCTCCGCGCCGGCGCCCGGCTGCGCCTGGGGCCCGTGCGGCCGGGAGTGCGCGCCTACCTGTGCGTCGCGGGCGGCCTGGCGGACGAGAGCCCCGTCGAGACGCCGTCGCGCCTCGCCGCCGGAGCCCTGCTCCACGGCGCCGGTGGGAAGGTCCTCCCGGCGGAAGGCGCGGCGCCTCTTCCTGCCTTCGCGGCGGAGAACGATCCGGTGGTACGCATCCTGCTGGGGCCGCAGCAAGACCATTTCACCTCGGGAGGTATCGCCACCTTGATCGGTTCCACTTACAGAGTGTCCTCCGCGAGCGACCGCCGCGGCGTGCGTCTGGAAGGACCGTCCCTGGAGCCCGCCGGCGGAGCCGACATTCCCCCGGAGGGCACGGCGCTCGGCGCGATCCAGGTTCCCGCGGACGGACAACCGATCGTCCTCGGTCCCGACCGGCCGGTCACCGGGGGCTATCCCAAGATCGCCACCGTCATCGCGGCCGACTTCGGCCGGATCGCCCAGGCCCGGCCGGGCACCGCGCTGCGCTTCCGGCCCGTCTCGCTCGCCGAGGCGCTGGAGGCGAGGGGTAGGATGTTGTGGCCGTGACGATCGACTTGAACGCCGACGTCGGCGAGGGAATGGATGACGGCGCGCTTCTTCCCTACCTGACCTCGGCGAACGTCGCGTGCGGGCTGCACGCCGGCGATCCCTCGGGGATCGACGAGACGGTCGCGCTCGCTCTCTCGCACGGGGTGCGCGTCGGCGCCCATCCCGGATATCCCGACCGGGAGAACTTCGGACGCGTGCGCATGGAGATGCCCGCGGACGCCGTCGAGAAGCTCGTGCTGTACCAGATCTCGGCGCTCGACGGGTTCGTGAGATCGCGGGGAGGGACGCTCACCCACGTCAAGCCGCACGGCGCGCTCTACCACGCCGGCGCCGAATTCCCGGACATCGCGCGCGCCATCGTCGAGGGCGTCAGGCGCCTGCGCCCGAGTCTCGTGCTCGTCGGGCCCGCGGACTCGATGCTCATGGAGGCGGGCCGCGACGCCGGGCTGACGGTCGCGGCGGAGGCGTTCGCGGACCGCCGGTATCTGCCGGATGGCACGCTCGTCCCGCGCCGCGATCCCGACGCTCTCCTATCGTCCGCGGACGAAGCGGCGGAGCAGGCCCTCTCGATCGTCCGGGACGGCGTGGCTCGGGCGCGGGGAGGAACGTTCGTCCCGGTGCGCGCCGACACGCTCTGCATCCACGGCGACACCCCCGGCGCGCCCGAGTTTGCCCGCCGCATCCACGAGCGTTTCCGGGAAGAGGGAATTCCGATCGCCGCGCTCGCCCTGACACCCTCCCGGGACCGGCGGGCTCAGTCGGCCGCGCCTTTGCACTGAGGTACGCCATGTGGAACCGACGCAGCGATTCCGATTCGACCGATGACGCGGCCGTCGAGCCGCCGGGCATGGTGGCGCGCCTGCGAGCGGCGTGGGACGCGGCGCGGGACCTGATCGGGACCCGCAAGGCGATCCTGAAGGAAGAGGTCGCGGCCAAGGGGGCCGTGATCGGGCGGGCCGCCGCCGCGTTCGTCGCCGCGCTCGTCTTCGGATGGGTGTCGTTTCTCCTTCTGACGGCGCTCGTCGCCGTGCTGTTCGCGAAGCTGTTTGGCAGCGCGTGGGCAGGTCTGCTCGCCACGTTCGTGCTCTACGGCGCCGCCGCCGGGATCTTCGCTTTCCTGGGAGTCAGGGCCTTCTCGAGCTTTCATCTCTTCGATTTTCCGGAGACGCGCAAGGGGCTGCGCGAAGACTGGGAAACGGTGCAGGAGGCGCTTCGCGAGACGCCCGAGGAGACCGGCGACGAGACGGACCTCGAGGCGCGCTTCCGGGCCGGCTCCGAATGAAGCCCGCGGGGCGCCTCGAGGAGCTCTCCCGGCGCGCCGAGCGGCAGCGGGAGGAGCTCGCGGGCTCGATCTCGGGCATCGCTTCCGACGTGCGCGAGCACCGGATGCGCTGGAAGATCGCCGGGATGACGGCGACCGGCATCGCTGCGGCCGGAACCGCGGCCTACCGCCTCTTCGGCAAAGCGTCCCCCGCCGCGCGCATCGGCCGCGCGGCTTCCGCGACATCGATCGTCCTCGGCCTCGGGCGCGCGTTTCTCCGCCTCCGCAAGTTTCTCTAGTCCCTCCCGCCGCACTCCCCGCGATCCACATCGACCTCGAAGGAGGACACTCGCGCGGCCAGGCCGCGCTCTAAGTCCTTTGTCTGCAGGGATCTCCATCTGGCACCGGCGTTGCGATGAGCAGGGTGTCCCGCGGATGGATCCGCGGAGGAGGTCTCGATGAAAAACGGATTGCGCATCGCCTTCGCTTCTGCCGCCCTGACGGCGGGTCTCGCCTTCGCCGGTGCCTCGCGCGCCAACGCGCAGGTCAGTTTTCGAGGCTCGTTTCCTCTGCCGCACGGCCGCATCTCGATCGGGATCGGCGACCCGGCGTTCCGGGTCGGCGCGTTCGTCCCTCGAGGCTACCGGGTCTACTCCCGGCCGGGCTACGGATACGGGTTCGGCTATCGGGACCGCTGGATCCCGGTCCGCCGCACGGGCTCCCAGTGGCTGGTCTGCGAGAGCCCCTACGGTTATGACCAAAGCTACAACGAGAGCTACGTGGACGGCGGGTACGCGGACGACGTGTACGTCGCGCCCTCGTACTCCTACGCGCGGCCGCTCTACGTCGAACGGCCGTACTCCCGGCGCGTCTACGTCGACCGCGGCTGGAACCGCGGTTACGACCACGGTTTCGTTCGCCGGGACTTCGATCGCCGCGACGACCATCGGTCCGATCGGGGTGGCCGCGACGGCCGCCGCTCGGACGGGAACCGCGACCGGGGACACGACCGGGGACACGACCGGGGCGACGACCACGGCCGCCGCGACGGGCGCAGAAACTGAATCGATCCTCGCATCGGAGACCGATCTCCTCGTTGACCGCCCCGCAAGGGGCGGTTTTTTTTGAGGCGAGGGACGAGACGGGAGCGTCAGCTCCCTTCGGGGAGGAGCTGGACCATGCGCGAGCCGATCGCCTCGTATCCCCGGCGGTTCGGATGGAACCTGTCGACGCCCAGCCGGTCCGGCCGCCGCTCGAAGAGGTCGAAGCTCTGCACGACGGAGGTCCGGGGATAACCGAGCGCGGTCTCCTGCAGCAACCCGTTCCAGCGGAGGATCACGGAGCTGCCGAGGCGGCCTCCCGGTCCGGCGTCGCCGAACGGATCGTACAGGCCGAGAAGCAGGATCGGCGCGGTCGAGTTCGCCGACCGCAGGGCGCCCAGGATCTCCCGAAGGTTCGCGAGGTACCGGTCGCGGGACGCCGTGATGTCCTCCACGATCCGCGCGCCCGCCGCCTCCGGGCCGCGGGCGACGGCGTGCGACAGGTCGTTGCCTCCGATCGACACGAGGATGACGTCCGCGGACGCGGCGAGGGATCGGACGTTGGCGCTCCGCACGAGCTCGACGAGCTCGCTCGACTCGGCGCCGTTGACCGAGAGATTGGCGACGTCCGCCGGGCCGCGCTTGCGCAGCGCGTCGAGAACGTCCGCGGCGAAGCCCCGGCCCGTCTCGTCCCCCGTCCCCCGCGCGAGGGAGTCGCCGAGCACGAGGAGCAGCCGGCGCCCGGGCGGCTTCACGAGCGCCGCCGCGGCGGAGGGCGGCGGGGGAGCCGCACCGATCGGTCGTCCGAGCGTTCCGCGCAGAGCGAGCGAGAAGCCTCCGGCGAAAAGCAGGGTGGCGGCCGCGGCGACGAGCGCCGGAAGCCGCCAGAGCCAGAGCCGCGAAACGAAGGGCGACGCCACGCGGGAAGACTACCGGATCGACCGGACCTGGACACCGTTCTGTCGGACAGGGGCCTGTGAGAGAGTCCCTCGGATGCCCGAGGTCGTCCTCGCCGCGTCGCATCTGACGAAGCGCTTCGGGCGACGCGTGGCGGTCGCGGACGTGTCCTTTCAGGTTTTATCCGGCGAGGTCTTCGGCTTTCTGGGACCGAACGGGGCCGGCAAGACCACCACGATCCGGATGCTCGTCGGCCTCGCCCGGCCGGACGACGGGCGGGTCGAGATCCGCGGAATCGACCTTGCGCGCGAGTTCTCGCGGGCCATGTCCCACGTCGGCTGCATCGTCGAGTCCCCCGACCTCTATCGCTACCTGACCGGGCGCGAGAACCTCCTTCACTTCGCACGCATGCTCCCGGAGGGCGCGGAAGATCGGATCCCCGAGATCGCGGGGCTCGTCTCGCTCGAGGAGCGGCTCGACGAGAAGGTATCCACGTACTCGCTCGGAATGCGGCAGCGCCTCGGCATCGCGCAGGCTCTCCTCGGCAACCCGGATCTGCTGATCCTGGACGAGCCGGCGAACGGCCTGGATCCCGCCGGCATCCGGGAGATCCGCCACCTCGTCCGCGTGCTGGCGGAGGAGCGGGGCATCGGCGTCTTCATCTCCTCGCACCTGCTCGCGGAAATCGAGCTCATGTGCGACCGGGTCGCGATCATCCATCGCGGCCGCACGCTCGCGACGGGTCCCGTCCAGGAGCTTCTCGACAGGCCGGGCGGGCGCCACCGCTTCTCGGTGCGGCCCGCCGCGGGCGCGGCGGAGATCCTTCTCCGGTTTGCGCCGGACGCGGCGGTCGAGCCGGACGTCTCCGACTCCGTCGCCGCGACGCTCGCCCGGGAAGCCGTTCCGGAGGCCATGCGCGCATTGACCGCCGGAGGCATCGACGTGTTTGGCGTCGAGCGTCCGGCGTCGACCCTGGAAGAGGTCTTCCTCGAAGTGACGGGCGGCGAAACGGTATGACCGCCGCAGCCCTCCCTTCGAAAATCGAGGTGTCGCGATGAGAGTGCTCCCGCTCGTCGAAAACGAGATGCTGAAGCTCTGGAAGCGCCGGCGGTTCCGCCTCGTTCTCCTGATCCTCGTCGCCCTGATCGGGATCATCGTGTTCGCGCAGAGCCAGGGGCGCGAGAAATTCGGTTCGAAGAAGCCGTGGCGGATCGAGACGCAGGAGCGCGTCGCGAGGATGCGGGACTTCCTCCGACGGCAGGGGCGGGTTCCCGACTCCCAACGGAACTGGATGCAGTTCGAGATCGCGCGGCTCCAGTACCACCTCGACCGCAACGTCGATCCGGAGGCCGTCTCGGGTCCGCTCTTCACGCGAGGCTTCGCGAACGCGTCGGCCCGGCTGCTGCTGCCCCTGCTCGCCATCGTCTTCGCGGCGGACGTCGTTTCGTCCGAGTTTTCCCAGGGGACGATCAAGCTGCTTCTGACGCGGCCCGTTTCGAGAAGCCGGGTCCTGTTGTCGAAGCTCACCGCGCTTTTTCTGGCGATCGGGCTGACCGTCCTCGTGGGCGGCTGCGTCGCCTACCTATTCGGAGGTTTCGCGTACGGCTATGCGGGGTGGGGAGCTCCGGTGCTCTCGGGGTTCCGGCAGACGGCCGGCACGTTCGACACCTCAACGGTGCGGGCCGTTCCGCTGTGGGAAGACACGATCGCGGTCTTCGGGCTCGCGTGGTTCGCGACAGCCATCGTGGGGGCGATCGGGTTTCTCACGTCGGTCCTGCTGCGGTCGACCGCCTCGTCGATGGGGACGATGTTCGCCGCGCTCATCCTCGGCACCATCCTTCCGTGGTTCGCGCCGACGTGGGCCTTCCAGAAATATCTCTTCCCTACGAACCTCGCGCTGCCGGATTTCTACACCGGCGCGCCTCCCCCCATTCCCGGCATGACGATCGAATCGTCCGTCGTGACGCTCGCGATCTGGGGGATCGCGGCGATCGCCGTGTCTTTCCTGGTGTTCCGCCGCCGCGACGTCCTGGCCTAGGTCCGAACATGAAGTACCACTCACTCTTCGACGAGCTCCACCATCCGCTCGCGACGCGAGGAGTCTCCCGAGCGTCGCGAAGGGAGGAGCCTCGCGTCGCGGGAGCCGCAGCGAAGCGAAGGCGACGGCCTTGGTCCGGGACTTGCTCCTTTTCAGACTGGAGGAATCGATGACTGAAAAGCGCTCCGACGACGACATTGCGAAGCTCTACGACCTCGTCGAGGACATCGACGTCGCCATGATGGTCACGCGCCGCGAGGACGGCAACCTCGTCTCGCGGCCGATGGCCAACCAGGTGCGCTCCGGGGGCGCCGACTTCTGGTTCGCCGCGGCGATCGACTCCGACAAGATCGCGAACATCCGCCACGATCCGCACGTCAACCTGACCTACTACAAGGACCGCACGAGGGAGTGGGTCTCGATCGCCGGCACCGCAGAGATTTCCCAGGACCGGGACAAGATCCGCGAGCTCTACCGGCCGGATTGGAAGATGTGGTTCTCGATGGACGCGCCCGCCGATCCTCGCGCGGGGACGCCGGATGATCCGCGCATCGCCTTGATCGGCGTCCACGCCACCTCCGCGCGCTTCATGAAGCACGACGTCCCGGAGCCGGTCGTTCTCTTCGAGGTGGTGAGAGGGCTCGTCACCGGAAAGCCCCCGGACATCGGGACCGAGCGAACCGTCGCGGGGAAAGACCTGAAGCGCTGAAGGCCGAGGGCTTTTCGGGGGCGCCCTCTCCTCTTCCCTCTCTTCTCTTTCCTCTTTCCTCTTTCCTCTTTCCTCTCACCTCACGTGACCGGGCCGACGCTCAGCTTTCCGCGCGGCCCGGTCTTCGACCCCTCGAGGCATTCCTTCAGCGCGTCGAAGAGGAGGTGCACGTTGACCGGCTTGTGCAGGACGGCGGAGACTCCCGCGCGCTCGATCCGCCGGCGATCCTCGTCGGCCGTGACGCCCGTCAGGGCGATGACGGGAAAGCGCGTCGCCTCCCGCTTTTGGCGGGCGGCGAGCCACGACGCCCCGTCCCCGTCGGGAAGCGTGATGTCCAGGACCAGGACCTCCGGAACTTCCGCGTCGATGCGCTCGTCCGCCTGGGCGAGGTCGGCCGCCTCGGAGATCCGATACCCCTCGGATTCCAGGAGGCTCTTCAGTCCGTAACGGGACGAGGCGTCGTCCTCCACGATGAGAACGTGCCGGCCCTCCCCGTCGGCGTCGATGCCGCTCGGCGAGGGACCGCTTTTCCATCGGCTCGCGGAAGCAGCCGGCTCGCCGGCGGGCGACGAGGGCAGCTGCGGGAGCGTGAACGACACGCGTGTTCCCTTCCCCTCGCGGCTGTCGAAGAGGAGATCGCCGCCCATGAGCTCGACGAGTTGCTTCGAGATCGAGAGGCCGAGGCCGGTTCCGCGCGCCGCCTCGGACGTCCGCGTGCGGATCTGTCGGAACGGCTCGAACGCCGCGGCGACCAGGTGCGGGGGGACGCCGACGCCGGTGTCCTCGACCTCGAACGCGATGCTGCCCTGCCAGAGGGCGGCGCGCAGGACGACGCCTCCCTCCTTCGTGAACTTCACGGCATTCGACAGCAGATTGATCAGGACGCGGGAAAGCTTCTCCCGGTCGAGGCCCACCGTCGCCGGCGTGTCCGGCGCGATCTCGAGCGTCAGCGAGATGCCCTTCTCGGTTGCGTGAGGCTCCAGGATGCTCGTCGTCTCTTGAAGGAACGGTGTGATCTCGACGCGTTGCGGGTGCAGGTCTCTCTGGCCGGCCTCGAGCTTGGCGAGATCGAGGATGTTGTTGATCATCCGCAGGAGCGTCTCGGCGCTGTCCCGGATCACCCGGACGTCATGCACGCGCCGTTCGGCGTCCGCGGGCGTGATGCCCTCCCGCTCGATCAGATGAGACAACAGAATGATGGTGTTCAGCGGAGTCCGCAGCTCGTGCGAAACCGTCGAGAGAAAGTCCGACTTCAGGCGGTCGAGCTCCGCGAGCTTCTCGTACGCCTCGGATCGCTCGCGGATCGTCCGGCCCTGTTCGCGGATCGCCCGGCCGATCCGCACGAGGGAGCGAGCGCGGGCCCGCAGCTCGGCGCTCTCGATGGGCTTGCCGATGAAGTCGTCGGCGCCCGCCGCGTAGCCGCGCTCCCGATCGATCGAGCCCGCGGTCAGAAGGAGAACCGGCAGGTACTCGGGCGAGCTCGCGATCAGCCGCGAGGTGAGTTCGTAACCCGACTCCCGTCCGAGCATCACGTCGACCACGGCGAGATCGAAGACCGGATTCTGCTGGAACGCCCGCAGCGCCTCGTCCGACGAAGAGGTGACGACGACGTGATGCCCGTCGGCCTCGAGGTCCGCGGTCAGAAGGTGAGCCACCTCCTGCTGGTCGTCGACGACGAGGATGCGGGCCGGGCCGGTTCGCTCGCCGGCGGGCGCCTCGGTCAGCCGCGGCGAGGGGCGGTCGCCCGGAAGCTTCAGGAAGGAACCCACGAGGGACGCAAAGGTGTCTTCGTCGATGGGCTTCGCGAGGAAGCCGTCGCAACCCGCCGCGAGGGCGCGCTCTCGATCTCCCTGCATGGCGTGCGCGGTGACCGCGACCACCGGGATGCCGGACGTTTCGGGGTGCGACTTGATCTGACGCGTCGCTTCCCAGCCGGACAGCACGGGGAGCGAGAGATCCATCAGGACGAGATCCGGCCGGGCGTCGAGCGCCCGTTGAACTCCCTGTTGCCCGTCGGAAGCCGTCAGGACCTCGTGGCCAGCGCCTTCGAGCAACATCCGCACGAGCTCGCGGATGTCGGGCGAGTCCTCGACCACGAGAATCCTGGCCATACGGGCCGCATTATCGACGACGCCGGCGGTCATCGGGAAGCCGGCGCTCCGGCGGTCTCGGCGGAGATGCGGTTCCCGGGCCTCGAAGCTCCGATCACAGCCATCACCTCGCGCACGATCCCGCCCGGATCGGTTCCCTTCTTCAGGATGCGCTTGACCGTCCCGTTCAGCTTTGCGGAGTCCTCGGCCGTCAGGTCTCTGGCGGTCACCACGATCACGGGCACGCCGGCCCAGTCCGGCCGCTCCCGGATGCGGTAGAGCACCTCGAAGCCGTCCGGGGGAGGCATCATCAGGTCGAGAAGGACCGCCGAGGGACGTTCCCTCTCGAGCTCCGCGAGCGCTTCCGCGCCTCCGGGGACGGATCGGGTTCGAAAACCCGCGGCGATGAGCTCCTGTTCGAGCAGCGCTCGAACGTCTGCCTCGTCGTCGACGATGAGAATGTGTCCGCGAGACGCGAGCACTCCCGCGCGTGAAAGAACCTGAAAGAGGTCCGCGCGGGCGAGAGGCTTGACGAGATAGTCGAAGGCGCCGAGGGAGAAACCGAACGTTCGATTCTCGACGACGGACGAGACGACGACGGGAATCCCGCGCGTCTCGGGGGAGTCCTTGAGCGTCTTCAGGGCCTGCCAGCCGTTCAGGTTCGGCATGAGGACGTCCAGGAGGATGACGTCCGGCCGGTGTGCGCGCGCCAACCGGATTCCTTCCTCACCGTCCCGCGCCTCGAGGACCTGCACACCGTAAGGCTCCAGTTCCACCGCGAGGAGCCGGCGTACGCCCTCGTCGTCGTCGACGACCAGAACGGTTCGCTTTCCGGGCCGGTCGGACATCGGAATGCGGCTCGGCAAGTGAGGCACGCCCGGGAGCACCCGCGGCAGGAGGAGCGTGAATCGCGCGCCTTTGCCGCGCGCGCTCTCGAGAGAGATGGTCCCGCCGAGAAAGAGCGCCAGCTTCCTGACGATCGCGAGCCCGAGTCCCGTTCCGCCGCGGCCGAGATGCTCGGGCGCCTCTCCCTGGCGGAACTCGTCGAAGATCGTCGCCTGTTCGTCCTCCGGGATCCCGATTCCCGTGTCCGAGACCAACAGGGACCACTGGTCGTCGCCTCGCGCGTCCGCGCGGATGCGGATGGAGCCCTTCTCCGTGAACTTCAGGGCGTTGCCGATGAGATTCGTCAGGATCTGCGTCAGCTTCGCGGGATCCGTCGTGACCTCCTCGAGGTCGGGCCCCGCCGAGACCGAAAGGTCGATTCCCTTGCGCCGCGCCGCCTCTCCGAAGTCCGCCTCCACCTGAGACAGGAAGGCGGGAATCGAGACGACTTTCGGATGGATCTCCTCCTTGCCCGCCTCGATCTTCGAGATGTCCAGGATGTCGTTGATGAGACCGAGGAGAAGCTTGGCGTTTCGCTGCACGCGCTCGAGGCTTCCGCGCTGCGCCTCGTTGAGCGATCCCTGGTTGCCGCGCAGGAGCGTGCCGGTGAACCCGAGGATGACGGTCATCGGCGTGCGCAATTCGTGAGAGACCGAAGCGAGGAAGCGGTCCTTCAAGGCGCTCGCGTGCTGGAGCTCCTGCGCCGTTCGAGCGATCCGGCTTCCCTGCTCCTCCAGCAGCTCGTTCTGTTCGGTCAACCGCCTCGACTGCTCGGCGACGCGCTCGTTCGCGGCCGCGTTGGCGAGAGCGACGGCGAGCGAAGGAGCGATCACCGAAAGGGCGTTGCGGCTCCGGGCGCTGAACGCCGTCGTCGCGGCCAGGGCGAGGACTCCGACGACGTGGTCGAAGTACACGAGGGGGATGTGCGCGGACTCGTGGGGCAGCATCCGTCCGTCGAAGACGTCGATCGTCGGAGTCTGCGGATCGACCGAAAGGAAGATGGGCCGCCGTTCGCGGGCCGCGCGCTCCGCCTGATCCCTTCCGATCCCTTCGTTCCCTTCGGTCCCGCCGACGGAGACCGCTCGTTGGAAGCCGCCATCGGGGTCGGGAAGGTAGAGGATCCCCGAGGCGGCCCCGCTCACCTCGAGGATTTTCCCGAGGGTGGATGACCCGAAGCCCGATAGATCGTTGACCGTCGCCGCGACCGTCAGGATGGCGTTGACGGACGACTGGATGTCGAGGTCGGCGAGGGCGAGGCCCCGTTTGCCGTAGAGCTCCGCGGCGCGATTGAAGTTCCGGCCGAGATCCCCGATCTCGTCGTTCGACTGGTCCTGCAGGCGGGGAGTCGGACGGTCGGCGACCAGCGCTCCGAGAGCGTCGGCCGCGGCCGCGCACGGCGCGACGATGCGGCGGTTGACGTCGGAGAGGATCCAGATGATCCCGAGGAACATCAGGATGGCGAGGATCCCCAGGGCGGTCGCCGCGGCGTCGCGGTTGTCCTTCAGGCGCTCTTCGGCGAACGCCTCGGTGCGCTCGAAGCTCTCGGCGAGCTCCGAAAGATGCTCCCGGAACTTTTCCGCGGCCGGCCGGGCGACGTCGTCGTGCTGCAGCCTCGCTGCCGACGGGTTCTCCGGTGAAAATCGCGCGATCGCCTGCTCCGCCGCCTGGGCGTAGACGACCTCTTCCGCCTCCGCCCGCTCGAGCAGGCCGCGCATGCCTTCGGTGGTCGCGCGCCGCCGGATCGCCCCGAGCGTGCCGCGGAGGACCGTGCGGCTCGAATGGTGCCGTGAGAGGTCGTATCCCTGGCCGGTCGTCGTGTAGCGGGAGAGCGCTTCCTCCGCCTCGTTCAGACTCGTCTGCGCGTCCTGCACCTGCTGGCGCAGCTCCCCGTTGCGCTGGATGGCGAGCGTCGTGTTGTAGAGGCCGAACACGGCGTTGACCGTGTAGTAGAACCAGGCGCCGAGGATGGCGAGCCCGACGGCCGCATAGATCCGCAGCCGCGAGCGAAGGGGGGAGCGATTGACCGGCTTTGCCGGCGCGTTGTTGCTCATCGAGCACGTTCCAGTCCGACGTCAGAGTGTCATACGATGCGAAGCTCGGAATCGACTGTCTCAAGCAAAGAGGATGCCCACCTTGTCTCAAACCAATGGAAGCGGAATAGCCGCTGCCCGCCGTGAGTTTCTGCGCCGGTTCTTTCACGACCTCGCGACGCCCCTTTCGGCCGTTTCCCTGCATCTCGAGGGCGCAGACCGGCGGGCCCGGCGGGGGGGCGATCCGGCGGAGTCGCTGACGATCGCCCGGGCGGAGCTCGGCAAGGCCTTCGATCTCTTCGACCTCGGGCGAGACCTACTCCTGGAGGAGCCGCAGCCGTCGAGCGACCTCGATCTCGACGATCTCGTCCGCGCCGCCGCGGAATCCCATCCCGGAGTCCGGGTCGAAGGGAAGACCGGCTCCCGCGTCCATGGCGACCCGAAGGCGATCGCCGCGGCGATCGGATCGCTCGTCGTGAATGCCGTCGAGGCTTCCGAAGTCGCGGCTGTCATCCTGCGGGTGGAGCGCGACGGGGCCCGGCTGCGTGTTCGGATCGAGAATCCGGGCGCGCTTCCCGACAATGTGGACGGATTGTTCTCTCCCAAGTCTGCCCGGCCGGGAAAGAACTGGGGAATGGGGCTCGCGCGCGCGAGACTGCTGGCCGCGGACGCCGGCGGCACGGTCCGGCTCGAGCAGAGTGACGGCCGCGTCGTTGCCACCATCGATCTTCCGGAGGTTTCATCTTGAGAGTCCTCATCGTCGAAGACGACCTCGCGACGCGAAAAGGACTCGAGGAATCGATCAAGGATCTGGGCGGCGAGCCCCACTGCGTGGGGACCGCGAAGGAAGCCGCCAAGGCGATCGGAGAGATGGATCCCCGCATCCTGATCGTCGACATCCACCTGCCCGACGGAGATGGCATCGAGATCCTTCGCCTCGCGCGCGAGGGCGATCCCGACCGGGAGGGGATCGTCATCACGGGACAGGGCTCGATCGACAACGCCATCGAGGCGCTGCGCGCCGGCGCGTTCGACTATCTGCTGAAGCCGCTCCGGCCCGCGCAGCTCGAAGTCGTCTTCAACCGCCTCGCCGACCGGCGGCGGCTGGAGACGGAAGTCGAGACCCTGCGCGCGGAGCTGCAGGAAACGGGAAGGCTCGGAGACCTCGTCGGCCGATCCGAAGCCATGGCCCGGATCTTCGACGTGATCCGCCGCGTCGCCCGGTCGAGCGCGCCCGTCCTCATCACGGGCGCCTCCGGAAGCGGCAAGGAAGTCGCCGCGCGCACGATCCATCGCCTGTCGCGCCGGGCGGGGAAACCCTTCGTCGCCTTCAACTGCGGGGCGATCTCTCCGACGCTGATCGAGAGCGAGCTCTTCGGGCACGAGCGGGGCTCGTTCACCGGCGCCGAAAAGCGGCGCCTCGGTTACTTCGAAGAGGCGATGGGAGGCACCCTTTTTCTCGACGAGATCACGGAGATGGGGGCCGAGCTCCAGGTGAAGCTCCTTCGTGTCCTCGAGGACAAGACGCTTCGCCGGGTCGGCGGATCCCAGGAGCTGAAAGTCGACGTCCGCCTGGTCTCGGCCACGAACCGCGATCCCCGCGAGGCGATCCGGGAAGGAAAGCTCCGCGAAGACCTCTATTACCGGCTGAACGTATTTCCTCTGTCGCTGCCCAGTCTGGCCGAGCGGCAGGACGACATCCCGCTTCTCGCGGAGCACTTCCGGAAGTTGATCGAGGAACAGGAGCGGGCGGGAGTCACCGGCTGGGAGCCGAACGCGATCGCGCTCCTCCAGTCCTATTCGTGGCCCGGCAACGTCCGCGAGCTGCGCAACGTGGTCCACAGGGCTTACGTGATGACGGAGGGAAAGACCATACGACCCGAGGTCGTCCAGGAGCTCCTGCCGAGAGTCGAGCGCCCGGCGGCGGCCTCGAAGAAGAAGCCGGCCGCGAAGGGGAAAACGGCCGCCCGGCGGCGCTGAGCGTGCCCGGGGGCCCTGTTGTAAACTCGCGCGTCTCGCCGTTCGGCGCGACGTCACTATGAACAGAGGTCACAATGACGAAGATCACTCCCGATGAAGCCCACTATGTGCTTCGCACACTCATGTCGCAGGGCAAGCTCCGTGCGGCGCATATCGATCAAGCCTTGCGCAATCGGGTCGAAGAGATCCGGTCTCTGCGGGAGCGGCTGGCCTCCCTCGAGAGTCTCTCCGACGGTGGACGTCCGGCGGGAAAGACCCGGGGCCGCCGCGCCTCTTCGCCGGCCGCCGCCGCCCCGGCTTCGCACCGGCGGAAGATGTCGCCCAGAGTCCGCGCGCTCCGCAAGCTTCAGGGAAAGTACATGGGCTACGTGCGCGGTCTGAAGCCCGCTGAAAAAGCCCGGGTGAAGAGTGTCCGCGAGAAGCAGGGGATGGAAGCCGCCATCCGGCTCGCGACGTCGCTCGCGGGAAAGAGCTGACAGGGGACCTCGTCCCGGCGCGGAACCTGCAATACTTTCGATCCCTTTGGAGGAAGCCCGAATCGAGATGACGGACAGGAACAGCGACCCGCCCCGCCCGATCCCGAAGGCCCCGCGAAGCTCCGGCTCCGTGCGGCCGCCTCACCGCCTCTCTCCGGAAGAGTATGAAATCAAGATCAGGTGGGAGAAGGCGCGCCGCGTGATCGACGTCACGACGACGGGGGTCAAGTTCGAGTTCGACGGCTCCCTGAAGGTCGGGTTGATGTATCCGATCACGCTGACCGCGCCGGGCGTCTCCCTGAACTCGACGATCGAAGTGACACGCTGCCAGCTGACGGTCGCGAGCGGCCGCTTCTTCCTGGTCGAGGGACGGTTCTTTCCCTACGTCGAGTAGGCGGCGACTCGGGATCGGGTCATCCCGTCCGGGTCAGCTCTTCTTCTTCGGGTCCGGCCTCGCGAAGCGGTGCGCCACGTGCCAGGGGGTGACGCGGACCTCGCGGTCTCGAACGAGTCCGCTCGGACCGAAGGCGCGATCGAGATCGCCCGCTTCGAGGCGGTGCGCCGCGGGGGTCGCGAGTCCCATCACTTTCCTCAGGGCGACGACGCCCCACAGGACGCCGCCCGGATCGAGGCGTTTGACCAGGGCGTCCAGGACCGCGTGCGAGCCGACCCGGTCCTCCCGCCAGACGAGGATCGCGTCGTAGGAATCCTTGACCGAGCGGATCCGGCGTCCTTCCGCCAGGCTCGTCTCACCGCGGCCGCGGCGGGCCTCCACGGCGAGTTCCGCCAGCGGCTCGGGGACGTCGACCAGCAGCAGCCGTTGCCCGTGCGCCAGCTCCAGGCGGGCCGCGAGCTCGGAGGGGTTCTTCAGGACCAGATCCACGCCGGCATGGTACGCCGTGCGCCGTTCGGTCTTGGCACGACCTTCGCTCTCAGTCGGCCGATAGTGAGGCGCTTGGCCCACTTCTAAACGAGGAGGAGAAACTCATCATGCTTTGGACCATCTTTGTGATCCTGCTGATTCTCTGGCTCTTGGGCCTCGTCTCCGGCTACACGGTCGGCGGATTCATCCACATCCTGCTCGTGATCGCGGTCGTGGTGTTGATCATCCGGCTCATCCAGGGCCGGCGCGTCGTCTAACCCCGGCCCACTTCCACGAAGGCAAACGGGGACCCGGACGGACGGGGGAGCGGTGATCGCTCTCTCGTCCGTCCGTTTTTCATTTCAGGAGGAGGGTTTCAGGAAGTTCCAGACCAGGTAGGCGAGGAAGCCTCCCCCCGCGATCAGGACGAGGACCGCGGACGAGGCGGAGTAGCGCGACAGGATCCGGTAGAGGAAAAAGAAGAGGGCGGCGAAGATCGGTACGGAGAGCAGGCCGAACACGGAGGCTGGGGATTTCTTGCGGGTGCGGTCGAGCTCGACGACGCGGAGCATCTCGAGCTGCCGCGCCGCGTCGTTCGGGATGGGGGGGCGATCGACCCACTTCAGGGACTCGGGCTCCTTGTAGCCCACCCGGAAGTCGGGCGGAAAGACGGCCCCGCAGTAGACGCAGTGCTCGAGGCGCCACGCCGCGATCCGCCGTCCGCATCGCGGGCAAATCGGTCCGGCGGAATCGGAGGGGGAGCTCACGGCGTAACGAACATCATAGGGTTTTTCGGGCGGCGGCGAGCGGATGGCCCGGTCATCGGAAAGCGATCGAGGGGCCTGTGGCTGTGTCCGGCGCCGGCTATAGAGTGGTGAACCGGTGAAACCTGTCCGACGTGTCGACTGGAGCGGCTGCGGGACGGCGCTCGTCACGCCTTTCGACGAGCGCGGGCGCATCGATTTCGGAGCGATCGAGCGGCTCGTCGACTGGCAGATCGCCGAAGGCGTGGACTTCCTCGTGCCGTGCGGCACGACGGGCGAGTCGGCCACCCTGTCAGGGGACGAGCGCAAGGCCGTGACCGCGTCGGTCGTCCTCGCCGCGCGAGGGCGGGTGCCCGTGGTCGCGGGCGCCGGAGGCAATCACACCGCGAAGGCCGTCTTCTGGGCGCGCGACGCCGAGGCCGCCGGAGCCGACGGAATTCTCTCCGTCTCGCCGATGTACAACCAGCCGACGGCGGAAGGACTGGTCCGCCACTACTCGGCGATCTCCGACGCTTCGCGCCTGCCGATCCTCGTCTACAACGTGCCGGCCCGGACGGGCTCGGACCTCGAGGTCGAGACGATCCTGCGTCTGGCGGAGATCCCGAACGTCGTGGGTCTGAAGGAATCGTCGACGGACTTCGGCCGGATCGCGCGCCTGATGACGCGCGTGCCGTCCGACTTCGCCGTCTTCTCCGGCGACGACGCCACGGCGCTCGCGCTCATGGCCCTCGGCGGGCGCGGGTTGATCTCCGTCGCTTCGAACGAGATTCCCCGCGAGATGGCCGCTCTCGTGCACGCGGCCCGCGACGGCGACTGGGCCCAGGCCCGAAAGCTCCAGTCGCGCTGGCTTCCGCTGATGGAGATGAACCTCTGGGAATCGACGCCCGGGCCGACGAAGGCCGCGCTCGCCATGATGAAGAAGTGCGGAGCGACCGTCCGGCTTCCTCTCGCGCCGGTCCACGACACGACGCGCCGCCGCATCGAGACGATGCTCTCCGGACTGAAGCTCCTCCCCCGGCGCGCCGGGACGCGGCGTTGAACCTTCCGCTCGCGGAGCGCATCGAAGCGGCCGCCGCGGACCAGGGCTCGCTCGGCAGGGACGCGCTCCGCGCGCTGCTGAAGGAGCTGAAGACGGGCTTGAACGACGGTTCCGTGCGCGCCGCCGAGCGCGGGGAGGACGGACGCTGGGCCGTGAATGTATGGGTGAAGACCGGGATCCTCCTCGGATTTCGCACCGGCTCGCTCATCCGGGTCCTGTCCGCCTCCGACTTCCCCTTCTTCGACAAGGACACGATGGCGCTGAAGCGCCTCGACGAGCGCGCCGGCGTGCGCATCGTCCCCGGCGGGACCGCGGTGCGCGACGGCTGTTATCTCGGCCCCGGCGTCACGATCATGCCGCCCGCCTACGTCAACGTCGGCGCCTGGGTCGGCGCCGGAGCGATGATCGATTCCCACGCTCTCGTCGGGTCCTGCGCGCAGATCGGCGAACGGGTGCACATCTCCGCCGCCGCCCAGATCGGCGGCGTCCTCGAGCCCGTCGGCCAGCTTCCGGTCGTGATCGAGGACGACGTCCTCGTCGGCGGCAACTGCGGGATCTACGAGGGAGCGATCGTCCGGGAGCGCGCCGTGCTCGCCGCGGGCGTCATCCTGACGGGAGCGACGCCGGTGTACGACCTGGTCCGCGGGCTGATCTATCGGGCGGCGCCGGGGGCACCCCTCGAGATCCCCGCCGGCGCCGTGGTCGTCCCCGGAGCCCGCGCGATCCGCGAAGGCCCCGGCAAGGACTGGGGGCTCTCGCTGCAGACACCGGTGATCGTGAAATACCGCGACGGGAAGACCGACGCCTCCGCCGCGCTCGAGGACGCCCTGCGTTGACGCCGCCTGGCTCGGCAACCCGCGCTGGCCATGCGCCCGCCAAACCTGTTAGCGTCTTCCCATGAGCCCCGAAAAATCCGACGGAAGCCACTGGGACACCGAATCGATCCGCCACGAGCGCGAGGACGGATGGTTCCGCGCGCACGAGGCCGAGCTCATCGCCGCGGCGAGGCGCCGCCGCGACGAGGCCTCCGCCCGCCAGGCCGCTGCGTCCGCGCCGAAGCAGGCCACGCGCCCGCTCGCCTGTCCCAAGTGCGGCAGCCAGATGACCGCCGACCGCATCCAGGACGTCGAGATCGATCGGTGTCCGACGTGCGAAGGCCTCTTCTTCGACCGGGGCGAGCTCGAACAGCTCCTCCTCCAGCACGAGCCGCACCGGCGCGGCTTCTTCCGCAAGCTCCTCGGCTTTCACGGGGAGTAGCGACCTCTCCGCATCCTCGACGAAGTTCGAGCCTTTCCCCTCTCCCCCGGACTCGGGGGAGAGGGTCAGGGTGAGGGGGTCTCTCTCGATCGAGTCGAAGTGCGGCTCGACGAGCCAGGCCGAGTGAGCGTGTCCGTCGAGCGAGGGCCTGGTTCGTCTTTCTCGATCGAGTCGGAATGCGGCTCGACGCGGCAGGCGGATTGAGCCCTTCTATCGAGTCAGAGTCCGGCTCGAAGCGCCGCCCCCCTCACCGGCCCTCTCCCCCCGGTGCGCGGGGGATGAGGACTTGGATTCCTAAGCCTTCAGCTCGGCGATCTGCTGGAAGTAGCTGGCAAAGGCGGCGATGCCGCCTCTGGCCTGGGCCCAGTCGAAGTTCTCGTTCGGCGCGTGGTAACCGTGCTCGGGGAGGGAGAGGCCGAGGAAGAATACCGGCGCCTTCAGGACCTTTTCCATCGAGAGCACCGCTCCGATGGAGCCGCCCTCGCGGACGAAGACCGGTTCCTTCCCGAAGGCGAGCCGGATCGAGGAGCGGATGGCGTCGGCGTAGGGACCCGTCGTCTTTCCCTGGTAGGCCGGCAGCTCGTGCTCGGCCGACACCTTCACGTCGGGGTTCTTCGCCTTGACGAACTCCTGGACGAGCCGCACGATCTTCTTCGGGTTCATGTTCGGGACGAGGCGGCACGAGACGATGGCCGTCGCCTTGGGCGGGATGATCGTCTTGACTCCCGGCCCCTGGTAGCCGCCCGCGATCCCGTGGACCTCGAAAGTCGGCATCATCCAGATCCGTTTCATCACGTCGAGCGCGTCGTCGGTGCGGAGCTTCTTGAAGAGGTGGTCGCGCTTGAAGCCGGAGACGGTGAACCCGCAGCCGGCGAGGTCCTGCAGCTCCTTCTTCGTCGGGGGGACGACGTCCGAATAGAAGCCGGGGATCTTCACCTTGCCGGTCATGCCGTCGACGCATTCGGAGATCAGCTGGCACATCTCGGTCACGGGATTGCGCGCGGCTCCGCCCGCGGTGCCGGAATGCTGGTCGGTCTCTCCGGTCTGGAGGTCGAACCGGAAACCCTGGAGACCGCGCAATCCGGCCGGCTGCGCGGGACGGGCCCGGGACACCCACACGGTGTCGGACACGACCACGGAGTCCGTCGCCAGCTCCTTCGCCTGCGCGCGGATCGTCGATTCGAAGTGGGGGCTGCCGATCTCCTCCTCGAGCTCCCAGAGAAAGTGGATGTTCGCGGCGACTCCCTGCGAGACGGCGTACCTGGCACCGAAGAGGGCCGTGACCGCCGGGCCTTTGTCGTCCGTCGTCCCGCGTCCGAAATAACGGTCGCCTTTCTTGACGAACTCGAACGGCTTCGTCTTCCAGTCGGGCCCGTCGGCGGGCTGGACGTCCAGGTGGTTGTAGACGGTGA